>NZ_LBLS01000026.1:0-417210 GCF_001188205.1 Vibrio sp. VPAP30
AGCAGGTAGAAAGCAATAGTTATTGGTTCGACTTAACTTCAACAGCGCAAACTTACCCGGATATAATTGAAGCCGATGGGATCACTGCGCAAGAATTAGCTGCAGCAACAAAAGAAGATATTTTGGCGGCAGCTAAGCTCATTGATATCGACAATGTACTTCAAGTAAGAGTGCTTCCAGAAAAATATATTGACCAGTAAAACAAGCTCTGGCAGGGCAAAAGCAACGCTGTTGGGGTGCGTTTAATCCAATTTGATGAGTGTTACTTTTGTATATTAAGTTAATTGCTCAAGGATGAGCTTCAATGACGACAACAAAGGCCCGACTATTCAGGCCTTTGTTGTTTTCTGTTCTGACTCATGCATGTTTAAAAGCACAGGTGATCCTATGTGTCCTACCCGTTTTCTCATGCTGGTATCCCGCCCATTGCAATAGTGCTTATCCTAAAGCAACTCACTAAACCTAAATTCATGTGGCTGCTCACCGCCACATGCAAGCCTTTAGACGCGACTAGGGGCTTTTTCATTTCATATGATTGGTATATTTTTGAACTAACTTTTAGTCTCACTATGCATCTGTCGTGAATATGCAAACTTTGTCATGCTGTGAGATAAGGACAAATAAGTCAAATAATGCTTTGGATTAATGTGTCGAATCAGTTGAAACAAAGAAAGGGGCAAAGACATGTTTGCCGAAATGGTCGTCAGCACGTCCTTGGGGATTTAGAGCCCAAAGAGCCGCCTGACATTATTCCATCCTCAATCTTAAAGAGTCATTCCGATTGGGGGCACTCAACAATTACTGGTTTGGGGTCTTTGATTTTATGCCTTGGCAGCCAAGAAAGAAGTCTATCGCAGATTCTAAGTTGGACTGACGCTCAGCTGAGTCGTTAGCTGCCATACCCAGGAACTCGGGGAAAAAAGTTCTACCTTTTACCAATGCCCAAAGATTGGTAGCCAGTTCTGCTGTGTTTTGCTGCGGTAAAGCGCCGTGACGAATTGCCTCTTCAAGCCAAGCCTCCATTGGGCAGGCTTTAATGCTTTCTACTTCATTTAAGTGACATTTGCCCTGACACATAGCTTCAATGGTAATAGCGACAAGTAGACGGCGCTTTTCACACTGCATGATGTGTTCAAGCTGCAGGGTAAAAATGTCGATCAGTTGTTGGCGAATATCGATAGCCGGATTGAAATCAGGTAAAGCATGATTGAGCTTTTCTTCTTCCATTATGTAACCGACAACCGCTTTGTATAGGTTCTCTTTAGATCCAAAATGAGAATAGACAGTGGGCTTGGTCGAATTTGCCTTCTTTGCAATGAGTTCTAACGAGGCGCCTTGTACGCCCATTTCCTTGTAGCACTCAATGGCAGCTAAGATGATACCGAACTTGGTTCTCTCGCTGCGCTGGTTTCGTTTATCCATACCTTTATCCGTACAGGATGGGGAAAGAAGCAAAGCTACCATAAATAATCATGCCTTCTATCACTAAAATAGCTTATTGAGAGTTTTTTCATCTTTTATCGACTTGTTTGCTGCTTTTACCATCAAGATTGGCGATTGAGTATCTCATTGAGCTGATTAACAAGGTTAACCATTGGGTCGATTTTCTTGCCGACCAACTCTGGTGCTTCAGGTGTTGTCAGCACGAAGTCGTTGGGTTCCAATCCTGATTTTATGGGTACATAACCAGTGTAGCTCTCTTTGATTTTTGCGATTGTCACCTGCTTTGGCCTCACCACGCGTTTATCATCCAATACAAACAGCGTCGGTGTGCCGTCGTTAGTGTGGATGGCAGTGACCGGGACAAATAACTGAGGCTCTTGTTGTGGGCTATTTAAATAGAAAGCGGTTTTTGAGCCAATTAAATGTTCTCCGTTTCGGTTGTCGAAGATCGCATAAGCACTAAGCTCTTGGTTGGCAAGCTTAGAATCAATATATCGCAATTTGCCATCAATATAGCTGCCTTCAGGACTGACAATTGAAGCCTGCAAACTGTCAGGGTCGTGGCTTAACACCTGACGAAATACGTTCAGCACTTGAGGTGAAGCGGTAAAGTGCAATTCGACCGTGTTCGTTGCCACCAGTTCGGTGATCAATTCACCTTCATTGACATAGTTGCCTGCATTCAAATGGAACTGGCCTAGTGTGCCTGAGAATGGGGCGTACATGGTGGTCGCCTCATGATCTTGTTGTGCGATCAGTAAGTTACTTCTGGTCGCTTCTACTGCATTGACAGCGCTTTCAAACCTTGGGTCATCCTCTCCGGTGGTACGAGTAAGCTCGATGATGTTTCTGGTTGCCATTTGATACTCATTTTGGGCGGTCTTGACTGCGAGAGCTGCCAAGGTGGCATCGAAATCTAGCAATGGCTGACCTTTTTCAACGTATTCACCATCTTGGACGTAGATATTGGCAATTTTTCCGCTGTTTTCCGCTTGAATCTTGGTGTACTTAGATGGTTTGAATTCGCCTTCGAGCGCAATCAACTTAGTCGCTTTTCGTTCAATAGGTAATTGAACCATGTAAGCGGTCGAGTTAGCTGATGGCTTTGCTTGAGAAAGTTGGCAGCCGAAAAATAGTGTTGGAGCAAGTGTTAAGGTTAGGCCAAGTGAAAGGGCGAGTTTGTTCATATCTGTCCCTGATTCGTTGTTTTATTGGTATGAGTTATTGAATTTGGTCATTCGCTTCTCATTTTTTATGGATGCTAGGGTATTTTAACTTTACCGTTAAGTAAAGTTTTGTGACTGTCTAGTGGGGTGCTATTTCTAGAATGATGGCTAGAGAACATTGTATTTAGCTAACGAAAACCACCAATTGCTGGGGTCTTCGTCTATATAAGCTAACTAGTGGTTTCTTAAGCTAGTCGACTTCTGAGTTTGGCATATCCTCGATAAACTGTCTCAAATAACCCTATTACCCAACATACAGGGCAACCACGGAATAGATATAATGAGGTGATGCCTAATCCTAAAGATACAAACGGATTGGAAACGGATAACTCAACGGCAAGCCACAAAAGTAGCACTCCCGAACCTCCACGCAGGAAGTGCTCGGTTAAAGACCGACTAGCAAATATTGTTGTTGGTTTCATTTCTAACCTCGATATTAAATCAAATGTTCTCTTACCAACATTCTTGCTCTATAAAGCTGCCCTTTTACGCTATCTCGCGATTTACCTAGCCTATGGGCAATTTCTTCTATAGCCATACCTTCGACATCCCTAAGCAACACGATGTGCTTGTAGTGGTCGGGTAGTGAATGAATTGCTCTTGTTAAATCATACCTAAGTTCATGTTCAGGTTTGCTAGAAAGCAATATATCGTCCTGGTATTCATGAATGTCTTCTGCATGGTGAACAATTGAGTTTGCTTTTGAACGCTGTGCCATCCTATAACACTCTCTCTTTGCAATGGTAAATAACCAAGCAGGGAGTGATGCAAGCATTTTTACTGTCCCTATCCTTTTAGATAATACCCACAGTGTTTCTTGAACAGCATCATCAATATCCGCAGAGAAACAGTTGCGCTTGGCATAACGTCTAATATCTGGTTGTGCTTCAATTAAAAGGTCTCTTAATGCATTTTCATCACCTAAACGAGCCAATTCAAAGGCTGAAGCGCTATACTTTTCAAACCTCATTTCGTTCCTCATTTGCTCTTCTTAACTGCTATCGAGCACATTGGACAAAAACCAACTACACCAGTCAAGCCAGTAATTATCCCAACGCCTGCCATTAGGAACCCTATTGGTAGTCCAGAGAAACCGATTAAGCCACATCCTAGCATCACGAAACCAGCTACAGCACGAGTTGCTCTTTGCCATAAAGGCAGGTTTTTCATATAAAACATACATTCCCCATGATCATTTATTTGGTTTTCACAATTGAAGAGGGGGGAATTTGCCAAAGAGGCTCAAAAAAAGTGTATTGATGATTTGATGGTAGTGGAATGCTTTGTTTTACGAAAGGAGTGGATTAGGTGTATTCGCTATTCAGCTTTCAGGCTATAAAAACGCAAAAGCTGGCGGTTAAGCCAGCTTAGTTGGGTGTTAGCACATTAAGACGATTTGTTCGCGTCTTTGTTCGACTCTTTCCAGTATTGAATGCGAACGCGATGCAATTGTGCTCTTCTCATTTTCTTCATGATAATCCCTCACTTAGAAACAATGCAGCTCTTCATTGAGCGTATGTGAACGTAGTTCCTCATGAACAGGGTTCAATTTAGTCGTCAAAATCGAAAAGATCTAGGTTTTAGATCACATTTTTTTGCATGTACGCCATACCTTATTAGCTAAAAGTGAACTATGGCGCAGTTTAATAAGTTTGAAATGTAACTTGTCGCTAAGTGTCGTTTTTTATTAATTAATACTAAACAATAACTTAACTGAAGTGTCATCTTTCCCGTCTACGATTTCCTCGCATTTATATAACTATTACTTAAGCAAGGAGTCAGCAATGCGTCCGGTTTCAAACAAGAAGTGTGACAATCAGGATTCTGAATTTAGCCAAATGATCGACGCGCGTTTATCTCGTCGTCGGTTTTTGGCTGGAACAGCAGCAGTAAGTGCCAGTGCTTTTCTTTCACTCAACCCAATTACCAAAGCATTAGCGGCAAGCACTGACAGCCGATTGCTTAATTTCGAAGCGGTACCAGCATCAACTGCTGATGCGTTTATCGTGCCTAGAGGTTATAAAGCCACACCACTGCTTTCTTGGGGTGACCCAATATTCGCCGATGCACCAGAGTTTGACCCAAGTGGTAAGCAAGACTCCAAAGCTCAGTTGCGTCAGTTTGGTGACAACACCGATGGCATGAGCTTCTACCCAATCAGCGAAAATCGTGCTGTTATTGCGGTCAACAACGAATACACCAACTATGATTTGTTGTTTGACCACGGCGGTAAGGCGATGACTGCTGACGACGTGCTTAAAGCCCAAGCGGCACACGGTGTCACAGTGTTTGAAATCGTTAAGTCTGGTGAACAGTGGAAGCTGGATAGAAACGGTAAGCTTAACCGTCGTATCACTGCTAACACTGAAATGAAGCTGACTGGCCCGGCAGCAGGTCATGAGTTGATGAAGACCAAGCTAGATCCATCGGGCATGAAGCCGCTTGGCACATTTAACAACTGTGCGAACGGTCAAACCCCTTGGGGGACTTACCTGACGTGTGAAGAAAACTTTAATGGTTACTTTGGTACAAGTGGTAGCGCAGATGTCTCAAGTGATCATAAGCGTTATGGTGTCAAAGCAGCTAAGAGCAAATATCAATGGCACGATACTGATGAGCGATTTGATGTTGCTAAGCATCCAAATGAACCGCACCGTTTTGGCTGGGTAGTTGAAATCGATCCTAATGATCCAGACTCAACACCACTTAAGCGTACAGCGCTAGGTCGCTTTAAGCACGAAAACGCAGCGTTACTGGTCAACGACAATGGTCATGTTGTGGTTTACCTCGGAGATGATGAGCGTGGTGAACACCTGTACAAGTTTGTGTCTAAGAACAAGTACCAACCAGGTAACGATAAAGCGAATCGCGATCTGTTAGAAGAAGGCACGCTGTACGTAGCTAAGTTCGAGATGGACGACAAAGAGCTTAAAGGAAACGGCCAATGGCTAGAGCTGACCCATGGTAAAAATGGTTTGACCAAAGAGAACGGCTTCAATGACCAAGCTGAGGTGATGATTTTTGCTCGCCGCGCAGCAACACAAGTTGGTGCTACGACAATGGATCGCCCTGAGTGGGTGGCTGTTCACCCAGACAACAAGCACGTATTTTGTACGCTTACCAACAACAAGCACCGTGGTGTGAAAGAAGGCCAGCCAGTCGGTGGTCCGAATCCACGCAAAGAAAACCACTATGGTCAGATTGTTCGCTGGGTGCCGAAAAAGGGTGATCACACCAGCGATGGCTTTGAGTGGGATCTGTACTTAATCGCAGGTAACCCAGAAGTGCATAAAGGTGACTTGTACGCGGGTAGTGAAAATATCAATGCTGACAATATGTTCAACAGTCCTGATGGTATTGGGTTCGATAAGGCGGGTCGTTTGTGGATTCAAACCGATGGTAACTACTCAAACAAAGGTGACTTTGCTGGACAAGGCAATAACCAGATGTTGTGTGGTGATCCAATTACGGGCGAAGTGCGTCGCTTCTTAACTGGTCCTGTCGCGTGCGAAATCACAGGCCTTACCTTCTCGGCGGATAACAAAACCATGTTTGTCGGAGTTCAGCACCCGGGTGAAAAGGGTGCACCTTCTCACTTCCCTGCTGGTGGTAATAGTAAGCCACGTTCAACTATCATGGCGATTACACGTGAAGATGGTGGTGTGATCGGCGCTTAACTTAAAGTGAAACAACGTAAACCCCGAATGGCAGCATTCGGGGTTTTCGTTATTGTGTGGATATTTCCTGACATTGTTTACATTGCTCGCACATAACAGAATGCGGTTATTGATAACGTCTGCGACAAATGTAACTAAATGTAAAAAAATAAAGGGTGGCGTTTGGGCTGGCCTTTATCTCTGCCTATGAATTTTCATCATCAAAGCAAAGCGATAAGAAATCACGATCAAGAAGCAAAATTGTTTCGCAATCGAGCGGTTGTTGCCTTTGTCGCCATGATTGCTCTGCTTGGCGTGCTGGTCGCTAACCTTTACCGTTTAGAAGTAAAGCAAGTCGAGTACTATAAAACACGAGCCAATGACAACCGTATTCAAGTTTTGCCTATCGCGCCGACGCGTGGATTGATCTATGACCGCAACGGTAAAGTCCTAGCCAATAATTTTCCTGTTTATGTTTTGCAAATGATTCCGGAAAAAGTCGAGGATTTGAATGCCTCTTTGGACAAGCTAGGGCGGTTTGTTTCGCTTTCTGATGTTCAATTAGAAAAAATAAAAAGCCATCATGGTAAACGCTTTAAACCTGTTATGGTCAAAAATGGTCTCACGGAACAAGAGATCGCGAAATTTTCAGTTCATCAATATGAACTGCCGGGCTTTTCTATTGATGTCGATATGAAGCGAGATTATCCATACGGTGAAATATTAACGCATGTTTTAGGTTATGTTGCCCACATGAATGACCGTGATATTAGGCAGCTAGATGAAAGTGGGGCGCTGGCGAACTACCGAGCCACGAAAACGATCGGCAAGCTAGGAATCGAAAAGTACTACGAACACATATTGCATGGCCAGCAGGGCTACCAAGAGGTGGAGGTAAATAGCCGCGGTCGTGTTATCCGCACGATCAAATATGTTCCTCCAGTGGCTGGTCAGGATTTGGTTCTAAATATTGATATTGATTTACAGAAGTTTGTCTTTGATAAGCTAGATCACCGTGAGGGAAGCGCTGTGGTACTAGATCCTCGTGATAACAGCGTTCTTGCGATAGTCTCTAGTCCGAGTTATGACCCTAATCTGTTTGTTGAGGGAATTTCTAGCAAAGCCTACAGCAAATTGCTTAATGACCCATTCCATCCTTTGGTTAATCGTGCGACGTTGGGGGTTTATCCACCAGCTTCTACAGTTAAGCCATTTATGGCCGTCGCGGGGCTTAGCGAAGATATCATTGCACCAGATACGGTTCGCGATGATCATGGCGCTTGGCATATCCCGGGTTCGACTCGAAAGAGTAAAGTGTGGCGTGACTGGAATCGCTGGGGGCATGGGCCAGTAAACGTAACCTTAGCGATTGAAGAGTCGGTGGACTCTTTCTTCTATCATATCGCCTATGAGCTTGGCATTGACCGTATTTCTGACTGGATGAATATGTTTGGTTTTGGCAGATTAACCGGCATTGATATTCCTGAAGAGACGCGAGCCAACATGCCGACTCGAGAATGGAAAGAGTCTCGCTACCGTCAACCTTGGTACAAAGGTGACACTGTGCCCATTGGTATTGGACAAGGTTACTGGACAGCAACTCCCTTGCAAATTGCTAAAGCGACTTCCGTCTTGGTTAATCATGGCCAAGTCATTGCTCCTCATTTATTAAAAGCGACTCTTGCTCATAGTGCGCCTTTTAGCGAACAAAAAACTAACCCAATTCAAGCTGAAGGACAGATAAAAGGGGTGAGCAATCAGACTTGGGATATTGCAATGAACGCAATGCGTTTGGTTAATTCTGGTAGTCGAGGTTCAGGGCGTAGGGCATTTAAGGGCGCCAGCTATTGTAGTGGTGGTAAATCGGGGACTGCGCAGGTATTTGGCTTAAAGAAAGATCAGGTCTATAACTCCAAAGAGTTGAGTTACGATCTACTCGACCACGGTTTGTATACCGCTTTTGCTCCTTGTGATCATCCGAGGTATGTTGCAACCGTGGTGATCGAACATGGTAATGGTGGCTCAAAAGTTGGTGCTCCTTTCGTGCGTCAGGTATTTGATTACCTAGATATAGCAAGCAAGGACAAGCAGAATTGGCATCGTTCATAGCTGAAAAAGAGCTTTAATGGATAATTATGCGCATGGAAGCATAAAATTTGTGATCTTATGTCGATATGGCACTAAATGTAGTTGCGACATTTGTACGGTATCACTATATTGAAAGGGTATCCCAATAACTTAAAGGTGTAGAGAAACGAGTAAACTCCCAGCGTAAATACGAATAAACTGAACGCAAAAAGAGACACAGGGCTTAACGAACTTCTCGTTAAGGGTGCATCGAAAAACGTATAAGAACTCAGTATTTTCAAAGGCCTTTTGCTTTACCCCTCTCAAATAGTCGCATCTTCAAGTTATCGATACTGTTTTGATAATCAAGGAGGAGGTTTGGCTATGTTATCACTAGGTTTGGTTGCGTTAGGCGTATTGGTATTCTTCCTCTGCTGGGTCGTTCAGCACGGATTGCCAGTATTGGGCATGAAGCTTGATGAAGATGATCTACTGTTGATTTCTGAGATGTCTGGCGAAGACGTTCTCGAAGCATAATGAAAATATCACCAGAAAAAAGGAGCCGTCGGCTCCTTTTTACGTTTTAGTCTGAGCGACCTCTAGCTGCAATCGGCCAGCGTTCAATCACTTCACCTTGTTTAATGACATGCAAATAGTCGAAGTTATTTAAAGTGGTATCGCAGTGGCTTGGGGTCAACACAAGGGTGCTGCCTATCTTTAGATCTGGGTTGTCATCGAAATGAAGAATGCCATGCTCATCACCACCACATTGATAGCTAATATCAGGATGAGACTCAACGGCTGGCATACCGAGATCAATAGAGAGCGTTTTCATACCTGCATCAATAACTGCACGGTTTTCTGCGGGCATACTAATAACGGTGCTCAGCACCTTCAGCGCCGGAACAAATTGTTGGTTTTGTGTCGGATGCGTTTCATCGCCAATGGAACCGTATGAAGCATCCATAAATAAGTAAGAGCCTGCTTGTATTTCGGTAAATCCCAGCCCTTGATAGGCTTGATAGGTTCCAGTACCTCCACCACTGACAATATCAGGATCTAGTCCGCGAGGTTTCAAATCTGTTTCAATATAGTCAAACAATTCGGTAACGGCTGTGCGCGCCTGAAGTTGACGATGTTCAAAACCTTTAATGAGCTGGAGGTGGCCGCTATAAGCTTGAATACCCGAGTAGTGAACACCAGGTGTGTTCATGATCTGTTCTATCAACGCCAAAAGTTCTCTGCCTACAGGAACGCCGCAACGCTGCTGCCCGCTTTCAACTTCAATTAGAAGTTTGACCGTGATTCCTTTATCCATTGCCAGCTTAGCGATAGCGTTGACATGCTGTGGATGGTCGATTACTTGATAAAGTGTGGCGTCTGGGTACTGGGTGCAAAGGTCTATCAAGCGTTGATATTTTTTTGTACCAGCAATCGGCGTGGTGATAAGAATATCTTGAATCCCCCCTGCCATCATCACTTCTGCTTCACCAAGTTTGGAAGTACAGATTCCTTTTGCACCATATTCAATTTGCTTTTGTGCCAATTGAGGAATTTTGTGCGCCTTAGTATGCGGGCGAAGTGTTAAACCTAGCTGGTCTATCCTTTGTTGCATTGTTACAAGGTTCGACTCGACTGCGTCGATATCAATGAATAATGCCGGAGTGTCAATGTGTTCTAGCTTCATTTTTTTGTCTTTTTTTTATGGAGTGAGGAGACTAACACTTTAAGTTGGAAGCTACGCAAAATGATTGTAAATATTTCGTTGCCAAATTGAGGGTTTCGTCTTGTTTTGCTTCTCATTTTGGGAATGAACGGGAGCAATTTTTCCGTCCAAGATTATCTATTTGAAAACAAGAGATAATATTCATCCTGTTGAGTATTGTTTTCTGGCATGCAGATTGCGTTAGCTATAGATATAGGCTCGCACGGTCGCTGAGTTATCTTAAGGAGAACGTTATGGATTACTTGCATCAAATGACCAATGACGACCATACGGTGAACTCTTTTGTCGCACAGAGTGATTTCTTCCCACTACTTTTTGATTCGGGTAAGTTGCAGATTAGTGGAGAAAATCGTCGATGTGTACGTTTTAATCCTAAAAGCGTCGTGGCAAAAACGGGGACGTTAGGTTCTTTGGTGATTAGCGAATCAGGATATTGGGACTACTCGGTGTACAGCATTAAGACCCAGTATTTAGCTATAGGGGAAAGAAAACTCGAAACTTTTTCTTTGCGCTCGAAAGAAGGCAAACGCTTTACGGTGAATATAGTCCTGATTGGAGCGATAGGTGGCGCTTGGATTGAAGAGTTGGAAACCAACTTTCGTTTTGGTTAGCCTACTTGTTTCGCTACTAACGAAAATGTTTAGTCATCTCGGCTTTGATCGTCTCAAATCTTTTTGGCCGTTGGCGGTAACGTTTCGTTAAGAAATAGAGTGTTTCAACCACTTCATTACAAGGCTCAAATATTGAAATGCGGTCATTTTCTACAAATGTATCGAGAGCGCTTTTGGGCAACACGGTGAAGCCTAACCCATTGGCGACAGGTAGTAAGATTTGGTTCAGCTGATTGATGTAGCCCGTCACAGGAATATCATCAATATTTACTTTCTCTAGCTCGGGTTCACCACATTGCGCAAAGTAAATCGAAAGATAATGATTTGCATCTGGATGTTGAACTAAACCTATTTCCTTCAAGCTAGCTTGTGTTAGCGGCCGAGAGGTATATTTTTTAGGTGACATTAAGCATAGTGGTTCATTGCCTAATCTTTCGGTATCAAATCTCAAATCAGATGGAATATGAGTGACGATACCGATATCCGTCATACCAGACAAAACATCGGCAACAATTTTTTGGTGTGGTGCAGCTTCTAATCTTGGAATGAGTGCAGGATATTTACATTGTAAATTGAGCAGATTCGGATAGAGCAGAAGAGCCAAAGAGCCAGAACAAGAAATCGATACACTACCAGAGAATGGGTCCTCCATATTAAGTGACCTGAGTAGTTCTGACTCTTGACGCTCCATATGCGTCGCGTATTGATAGACTTTACGTCCCGAGTCGGTCACTTCAAAGCTTTTGTTGTGCCTTTCAATTAAGGGATAACCACAAGCCTGTTCGAGCTTTTTGATGTGTTGACTGACACCTGGCTGAGTCATAAACAACTTTTCTGCAGTTTTAGTGAAGTGACCAGTGTCGATCAAAGTCACAAAGGTTTTGAGCCAAGCAGGGTTTATCATCACATCCTCACATAACAAAAATTTATCTAGATTAGTTTATGCGATAACAATAATTTCTGATAGGAAAAAGGCGAGCAGAGGGCTCGCCTATAAAGTTACGCTGCATTGAGATAAGTAGCGAGGTCGCGACCATTCCCTCGGTATTTATCTATAGTCGGGGCAAAGTCAGCTGAAATATGCAAAAGGCGAGAGTCTGGATGTTCGGTTAGATAACGGGATTTTCCTTCATTGCTTTCGAGTTTATCCCAGTCGCGATGAATAGAACGAGCTAAGTGTAGCGTCGTTGCCATCTTAGGTGAGATCTCTGCATCGCGTGGCTCGTCAAAGTTGGCAATTGCGTCAACCATATCGTCAGGAAAATGCCATGATTTGGCTAACTTTGCACCTAGAGTTGGGGCGGTAATATCGAGAATCTCTTCCTGCACAGCAATCGCGCTTTCTCCTTGCTCTGCGCGTTGTGTGATCACTTTTGCCTGCTCAGGTACTAAAGTATGAATCATCAGTTCGCCAATGTTGTGTAGTACCCCTGTGGTAAAAACTTCATTGCTGTCCATCCCCGTCTCAAGCGCGATTTTACTAGCGATAATTGACACTTCGAAAGTTTCCTCCCAATACTTGTCCATGTCTAAGGTTTTGATTCTTGGAAAAGCGCTTGAAAGGACGGACGCAACAACTAAAGTTCTGACTGGGCCAGTCCCGACTCGAAGCAGTGCTTCATTGACTGAAGAAACACTCTTGTTGCCCCCAAAATGAGCCGAGTTGGCGAGGCGGAGTAGTCGAGCGCTAAGAACTTGATCGGTTGATATTTTTTTTGCTAATGCTCTAAAGTCAACCTCGCTGTTATTGACCATATCAAGCAATTCTTGAAGTACTCGTTGGATTCTAGGTAATTCGTTTAAACGAGATAGTAGTGCCTCCTGGCTCATCGCACTCTCCTTTATTCCATGTGAGATTAATTAATATAGTTCACAAAAACTGACTCTTACAAAGATGATCAATCGAATCCATATAGGGAGTTGTTCGATCTGTCTAATAGGGCTAAATAAGTGCTGCAATAATATGAAAATTATTGTTATCATTTACGAAATAGTCGGGGAGCCTACCCTATAGGGAAAGGGCTGAGATCGCGAAGCGAGACCCGTTGAACCTGATTCAGTTAGCACTGACGTAGGGAACTATCTGCATTAATCCAGTAACAATGTTTAGTGTAGTCGTATTCGATGGCTAAGCTCATTCTCTGAGCTTTCTTTCGTGGTCGAGAGTTCCTGTACGTCATGTCGTAGGAGCATCTATGCCACACTCACAAGATTTTACCCCGATCGTATTAACCATAGCTGGCTCTGACAGCGGTGGTGGAGCAGGCATACAGGCTGATATAAAAGCCATGTCGGCGACAGGCAGTTATGCGTGTTCAGTGATCACTGCCATTACCTCGCAAAACACCCAAGGCGTAACCGCTATTCACCCCATCCCGATTGAGCACATTGAAAGCCAATTGGATGCTGTATTTACCGATCTTAATGTTGCTGCAGTCAAAGTGGGCATGCTTGCCGATACCGAGATCATCAAAGTCGTCGCCGCTAAAATCCGACAATATCAACCAAAGCATTTAGTGGTTGACCCTGTTATGGTGGCAACAAGCGGTGATTTACTGTTAGAGCGTTCGGCCATTTCGACATTAAAGCAGGAACTACTGCCGCTTGCCGATTTAATCACACCTAACTTGCCTGAGGGCGCGGCCTTGATAGAGGGAGAAATGCCTCAAGATGAAGATCAAATGGGTGCGATGATCGAGTCTCTACGAACACTTGGCGCCAAGGCAGTACTGCTTAAAGGCGGGCATTTAGAAACAGACCAAAGTAGCGATGACCTCCTTATCCAACAGCAGAGCAGTGAGTTGTTGTGCGCAAAACGAGTGGCAACCAAGAATACCCACGGTACAGGTTGTACGCTTTCGTCGGCCATTGCTTCTTATCTTGCTCAAGGGAACCGCCTGCATAAAGCCGTTTACCTTGGTAAGCAATACATCTCTCAAGCTATCGCTCATGCCGATCAGCTAGAGGTGGGTAACGGGCATGGTCCGGTACACCACTTTTTCTGTGGACATACGAATGTGCGTTAAGGGCATCTGGCTCTACATCGTAACCCTTCATACCCTAGTGATGGTGACACTGAGACAAATCGTCAATTACGTGCGGAAACCTTACACATGAAATACCAAGACATTATCGAAGCCTGTCAGTCCGATTGGCACCAGTACACAGACCACTCCTTTGTTCAGCAACTTTCCAGCGGGTTGTTGCCGCAATCTTGTTTTTTACATTACTTGAAGCAAGACTTTTTGTTTCTAAAACAGTATGCCCGTGCCTACGCGCTAGCTATGTATAAAGCCCGTAGCTTAGAAGAGATGCGCCGAGTGCTCCCAAGTTTTCATGCGTTGTTAGATTCTGAGATAGCACATCATGTGGACTATTGCGACCAGTGGGGGTTAACCGAATCTGACTTAGAAAATGAACCGGAAGATGTCGCTACCGTCGCTTATACACGCTATGTACTAGATGCTGGCATGACAGGAGAGTTAATCGAACTGTATATCGGTTTGGCACCTTGTTCGATTGGTTACGCGGTGATTGGTAAAGCGCTAAGAGAAAGTAAAACCGCGAAGCTAGAAGGGAACCCTTATCAAAGTTGGATTGAGCTATACAGTGGAGAGGAGTTTCAATCTACCGTCGCACGATGGGCAGCTCATCTCAATCAGTTACTAGAAGAGATTGATATCCATAGCCAGCGTGGTCAGAACTTAATTCAAGTGTTTAAAACAGCCACACGTATGGAAGTAGCATTCTGGCAGCAAGGATTAGATGCAAAGCGTTAGGATTTGATTGCAAACGGTGGGGCTTTTAAGGTTATTGTTTTTTTACTTACGGATGGTTGCCCTAAGCAACAGAACTTGAAATATATTGGTCAACTTTCAGACATCTCTAGATTCGGCTGCTAGAATTTTTATTATGTTTCCACAAGTATCTATGATGGCATGCAGGTACCTAATAAACCCAAAAACGAAGCGCAGCGCATTGAGGAGCTTGAACAGCTCGACATTCTAGATACGGAATCTGAAGAACGTTTTGATCGCGTTACTCGCCTAGCAAAAAGGTTATTTGATGTGCCTATCGCTGTGGTGAGCCTTGTCGATAGTGATCGACAGTGGTTTAAGTCTTGTTATGGGATGGATGCGCAACAAACACCTCGTGATATTTCGTTTTGTGGTCATGCTATTCTTGGCACCGAGCCTTTCATCATTTCGGATGCGACCAAAGATGATCGCTTTGCTGACAATCCTCTTGTTGTCGGTGAGCCAGGTATCCGCTTTTACGCAGGCGTTCCTCTTGCCCATCATGATAATACTATGCTCGGTACTTTGTGTGTCATAGATACTAAGCCTCGTCACTTTAACCAAGAGCAAATAAACGACCTCATTGACTTAGCTAAAATCGTTGAGCAGGAGTTAGTGACGCGAGTGACAGCAACGACAGATCCATTAACTCAAATATCTAATCGGCGCGGTTTTTCTTCTTTAGGAGAAAAGTTACTCGACTATTGTCGCTTTGGTGGTTTTCCTGTTTCTCTTGCGTATTTTGATCTAGACAACTTCAAGCAGATTAATGACCAATTTGGTCACCAGCTCGGTGATGAGGCACTCAAGCAGTTTACTCGGCTGTTGGAGTCTTCTTTTAGAGAGTCTGACGTGTACGCGCGCATGGGGGGAGATGAGTTTGTAGTACTGATGTCAGGAACAACAGAGATGGTAGCTCATATTGCCATTGACCGCTTTACTCAATCGGTGGAGAAATTTAACCAAGATTCGACACATCGTTATCAAATAACGTTTAGTGTCGGTGTCGCCTCTTCTAAAGTTTTGAATGACACAACTTTAGAGTCATTAATTGATGTGGCCGACAAACGAATGCTAGAGGTGAAACGTAGCAAGTCTCGTTGAGTTGCGATGCTTAACCGCGTCAATCAACACGAAATTTCATTAAATTGACATTGTATTGATAAAATTTCCACCTTAACTCGACTAAACTTCAGCTCCGGTTTTAGTTGTAGTGAATCCCTATCGTGAAAAACTTCATTCAGAACAAGCGCGAAGGCTTAGCGTTGCTCATTGCTTTTTTGCTCGTTATTGCGCCAATGACACTGTTTGTTAGTCACCTTGACCTATTGGGCAAGGTGTCTGAACTGACGGGATTGAGTTACACCATTCTGACTGATTCCGCAGGTTCAAAGGGGTTTTTAATTACACTAACTCTACTGATACTTTTTACTTGGAAGATAGTGGGCACTAACTCACTAATTCTCAGCAAGATAGTTCAACTAGGCATCATCTTAGCGATTGGGTTTGCAGCGAAAACTGGGCTCAAGCATATGACAGAGAGCCCTCGTCCGTATACAGAGCTTCTTTCACATCAACTCTTGATTCCTCAACCTTCGCATTTTTACAATTTAGATAGCGCACAGAAAGCAGAGGTCATCAATAAGATCTCGAACCAGGTTACTACGTGGAGAACTCGTCACTGGCAAGGGGAAAAAGACTATTCGTTTCCATCTGGGCATACCATATTTGCGGCAATTTGCTTGGCGTTTTTTGGTGGTTTTTTTTGGCAAAGCAAGCATTATGGTTTAGTGGTGTTAGTTGGTGTGTGGGCCATGGGGGTTGCTTACAGTCGTTTGTGGCTAGGCATGCATCGACCGATAGATCTAATCGGCTCGATTCTTTTTGTCGGGCTGGTTTACCTTCTAATGCCTAATCTAGACAAACTTGCCGACAAGGTCTGGTCGATGCTTGAGACTTTGTGGCTAGATAAGGGCAAGCAAGCTAAACGTTAATCTCTAAAGTATATTTTGAATTATTAGTGTTAGATATCAAATTTATCACAGTGTGGGAGGCATAGTTTGCCTCTCTCCCATGACTTTAGATTGGGAAAGTTAGCAAATATCCCTATAGTGGCATTTATCTTTCATAGCTAACTAATAAATCACGCCTTTGTATCTATCAAGAAAAGTAATCACTCACATACATGCATATCTATTTGCACAAATTCACAAAATAAATAATAAAGTGTGTCGGAAATGCTTCTGTATCGAACTAATAAATGGATAATAGGTAAAGAACTTAAATTGGAAGATCACGATGTCTGAAGAATCAAAGAAAATATTTGAAACAACGGTCGGTATGAGTTTTATCGCAACTCGTATGATTCAAAACGCTATTCAAAATAAAATTTCGAAGCTTCGCGACGATGTGAATTTTGAGCAAATGCTGGTGTTGATGGAGCTAGACTATGAAGATGGTCTTCGCCCAAGCGTGATCGCGGAGCGTTTGCATCGTAGCAAGGGAACTATGACCAGCCTCATTCGCCATGCGGAAAAGAATGAATTGATTGCGAGTGCAAAAGATCCCCATCATAAGAATGCTAAACGTCTTTTTTTGACACTGAAAGGTAAAAAAGTTCATGACCAGTTAGCGCAGATGATCAAAGATGAGATGGCGTTTGCTACTCAAGACCTTACTGAAGAAGAGCGCGCACATGTATTTTCTGCAATGGAAAAGGTCATTCTTCGGTATAAACCAGACTTCTACGTAATGTAAAGTTACGAATGAGTTTAGGGTGTCTTACGACACCCTTTTTATTGCCTAATGTTCGCTCAAGAGAAACACCGCAATAGATAATGTGCAGAAGTTGCTAGAGCGATTACTACCAATGGCAACGGAACCTGTATAACAATTTGATTGTTGTACATCATTTCTCATCCCATTCTGCACTATTTGTCTAAACCGACCACCTTATTGATAAAAAAATGTATTATCCTTGCAAATGTATCAATAAAACAATGACAGCAATTCATAAGTTCTGGGTTGCATAAAAATAATTGCGAGGCTTGCATGCAGGTTAAAATTTTAAAGCGTCTAATTAAAGACAAAATGTTTGGTAAAACCAAAAATACTGCGTTGGATGTTCAAGTTGCCCAAATGGCGGATGCGCGTATGGGGGCAATGTACATGTTAGCGAGCACTGAAATCTCGAAGGTTTCGTCTTTTTCCAATGCGCATTTCTTTGACAACTTTGTGATTGGCTCTGAACCATTGAGTGATCTTAAGTCGGCCGCATCAGGTCTTCTCGATAAAACCAATGCGATCAACAAACTGCAACAAACTAAAGCGGGCAAGAAGATTGTTGGTGCTGCCAAGGTAGTGGGTGATACGGCTTCTGCTGTGGTGACTAAGGTCAAGCAGGTGATTTCTGATTTCTTTCGTATGCTGATGAACAAGGCTCGTAATATATACGGTGATTTGCTCTATGGCGTAGAATGGTTTGCTGACTTTGCTACTTGGATGACTGGAGAGTTTGCAGGAAACTTCTCTAGTTTTATTCCTGGCTGGGGCTATGTTCAGAGTGCATCAGATATTTACTCCGGCGTAAAACAGGCTGTGTGTAAGTCCAAAGACCTTATCACGCAGATATACGCCGGCCGTGGTGTAGAGCTACTGGGGGGGCACCCGAGTATTATAGCCAATGCGTTGGCGCGTCATTCTGCGACAGGTGCTTTAGGTGGCATTAAGAATGCCGCGGTGGGTATCACTAAGATTGGTTTAGAAGCAGCCGGCGATGCCTTTGCAGGGGTTGGAACGTTAGTCAGTGTACTAACAGGCTTGTTTGAGCGCATTGTCAAGCTTGTAGATTATATGATTCAACGTTGCTTGGTGGGCAAAGTACTAAAGCGTGCCAAGAAAGAGTGGTCTAACCGTAATGCTAACGGAAGCCTAGTTCAAAATCATAAAATGTTCTCTGAATGGTTTCAAAGTGCGGTGATTACGACTCCAATCATTGCGGCTTTGGTTATGGGCAGTGGTTTTGTTGCTCACCCATACAAGTTTGCCCAACTGTTGACACCAAAACTTGAAGTGGTCTCTCAAGGAGAGTTTGATAAAGCGGTTGTGTACATTGATAAACTTAAGTCGCTATCAAGCAAATATGTCCAAGAGTATGTTGATAGCTACAGTGTTGATTTTACAAGCAGTGATGGTGTCGTGACAGCTCGCCTTAACGAGATCAAAAGCGGGAAAGGGATTCTGGATGGACATGAGTTTGTTGTGACGAAAGCGACGCCTTAACCCATCAATACTTTGGGCTGTAAGCCATATCAAATCTTATGCTTGATATGGCTTTAAAGGGGGCCTAGTAAAGCGCGGCGTGAGTCAGAGATCACGCATCAAGGTTTCATATTCTTCACTGGCCGCGTCGATTAAGCGGTTAATTTCTTCTGCATCTTTATTCTCAAGCTCGACTTGCCAAGGCTTTTTATTCTGCTTTCCACATAGCCTTGTGTGGCCACCAACCTTTTTAAAAGATAGCTCACTAAATTCTGCTTGAAGATGTAGCTTATTCTCCATGATTTCAACATCAATCAACCCAGTAGGATTAATTTCAATGTGGGCATGAGAGTGATTCATCCCGACAAGTTCGTAATCTCTGTGTACTGCAATCATGGTGTTCTCCTTGATCTAGTCACTGGTATTTTAAACAAGTGTAGGACATCAAATTTGAATGATTAGTGAAATAAATAAGAATATTGATTCAAGTTAAGTTAAGGGTGTTTTTAACTGAGTTAAAACTTATTAATTGCTCTTCAATTGCGTCTCGCGCCATCGAAATAGCGAACGCTGGAGTTGATGAGTAAGGATTTAGACAGTACGAATATTCCCGACGATTTTGCTATCGAGCCGCCGTCGACAATGTGCATAAACAGGGTCATTTAATTATGTCTAGTTGTTCTATTGTTCTCTTTTTTCGAACAGTAATTTCTTATTTGTTTGTTTTTTCATTTTAATCATAACACTAAGATGAGGTCATCAACTTAGAGGAGAATAAGAATGAGTCAATCAGTATTAGAAGCCTGTCAGGCAGGTATTGCGGCGTGGAAACAAGCATTCAATAATCAAGATGCGCGGGGTTGTTCTGAACAGTATCAAGAAGGAACAACGATGCATGCCAAGCCATTTGGCGTTTTTGAAGGTCGTGAACAGATCCAAGCATTTTGGCAAAACATTATTGACCAAGGTTTTAGCGATGTTGCCTATACAGATACTGCATGGGAGAAGGTAGACGAAGGCAGCTATATCCTGACTTCCAAGTGGACAATGAATAAAGCATTTGGAGTGGTACATAAAGAGGTATGGACGTTGCAGGCGGATGGTAAAGCTCGTTTGACTTATGACGAGTTTGAAGTGCTGGGTGAAAGGTAAACTTTCAACCTAAATGCCAGCCTGAAAACGATATTCAGGTTGGCTAGTTAGTGTCTGCATATTGATCGGATATAATTTCTATCCAGCGAGATCTTAGATATAGATTCAAAGCAGTAGAGTAAAGTGGCATTAACATTTCTATAACTATTCAGAATGTGACATGATTAATTTTAAGAATAAAAAAATATTATCATTTTTATAATAAATGATAATTTCATTTAATCATTGTGTGTCCATACACTCTCTCCATCGAAGCAAAACATCGAATTGAATTTGGAGAAAGCTATGAAAATGAATCACGTAGGCATTATGGTCGGTGAGATGAACAAAGCGGTAGACTTTTACACTCAGGCACTAGGTCTCAAGGTGGTAATGAACAACACTAAAGTAGTTGAGGAGCGAGAAACCGCCATTGGTCGTATGTGTATCGCGGTTTTTGGTGAAGGGTTTAAAGGCTTTAACATCGCGCATCTAGTGACCACAGATGGCATCGGCGTTGAGCTTTTTGAAATGAAGGATCGTCAGGAGCAGCATGAAGTAGATTTCTCGCGTTTAGGCATCTTCCATTTTTGTCTGCAAACCAACGACTTTGAAGGCGTGATGGAGAAAGTAGAACAGTTTGGTGGCAAGATACGTATGGATGTGATGCGTTACCACCCAGAAGATGATAGTAAGCCAGCGAAAATGGTTTACCTAGAAGACCCGTTCGGTAACTTGTTTGAGCTTTATTCTCATACTTACGAAGAGACATATGCTTCAGATTATGAGTAATTGACTCTAAATCAAAAAAAGGATTGGCACCAATGCCAATCCTTTTTTTGGTTATTATCCAAAGATGAAAGTATATAGGAAGCCAGCACCAATCGCCATGCTCAGGATGACTACGAGGAAGGCAGCAATCATCTGATTTTTAAAGATAGATTTAAGCAAAATTACCTCAGTCAAACTTGCGCCTGCGCTACCTATGATCAGGGCCATCACAGAGCCTAGTGCCATGCCTTTTTGAACTAAGGCTGCACTAAGAGGAATCACCGCTTCTGCGCGAATGTACAAAGGTATACCGATAATGGCTGCGACAGGAATTGCGTACCATTTGCCCGCGCCAGCGTACTCAGCAATCAACTCAGTAGGAATAAATCCGTAGATAAATGAACCAATAGCAATACCTAGCATTAGATAAGGGAAGACTTGTCTAAAATCTTTCCAAGTTGAGGACCAAATTTTAACCCAACGGTTCGGCTCTTTGTTTTCGACGACAGTAGCGGTTATCGTGCCATCTGCAGAGCAGCAAGAGACTTCTACTTTCGTTTCGCTACTACAAGCTGCCTCTTTCGCTACAACAGGCGCAGTGTCACCGCATTTAGAGGTTCCACATGATGGCTCTGACTTGGCCACGGTGTTATTTTCCCCGCAGCTCGAACTGCAGTTTGATGAATCAGCTACTTGGTAGGCTTCTGGTTTTACGTAGCGCTCGAATCCTAGTTTTTCCAACGCGTAGCCCGCAACCACAGATACCATCATGGCAATAGCAAAGTAGAACAGTGCTACTTTCCAGCCAAAGGTCACCACGAATAAGCCGATGATGATAGGGTTCAGTAGTGGGCTACCAAATAGGAATACCATCATCGGACCGAACCCCGCTCTGGCTCTTAGTAGACCTTTTAAGAAAGGAATCGTTGAGCACGAACAGAATGGTGTGATTGCACCAAGCAGGGCTGCCACCACGTAACCTTTACCGTTGCGAGAACTCAGGATCGCTTGGATCTTTTCTGGTGTTAAAAACTCCTGCAGCACACCAACAAGGTAGCTTATCGCCAAAAACAGGATGATTAGTTCTGTCGCAAGAAACGTGAACATGTCGAGTGCTTCGCTCGCCATAGTTATAAATTCGTTATTCATAATGATTGACTCCAACTTCATTTCTATATTTCTCGAATTATAGTTTTAAAGAAGAATTGTTCAAGATAAATATTTCCAACAAAGTGGAAATATTTTAAATGTAGAATAAAATCAATCAGTTGTTGAGTTTTTCAATTATTGAAAGAAGTACTCGCAAGAGCGCTAAATTGAATGGTTTACTTGATGGGTTTGGTTAGTTCAAAGAGGACAGTTTGTATGATATTTATTGTAAGCACCCGCGCCAGTGGGGCGCGGGTTTAGGGTTTTGATTTCAGTCTGCGAACAATAAAGTAAAAACTAGCTTTGAACGGCGCTTTCACTATCGCCATCTTCATTGAACTCGAGAATATCTCCAGGTTGACATTCAAGTACTTCACAAAGTTTATCTAATGTGGATAAACGTACTGCTTTTGCTTTGCCATTCTTCAAGACTGACAGATTGGCTTCGGTAATCCCTACCAATTGTGCCAATGTTTTTAAGCGTATTTTCCGTTTGGCCATTATTACATCTAAATTAATGCGGATGGTCATGTTAAATCCTTAAATTGTATGACTATTTTCTTCGGCAAGAGTGTAGCCCTCCTTCATTACCCAGGAAATGATCAAAATAATCAAGCCTAGTACTAAGGACAAAAAGTCCATTCCCACGAAGCTAATAGTCAGAATTCTCTCACCTGGGGGGTTGTTGAACGACAAAATAACCGACATCAATGAGTCGTAGATGACTGAACCTGCAACCCAGTAAAATACGATATAGCCCAACTTCTGATAGTGTCTTGCGTTATCGAGGGTAAATATCTCATTGCGTTCATAGTTTCGGAACAGCTGAATAAGTACCTTCAAGGCATACATAATGATGCCACTTAGCATCAGACTTGCAACAGTTGCAAGCAGTCTTGTTGAGGTAGTTAGTGGTAGTAGAGTGTAGTCATCTAGTTCATAGGAGAGCTGGATTATTCCCAAAGACGAAACAATATCGTAGGTGGTTTCAACTGTAAGCCAGTAATAGCAAACCGCAATAGGTACCAGCATGAAAAGACATTGAAATAGCGCCCGCACTCGGCGGCTTTGTTTTTGAATATTAGACATAATTAATCCTGTTGAGTTTTCGTAGAAGGATAATAGTGTTTGGAAGTGTGTTGGTCAATAATTATTTATCGATAAACGATAATAAATTATTGCTTTAAGAATGTTGGAATTGATGTCTGTAGAGCGGCGCCAGTATTTATAGCGTCGATTCAAAGATAACAACGTCGTTGGGTGAGTGTGCTGAGAATAGGTTACGTTTGAGTGATTTTTGGTGTTATGTTATAACGTATCTTTTTTGTGTGGTTTCTATTCTATGAAGCTTGTCCGCCCCGCTTTGACTGCTGTTGCAGTCACTGCATTTTCACTCGCCACTGTGCTGACTTTTAAGCCCGAAACTAAGAGTGATCCTATTCCGATAAAAGTGATCGCATATCAAAGTCCTGAAAATACTATTTCTTCTCAGCTAAAGCCTTTGATTCGCGTCCACTACTTTGTCAAAGTCGGTGATACCTTAAGCACGATATTTTCGACATGGGATATACCATACGAGACGCTACAAAGTATTCTGGAGGCCGATCTCGAGTCGCTAAAGTTAGATACTATTAAGCCGGGTGATCACTTGGAACTTGTGTTTGATAGCGATTCTAAACAACTCGCGACCTTGATTTACCACCAAAGCTTGGTTGAAAGGGCGGTGTTTACTCGTGAGGCAGACAATAGCTTTAGCTACCGCTTTGTCGAAGAAGCGGGTGTATGGCAGGAAAAGCTCTATTCGGGCGATATTCAGGGGAGCTTTTCCTTATCTGCCTATCGTGCGGGCTTAACCCCTAAGCAGATTGCTGGCATTACCCATGTTCTACGTGACAAAGTAAACTTCGCCAAAGAACTGCGTGCAGGGGATCGGTTTAATGTATTGGTTAAAGAGCAATATTTGGGTAACCACCTTACAGGCAACACCGAAGTTCAAGGCATTGCCGTTTACCTGCGCAGCAGAGAAGTTGCAGCCTTTCTAGCTGAAGATGGCCGCTTTTACGATCGGCAAGGTAACAGCCTTGAGCAAGCATTCGATCGTTTTCCGGTAGCAAAACAGTTTCGTCGTATTACTTCACCCTTTAACCCGCGTCGTAAACACCCAGTAACAGGGCGTGTCACGCCACATAATGGTACGGACTTCGCAACTCCAGTTGGCGCGCCAGTCTATTCGACGGGGGATGGTAAAGTGATTGCGGTGCGCAACCATCAATATGCTGGTAAATATCTTGTGATTGAGCACAACAGCGTCTACAAGACTCGTTATCTTCACCTTGATCGTTTTTTGGTGAGGAAAGGGCAGCAGGTAAAGCGTGGTCAGAAGATCGCGATTGCTGGTGCTACTGGTCGAATTACGGGGCCACATTTGCATTTTGAAGTCTTGGTCCGTAACCGAGCAGTTGACCCAATGAAAGCTAACTTACCGCTGGCTAGCTCAATCTCCCAGAAAGATAAACCGGCGTTTTTAGCACGTATCTCCGAGTTTGATAGTCGTGTTGCAAGCCAGACAACAGTGTCTATTCGCTAGGCTAAGGTTTAATCTGAAACGCTTGAAGTCTTGGTGGCTAAGTGTCGAGCAAAGGAGTGGTAAAGGCCTCAGAGTCATGGATGACTAACTGTTCAATTTCATTGATCAACCACTTTAGTGCCAAGCTAGGCTGGTTACGGGTGTGCCAAGCAACAGATATCGTGGGTGAGGGAACAGAAATCGGGACAGCTTTTTGAACCAGTTGCCCTGAATGGATTGCTTTGCTGGCGACAGTATATGGCATAACGCAAATTAAGTTAGATTCTTGCAGCAAGTTGATTGCGCATGAAAAGCTATTAACTGTCATCGCGACTCTTCGTTTCTCTCCCTCCTGTTCAAGGCACTTATCAACCGAGCCACTAGGATCGCCTGATAACGAAACCAGCAGATGGTCGGCTTGGCAAAATGTTTTAAGTGACAGTTTCTGCTTAGCGAGAGGATGGTTAGGTCGCATAACACAGGTAAAGTGATTCTCGTACAAGTGTTTTACGGTTATCTGATGATGTTTGGTTGGGAAATAATCCAGCACCAAATCCACTTCTGCAGCGAGCAACTGTTGTTCGCCGTCACCGATGAATGGGACGGCAAAAAGATCAATAGCATTCGCTCTTTGCTCGATAATGGTACGTAATCGGGGCCAGAACAAACCACTAATACCATCTGTTAGGGCAACTCTCAACTGGGTAGAAGACGTCATAGGATCGAATTTTGGCGTTGAGATAGAATTGTTTATTTGACGTAAAGGGTCAGCAACTTCTAGCCACAGTTTTTTTGCGTAAGGGGTGGGGGTAATCCCTCGACCTTGTTTGATAAATAGTGGATCTCTCCAAGCGTAGCGCATTCTAGACACTGCTTTAGATACCGAGGGCTGAGTCATCGCCAGTTGTTCTGCTGCAATTGTGATCGACTGCTCGCGCATAATTGCATCAAAGATAACAATCAGATTTAGATCAACCTTAGCCATATGATTCATTCCTCTGTGGAATAGTGTTTATATCAACTATTGATTAGAAGAAATAGGTTAATCACTGAATACTGAAGCTGTTCTCATCACATCTAAGGAAGAAAATCATGAAAGCAGCGTTTATCACACAATACGGCGACGTGACCAATCTCAAAGTAGGACAACTGGAAAAACCACAACCAAGGTCAAACCAAGTTTTGATTCGAGTGGCCGCTTCGGGAGTGAACCCGGTCGATTTTCATCTGAGAAACGGCATGATGGCAGAAACAGATACTCATACTCTGCCGTTAATTCTCGGGTGGGATTGCTCAGGAGTTGTGGAAGCGTTGGGTTCTGAAGTCGAGTCACTGAAAGTGGGTGATAAAGTATTGTCGTTTGCCCCAATCGCTGAGCAAGGGACCAATGCAGAGTTTGTCACCGTAGATGCGAATTTAGTCGTAAAAAAACCTCAAGCGCTAAGTTTTATTGAGGCAGCCGCATTACCGCTAGCGTCGGTGACAGCATGGCAAGGGCTATATCGACATGGTCGATTAGAAGGTGGTAAATCGGTATTGATACACAACGCTTCTGGTGGGGTTGGGGCATTTGCTGTTCAGATTGCTAAAGCCGCCGGTGCCTACGTTGTTGCGACAGCCTCAAAGGAGAAGCAGGAATACTTGCAGAGCCTTGGGGCTGATGAAGTTTATGTAGAAAGTGATTCTGGCTGGCATTCTTCGATGCATTACGATCTCGCCTTTGTAGCAAAATCGGGATCATATCTACTACACAGAACGATACCCTGCGTTAAATCAGGTGGCGTGATTGTCTCTACCTTCGATGAACTCCCTGAAGCAGAGGTTGGGATATACGGTATCGCTTTTCATCGTATGTGGGTGGAAAACAACGCACATGATTTAGACCAAGTAGTTAAGCTGGTCGAACAACACAAGCTTAAGATTCCCATTGATACGGTTTATCCGCTTGAAGAGATCCAAAACGCTCACCGTCGCAGTGAGCAGTATCAAGCGGTAGGTAAAATAGTATTGACGGTTGATCCAACGCAGAAGTTCTGATTTCTATGTAATTCGCTTTGGGCGTAAATTGATGATCTGATTAAGTGCTCACAACCTCAGTCTTAGCAAGGCAGAGGTCAGAAAAACGTTTAAGGATTTGCTGGGCATGTGGAGTTGAGGTGACTTGTCGTTTTTTGGTAGTAACGACCTGTTCACCTAGCTCATCTTGAAAGTTTTCAAGTACATCTATCATGATCTCAGCGGTAAATTCTGGATGAAATTGCACGCCCCATGTGCAGTCGCCAACACGAAATGCATGATGCTTGTCCATGATGCTTTCAGCCAAGCGGACAGCACCGTCTGGCAGTGAGATCACCGATTGAAAATGTACCGCTTGCGCTTGGAAATTTTCCGCAAGTTGGTCGAGTAGTTGGTCATCTTGGCTACTTGGTAAACGGGAAACATTGATGGTGCCAACCTCTAACCCGTTTGGGTTGATGTTTACTTTACCACCGAAGGCATAACTAATAAGTTGATGGCCGAAACAGATCCCCAATGTTGGAATGTTAAACTCGGCAAGCTGAACTATCTCGGCTGCCAGTCGTTTCATCCAGTCCGCTTCTTCTGTCACCATTGACAATGAACCCATGATAATCACGCCTGCAAGGTTCTGCGGTTTCGGGAGAGGGTGATTGATACCATCGTGAAATGCAATATCAAGAGTCGTGTTGCCAATAGCTTGCTTAGCCCACAGCTCAAAATCACCAAATTTGTTTAGCTGACTTTCGGGGGCTGAGCCGACATTAACAATTAGCAGTGTTTTCACTCTATACCTCACTTAACATACCTGCAACCCAATCAAGTTATCGAAATGAAGGGCTGAGAGCAATGAGATTTGCTCAAGAAAACCGGAACAGTGACTTATCAGGGAAAGATATGTGTGCTCCGGTAATGGGTATTCACTCGACGAATTGGGGAGGCGCAAAGTGAGCCCTAAAATTGAGTTAATATTCGTTCAGGCTAACCTTGAAATACGATATCTTGGCCATCAGTTGTAAACAAAACAGCTTTATTCTGCTCGATTAGCCGTGCAGCAGAAGAAGGTGTGACTGCATGAATTTCTCCTTTTGCCTTAAGGGTTAAGGCTTCCCAAACTCGATCTTTGTATTTGCCTGTTTGAGTGTATTGGATTAGCACTTTCATTGGTTCCTCACTGACTGCTGTAGCACATGCAATTAACAGTAGCTCTGTCGTCCATGTTTTACATCTGTTAAATGTGCAACATTAGATTAACCAAATGTAAGTGGTGAAATCTGTGCCATATGCTTGGATAAAATGTAGAGCTTATTCCTATTGCAAATTAATTATATTTCGATTACTTTGGAAATATATTAAGTCATGTGGAGTCTGTCGTGGAACTTGAAGTCGTTGCTAAAGCACTTAAAGAGCTGGGTCATCCAACTCGTCTCTCTATTTATAAAAGTGTCGTCAAAGCGGGTTACCAAGGTATTGCTGTTGGTGGTTTGCAAGACAAACTGGGCATACCGGGCTCAACGCTCTCTCATCATATTTCAAGTCTTGCTTCAGCGGGGTTGATTAGTCAGCGCCGAGAAGGTCGAACGCTTTACTGCGTTACGGACTATCAGTGCCTAGAGGGGGTGATTGGGTTCTTGCAAGATGAGTGCTGCGCCGATGAAGAGTGTTAACCTTGCTTCCAACATTGAGCCAGTTTGGTTTTAATATTCGGCCCTGCTATTCAGCGGGGCTTTTTTATGCTTAATTAGTAATACTTAGATATGAGGAAAATATCAGGTGTTAGAAACCTGAATCACAAGGAGAATATTGATGGTTACAGCGCTTTACGCTGCAATTCTTGCTGCACTAATGATTTGGCTCTCTATTCAGGTGATTAAGCAGCGTCGCAAAGCTCAGGTGAAGTATGCGGATGGTGGGGTAGATGCCCTGACGATCGCCAGAAGTGCACAGGGCAATGCGGTAGATTACATCCCAATTACCCTGATTCTGATGGCTATGGTGGAGCACAACGGTGCAAGCCCTTGGATGATCCATGCGTGTGGTATTGTGTTTGTTCTGGGCCGTATATTACATGCGAAAGGTATCCTTGCAGACAGACTAAAAGGCCGCATTTCGGGGATGAAGATGACCTTCTTAGTGATGGCGGTGCTGATCGTGCTTAATATCGCCTATTTGCCATTTGATCGGATGTGGTAATGATGTTTCGCTCTCCTCCTGCATGGGCGCTAGTGCTGACGGGGCTAGTCCTCAATGTCTTGGCGCTTTTGATGTCGAGTATTGTGCTCGACAAGTTGAGTGGAGAGATTGGTCAGCTGTCTGAGCAAAAAGACGAAAACATCTATTCAATTCAGTTAGCGTGGAACAGTGTTGAAATGCTCGAACGTAAGCGTGAAATGTTGCTCCTGCATATCGCTCACGAGGGCGAAGTTCAACAGCAACTGCAGGCGACGCTAAAGGGTCAATTGAGTCAGTGGGTTAATCAGCCAATCCCAGAGATTAACTTGGACAATCTTCCGCAATTGATGATGCTGATAAACCAAGCCCAGCAATCGTATCGAAATCAGATTGATAATTTTTATCTAGAGAATCTCTCTATCTCTGAACTGATGACATCGCTTAATGAAAGGATCGCTTGGTACAAGAACATTGGCTTGTTTCTGCAGGTATTTGGCTTAGCACTGATTCTTGCCAGAGACTTGGCTCGTAAGCCCAATTAACGACAAAGCGATGGATTACCCATCGCTTTGTTTTTGTCTATTGTTCAACGATTACCTAAACAATGCTCTCTATAATACTCCAACATAGCTACCTAAATAGAAGTCGATAGAGGGGTGTTTTCTCTAACCCTTTAATCAATCCAAAGGTTATCACTATCGTGCCAAACAGTACGGTCATATCTTTGGCAAATCCAGTCAGGCCCAATACTCCAGATACGTTCATCATCATAATAATCATAGGTAGGTGAGCCACGTAGAGAGGTAACACATACTTAGATTGCTTGGTTAGCCAATAATGAGTTCCGAGTGCTGGTTTTGATAGTAACCACATAAAGCAGCCCGTTCCCCACAGCACAGTACCAAACAGGAAGTCGTTGCCATTAAACGGTTGCTGATAGTTATTGAGGATAAAGGCTTCAGCGAAATGTAACAGCATACCGACTAACGCCAGCAGCAAGGCTTGACGAGAAGTAGCATTTATCGTTTGCTGACGAATCGAAAAACCAATCGCAAACAGCAAGGTACTAAAGAACGGGCCGTTTCGGGTAAAGAATGGAGACCAGAACTCTGTTAGCCCCTGATAGCTGCCTGCAAGAACACCGTAAACATACAGTGCGATGCCAAGCGGGACAAAAAGCTCTATCTGCTTAAACTTTTGTAACCCAGCACCAATCGCAGCTGCAAAAATCAGCGCGGGAATAAACCATAAGTGGACGAGGCCGCCTTCTAGCAGCGAGTTTAGTGGTGCTTGACCAAGGTAACCCCAATAACCTTGACGTTCGGCGAGATACCCATGCTCAGCCACAGTCGCCCAGTTAAAAGGCATAACAAGGCATATCACACTCCAGACAACAAAAATGCGCAGCAAAGGAGTGGTGTAGCGCTTAAGCGTCGCGATTGGGTCAACGGTTAGCTTGGGTTGGATCAAATAACCTGAAATCAAAAAGAACAAAGGGACGGCAAAGCGTGTTGCTTGGTTAAACACGTATCCAACCCAGGGCGTCTCATTAATTTGCCAATAGCTGAGAAACATCTGACAGTGCATGGCGGCAATCGCTAATATCGCTATCACTCGGCCTAGCTCAATACTTTGAATTTTCTTACTTTCCATAACGACATCAAAACCATTAAAAGTGTTCAGGGTATATCAATAAATTCGCCTTAAGGAATGAATCTAAATCAATTTATGCTGAGGCTACTATCAGTTACCACAGTAATTTGAGAGTCAAATCTAACCCTAAGAATTGTTACATTTACGGGTTAGACTTTGTGATTTCATTCAGTCGCAAGAGAGATAAAATTTGCAAAAAAGAACGAGTGTGCTAAAAATAGCATTAACAGTAACGAGAGAGCAGTATGAGTAAAGGCAAAGTTACCCGAGAAAATATCTTAAGTAAGGCATTTGAGCTAGCGAGTGAAAATGGGCTTGAGAGCTTGACTATTGGGGAATTAGCCAAGCAATGCGGGATGTCAAAGAGTGGCTTATTTGCTCACTTTAACTCCAAGGATAACCTGCAAATAGCGGTTTTGGATTACGCCAACCAGATCTTTACTCAGCGCGTGATTGCGCCCGCGAGGGAGCGAACTTCGATCACCATCGAAGAAAAGCTCACACTACTGCTCGATAACTGGTTAGGGTGGAACCACTCTTTTCAAGGCAGCTGTATGTTCTTAGATGCTTGGAAAGAGACAAGCGTGGAAACGGCCCCTACTCAGCAAGTACTAAAGAAAACCATCGCAACTTGGATAGAGTACTTACGAATTCAGGTTGCGAAAGGGGTCGAGAATGGTGAGTTTCGCCAAGATCTTGAGCCTAGGCAGGCCACGTTCGAATTGTATGGCTTATATCTAAGTGCCCATCTGTTTTATTCGATACACGGAGAGCAGGCGAGCAACGAGCACTTCTGGCAGGGCGTTAAACGCCTGTTAGCTGACTGGAAGTAAGACGAATTTAAGCTAAGTGAAGTTCACTTAGCTAATTATTTAACTAGAAATAGCACGGTCGTTCGCTTTTGGGCGAGAAGTAGAGACTGGCACCAAAAGGATAAAACCATGAGTGAGAAGATTTACTTTAATACCTCGAAAAAGTTCAGTGTGAAGAAGAGTTTAGTCAACATGACAACGCGGCTTCATCACACTTTGGCACCTAACCATGCCAAAAATACCGCGCGTAAATTGCTGCTGACCCCTGCGCGCACCAAGCCTAAGAATGCTGAGCCAACCGGATTGATTAAAGGCGAAGTTGAATCGAAGGAAGGAGTACTTAAAACTTACCGATTAGGCACAGGCCCAGTGTGGGTGCTGACCCATGGTTGGTCGGGGAGTGCGAGTCAGTTTTACCCCTTGATGGAGCACATTGCGAGCCGAGGCTACACCGCATTGGCGTATGATCACCCGGGTCACGGTCAAAGTGGCGGTGTGTACGGGCATATTCCGGCATTTGTTCATGGCTTAGAAGCGATTTTGGATAGTGTTGATGATGTGGCTGGGCTTGTTGGTCACAGCATGGGAACGGCGTCTTCGATCGAGTGTCATCATCAGAAACTAGTCGATAAACCTTTCTTGTTGATTGCGCCTGTATTGGATTATCTCGATAACCTATTTGGTAGCGTTGCTCGCTCAGGCTACTCAATGCGTTTGTTCAATGCTGTCGTTTCTGAGGTTGAAGATCAGTACCACTACCCAATTCAATCCGTCGACCCGTACAATAAGCTTAAGTTACGCAGTGCGCAAACCATTATCGTCCACGATCAAGGTGACAAGTTTACTAAGTTTGAAGTGTCACAAAAGGCGGCTCAAGAAATGGAAAACGTAATGCTGGTGGCAACCCAAGGGCAAGGGCACGGCCGAGTGATGAAGTGTGCTGAAGTAATGGAAAGCTTTGAACAGTTAATCGTGTAAAAGGCAAAGTGAAGAGGGGGGACTTGATTCCCCTTTTTTACACTCTAAGAGAGACTAAAATTAATGTGAATGTTTGCGGACAGGTCGTACCTAGAGCTACATGCTTGATAGTACTCTAGTATCATCAATTTATATGAATGACGAGCGTGCATGTAATGCCCGTGATGATTAAATGTTCATTTTATTCATACTGTTAACATTCATAACCTCATTGTTGATACGGTTAACAAATTTGCAATGAAAAATATTTCCAAATGGTGTTTATGTGGGATCATTTGCAATGCCACAAGGCCCTAATAAGGAAAAATAATAATGAATAGAAATGATAGTGTCCCTTTGCCCAACAATACTAGAGAATGGTTTTTTAACCGCAATAGCCTGATTATCCTTGCTGACGTTGCTCTATTTCTCACCTTGTACTTTACCCTGCCATTTGACCCTCAAGTCGTGCTTGGTATCAGTATGCTGACCTTTATCGCGATTTTATGGCTGACAGAGGCGTTGCATGTCACGGTTACGGCCATTTTAGTGCCGATTATGGCTGTTTTGTTTGGTGTATTTGACACTCAAACCGCGCTGAACAATTTTGCTAACTCAATTATCTTCTTGTTCCTTGGTGGCTTCGCCTTAGCGGCGGCTATGCACCGACAGGGGTTGGATAAAGTTATCGCAGACAAAGTACTGATCCTCGCCAAAGGTAAAATGAGTGTGGCTGTGTTTATGCTGTTTGGCGTTACCGCTGCACTGTCTATGTGGATCAGCAATACCGCGACTACAGCGATGATGCTGCCCTTGGTTCTTGGCGTATTAAGTAAAGTGAACTCTGAAAGCGGTCATAAGACGTATGTCTTTGTGTTGCTGGGAATCGCCTATAGCGCAAGTATTGGTGGTATTGCAACGATTGTTGGCAGTCCACCAAACGCGATTGCAGCGGCGGAAGTTGGCTTAACCTTCACCGAGTGGATGAGTTTTGGTGTGCCAACAACACTGATTTTATTGCCTGTTGCTATCGCAGTGCTTTATGCCGCTCTTAAACCTAACCTATCTGGAGAGTTCGAGTTAAATCGCGAAGCGATCAACTGGGATAAAGGTAAAGTTGTCACTCTCGCTATTTTCGCCGCAACCGTCTGTTTATGGATCTTCAGCAAACCAATTAATGCGATGCTTGGTGGATACGCTAAGTTTGACACGCTTGTTGCTCTTGGAGCCATTATCGCGGTTAGCTTTGCCCGCGTTGTACACTGGAAAGATATCGAGAAAACCGCTGATTGGGGGGTTTTACTCTTGTTCGGTGGTGGTATTTGTTTGAGCAATGTCCTAAAAGCAACGGGGACAAGTGTCTTTCTCGCCAACACGTTAAGTGAAATGATCGCGCATTGGGGCATTTTTCTCATCATAGCGGTTATCGCTATTTTTGTCGTATTCCTAACTGAATTTGCCAGTAACACGGCGAGTGCGGCTTTGTTAATCCCTGTTTTTGCTAGCGTTGCAGAAGCGTTTGGCATGTCGCCTGTAATTCTTTCTGTGCTCATTGCAGTGGCTGCATCTTGTGCATTTATGCTGCCAGTTGCGACGCCTCCGAATGCGATCGTGTTTGGCTCTGGGTACATCAAGCAAAGAGAGATGATGCGTGTTGGGATTATCCTTAACATAGCGTGTATCGCTGCGCTAACTGTTATAGCCTTAAGTTTCTGGACTTAATCAGTAGCGAAATTTTCATGTATCTCAGCTAAGCCTACCTTTTTCACGGTAGGCTTTTCTGTCTCTACACGATGTCGAAAATCTTCAATCATAGAGTAAGGGGAAGCAATAATCTGAGCGTATCTATTAAAGGAGATAACACTATGACTCAGAGATTAGACTATTTTAATGCTGCCCCAGAAGGGATTCAGATTCTACTAGGTCAAGAAAACTATTTAAGAGCGCAGTTTGAGCAGCAATCAACGCTATCATTAGCCCTATGGGAGTTGGTTAAATTAAGAGTATCCCAAGTAAATCAGTGCGCTTTTTGTGTCGATATGCATAGTAAAGAGGCGTTGAGTAGCGGGGAGTCTGAGCATCGCTTAATTGGATTAACTGCATGGCGAGAGATGCCTATATATAGCGACGATGAGAAAGTTGCGCTACATTGGGCTGAAATGGTCAGTAATAATAACGCTACATCTGATGACGATTTTGAGTCGACATTGGCGGTCTTTGGTGAACAAGGCCTAGTGGTTTTAACACTTGCGATCAATGCTATCAATAGCTGGAATCGCGTGGCTAAAACATTCAAGCCAGAAATCGGCAGCCTGTCAAAGTAGTAATCTAGCTGAAGGAAACTTAACAGCGAAATGGATTTTCGAATTCTGAAACCGCGTGGCAAGTTATCTGACCATATCCAAGCTATATGGTCGGTAAAGACTATTGGCGGGCAACACGGCACCATAAAAAAACCATTGTACTGTGATGGCGGCTCGGGGGTTACTTTCTTATTGAGTGGTGAGGCTTGCCTATCAAGTTCGCTGATTAGTGATCCGATAATTGTTCAAAAGTATAATCATAAAACTCAAATTATTGAGCTTTCTCATGGCGCCCAGCTATGTGGAATTCGTTTTCAGCCAGGGATGATGTTACCGTCATTGATCAACAATGATTCGCAGATTATGTCTGTACTTACGTCACTTCATGAGCAATTGTCCGAGCAAAATCAAAGTAGACATCTGACGACACTTTACCGATGGTGTGGACAGCAAATACTTCCGAGGGAAGCTGCTTTTGCTAAACGGGCGAAGCTAATCAAGTTAGCGACACAAGGGAAAATTGGAGAGCAGTTTCCATACAATCAAAGGCAAGTCGAGCGTAGGTTTCACCAGTGGCTCGGAATGAGCCCGAAATATTTTCAAAGGTTGCGTAGAGTTCATTCCAGCTTGAATAAACTGAGAGAAAACCCGGATGTCTCGCTTGCAGATTTCGCACTTGAGCATGGTTTCTCGGATCAAGCACATATGACCAGAGAGTTTAAGACATTTGTTTTGACGACTCCCGGGGAGCTAAGTCGTCGCATGAAGAATCCGCTCTCAATGAGCTTAAAAAAGCAGCACTAATACAGTGCTGCATTTAATGTTAAAATATGCTCGGTTAGCTCTCGACGTTGAGTTGCTGAAGAGGTGCTTCTTGTTCTGGTACTTCTGAAACTGGCTTGCCATCTTCCACCGGGTTAGCAATCCATTTAAAGAAACCATATAGCATAATAAATATAACAACCATCAGAGGCAGAGAAGTCACGATAGCTAGAGTCTGTACTGTGCTTAATGGGGCATCGATGAACATCATCGCAAGTGGTACTGCGGCGAGAATCATACACCAGAACAATCTTAGACTGGTTGGTGGGTTAGCATCTTCATCAAGTTGGTTAGCCACTGTTGTCGCAAGAGTGAAAGAAGCTGAATCTAATGTTGTAGCTAAGAATAATGTCGACATTACAGCAAAAATCAGGATGAATACCGAACTAAATGGCAGCGTTTTAAGCACCGCGACAACGGTTTCCGATCCACCAACATTGGATAGCATATCCGTGACGTTAACAAGTTCATTCAAATGTGTGCTCATACTGTAGCTGCCAAGCACGCCAAAGAAAATGAAACAACCAGCGCTACCACCAAGAACCATACTGATGATGACTTCTTTGAGAGTTCGACCACGTGACACTTTAGTCACAAACAAAGCCATAAATGGCACGTAAGTCATCCAGTAAGCCCAGTAGAACACTGTCCAAGAGGTTGGGAATGAACTACCTTCAATTGGGTCAGTCCACAAGCTCATACGGACAAAGTTTTGTAGCATCAAGCCGTAGCCATTGGTCATCTGATCAATGATGAAAGAGGTTGGACCAACAAGCAGTACTAGAAGGACAAAAACAACAGCTAACTTGGTATTCATATCGCTAAGTTTCGCCATACCTTTCTCGATTCCAACATACGAGCTCACCGTAAATAGGGCAGTAATAGCCAGCATCAATGATACATTCATACCAAAGCTACTCTGAACGCCTAGTAATTCAGCAATACCTTCCGTCACCATGGGCACGCTTAAGCCTAGAGTGATTCCCATTGCACCAACACAGCTAAAAATAAAAATAGTATCAATGATTTTTCCGACAACTGGGTTGTAGTATTTCCCCATGATGCTCTCGCATACAGCGCTCAGTTTCAGCTGAGGGTTTTTACGTACATGGAAGGAGTAGGCGACAGGTAATGAAGCAATGCAGTAAAGAGACCAAGCCGAAATACCCCAGTGAAACATGTTGTAACTGGTTGCCCATTCTGCGGCAGTGGTTGAAAATGGTTCAATACCCATTGGTGGTCCCATGTAATAATAAGCCCATTCTACGAATGCCCAGTAAACTGTCGCTGAGCCCAAACCCGCGCATATCATCATTGCTAAGTAGGTAAAGAATGAGTACTGAGGTTTGGCTTCACCAAGCCTAATACTGCCGTGTTTACCAAAACCTAGCCAAGCAAGGATAATGACGCTAAAAAAACCAAACAGAAGGAACACTTCGCCAAATTGCTCAGTGAGAATGATAAATAGTTTTTTTGCGATAGCATTGCCTTGCTCTGGATAGAGTGAAAGCCCTGCGACGATTACAAATATCGTCGTCAAGCTTATCATCATCAAAGGCTTATCTATCTGTCTATCTTTATGTTTCATATTGGATAATCCCTGTAATATTAATTATTTAATAAGCATCGGTACGGAATTTCTCGATGATGTCGTCATTGAGCTTAATACCGAGTCCTGGACAGTCTGGTACGGGGACGAATCCGTCTTGAAACGGAAGTCGATTGGTGACCAGATCAGTAAATAAGGGGCTGGAACTTTGTGAATATTCCATCAAGGTTCCGTGTTCACAGGCCGCTAGAAAGTGCACAGAAGCCGCGAGCAAAATACCTGTGCTGAAACCGTGAGGGACAAGTTGCACTCCGTGCAGTTGTGATAAATCATAGATCTTCTTCATCTCAGTGATACCGCCACATCGAGTAATGTCGGGCTGTACGATGTCAACTTGAGAACGTTCGAGAAAGTCTAGGAACTCATAACGAGTGGTCAGTGACTCACCACCAGCCAATTTAGCTTCTGTTTTGGCAGCCAGTTTTGCATAACCTCTAAGATCATCGGCAAGAACAGGTTCCTCAATCCAATTGAGATTAAAAGGTTCTAGCTTCTTACTCATGTATGCCGAATGGCCTGATGTGCGCCATTTCGATGCAAGATCGATCTGTACTTCGATATCATCTCCGACAGCTTCTCGGACATGCTTAACGATTTGATAGTCGAGTTCTGGGTCGTCACCAAATACACCGCCGCCGAATTTGATGCTAGTAAAGCCTTGCTTGACCAGACGTAATGCAATGTCTCGGTTTTCTTCAGGTTTGCTAGCTGGGATAAAAGTTCCGTAAGCCCGAATACAGTCACGATATTTTCCACCTAGCAAGGTATGGACAGGTACATCGTAAAATTGGCCAGCAATATCCCAGAGCGCGATATCGATCGCGCTGATGGCATGTATCCCAGCCCCGCGGCGTCCTACATAGTTGGAAGCCCAGTACATTTTGTTCCAAAGTCGCTCTATCTCTAGTGGGTTCTCACCGAGTAAGAGTTCTTTCAATCCATAGCAATAGAGGTTGGAATGGGGCGTTTCGATACAAGCTTTAACGACAGCAGGTGAGCTATCCGCTTCACCGATGCCGACAAGCCCATTATCGGTGTGAACTTTGACGATCACGGCGTCCTGACCCCATTCGCAGGCCTCACCATTCTGTGGGACGCGAAGACATATCACTTCAATATTAGTAATTTTCATTGGTTTTCCTCTTAAAGGTGTATCCTTTAGAGTGCTGACTTGTTTTATTGAAATTAAACCGATTGCTTGCAGAGAAGCTGCTCTAGTCTTTGGTCTTTCTGATACAGAGAGCAGAAGGCATAGCCAACATCCTCGATGGCGGTTTTTTGGCCTTGAACGACATTATCTAGTTGCTCTAAAACTCGTTCACTTGCTTCAACCACGCTTAGTGTGGCCGACATAATGCCGCTAACATCGACGTCAATGTCATCAGTGATTTGGGCGCTATTACCACTGACTCGAATAACAGGGACGATCGGATTGCTGAATCCAGCTCCACCCGTTGTCCAGAGAATGACGTGCGCGCCTAGGGCCGCAAAATGCATCCCTGAACCGCCACACAAATGCGTGACTTCAGAGAGATAAAAGCCAGGTTGGGCTGGTTTCTGAATGCCACTTGGGTTGATTTCAAGTACATCCTGAATGGGTTTAGTCCCCGTTTTATGCAACGCACCAAGGGCTTTTTCTTCTAGTGTAGTGAGACCACCAACGCTATTGCCGATGCTCATTGTTTCTACGTTACTCCCGTCGATATGCCAGCGGCGTTCCTCTTCAGCAATCAAGCGCTCCATTTTGTCTGCAACATCTTCATTCACTGCTCGTTTACGGAGGATTTGCTCACAGGTAATCAATTCGATTAACTCACCAGCAACACAAGTTGCACCCATTTCAACAAGTCGATCCGCCGCCTTTCCTACTGAAGGGTTCGAAGCAATCCCTGAACTGGTATCTGATCCCCCGCACTTGATCCCGACAATCAGTTCGGAAATTGGTGTTGGCTCCGCCTTTACTTGATGAGCCATATTGACAAGCTCATCGACAATCTGGACGCCTTCATTGATCGTTTGTCGAGTACCTTTAGATTTGATGATAGAGAGACTAAAAACGGGTTTCTTAGCGTGTTTTATTGGTGTCGTGATAATCGTAGGGTCAATGCTGCCACAGCCCATATTCAATACCAGTACACCCGCAATATTTGGGTTTAGTGCGGCACCAATCATGACGTTAACCATCTCTTCATTGCCACCATACATACAGGTGTAATGGTTGGTTACAACGACACAGTCGGAGATCTTTTGTTTGATTGCTTGAGCAATACCTTCAGCACATTCATCAATTGCTAAAATCAAAATGTGATTACGAATGCCGACTTGACCGTCGGCGCGTCTATAGCCTTGGAAAGTTTTCATTATTCACTCTCGATCTGCATTTGTTGAATGATCTGTTCAATGATGGGGGCAGGAATATCAACGCGAGTACTGCGCACGTTTTGTACATGAACGAGATCGCCGAGATGGATCCCTGCGCAGGTTAATCCGATCGGATAACCACCTTTGTTTACGATTGTGTGGTTTGCCAAATTCCTAAGGGCAATCTTATTGCCAAATGGAATGGCTTGAAGGGCGGTGTATACACCGATCACTTTGCTCTTATCATCAATGATCTCTACTTGTTCTCCCTTACCTACGTCTGAGAGTAAGGTTGCAACGTTGTCGGAGGGTGACAACTTTATCGCTTTTTTAAAGTCGTTCATATTTTTACCTATTGTAGATTGTCGGACAATCGACCTGGTGACAATTATACAAATTATTTATGAATGAAATGAGAAACGGATCATGGATATATAAAAACTGGTATTTTTTGTCGGATTGTTAGACAATCGTCACTAAATTAGACAATACAAGTAATCGCTAATAAATGCTGCTTTGCAGTGTGTAATTAGTTGATTTAAAATGATTAAGCTTTGGTTTTTAACGGGTTTAGTGATGGTGAAGTTCAATAAAAGCAGTTTGGAAGATCAGGCAGTCGGCTATTTGCGAGACTTGATCCTGAATGGCAGCTACAAAATGGGTGAGCGAATCGTAGAAAGTTCACTAGCAAAAGAGTTAGAGCTCTCGCGAAGCACTATCCGAATGGCTTTGAATACTTTGTCTCATGAAGGGTTAGTAGTGCAAAAACCTTATGCTGGCTGGCAGGTTATTGAGATAAATGAGCAAGACTTGTGGGAGATTTACCACCTGAGAGTGGCTATTGAATCGCGTTCTGCTTGGCTTGCGGCGATAAAAGCCGATGATGAGAACAAACAGCAGCTTAAGGAGCTAATGGCCGATTTCGAAAAAGTGGCCAAAATGGACAATGTAACGACTCAGACTTTAAGTAAATACGAACTTGAGCTGCATTCTTTGATTGTTGCTATGAGCCACAACAGCCGATTCGTTAATATCTATCGTCATGTCTCCAACCAAATGTTGCTGTTTTTTAATATCGACTTGGCAAGCCACGAGCCTGCCAGTATTGTCGATGCACATAAGCCTTTGGTCGATGCGATCTGCAATAATGATCCTCAGGCTGCGGCGTATCATGCCGAAGAGCATATATCTACGTTCAAGGACGTTGGCGATAAGTTTCGCGAGCAAAACCCCTAAATCAATTTATGTTAGCCTTTCTAGAATAGTGAGGCTAACTAGTAAATAGATTGTTTGTCGCTGCTAAAGGCTTCATGCTTTTAAGAGGTAATTCTATAATCCGACTCTAGGCAATATGCACGAAAGCTAACCTACCACAAATTGTCTCATTACCGCATAAATCCAACCTATACTGTAAAGGTTTAGTTTTATTGATTTTGTTGTCAATAAAGGCATTGTTAGAGCGGGCTCATTACAAGGTGTTGATTTGAAAAATAAATCTTGATTTGAATGAGTTGCTCTGATTGTTGTTTTGATAGCGTCAATAAATAGCTAGCGTTTAATAAACCTGACAATGATGGGAGTTGAGTTATGAACCCTTGTATAAGAAAACTGGTTCTCACCGGAGCCTTAGTACCTTCGTTAATGTTTAGCTCTAATGCATTAGCGTGCAGTGATACCCCTCTTATTGGAACTATGTGTGCGTTTGCTGGGAACTTCGCACCTCGTGGATATGCCTTGGCTCAAGGGCAGCTATTAAGCATTTCACAGAACACGGCTTTGTTCTCTATCTTGGGAACCACCTACGGCGGAGATGGGAGAACGACGTTTGGTTTGCCAGATACCCGTGGTCGCGCTCTGATAGGTGCAGGAACTGGACCGGGCCTAAGCAGCTATTCACTGGGTGCTCGTGGCGGTGTTGAAAGCGTCGTTCTTACTCAAGATCAAATGCCTTCTCACACTCACACGGCTTCCACTCAGATGTCTGGTGATATCGATGTCGATGGCGTGATCAGCTTACATGCGTTTAGTGGTAATGCAAGCGAGAAAAGCCCAACAGGCAATGTATTGGCAAAAGGGAAAAGCAAATCTATGTACTCTGCGGATGTACCAGATGTCGACATGAGTCCTGATTCAATATCTTTTAGTTTGGTTGCCTCAAATAATCTCTCCGCTTCGACTACAGTTGATAGTGCTGGTGGCGACCAGTCTCACGAGAATCGTATGCCTTATGTCGTGGTGAACTGGATTATTGCGCTACAAGGTATTTTCCCAACGAGAAACTAGTTGAATGATAAATATTATAAATAAATGTTTTGGGCTGATGATGCTTAGCCTAGTTTTTACGTCGTTGAGTTATGCAGAAGACCAGAAAGAACAGCTAACGCGAGCTTATGATGCGCTTGCAATTGAAGATTACTCGTTATCGTTCGGCATGTTTGAGCGTTTAGGACAGAAGGGATCTTCCGAAGCGCATTTCGCGTTAGCGCTGTTCTATAAGTTCGGCTGGGGAGAGGTTAAGCAAGACTTAGAGCAGGCTTGTCATCTATTTTCGGTCGCGGCTAAAAAAGGTATACCCGCAGCGCAACAAGAGTACGGTTTTTGCTTATTGCATCACGAGTCCAGTGAAAATCCGAGTGATTGGTTTGAACTGGCTTATGAGAGTGGCGTTTATGAAGCGGCCTGTGATAAGGGCCGATTGTATCTAGGCACAAAATGGTATGTACCCAACGTGCATAGCGCGATTGAATGGTGTCAAAGAGCGGCGGAGAGAAATGCAGTTAAAGCTCAGGTGACGCTAGGAGACATCTATAGTACAAACCATAAAGTGTTTGATGCCGCGACAGCAGAATACTGGTATCAGCAAGCGATTAACAATCGTTCGGGAGATGCAGCATATAAATTGGCACTGCTTTACTTAGAAGCGACCGGAGAAACTCAGGGAGACGAACATAGTTCGAACAAAGCTCTCTACTTCTTCGAAGTGGCGTCATCGTTGAAATTGGAAAAAGCTTACCAACCGACCGCTCAGTTGTATTGGAAAAAATTGCAGCAAATGGATCAAGATGGTTCACAGATGATGGCGAAAAGTTATCTTTGGGCTAAAGCCGCGCAGCAAGTGATGCCGAGTGACGAAACGGCACTTCTACTGGATGAGATCGAACGTGAAATACCTCCTCAGTGGAAGCATAAACTTGATACCCAAGTTGAAGCGTTTCTCAATAATAAAGAGCACTAAACGCGACTAAACCTCTCAATTAAAAAGTCAATAAACAGCCGGATTCTTTTTGGTTGGTACTGCCTGCTTAGATAGATAACATTTAAGTCTGCACCCGCCGAAGAGGTTGAGGCATTGAAGTTCTTCATATAGCCATTCAGCAGTGTCACTAAACGCTGCTGTTTGATGTCTTCTTGCACATCAATAACCGATTTCAGCGCAATTCCTGCACCTTCGAGTGCCCACTGGCGTATGACCTCACCATCATCAGAAAAGCGCTTTGGCATCACGGTAATCGCATTGTGTTTATTTTTTTCTTGAAAGTGCCATGTTTTGAGTTCTTCATTACTTCGCACCATAGCTAAACAGTCGTGATTGGCTAAATCTTGTGGCGTGATAGGTGTACCTTTTTTCGCTAAGTATTCAGGAGATGCGCATAGTACTCGTCGACTAGGCGCTAGCTTGCGAGAGATAAGATTGCTATCTGCAAGTTCCCCATAACGAATTACGATATCCAATCCAGACTCTGCCAAGTTAGACAAGTTATCATTTAGGTAGAGGTAGGGAATCACTTCTGGATACAGTTCACTGAACTCAGATAACATCGGTGAGATATATTGTTTACCTATATCTCTTGGTGCGGAAATCTTTAATGTTCCGCGCACTTCCTTGATACCAGTTTGAAGCAGGTTTTCTGTTTCTTTGACGCTGTCGATGATTTCGAGGCAAGCTTGATGATACATAGCGCCCGAGTCAGTCAATGAAATATGCCTAGTACTTCGATTGAGCAGCTTAACCCCGTAGCGATCTTCTAAAGCTTGCAGTCTTGCCGTCACCGTTGCTGGCGATAGGCCGAGCTCTCTCCCAGCGGCTGCTAGCCCCTGATTTTTGATAATGCTGACAAACAGTGTCATATCGGAAAACCTGTCCACCTTTCTCTCCTTATTATTCGGTATGGCTGAATAATCAATTTAAATATTACTCAATTATCAAATTTTATCGAGGTAATAAACTAACGGAACGAAAATAGATATCAAGGAAACCATGATTATGTCAGCAAGCAAAATCTTTCAACCAACCCAGCTTCAATCCCTTAAACTGCAAAACCGTTTGGTAATGGCACCAATGACTCGGGCGCGAACCAGCCAGCCGGGCAATATTCCTAATCAGATGATGGCGAATTACTATAAACAGCGAGCTAGTGCTGGACTGATCATCTCCGAAGCGACTCAGATCTCTGATGACTCGCAAGGCTACTCATTTACCCCCGGGGTTTATACCGATGAGCAAGTCACTGGCTGGAAGCAAATCACTCAAGGCGTTAAGCAGCAAGGCGCTGCAATGTTTTGTCAGCTATGGCATGTTGGTCGAGTCTCACATCCTGTGTTTCAAAACGGTGAGTTGCCAATAGCTCCTTCGGCATTAAAGCCAGTTGAAACGCAAGTCTGGATTGCCGACGAGCAGGGCAATGGCAATATAGTGGACTGTGTTGAGCCAAAAGCTATGACGCAAAAGGATATTGTTCGCGTTGTTCAAGATTTTGCTAATGCCGCGAAGCGGGCTGTTGAAGCGGGCTTTGATGGTGTCGAAATTCATGGCGGCAATGGCTATCTTATCGACCAGTTCTTGCGAACCAACTCCAATCATCGTACAGACAACTATGGTGGTAGCAGAGAAAATCGTCTTCGTTTTTTATTCGACGTTGTCGATGCAGTCATTGCTGCTATTGGTGCAAGTCGCGTTGGCGTGAGGCTTGCTCCCTTCATTACTTTTAAAGATATGAACTGCCCAGATATCGTACCAACAATTTTGCAGGCATCTAGACAGCTTCAAGATAGAGGTATTGCCTACTTACACTTGTCGGAAGCGGACTGGGATGATGCCCCAGAGATTCCAGAAAGTTTCCGCATTGAACTACGCGAGTATTTCACCAATACCATTATCGTCGCGGGAGGTTATACCCTAGAAAGTGCGAATGAAGTGCTTGAGAAAGGTTATGCCGATCTGGTCGCGTTTGGGCGTCCGTTTGTCTCTAATCCGGATTTGGTTGAACGCTTAAAATACAGGCAGCCGCTAGCAGAACTCGATGGTTCAACCCTATTTGGTGGTAATGAAGTTGGCTATACCGATTACCCCAACTTACCGGGAGCCAGTATTTAATAAATACAGCATTGAATGCACAGAGACCTTTCGTAATAAAAACAGTTCACGAGTAAAAGATCTGCCCTATCAATATTTGATAGGGCTTTTTACGCAATTTATATTATCAAAAACAGTAAATGCTATTTACGTTTAGCTGACGTAAAAGCCAAGTGCAGTATGATAGATAGTAAGGACTACGCGCTTATCCATAAGGAATTACCATGCAGTTACTCACTAATCAGAGTTTTGTCTCATTCATGGCAGCAGATAATGACCAAGGTCTTGAGGTCACAAACCCTGCGACGGGTGAAAGTTTAGGCTTTGCACCTATATCCACTGAGCAAGACATAGTTGCTGGTATAGAGAGAGCACATAGCGCTCAAAAAGAGTGGGCGATGCTACCTGCTAAGGCTCGCTCGAATATGCTGCAACAGTGGTTCCGATTGCTGTTAGATAACAAAGATGATTTAGCAAGATTAATGACTCTGGAGCAAGGTAAGCCTATTATCGAGGCCCAAGGTGAAGTGCTCTATGGTGCGAGCTTTATCGAATGGTTTGCTGAAGAAGCGAAACGTACCTACGGTGAGACAATCCCTTCCCCTAGTCGAGACAAGCGTTTGGTGACTATTAAGCAGCCCATTGGAGTTGCATGCGCAATAACGCCGTGGAACTTTCCTATCGCGATGATTACTCGCAAAGCTGCCCCAGCTTTAGCGGCAGGCTGCAGTTTCATTGTTAAGCCTTCAGAATTGACGCCTTTATGTGCGTTTGCGGTGGTTGAGTTAGCGTATCAAGCCGGAATTCCACGCGATGTGTTGCAAGTCGTTTTAGGCTCTGATCCTAAGGAAGTGGGGGCGATCTTTACCTCTCACCCGTTGATTCGTAAGCTCTCTTTTACTGGCTCAACTCAAGTCGGTAGCATTTTGATGCAGCAGAGCGCTTACGATATTAAGCGCACTTCAATGGAGTTGGGAGGTAATGCACCATTTATTGTCTTTGAAGATGCTGATGTTGATGCAGCAGTTGCTGGAGCGATGGCATCTAAGTTTCGTAATGCAGGGCAAACCTGTGTGTGTGCCAACCGCTTTTACGTTCATAGCAATGTGTATGAGGAGTTTGTCGCTAAGTTTGATGCGAAGGTACAAGAGCTTCAAGTAGGGAATGGGCTTGATAAAGGGGTGAATATAGGGCCTGTAATCAGCAGTTCAGCCAAGCAAAGTATTCAAGCACTCGTTGATGTGGCGATTCAGCAAGGCGCTAACCCCGTTTCTCCCCCGAGGTTGTTAGATGGGCTATTCATGCAGCCATTGGTACTGAAAGATGTCTTACATAGTATGGATATCGTACAGCAAGAAATCTTTGGCCCTGTTGCCCCTGTGATTTCATTTGACAATGACGATCAATTGATAGAAATGGCTAACGATACGATCTATGGATTGGCTGCTTATTTTTACAGCCAGAATATTCACCGAGTCTGGAAAATCGCAGAAGCTCTGCAATACGGGATGGTTGGTATTAATGAAGGGATCATTTCGACTGAAGCTGCTCCATTTGGCGGAGTCAAACAATCGGGAATTGGTCGTGAAGGAGCCAAACTGGGTATCGATGAATATATGGATGTGAAATATCTCTGTTTTGGTGGCAACTAAGCAAGAGTGGCTTGGGTAAAAAGTAAAACGCCCTAACCGTTTGGTTTAGGGCGTTCTTGTTTGTGTTGCTAATTAAACTGAAAAGCGGTCGACCAGCTCGTAGAGTTCATTGGCTCTGTGGTTAAGCTCTTGGCTCCCTGAGCGGTTCTCGTTCGCCAGTTCGGCAGACTTGGAACTCTGGTCAGAGATAACAACGATACGTTCTGATATCTCTTGGCCAACTAAACTTTGCTCTTCGGTTGCAGTCGCAATCAGCGAGTTCATGTCCATGATAGTGCCAATAGATTCTTGGATTTGAATTAGGGCTTGAGCTGCTGCATTGGCTTCTTCTACGGTACTTGCACCACGTTGTTGGCTTGACTCCATGGCTTTGACTGCATCATCTGAAGCCGCTTTCAGTTGCTCAATCATCTGATGGATTTCACCTGTACTGTCTTGGGTGCGGCTTGCTAGCTTGCGAACTTCATCTGCTACCACCGCGAAACCGCGACCTTGTTCACCTGCACGTGCTGCCTCAATAGCCGCATTAAGTGCCAACAGGTTAGTTTGCTCAGCGATATCTTGAATCACTTCAAGAGAAGATGAAATGTTTTGCACGTCGCCTTCTAAGCGCGAGATAACACTATTCGCTTGAGATACCTCTTCAGCCAAGGCTTCAACTGACTGTGCTGCGGAGTTTACAATGCCCTGAGCTTCTTTGGCGTTGTCGTCAGCTTCTTTGGCTGAGTCCGCTGCTTGGCTGGCATTATTTGAAATTTCACTTGCTGTTGTTGTCATTTCTGTCATTGCAGTGGCGACTTGTTCAGTCTCTTCACGTTGCCCTGTTGCAAGTTCATCAACTTTTGCAGCACGCAGTGACATGTTGTTAGTCTCAGAAACAACCTGTTGGCCCACATTACTAACACTGCTAATAATGGTTTGCAGGCTTGCCACAAAGGCGTTGAAGTTTTTACTGAGTTGCGAGAATTCAGGCGCTGTGAAGTCATCCATACGCGCTGTGAGATCTGCATCCCCGCTAGCAAATGAGCGAATAGATTCATCAAACATCTCAAGTGGTTTCATAATGGTACGGTTTACAGCAACGGCGAACACAGCAACAATACCAGCGATGACTAAGCAGAAAATAATAATCGCAGACAAAGTGGTTTGCAGAGCGTTGGTGGTTGCATTTTCCATTTCAGCGATAATTGCATCGATGTCATCAGTATAGAAACCAGTTCCGATCATTAAGTCCCATTCAGGAATATAGATAGAGTAGCTGAGTTTAGGTAACGCGACCGTTTCACCTGGTTTAGGGAAATAGTAGGTTGTAAACTCACCAGTTTTGGCATTACGGATCAGATCTTGGATTAGATAATTACCTTGCTTATCTTGCAAGTTCCAATAGCTGTCACCAATGCCTTTTTCGCTGCTGCCTTGGACTCGGCGAATACCTTTAGAATCGTAACCAAAGACATAGCCTGTTTTACCATATTCTAGCGTTTTCAGGGTTGGATAAGCTTCTTCTAAGCTTGCTCCTCGGTTGAGGAAAGGTTGAACCGCCGACTTTGCCATCTGAAGGTAGTTTCTAAGCTCCGCTTTTTTCATGTTCATCATGTTAGTGCGGGTAACTTCAATCTGCTGCTCATTGAGTTCGGTGGTTTTCATATAGGTAAAGCTAAGCATACCTAATGCAATGACGAGCAGCGGAACCAGTGCCAAAATGTAGAGGCGGCTACGAATAGTAAGACTCATACAAACATCCTGTTTTAGTAATAATCGCTTCTTAACTTAAAGAAAAACTTGGTCGTTCTTCATCTAAGAAAAGCGCTTGTTTATTGGAATCATGCTTATAGACCCAAATGTATACCTATAAGACTAGCCAATTTATCGACAGTTGACTGTGAATCTTGAGGGGTTTATAGGTCTAATTGGTTAGACATTAGTAGAATCAAGCGTAAATATTGATAATGCTCTCACTTAGTCTTGTCTGTCAGATACTTAGTTGAAGAAAATCTAGTGCTAGCAAGAGTGTTGCCAGCAATAAAATAAATCGGTGTTTGTAGTTGTAGCTGATTCGCAGGTATTAGGTAGTCTTACTCGATAACTATAAGTGCGTACCACTATTATTCAGAGGCTTCTACATTAAGATAGTTGTGCCAATTCTGGGCGACATGCTGGTATTGGAATACACAGAAGTCTTTGCGATCAGCAAGATAGTCATTTTCCACTTCGTCGAGCAAGTTCTGATGTTTTTCTGGGTTGCTGCCGTACACTAAACAAAGCGTTGAAAAGTAGCGTTGCAAGTCGAAGCTGTGTTCATCAATGTACTCGCCAAATTCATAGTAATCGGGTTTATCTTCTGACTCAAAAGCAAACATATCCGCTGCGCTAATGGTGGCTTCTTCACCGTTTTCAACGTATTCAATCATCATCACGGCGGCAAAGTTATCTACGGCATCTTCTTCTTTGCCTAATATAGGGATATTTTGATCGGCAATATAAGCGTGTCCAGCTTCGTGAAGCAAGGTGTGAAGGACGGTATCTATCGCTCCAAGCTTGGCAGATTTTCCGTACTTTTCGTCATACTTGTTGTTTTTAAAGTAGTCCAGCGCCTCTTGATAAAAGCGGTACGGCATCTGCACAATGTGTTTTTCCGGGTCGTACAATGGCTCATCTTCGCTACCATACTCTATGGTGAGTGTTTTGTTGAAGGGAAACAGGTCGTCAGACAACTCAATGAGAGTTTGATTAACACCACTTTGTTCAATCTCTGATTTCAACTTAGCTTCAGCGCTACTATTCGGTTCAAGATAACGGATAGTGACGTTATCTGATGCCGAAAAAGCATGAGCAGAGAAAGAGAGTATAGACAGCAACACTAGGCGCAAAAACATAAATCTTCCTTATTATTCTTATACATAAATAAACTCACTTAATACTGACATAAATTGTAAGTTTTGGCTTATAGTTTGCGCACAAAGGAGTCTTAATATGAAAACTCAACCCCTATTAAAGCAACCTCGGGTGCAAATGGTTTTGTTTAGTTTGAACGTCTAAACAACGCCACGAAAATTCGTTCCGTGGCAAAATCAAATTAATCAGAGGAATTTGTCATGACAAAAAAACATTGGTCTAAATTTCAGTTACTTCATGAAGTTGTCAGTAACGAGAACATCCATACAAAAGGCACCCACAGCTATTACAGTGATTGTTGGGATAATGGATTCGAGCAATCTGTTGTCCGTTACTTACATGGCGATGAGATAAGTAAGCAATGGGATCCACGTTGGGAAATAGATCAGCTTTATATTGGTGATTACGTTTGCATTGCTGCGGAAGCCGTTATCTTGATGGGGGGGAACCACAACCATCGTGTCGACTGGTTTTGTCTCTACCCGTTTCTTGATGAGGTTGAACGCTCTTATCAAAGTAAGGGCGACACTATCATCCATGATGGAGCGTGGATTGGCATGCGAGCGATGATCATGCCCGGTGTCACTATTGGTGAAGGTGCCGTAATTGCTGCGAATAGCGTCGTGACCAAAGATGTTGAACCATATGCCATGGTCGGTGGTAATCCTGCCAAGCTTATTAAATATCGCTTTGAATCTGAAGAAGTGGCAAAGTTGTTGGCCATGAAGATTTATCAGTGGGATGAAGAGAAGTTTTCAGCATTGCAAAGCTATCTAACTCAATCAGATTTTGAACGATTGGAACGGGCTATTAATCGATATGATCAATCTCGCTAGTGAAAAGTTGAACTGAGTGATTATAATTAGGGCGGTGAGTGGGCTTATGCTACACTCCCCGCCCTTTTCCATTTCTTTATGAGTGTGACCATGAGCCTTAAGCAAGAATTACAAACTATCAATAATCGTCTAGATAACTGCAAACGCAAGCTAGAGGCAGCAAAAGGCCGTGGTGACCAAGAAATGATCACCAAATTTACCAATGACATCGACAAACTGACCAAAAAAGCCAACTCGATGAAGCACAAGCAGAGTTACGACATGAACAAAGAGCGTAAGAGCCTTTTGGATATGCCGTTTTCTCGCGAGATCACGAAAGCAGAACAAGCAGACATGGGTAAACTGAAGAAGTCAGTGAAAGGCCTTGTTGTTGTTCATCCGACGACCAAACTAGGTAAAGAACTTCAGCTAAAAGTGATGACAGGTTACGCACCGAAGAAGTTTTAATTGGATTCGAGATTTTTTTTAAAAAAAGCGCCGAAATGGCGCTTTTTTACTTTAAAATCTGCCTGTTAGTGAATATCTAGCTTATTGAGTAGGGAAGGGTAACCCCAGCCGTTTTCACCTTCTACTACAGCTTCACCAGTTAAATACTCGAATAGTGTTGGTGCTAATGAACCATTAGCTTCTGACTTTAGTGGTATTGCTTGCGATCCAATGGGGGTTCCCCAGAATCCGATGAAGGCATCTTTTTCAAGGTAGCTTTCACCTGCGTGTCTCCCTGGAACTTTAGTGTTGTAGCCAATGCCTTCTCTAGGGAATAAGTTAATGGTTCCTGCTCTATCTTCGGCATATAGTTGCGCTAACTGAACCACAGAGTCTGGTCTTGGCGTATAGTGTGTTAACTCTCGCCATTGATCCCCATTACACCAAGTTTGACTGTCCTCTAAGTTAGCCCGATGGAGACACTTTTCTACTAGATAGGCAAACCGATTAAGCCCAGAATCATTTGGTATAGGAAGATAAGGGTTGAGAGATTTGACATCGAGAATTCGAACCATCGCGTTATCACTGGTAATACTCCCATAGTAATAACGCTCTCCTTGCTTGATGACCTGTTCGTCATACCTGACACCATCGCGATTTGCTACTAATCGAACTCGACACTGCTTTTCATTGCATGTTTGCTCGCGAACGGCCAAGTAATCCAATGTGTCATCGAGGTAGCTAAGTGACTCTGAGACAATGTCGACCGTTTGGCTGTCAGGTGCATTAATAGGGCGCCAGTTTATAAGTTCGCTATAGATAGGTTGGCTTGCCCATCCTTGTTGCGAGTTAAATAGGTCGAACATAAAGTTACCACCTGCGGTTGAGGCAACCACCACATCTGTCCCTTTATTGCTAGGATAATTCAAAGCGTTAGTAATCTTTGGCCCTTCTCCTTCATCTGAAGATATTTTCCTAATAATCAGTGGGTAGCCTACCTCTTTCTCTAAAGGCCCGAAGATGGCCTTTTCTGGGTTTAGTGTGTAATAGACAGGCGCTAAGCCATGATCGCCAGCGATTCCCCACAGAGTTTGGTCGTAAACACCTGCATTTCTGTAACTTTGTTCTACTCTGCTAATCCAGTAATCAAGCCTGTTTAGTTCACCGGTCGGCATAATGATTTCGTCACTAAAAGGGCCAACAAAGTGAGCGAAGTGATCGGGCCATGGGTTGTAGATGAGTGTGAAATCAGGCATACCTTGGCCGTCTAGTTGGGTGTAATTTGAGATATCTTGCTCAATCTTCCATTTGCGAGTTAGCTTGGTGTAGAAGTCCCACCTTGGGAGTTGTTGGTAGGAGGCTATGTTGTCAATGAGTGACTGACGTTGTTTGGTGAGTACAGTTTCAACTTTGGCGCGCTCATCTAACTCTTTTAGACAACGCTTTTCGCCGAAATCCCTGAGGGCTTCCCCCGCCCCGAGATTGACCAAGCCGTCATAGCTAGTATGTGCGTTCCAATCATATTGCGCATTGCAGTTAAGCGTTTTCAAGTGCACAAGTCGATCAAACATGGTCTGCACCTTATTCGCTTGCATCAATCGATCAAGTTGCAAGGCATCGTTGCCGAAGAAGTAGTAGGCTCTATCTTCGTGGCGATCAACAAAGTGGAAGTTAGGAATACCTGTCCCTCTTTTTCCCGAAACTTTTGCTCCTGTTTTTATAATCGGTAGGTTACGCACACTGATGGTAGGAGTAGAGGAAACACCAGTACGGGAAATTGACGCTTTATTCTGCGCGTAGAATTTTTTAAAAAAGGGTAGATAGTGCGGGTCATTATAGGTTTGCTCAGAAAGGATTTCTAAGAAACGAACATCCTGTTGCTGCTCTGGGCTTGACTGAGCCAGTGGCGTGTTGAGTTTCTCATGCTCCACATGGCGGCTGTATGCGTAAGGAATAAATGGCTTACTCTGGTCAACCAACCCTTCCATCAATCCTTGCTGTAAACCATCCACTGTGATTTGAACGGCGAAACGTCGTTCTTGTTGAGACTGAAGAAAATCAATGGCCTTGTTTGGTTCATTATCAAAAGCGTTTTGTAGCCAGTCGTTAAGGCGCTTCTGTCTTTCGTCTTGATAAACGAATTGACGATACGCTTTGAGCACATTTAAACGCACGAAATCAACTAGGGTAATGGTTAGAGCTTGGGCTTTGTTATTGGGCAGTGATGCGCGTTCAGGAGCGTCATCTGCGACAATCGCCAGTAAGGCATTTTTCATTTCACCTTCGTCCATCCCTGAGGCCGCTTGTTTGAGAATGCTGACCACAATCGGTTGGACTTTTGTCACTAGAGCGAGATCCTGCGGTGATTTTGTGAGATAGGTGTATTGCTGAGGAAGACGTTCCATATCTTGCCATTCGCCAATCTGAATTAATGCGTCGTACACAGTCACCATGGCTGCCACAAATTCCCCATCGATCTTTAAGCCTTCTTGATGTGCTTGATCTTTGGCATGCTGCTTTTTTTTAGGCTGATGATCGTTAGTGAGTTTAAACAAAGAATGTTCGAAGCCTTCAAGTGTTTTCTGATCATAGACAGTTTGGAGGTGCGATTTAAATTTGTCTCCACTCTCAATTCCGGTATAGCGATCGTAAAACTGATAGAGAAAGTAACCGAGTGGGATGGAGTAGGTAGGATCCGCTATTTGGCCCATCACTCTTGCTTTCGTTCCTGCATCTAGAGGTAGTGTGAGTAAGTAGGTTTCAAGGGTCATTCCTCCGATGGTAAATAAGGTCACATCACGAGCGAATCGGGTAGAGTAGGAGAGGGAGCTAACGATTTGGTTCTTGAGAACTTCGGTTGAGTTGAATAGCCCACCAACAAGAGGCGCATTGCCAACCTCGGCATAAGTAGGTGACGAAAAAGCGCTAACTAACGCAAGTGAAAGGGTTGTCGCTTTGAACCAACTCATTGATATCATTCTCATTCATTCCATAAACCATCTACATTGTGGCATCAAAGTATGAGAGTGCAAGGTTTCAAGGTGAAGTAAAGCGACAGTTTTAGTTTTAAGTGATAGGCGTGGCGCAAGGGAGACTTGCGCCATAGACTATTTAATTTTTGAACCCAAACTTACCGTTTTGATTTTTCCATTGACTTTTAGGCGCGATGGTTTCGATAACATCCCAGTGTTCGACAATCTTGCCATTCTCAACTCTAAATAGGTCGTAGAATGAAGTGTGCTTTCCGAGGAATTCGCCCTCGCTGATGGACAGAACGAAGTTACCTTGACCAAGAATCAGATGGTTTACATTGTAAATCATAGGGGTGCCAGCTTCAGCAAGTGCGTTGAGAGCCTTACCTAAACCGCTTAGGCCATCGGCTACCATAGCATTGTGCTGGATGTAGGCACTATCTTCATTAGCGATAAACTGATTGATTTTTGTCATATTTCCATCGATCAAGATGGTCTGTACAAAATCAGTGACGATCTGCTTATTCTGTTCGGTTTTCTCTATATCTACCACTTGTGTCGGACCATCGAGCTGAGTACGGCCACTGGGGTTTTTGGGCATAATGGTTTGCAAGTTATCCCAATGCTCGACGATTTTCCCGTCTTCGAATCGGAACACATCAAATCCTACTTTAGGGCCAAAAAAGTTGTATTCGGTGTGGGTGACGGCGTAGTCACCGTCTTCAAATGCACGGACTACATTTGCTTTCGCACTACCTTCTGGTAAGGCCGCCATAACTTCGCCAAAACCGGCTAGGCCGTCACCAACTGCCAGATTATGCTGGATGTATTTGTCTGGGTTGATATAGCTAATTGCTGTGTGATCACCAGTTTGAATACTAGAGATAACGGCAGCTGCTTTTTGTGTTTGACTCAGCTCTGTTACCTCTGGCTGTGTAGCGCATGCGCTTAAGCTTACCGCTGCAGCAACAAACGTGGTTGTTTTTAATGTTGTTAGCACTTTCATCCTAATGTTCCTCAATGTTGGTTCGAGAAACATGTTAGTGAGTTCGGGTTAGCTGAGCATTGTGGATCTAAGATAAAAAATGGTAAATCTCGTACTCCATCGCTCTCTCGGTCACAATTTTGGTGTGGTGTGCTGTTTGGTAAATTGCCCTGGTGTCATCTGGCTATGCTTTTTAAAGAACTTTACGAAGTTGCTTGCATCTTCAAAGCCGAACTCATAGGCAAGCTGTTGAGAGGTAGATTGATTGACAACTAAGCGTCGTTTGATCTCAAGGGTGGTGAATGCGTCAATAAGCTGTTTTGCCGTTAAATCTGTTGCCGCTTTGCAAGTAAGGTTGAGTGTTTTATAGGTTGTTCCTAATTGATTTGCGTACCAGTTGGCATCGCGTGTTTTATGGAAGTTGGCCTGAAGTTGTTCGAAAAAACGCGCAAACTTTGTACTCTGTTCGTCAGATAACTTATCCAGAGGTACTTCAGGTCTTAACCGATGTAATATAAGAGCAAGTGCTGAAAACAAATACATCACGATTAGCGGATCAGTGCTTGGTTGAGTCATCTCCTGTTGCATTTGGTCAATAAGTGTCTCGACACGGTTCCTGTGATCGGTATCAAGGTCCAGCAACGGGGAATGTTGGGGGGTTAAGTGAGTAGGGGTGTAGTTGGGCAAACGCATGTTGATGTGCACTTGATCAAGAAAGGCCTGTGTAAATATTAGCATTTTGCCTTGTGGGAACTGACTGAAATCAAATGCTTGTACTTGTTCTCGCTGAACAAAAACGATCGAGCCTGGCTTAAACGGGTAGGGCTTAAAATCAACTTCATGTGTACCAGTTCCATTTTGCACAAAAATCAAAGCAAAAAACGAGACTCGGTGTGGCTCGCTAGGATCATGGGCCAGCCCCTTTCGTTGGTATAGGCTTTCAAGATCAAAGATTTCCAATTCAGCGTTGTTGGCTTTGTTATGGTTGAATGCAATTTGAGGAATTGTCACCAGTGTCTCCCTTATCTCTCAATTTCAGTTTAGACCACAAAAACAACCAGTCTAATCGCGTAGCTTGCAGTTAAGAAGTAAATAAAGTGATATTTATTAGTACCTTGTTGCGTATGACTTTGCTTTTTTGTCTTCGAATTAAGACATTTCTATTGAGTTTTTTGCCGTATTCGTAGTGACTCATATTCATGAAGTAAATCAACTCTCTAAGCGAAATTCATAGAGCACGAAGATTGAAATGGAGGCTAAGTCCCTATAAACAAAAAAGCCAACGGTGAAAGCTGTTGGCTTTTTTGATCATTCTCGCGTCTTTTGACTTGAGTTAGTTATATCTAATATCCCATTAATTGCAGTAGGTTTTCGGCTGTCTTGATCGCTTCTTTACGGTTGGCAATATTAAGCTTTTGGTACAGGTTGCGAATATGGGTTTTGATCGTTGTGCCTGCTACATCCAGTTCTTGAGCAATTTGCTCGTTGCTAAATCCTGAATAGATCAGACCAAGAACTTGCCATTCGCGCTGAGTGAGAGGACTTGTGCGAACAAGCTCTGGTATATTTGGGTGGTTGACGAGCTTTTCAACAAACTCTTCATCAAAATGAACCGAGCTGCTACGCTGAGTGGTCGAAATATCTTTAAGTAATTGCTGAGCACGGTGGCGCTCCAAATCTCCCAGTTCACTTTTTTGATTGAGCTTCTCTAGGATATGGCCAATCGACGCTCCATCGACTAAGAAGTTGCCCAACATGCCAGTTTGGTTGGTTAACTCTAGTGCGTGCTTTAGGTGCTCGCGTGCAGTATCTTCATCATCTTGAGAAATTGCTAGTACGGCCTCGACAATCAGGTTGCGATTAATATCGGTTAGTAGTTCATTTTGTCGGGCTTGTTGCTGTAAGAACTCCAGTGTCTTGGCCGCGTCAGCATACTGCTCTAAAGCGATTTGTGCACGTGCAATATTGCGCCATTGAAGCTGAGTAAAGTGGTTACAAGCTGTTTCAGGGCGCACAGTGGTTTCAAGCCACTGTTGGATAGAGTCTAGGTCGCCACGCGCTTGCCAAAATAGAATTAGTGATAATGATGCATTGGCTGTCCAGTCAACGTGATAGGTTGACTGTTTAAGCAAGTGGGCAATTTGGTCAATAAATTTGCCAGCTTTATCCAATTCGCCACGGCCAATGGCAATACGCGCTAGCATCGAGTAGCTGTGCAAGTGCTTACTAGGGCTGTGATCACCAAGTACTTGTAGTCCTTTATAGGCGCACTCTTCCGCTTCATCAAGGCGATTCCAACACCACAGAATTTGCGCGCGAACACGGAGCAAAAACTCGTGCAATGGTACTTGCTGTAGATGATGTTCCTCGATCAATTTGAATGCGTTATCTTGCACTTCATACGCAGCTTGGACGTAACCTTGAGCAATCAAGATTTCGCTTTGTTGAAGCATAGCCCAAAGCGCTTGATGATAAACTTGATATTGGCGAGCGAGTTTTTCGGTTTGCTGCATCATCGGTAGAGCGCGGCTTAGGTGCCCAAGTACGTGATTGACTTCGCCTACCACTGATGTAGCGACAATACGGCTACGATAAACGGTGCTGTCTACCTGGCTAAGTGCTAACTCAGCAAGATCGAGAGCTTTTTCTGGCTCATCTTGGTTAATCGCCACTTGAGCTCGCAGCGCGTTAAACTCTCCTTGCTCTTTATCACCCAATACAATGTCGAGTTGCTTCATTTGCTGGTCAGCTTTGGAGAGCAAATCACCTACATCGTTATAGCGATGTTGACTCTGAGCTAGCCAAGCTTGCAGCATACAAAGTTTTGGTTCGCTATAGAGCTGTTCTGGTGTGAGTGAGTTGATCGCTTTTTCGAGCGTGATCAGTTCACCACCATTAAACATTTTCCATCCGTATTGGCTTAAGATGTCTGCGGTTAGTTGGCTATTATTGGCTTCTTGAGCGTGGCGTAACGCTTGGTGAGGCGATGAAAGTTTTAACCAAGCTTTTGCTGCGGTTTGATGAAGTTGTGTTTCTTGCTGAGGAATCCTCGCGGTACGTTCGTGAGCAAGAAACTCGGCAAAAAGGTTGTGGAAGCGATACCAGTTCTGCTCTCCCTCTAGCGGGTGGATAAATAATCCGAATCGATTCAGAGACTCTATCATGCTCAGCGCATCTTCGCGTTCAGTCAGCTCACTCACCAACTGGTCATTGAAGTGGTCTAATACTGAGCACTGAAGCAAGAAAAGGCGTGTTTCTTTGTCTAGAAGATCAAATACCTCTTCAACCAAGTAGTCCCAAAGATGGGCATGGTTAAATTGAGAGAAAGACTCAGCCGATTGTGCCAGTGTTTTGTGCTGATGCTGAGCTTGCAACGCAATCAGTTGTAGAGCTGAAGGCCACCCTTCGACGTAATTTCGCAGATTGTTCGCAGTCACATCGTCAATGCCATCGGTTACTCGCTGATTAAAGAAGCGTGTTGTCTCTTCTATGTCAAATGCTAGTAACTCGTCACCAATTTCGATCATTAAGTCTCGGACACGAAGGTTCGCGGTGCCAAGAGGTGGTGTAGCACGGCTAGTTACGACTAGTGTGACATTGTCTGGCATATGTTTAAGGAAGAAGCGCATCGCTTCATGAATCTCGTCTTCCGCAATGAGGTGGTAGTCATCCAGCACCAAGTAGCATTCTTGGTGGAAATTAGACATCTCAGTAAAGACTTCGCCAAATAAAGAGTGAAGAGAAGAGAATTGGCGTTTTTCTGCAAGTTTCTGCGAGTTAGGGCAGCTACCATCGGTCGCTTTATTGAGTGCTTGTAGCAAATAGTTGATGAAACGAAACGAGTCATTATCGCTTTCATCAATGCTATACCAACCGACGTGTGATTTATCTGACAACCACTGTGCAGCCATGGTGGTTTTTCCATAGCCAGCGGGCGAACGAAACAATACCAGCTTATAAAAGGGGGCTTGTTGAAGAAGGTCTAATACTCTTGGCCTTACGATTGCGTTATGCAAGCGCGCCGGGCGAGTGAGTTTCGAAGGAATCCACATCTTTTTATTCCCTATTTTTCCCTTAACTCAGGGTACTGAGCCCGAAAGGACTGGTACATCTTTGCACAAATATTGAGCAATAAAGCTTATTGGCAAGGATGTTACTTGAGATTTATCGTTACAGTTATTGATCAACGATGGGTTTTTCGCGTAATTCACATTTTGACGCTAACTACGCCCTGTTTTTGTGATTTGAATCACCTTGTGAGCAGTCTGGTGAGAGCCTTAAATACATATTTGCACCAATGTGCATGCAACTTTCATTTTTTATTCAAACTTATTGTGATCGAGTATGCATATTGCTCAATTGAGCATGTTCCTTAACACATATCTTTTTATACATCAGCTATAGGGTAAATACGTTGATGGTGTGATCGTTATCACCAGAGCTCGAATGTTGTGAAATTTAAATGAGAGTTAGATCACTGAGCCCTAGGTAATACACCCTCTACGCCCTATGCCCTCCTCCCAATCAGCCGTGTTGTTAGGAGGATGTTTTGCTGTTCATGTCAATGCACGATATGGCACAGATGGATTAGAACTAATAAGTGAGATTTCTCTAATGAAACCTACGCAACAGAAAAATTTTAACAAAGCGACTTTCCAAGCTGATGTGAAAATGCACCTCTCAGCGACTTACGCTAAAACTGAAGATACAGCGACAGCGCGTGAGTGGTATCTCGCAATGGGTAAAGCGCTTGCTGAGTTAACAACGCTAGATCTACTAAAAACTGAACAAGACCCTAAGATCAAAAATGCTAAGAGCGTTAACTACCTATCACTAGAATTCCTGATTGGCCGACTAACGGGCAACAACCTAATCAGCTTGGGTCTATATGACCAAATTACTGAGGCGATGGCAGAATTAGGCCAAAACCTGACGGATCTATTAGAAGAAGAGCGTGATCCTTCACTGGGTAATGGTGGTCTAGGACGTTTGGCTGCGTGTTTTATGGATTCATGTGCTGCGCAAGAGTTCCCAACGGTAGGTTACGGTCTGCACTACGAATACGGTCTATTCAAGCAGTCGTTTAAAGAAGGACGTCAACAAGAAGCACCAGACGCATGGCGCGGTGTTGAAGGTTATCCTTGGGAAGTAGCGCGTCCTAAACTTGCGCAAGAAATTGGTTTCTACGGTCACGTTGAAGTGTCACACGAAAACGGTAAAGAAATCCGTAAATGGGTACCAGGTATGAGCGTAAGAGCAATGCCTTGGGATCTACCAATCGTAGGTTACGAGTCTGACACTGTTTACCCACTACGTTTATGGGAATGTCAGGCGATTGCACCGTTCTCACTAGCTAGCTTTAACAACGGTGATTACTTTGAAGCTCAGCACTCATTGATTGATGCAGGTAACATCACAAAAGTTCTGTACCCGAACGACAACCATGAGAAAGGTAAAACTCTGCGCCTAATGCAGCAGTATTTCCACTCGGCAGCGTCGGTACGTGACATTCTGCGTCGTCATGAAGAAGCAGGTTTTGCAATTGCAGATCTGCCTAAGCAAGAAACGATTCAGCTTAACGATACACACCCAACTATCGCAATCCCAGAGCTAATGCGCATCCTTATCGATGATAAAGGTCTATCGTGGGATGAAGCGTGGGAAATCAGTGCAAATACGTTTGCTTATACCAACCACACGCTACTTCCAGAAGCGCTAGAGACTTGGCCTGAGTCACTAATCCAGCGCCTACTGCCTCGTCATATGGAAATTATCTTTGAAATCAACCACCGCTTCCTAAAAGAAGTTCGTAAGATGTGGCCTGGTGATGGTGAGAAGCAAGCGAAGCTGTCGATTATTCAAGAAGGTTTCAATCGCATGGTTCGTATGGCAAACCTTTGTGTAATTGGTTCGTACAAAGTAAATGGCGTAGCAGCACTTCACTCTGAGCTAGTTAAGAAAGATCTTTTCCCAGAATTCAACGAAATCTTCCCAGGTAAACTGACTAATGTAACCAACGGTATTACACCACGTCGTTGGTTGAAGTTCTGTAACCCTGGCCTATCTCAGTTAATCACAGACAAAGTGGGTAGTGAGTGGCCAGCAAAACTAGAGCTGCTAGAAGGTATTGCTAAGTTTTCAACTGACGCAAAATTCCAGAAAGAATTCATGGCAGTTAAGAAGCAGAACAAACAGCGCCTAGCGGACTGGGTTCAAGATAACATGGGTATCGAGCTAGACACTAACGCGATTTTTGACGTACAAATCAAACGTCTGCACGAGTACAAGCGTCAGCACCTAGACTTGCTACATATCTTGTCTCTATACCATCGCATTATCAACGAACCTGGTTTTGAATGTGCGCCTCGCGTATGTTTCTTCGCAGCGAAAGCCGCGCCGGGTTACCACTTAGCGAAAGAGATTATCTTTGCAATCAACAAGGTTGCTGAAAAGATCAATAACGACCCACGTATTGGCAACAAGCTAAAAGTGGTCTTTATCCCTGATTACCGTGTAAGCATGGCAGAAATCATCATTCCTGCAGCTGACGTTTCTCAACAGATTTCTCTAGCGGGTAAAGAAGCGTCAGGTACTGGTAACATGAAGATGGCTCTTAACGGCGCATTAACTATCGGTACGATGGATGGTGCGAACGTTGAGATTCGTGAAGAAGTGGGTGATGAAAACATCTACATCTTCGGCCTAGATGTTGATGGTGTACAAGCAGTGAAAGCTCAAGGTTATAATCCTTACGACTACTACCATGCAGACCCTCTGCTGAAAGCATCTTTGGATCTGTTACTAACGGATGAGTTCACTCCTGGCCAGCCTGGTTTATTACGTGCAACGTACGATAGCTTGCTAGATGGCGGTGACCCATACCTATGTTTGGCTGACTTCGCATCTTATGTCCAAGCGCACGAGGATATGGGTAAACAGTACCAAGACCAAGCTGGTTGGGCTAAGAAAGCTATTTTGAACACTGCGTTGGTGGGCAAATTTACCTCTGACCGTTCAATTAGAGACTATGTCAATAACATCTGGAAATTAGAAGCTGTTAAGCGCTAATTGAATAAAAAAGCCAAGGCCAGAGTGCCTTGGCTCTACTCTTTTTATAATAACCCTACAAATTTTGAAGGTATTAGCAGTCCTTCGGAGAGAGCGATGAAACAAGATAACGCATTAAAACAAGTCGCGGAAATGGCGAGAATTGCCGACAGCTACGTTAGCGCGTGGGGAGATGAAGCTAAAGTTGAAGACGAAACCATTCGTCACTTACTTGCGTCTTTAGGCTATGACACGACAAATGATGAGACTCTTCTGAAATCAGCAGAAAAAAAGCATAAGAAAGATGTGCTTGACCCAGTGCTGGTGGTTCGCGATGGTGAACCTGTTGAAGTAGCCCTTAATTTAGGCTCTAGTGCTCGCGAAAGTGAGTTTAGCTGGCGCTTAGACACTGAGCAGGGAGAGGTACTTGAAGGCTATCTTCAGTCGCAAATCGTTCGCGATGAGCGCAAAGAGGGTGGCCCTTTAGTGTTTGCATTACCGAGAGACATTGCTTGGGGTTACCACAAGCTGACAGTCACTCGTAAGCGTCGTAAAGCCCCGTATGAGATGACTCTAATCGTGACACCAAAAGCGTGTTTCAAACAAGACGGTATCTTAAACGGTAAGAAAATGTGGGGCCCGAGTGTTCAGCTCTATACCCTTCGTACCCAACACAACTGGGGCATTGGTGACTTTGGTGACCTAAAACAGCTTGTCGCAGACATCGCATCACGCGGTGGTGATTTTGTTGGTCTAAACCCAATTCACTCACTATTTCCTGCCAACCCAGAAGGTGCTAGCCCATACAGCCCATCATCGCGTCGTTGGTTAAACATCATGTACATTGATGTAAGTTCTGTCCCTGAGTTTGCATTGAGCATCGAAGCGCAGCAAAAAGTGGGCAGTGCGGAGTTCCAGCAACGCTTACAAAAAGCGCGTGAATCTCACTGGGTAAATTACACAGAAGTGTCTAGCTTAAAGATGAGTGTGCTTCCTCAGCTATTTGCTGAATTTAAAAAGCGTCATTTAGATAAAAATTCTGAGCGTGCGCAAGCTTTCCTAGCTTTTGTGGAAGAAGGCGGTGATAGCCTAGTGCATCAAGCGGCGTTCGATGCACTTCATGCCACACTCCATGCTGAAGATTCCAACGTTTGGGGCTGGCCTGTCTTCCCTGAAGAGTTACGTAAATTTGACAACAGTGCAGTACAAAGCTTTATCGAGCAGAACCAAGATCAAGTGCACCTTTACATGTATCTTCAGTGGATTGCAGATTCACAGGTCAAAGAAGCACAGGCACTGGCTGAAGAGAAAGGTATGTCAGTAGGACTTTACCGCGACCTGGCTGTTGGTGTAGCAGATTCTGGTTCTGAAACGTGGGCAGATGAAGGCAACCTGATCATGGATGCAAGCATCGGTGCGCCACCAGATGTTCTTGGCCCATTAGGTCAAAACTGGGGGTTACCTCCGCTAAACCCACAAGTGCTGCAAGCGACGGGCTACGATGCTTACATCAAACTACTACGTGCAAATATGAAGCATTGTGGTGCATTACGTATCGACCACGTATTAGGTCTACTACGCCTGTGGTGGATTCCAAAAGGTGAAAACGCAACTAAAGGTGCGTACATCTATTACCCAGTTGAAGATATGCTAGCTATCCTAGCACTAGAATCTCACCGCCATCAGTGCTCTGTGATTGGTGAAGATTTAGGTACGGTTCCTGACGAAATCGTAGAGATTCTTCGTGATGCGGGCGTGCACTCTTACAAGGTATTTTTCTTCGAAACGTCTGAAGATGACGGTGGCTTTATTTCTCCTGCACACTACGCAGAGCAATCTATGTCCGCCTTGTGTACCCACGATATGCCTACTTTACGTGGTTTCTGGCATTGTGATGACCTCAAAATGGGTGAAGAGCTGGGTCTATACCCAGACGCCGAGCAGCTAAAGGGTTTGTTTGCTGATCGTCTTGAATGTAAACAGGGTATCCTTGATTCTGTCGCATGGCATGGTTATTTGCCTGAAGGTGTTGGCCGCGACGCACAATATGTACCGATGGACTCCCACTTAGCAGAAGCGCTGCAACTGCATGTCGCAGCGGGTTCTTCGACGTTACTGAGTGTTCAGCTTGAAGATTGGTTAGAAATGGACAAACCAGTTAACATTCCGGGCACGGTAGATGAATATCCTAACTGGCGCCGTAAACTGTCGATGAATCTCGACGAAGTGTTTGCGCATGAAGGAGTTAATCGTATTGCTCACAAGCTCACCGAAGTTCGAGCGAAAGTAAGCAAATAGTCGCCAAGTTGCAGGCTGTACTTAGAAAATTTTAAGTTACATCACTCTATGTAAAGCTTGAATTCGGTAAACTGCCATAACGCTAATTAAGCCCGCTGCATAGCGGGCTTTTTGGGTCATATGGCCCGTAAATAATACAACCGAATTTATTCGGTTTTTGAAAGTTAGGTTAGGGAGAGAAGTAACTTGAAAACACCAACGTTAGGTAAGGCAACAAAGATATATAACCGACTTTCACACGCGACGTTTGCTGACCCATTTTCTTTTATCGGCCCATTTATTAATCCAGAGCATGGAGCACTGCGTGTATGGATGCCGGGTGCTGATAAAGTTGAGATAGTGATCAATGACGAGCGTGTAGAACTCGAACGTGAAGATGCTTCAGGCTTTATCCTTAAGCAGGCGCAAAACCTGCATTTAACGCACTATCTGCTAGCCGTAGATTGGAACGGAACTGAGCAGCTAGTCGATGACCCTTATCAGTACCACAACATCTACGCGGAATACGACGATCTGCATACGCCAAAAGAGATGTACAAGCACATGGGTGCCCAGTTTATGACGCTGGAACGCGGTGGTAAGCAAATCTCTGGTATCCGTTTCTTGGTTTATGCACCCCATGCGTCTGCATGTAGCTTGGTCGGTGAATTTAACCAATGGGATGGACGCCGCACGCCAATGCAACGCTTAGATTATGGTATCTGGGGGATCTTTATTCCTAACCTACCTGAAGGTACTAAGTATAAATTTGAGCTGAAAGGACCTAATGGTGAGGGTTTACCACATAAAGCTGACCCTTGGGGAGCGTTTGCCGAGCAGTACCCATCTTTCTCTTCTGTAACTTACGATCACAGTCGTTACCAGTGGCAAGATGCAAAATGGCAAAACCGGCCTGTCACCGAAAAACGCAAAGAAGCTCTCTCTTTTTATGAATTGCATGCTGGCTCTTGGCGTCGCGGCGCTAATGGTGACTTTCTCAACTACCGTGAACTGGCAGAGCAGCTAATTCCTTACCTAGTCGATATGGGCTATACGCATGTAGAATTAATGCCTGTATCAGAGCACCCATTCTATGGTTCTTGGGGATATCAGCCGGTTGGTTTATTCGCCCCAACCAGCCGTTTTGGTACGCCGGATGATTTTAAATACTTTGTAGACCAGTGTCACCAAGCCGGTCTAGGTGTGGTGCTCGATTGGGTGCCTGCGCATTTCCCATCCGATGACCACGGTTTGGCGAACTTTGATGGTACGCCTCTGTTCCATGATCCAGACCCTCGTCGTGGCTGGCATCAAGATTGGAACTCATACATCTACGATCTTGGCCGTGAACATGTACGTCGCTTCATGGTTTCGAATGCTCTGTATTGGTTTGAGCAATTTCATATTGATGGTATTCGAGTTGATGCAGTTGCCTCAATGCTGTACCTCGATTATTCGCGTAGCCACGATCAATGGATTCCAAATGTTGATGGCGGAAACGAAAACTATGATGCGATCGCAACGCTTAAATGGATGAATGAGGAAGTGTACAAATACTTCCCGAATGCGATGACAATTGCCGAAGAATCAACGGCATTTCCAGGTGTTTCTGCACCAACCTTTATGGGTGGTTTGGGCTTCGGCTTTAAATGGAACATGGGTTGGATGCATGATTCGCTTTCTTACATCCAAGAAGACCCTATTCATCGTCAATATCATCACGATACGATCACTTTTCCACTCGTATATGCTCATAGTGAAAACTACGTATTGTCGCTATCTCATGACGAGGTCGTTTACGGTAAGGGCTCGATCCACAATAAGATGCCAGGTGATGAGTGGCAGCAAACGGCAAATTTACGTGCTTATCTCGGTTACATGTATGCGCAACCAGGCAAAAAGCTCAACTTTATGGGGGCAGAGTTTGGACAGACAGGAGAATGGAACCATGATGATCAGTTGCAATGGTTCCTACTCGACTTTGAACGCCACCAAGGTGTTCAGGCTTTAACTCGTGATCTGAACAAGCTCTACAGTAGCGAAAAGGCAATGCACGATCTGGATTGTGAACCGCGAGGTTTTGAGTGGCGTTTACAAGATGCAGCACAAGCGTCAATCCTCGCTCATGAACGGCTGAGTGACAGTGGCGAGCGTATTTTGGTAGTGAGTAACTTTACACCAGTCCCACATGAAGAGTTTCTATTGGGTGTACCACATAAAGGGACCTATCAATTGCTATTGAATACTGATGACGCTAAATATCACGGCAGTGATTTCGAAGTGTTGAGTTCTGTGGCTACGCAAGAGATAGAAAGTGAGGGCTTAGAGCAATCTATTCAATTGCGATTACCGCCACTATCGACGGTTTTCTATAAGCTAAGCTGAGTGAGATAATCTAAGCAAATAGGCAAGCTAGGTATGCAGCCCCCAATAATTGGTAACTCATTATTGGGGGCTTTTTTATTTATCTATGTATAGAAGGGCGTCAATTTCTGCACATTGTTCCTACCAATCATCGGCTTGCTAGCCGTACTTGAATGTTGTCTGTACTGACATTGATTCAAGTCATCTCTCCAAAATGGTGAAACTGGATTTGTAGTTGCACTAGTATGCAGCGAGATTCAATCGCGTAGTTGCACCTAAATGGCAAGGCTTACAACTAAGCTATTTATAATCAATATGTTAATAAATAAACTACCCTTAGATTAATTTGGCATTGATTTTGGATTTGTCTCTTTAGACATAAAGGATTGAATAACAATTCACTATAAGGAGATATTCAATGAACATGAAGTTCAAACTCAAGCTTGCAGCAGTCGGTAGCGCATTAGCATGTATGTCTGGTGTGGTAAACGCAGCTGATACAATCAAAGTCGGAGTCTTGCATTCACTATCCGGTACGATGGCGATCAGTGAAACCACATTGAAAGACACCGTTCTGATGCTGGTGGACGAGCAGAACAAAAAAGGTGGCCTACTCGGTAAAAAGCTTGAGGCGGTAGTGGTCGATCCTGCGTCAAACTGGCCACTGTTTGCAGAAAAAGCTCGCGAGTTGATTGAAAAAGAGCAAGTCGATGTGGTGTTCGGTGGCTGGACATCCGTATCGCGCAAATCCATGTTGCCGGTATTCGAAGAACTCAACAGCCTACTTTTCTACCCTGTTCAGTATGAAGGTGAAGAGTCGTCGAAGAATGTGTTCTACACTGGTGCTGCGCCAAACCAACAAGCGATTCCCGCGGTTGACTACCTAATGAATGAACTTGATGTTGAGCGCTGGGTACTGGCCGGTACTGACTATGTGTATCCACGTACTACCAATAAAATCTTAGAGTCTTACCTCAAGAGTAAAGGGGTGAGCGAAAAAGACATCTTAATCAACTACACGCCTTTTGGTCATTCAGACTGGCAATCGATCGTTTCTGACATTAAGAAGTTTGGCGCTGAAGGCAAAAAGACCGCTGTGGTCTCGACCATTAATGGCGATGCCAACGTCCCTTTCTATAAAGAGCTTGGCGCTCAAGGTATCTCTTCAGAAGATATCCCAGTTGTGGCCTTCTCTGTTGGGGAAGAAGAGCTGTCTGGCATGGACACCTCTCCGCTTGTCGGCCACTTAGCGGCATGGAACTACTTCATGAGCGTCGATACGGAGAAGAACGATGAGTTCGTCGAAACGTGGCAGAAGTTTATCGCCAGCGAAAAACGTGTGACCAACGATCCTATGGAAGCGCACTACATCGGTTTTAACATGTGGGCGCAAGCGGTAACCAATGCAGGTACGACGGATCCTGAAGCCGTGCAAGATGCCTTGATTGGCGTGTCTGTACCAAACTTGTCTGGCGGTTACTCAACTATGCTGCCTAACCACCATATCACTAAGCCTGTGTTAATCGGTGAAATCCAAGATGATGGTCAGTTCGATATCGTTTGGGAAACGACGGGCCTCGTAGCAGGTGATGCTTGGTCAGAGTATCTTCCTGAGTCGGCGAAACTCTTCTCTAGTTGGTCGAAGCCGTTTTCTTGCGGTGCGTTTAACGTTGAAACCAACAAGTGTTCAGGGACAAATTAAGACTCAACCCCCCACTAAATAACCTGAAAAGTTTGGCGCTGCATGTGGTAACGCAGCGCATTTTCATTGCCATAAATTCTAACGCAAGGATGCATATCATGACGACCGTATTACGGATGCTCTGTGTGCTAGTTTCTGTGCTTATTGGATTAACGACGGCGTCGGCCGAGAACGTTAAGCCACTGACTCAAGACTCTTTTTTCCAGAGGTTGACTGGAAAGAACACACACGAAAAACAGCAAGCGGCTAGCTGGCTTGCCTCAAACTATTCTCATGACACAGCCAAGCCCATTTTAGAGGCGTGGCTGAATGGACAGCTCTATTACCTTAAAGATCACAAACACGCTCAGCATCAACAGCTATTTATTATCGAGAGTGCTCAAACAGGGGCAGAGGCGAGACAGGCTTGGAATAACGATCCTCTGATCATTGAAAACAAGCGCAAGTTTAAAAAAATAAAAGTGAACAATAAACTTCGTGCTTACCTTCGTATTGAAATTGCATCACTTGGTCTTAACAGCGAGGACCCTGAGGTTCGCAAGCAGTCAATCAAAGCGCTAACAGGTAATCCTGAAGCAATAGATAAGCTCAGCGCATTACAACAAACTGAAACCAACGCAGAGATCGTTGCTATGTTGGCGTTCGCTATTGCGATTGATGCGGCGCTTGATCCTAAGGCCTCCAATCGCATTGACGCTGTTGAGTCTATCTCTCAATCCAATCACCCCATTGTACTTAAGACTCTTAACACGATTTTGGCGCAAGAGACTGCTCCACAACTCATTGCGGCCGCAGAGCGTGGTTTACAAGATTACCAACAAAGCCAACGACTCTACACAGGTGTCGAGACGCTGTTTTTTGGACTAAGCCTTGGCTCTGTACTGGTGCTGGCGGGAATCGGTCTAGCGATTACCTTTGGGGTCATGGGTGTGATCAACATGGCGCATGGTGAGCTGATTATGTTAGGGGCTTATACCACCTATGTGATGCAGCAACTTCTCCCTGCTCACACTGGAATTGCGTTGATTCTGTCGATTCCAATGGCATTCGTGGTGTCAGGCTTGGTTGGTATCTTGATTGAACGCAGCGTGATTCGTCACCTGTATGGACGACCTCTCGAAACGCTACTGGCAACCTTTGGTATCAGTTTGATTCTCCAGCAGGCAGTTCGCTCTATCTTCTCTCCGTTAAATCGTTCGGTCAGTACGCCAGATTGGATGGCGGGTGCGCTCGAAATTAACCCCATGCTGTCGCTGACATACAACCGTCTCTACATCATCTTGTTCTGTGCCATGGTGTTTATGGCCTTAGTGATGATCTTGAAGAAAACACCACTAGGATTGCAGGTTCGCGCCGTTTCGCAAAACCGCCCGATGGCAAGAGCAATGGGGATTCGTTCTGAGCGTGTCGATGCAATGACGTTTGGTTTAGGTGCGGGGGTGGCAGGTGTGGCAGGTGTTGCTCTGTCTCAATTAACCAACGTTGGGCCAAATATGGGCCAAGCCTACATTATCGACTCCTTTATGGTGGTGGTATTTGGTGGCGTAGGTAACCTTTGGGGAACGCTGGTCGCCGGTTTAGGCTTGGGATTGTTTAACAAGATCTTGGAGCCATGGGCCGGAGCGGTGCTGGCTAAAATCCTGGTGCTGGTGTTTATCATCTTGTTCATTCAGAAGCGACCAAGAGGATTGTTCCCTCAGCGTGGTCGCGCGGCTGAGAGTTAAGGAGGCGTTATGACCAATCAAACACACACGAAACCCTCTCGCTCTTTTGTCCTTTCTGCACTGCAAGGCGATAAGGGCGGTCAGATGACAATATTGGCCATCTTGGCAGCAGTGATATTCATTCCGCTGGCGAATATGATGTTGCCTGCTTCGCACCCGCTTCACGTCGAAACCTTTACTATTTCATTACTGGGTAAATACCTTAGCTATGCGATGTTGGCGCTCGCCGTCGATCTGGTATGGGGCTATTTGGGTATTCTCAGTTTAGGCCATGGCGCATTTTTTGCGCTTGGTGGCTACGCGATGGGCATGTATTTAATGCGTCAGATCGGCGATCGCGGTGTTTATGGTAATCCCATCCTGCCTGACTTTATGGTGTTCCTAAACTGGCAAGAACTGCCTTGGTTTTGGCATGGCTTCGACCACTTCTGGTTTGCGGCTCTGATGGTGGTGTTGGTACCTGGCGTAATGGCCTATGTGTTTGGCTATTTGGCGTTTCGCTCTCGAGTATCAGGGGTCTATCTTTCTATCATTACTCAAGCTCTCACCTATGCGCTGATGTTGGCGTTTTTCCGCAATGAAATGGGCTTTGGCGGCAACAATGGCCTAACCGATTTTAAAGACATTCTGGGCTTTAGCTTGCAGCAAGACAGTACTCGAATCGCATTGTTTATTGCGACTGGCATTGCTCTTATTGGCAGCTATTTGGTCTGTCGCAGCGTCGTAGCGAGCCGTCTTGGTCGCGTATCGGTTGCGATTCGTGATTCCGAATCACGCACACGCTTTATGGGTTATGACGTCGATGGCATCAAACTGTGGGTGTTCGTTCTTTCTGCGGTGATCGCCGGGATAGCGGGCGCGCTGTATGTGCCGCAAGTTGGCATTATTAATCCAGGTGAATTTGCGCCGCTCAATTCGATAGAGGTGGTAGTTTGGGTTGCCCTTGGCGGTCGTGCAACCTTGTTTGGTGCGATTGTTGGCGCTTTGGTGATCAACTATGCCAAAAGCTGGTTCACGGTAGAGTTTCCAGAAGTGTGGTTGTTTGCCCTCGGAGGTTTGTTCGTACTTTCAACGCTCTACTTCCCGAAAGGTTTAATCGGCTTTGTCAGTGAAAAGTGGCATTTAGTCGTCAATCGAAAAAGCGGGCACAGCGCGTTTGAATCGAACAGCGGCGAAGAGAAAAGTAAGGAGGTCTTGGTATGACTGAGTTAAAGCGCACCGAGCAATTTAAGCAATCACTCGCTGAAGTTACGCGTCGAGATCAAGTGTTCTCGTTTCTTAAGCCGGACGTTCACCCATTGATTGATACCAGACACAACATCTTGCTCTATGTGGAAGGGGTGAACAAAACCTTTGATGGTTTTAAAGCGATTAATGATCTCAATCTGTACATCCGTGAAGGAGAGCTCAGATGCATTATTGGCCCAAATGGAGCTGGGAAAACCACCATGATGGACATCATCACGGGTAAGACGAAACCGGATACTGGCGAGGTTTGGCTAGGCTCGAACCTCAACTTGCTCAATATGAATGAAGCCGAGATCGCTAATGCGGGAATTGGCCGTAAGTTTCAAAAGCCGACGGTGATCGAATGCTTAACTGTGTGGGAAAACCTCGAACTGGCCATGTCCGGCGTGCGCTCTGTGTGGGGTTCGTATGTAGCAAAGATGACAGGAGAGCAACAAGACAAGCTCGAATCGGTACTGAGTTTAATTCACCTGCATGACCATCAAACGCAGCTGGCAGGCAACCTTTCTCACGGCCAAAAGCAGTGGTTAGAGATAGGAATGCTGTTGATGCAAAACCCTAAGCTGCTGCTTATTGATGAACCTGTGGCTGGCATGACCCACCAAGAGATGGATCGTACATCTGAGCTACTTAACTCACTAGTTGGTAAACACTCTGTGGTGGTCGTTGAGCATGATATGGACTTTGTCCGCTCTATTGCTAGCCATGTCACTGTGCTTCATCAGGGGCATGTGTTGGCAGAAGGCACTATGGATGAGGTTCAAGCGCACCAGCAAGTCAAACAGGTTTATTTGGGGGAGTAACATGCTATCTATTTCTGGATTGAACCAGTTTTACGGTGAGAGCCACACACTTTGGGACTTGGAGATGGAGATCCCCAAAGGAAAATGCACCGTGTTAATGGGGCGTAATGGTGTAGGTAAGACGACCTTATTGCAATGCATTATGGGGTTGGTCAAAACCGAGAGTGGCGACATCGCCCTTGAAGGAGACTCTATCATCAAAAAAGAAGCCGAAGCTCGGCCCAGAATGGGGATCGGCTATGTTCCACAAGGTCGTCAAATCTTTCCAATGTTAACTGTGGAAGAAAACTTGCAAGTAGGTTTACCCATCCGAGCAAGAGGAGACCGTCACATCCCCGAATTTATCTTCGAGCTATTCCCTGTGTTGAAGGAAATGTTGCATCGCAGAGGGGGCGATTTATCAGGTGGGCAGCAGCAGCAACTGGCTATAGGTCGGGCGCTGGTAATCAACCCTAGCTTGCTGATTTTGGATGAACCGACGGAAGGGATTCAGCCTAATATTGTGCAAGAAATCGGCGATATTATTCGCATGTTGAATGAGAAATTTGGACTTACGGTTTTACTGGTAGAACAAAAACTGCCGTTCGCACGCAAGGTCGGCGATCAGTTTTGCATCTTGGATAGAGGGCGCACTGTCGCCCAAGGGGACATGGAAGAGCTGGATGAAAGATTGATAAAGGAGTATCTCACCGTATGATTTGTGAACCTGCTGTTGCGTTTGATTTAGGTGATAATAATCAAACGCTTAAAAAGAACATCGAGTCTGATGTAGAGAAAGGCTGGAAGGCCATGTTATCGCTTTTGTTTAAAGACCGAGGGGATAAAACCGTCATCAAAGACCGTCAACAGAAAGGGCCTTTAGCGATTCAGCGCCCTTTGTATCCCGAAGGGAAAACGTGCCATACCTATTTGTTGCATCCACCCGGAGGTGTGGTCGGTGGCGACACTCTGCAAATAAGCACTCGCGTGGAACAAGGGGCACATGCTCTGGTCACCACACCGGGTGCGACTAAGTTTTATCGCTCGGAAAAACGCTACGCTCATCAGAAACAGATATTGCATGTTGAAGGTGGTGGTTTACTCGAGTGGTTACCACAGGAAAACATCTTCTTTCCTGATGCTCATGCTCGCCTTGATACCGAGATTCATCTTGATCGTGATGCCCTATTTGTGGGCTGGGAAATGCACTGTTTTGGGCGTCCTGCACTAAATGAGGGATTTTCCTCCGGACATTTAGTCGGAAAAACAGAGGTTTACCGAGACGGTAGAAAAATCTTGACCGAGGGGTTAAATATTTTTGGTGGCGATAAGTCCATGATTGAAAAGGGCTTGCTTAATTTCTCTCTCGCGGGAACGTTATATATTTCTGTCGAAAATGAGGATTTTTTTCAACTGGTACAGAGCTTGCTCTCTAACATACAGCAAGAAGTCGGCACAGAGGACTTGGTGATTGCTGCGACACAGATAGAAGAAATGGTTGTCGTGAGAGCACTGGGTCAATGGAGTGAGGTGATCTTGGAGAGCTTTCAACAGGTTTGGCAACAAGCGCGCCAATACTGGACAGGTGAAACTCCTCAGCCCCCAAGGATTTGGGCAACCTAAACTCCATGTTTCTCTTTGCACCTTCTCCATCATGTTAAGGGAATGGCAAGGAAACCAATGGAATTATCACCGAGAGAAAAAGACAAACTGTTGATCTTCTGCGCTGGGATGCTGGCGCAGCAACGAAAAGAGCGAGGGTTAAAGCTTAACTATCCAGAGTCTGTAGCGTTTATTAGCAGTGCCATTCTTGAAGGTGCTCGCGAAGGCAAAACAGTGTCTGAGCTTATGGACTTTGGACGAACACTTCTTACAGTTGATGACGTTATGGAGGGCGTGCCTTCCATGATTCCTGATGTACAAGTCGAAGCCACCTTTCCTGATGGGACCAAATTGGTCACCGTTCATGAGCCAATCGTCTAGGAGATCATATGTCAGCATCAACAAGTCAATATTCTGGTTTTATTCCCGGTCAAATTGAATCCGCCTCTGGCGAGATTGAACTCAATGTTGGCCGCGCAACCATCAAGGTCAAAGTGGAAAATATTGGCGATCGACCAGTACAAATCGGCTCGCATTATCACTTTTTTGAGGTCAACGATTCACTGCGTTTTGAGCGTGAAGCGTGTAAAGGGTTCCGTCTCAATATCCCTGCTGGGACTGCGACACGCTTTGAACCTGGCCAATCTCGCACGGTTGAGTTGGTTGAGTTTGCAGGTAAGCGAGAGATATACGGGTTCCAAGGTAAAGTCATGGGCAAACTCGCCCAATAACAAACAAAAACAAGGATAGGTAATGGCAAGCATTTCTCGTCAGGCATATGCCGAAATGTTTGGGCCAACAGTGGGCGATCGCGTGCGTCTCGCAGACACCGAACTGTGGCTTGAAGTAGAAAAGGATTTTACTGTTTACGGCGACGAAGTTAAATTCGGCGGCGGTAAAGTGATTCGTGATGGCATGGGGCAAAGTCAACGCCCAAGCGCCGAAACGCCAGATCTGGTTATCACCAACGCAGTGGTATTGGATTACTGGGGTATCGTTAAGGCAGACGTGGCGGTTAAAAATGGGCGTATTCAAGCCATAGGCAAAGCCGGCAACCCTGATGTGCAGCCAGAAGTGACGATTGTGATTGGACCGGGGACAGAGATCTTAGCAGGGGAAGGATCAATTTTAACCGCGGGCGGTGTCGACTCGCACATTCACTTTATTTGTCCGCAGCAAATCGAAGAAGCATTGGCTTCAGGTGTCACCACCATGATTGGTGGTGGTACTGGCCCCAACACAGGCACTAACGCGACAACTTGTACCCCCGGCCCGTGGAATATGCATCGTATGCTTGAAGCGTTAGATGAGTTTCCAATGAACTTTGGGCTACTCGGGAAAGGTAATGCTAGTCAGCCAGAAGCGCTAAGAGAGCAGGTAGCGGCGGGTGCTGTTGGCTTGAAGCTACACGAAGATTGGGGCACGACGCCAGCATCAATTGACACCTGTTTGTCGGTTGCTGACGAGATGGATGTTCAGGTCGCGATTCACACCGATACGCTGAATGAGTCAGGGTTTGTAGAATCGACTTTAGGTGCGATTGGCGATCGCGTGATTCATACCTATCACACCGAAGGAGCAGGCGGGGGGCACGCACCAGATATTATTCGCGCTGCGGGTGAGTCCAATGTTCTGCCATCATCGACCAATCCAACTCGCCCTTACACGGTCAATACGGTTGATGAGCACCTCGATATGTTGATGGTGTGCCACCATTTGTCGCCTTCTATTGCTGAAGATGTGGCATTTGCCGAGTCTCGAATTCGCCGCGAAACCATCGCCGCGGAAGACATTCTGCACGATCTCGGCGCCTTCTCGATGATTGCATCAGACTCACAGGCGATGGGGCGTGTGGGCGAAGTAATCACTCGCACTTGGCAAACGGCGCACAAGATGAAAGTACAGCGCGGCAGCTTGAAAGAAGACTCATCCTACAGCGATAACTTTCGACTCAAACGCTATATCGCTAAGTACACCATTAACCCAGCGATTACTCACGGTATGGCGCATGAAGTCGGTTCAATTGAAGTGGGTAAGCTTGCCGATCTTGTGTTGTGGAAGCCCGCTTTCTTTGGCGTTAAGCCGAGCGTGATTCTTAAAGGGGGCATGATTGCCATGGCGCCGATGGGCGATCCTAATGCTTCGATACCAACACCTCAGCCTGTCCATTATCGCAGCATGTTTGGTAGCTACGGCAAGGCATCGAAAAACACCTCCATGTTGTTTGTCTCCCAAGCGGCTGAGCAAGCAGGCATCGCGAGTGAGCTTGGTCTGGGCAGCCAAATCGGGGTTGTCAGCCATTGCCGCGATATCAGCAAAGCCGACATGAAGCTTAATGACTGGCAGCCGAACATCGAAGTGGACTCTCAGACCTATCAAGTTCGCGCTGATGGTGAGCTGTTAGTGTGTAAGCCTGCTGACGTGTTACCCATGGCGCAAAAGTACTTCTTGTTTTAACGCTGCAACGAAAATAACTAACCAGTAAACGAACTGATAAGGAGATGAGATGATCGAACTTACCGAAATCAGCAAAGAAATTTGTACTAACCCGAATGCGTTTCTTAGCTTGCCAATAGATAGCCGAATTAAGAGCCGACTTAAAGTTGAGCTAGATGATGGTCGCGAAGCGGGTTTGTTTCTGCCGCGCGGACACATTTTACGTGGCGGTGAGCAACTCAAAAGCCAATGCGGCATGATCGTCGAAATCAAAGCCGCGCCGGAAAAGGTCTCCTCGGTTTATTGCAGCGATCTGCATCTACTGACGCGCGTGGCCTATCACCTTGGCAACCGGCATGTACCGTTGCAAGTGGAATTTGGTTGGGTCCGTTACCAGCACGATCATGTGTTGGATGAAATGGTCCAAGGCTTGGGTGCAAAAGTCACCACAGAAGACGCGTCATTCGAACCAGAAAGTGGCGCTTATGGTGGCCGCACTGGTGGGCATCATCACTAATAACACACAAATTAAAGCAATAACAACAAGGAAGTTCTCATGAAAAAACCACAACAATTCGCTGCATTCATGTCTCTGGCTCTTCTCTCATCATCGGTGATGGCGCATCCCGGTCACGAAACTGGGTCATTCTCAGCCGGCTTAACTCACCCAGTAACTGGTTTCGATCACCTAGTTATGTTGGTCGCATTTGGTATTTTAGTCGCATGTGTACAGACGTCAGCCGCACGTAAAGTGGGGTTAGTGATCAGTGCGCTCACCTCACTGTTAGTCGGTCTTGCTGCTGGGCAGGTGTTTGGTGGATTTAATGGCGTCGAGCTTGCGATTGGGGCTTCGCTGTTTGTGGTGAGCGGCGCAATCTGGCAAGCCTTCCACGCTTCGAAAGATATGCTGCGCTTGGCGCTGACCTTGTGTGTTGGTTTAGTGTTTTTCCACGGTTATGCGCACGGTGTTGAAGCGCAAGGTGCAATCTCATCATTTGCTGCGGGTATGACCACCAGCGCCGCAGCGCTCATGGTTTTGGGCTTGCAGTTTGGTCGCGCGCTTTCAAGCCCTTGGCTCTCTGTCGGTGTTGCGTCAGTTAGCGCCCTCGTCATCCTGTAAACCTTAGCCTATGTCTTATCAAAATAGGCCAAACGATCTGGTGTTGTATCGACTGTTTCAATTGATAAGCCCCTCTCTCCCCATCGGAGGTTTTACTTATTCGCAAGGTTTGGAGTGGGCGGTCGAGGCTCAGTGGGTATCGGATCGCGCTTCAATGCAAGATTGGCTCGATAACATGTTGATGAACAGTGTCGCGACACTCGAGCTGCCAATCCTTGAGCGTTATGCCCAAGCGCTGAAAAGTAATAACAAGCAACAATTATTTGCTTTGAGTGAGTTGCTTTACAGCAGCCGAGAAACCAAAGAACTTAGAGCCGAAGAGAAACAGCGCGGGCAAGCGCTGTATACCTTACTCAAACAGCTCGATATCTATCATGTTAGCTTTGATTATGCCGACACTGAGCCGAATCAATTGCTCGGACTTTGCGTAGCCGCGCAGCACTGGGGCATCGACATTCGACAACTCAAACAAGGTTACTTATGGAGCTGGGCTGAGAATCTGATCATGGCGGGAGTAAAACTTGTGCCTTTAGGTCAAACGGACGGGCAACGTGCATTAATTCAACTCAGTGAGTTATTTCCTAAAGCACTAGATAGAGCCAGTTCGATTGAAGATTGGATGATCGGTAGCTTCACTCCGTCAATCTCTATCGCCAGCAGTTTGCATGAAACTCAGTACACACGGCTGTTTCGCTCATAGCGAAGTCGCAAGCAAAGAATTAGAAGGAATTAACAATGGAAAGTTACAAACAACCTTTACGCGTCGGTATTGGTGGTCCTGTAGGTTCGGGGAAAACAGCGTTGCTTGAAGTGCTGTGTAAAGCGATCAGAGATAAACTCAACATCGCTGTTGTGACCAATGATATTTACACCCAAGAAGATGCCAAAATCCTCACCCGTGCTGAAGCGTTAGAGCCGGATCGTATTATCGGTGTTGAAACGGGCGGCTGTCCGCATACCGCAATTCGTGAGGATGCCTCAATGAACTTAGCAGCGGTTGAAGAGCTGGCAAAACGTCATAAAAATCTTGATGTGGTGTTTGTAGAAAGCGGTGGAGATAACCTGAGTGCCACCTTTAGCCCAGAGTTGGCGGATTTAACCATCTACGTGATTGATGTGGCAGAAGGGGAAAAGATCCCGCGTAAAGGTGGCCCGGGGATTACTCGCTCAGATTTGTTGATCATTAATAAGATCGATTTGGCACCATACGTTGGTGCGTCACTGGAAGTGATGGAGCAAGATACCCAGAGGATGCGTCCCACTAAACCCTTTGTGTTCACCAACCTAAAGGAAAGCAAAGGGCTCGATACCATCATTGATTTTATCGTCACTCAAGGTATGTTAACTCTGAAAGGCTAAACTTCTCGATTGGCAAAAGGCACCTTGTTTGGTGCCTTTTTTGATCTTGGTGTAATTCAACTTATTGGTTTTACCAGTTATTTTCGGTTTGTAGTTATTATTTTATAAATATATGGTTAACAAATATTAACTGGAGAGAAAATTATGCCTATTAATGGAATATGTCACGACTTTGCCTTTACTCGCTGTTTTCCTGTCGAAAGCAAAGATAGAACACCTAGCGCGAAAGAGAGTGTCGACCTTTGGCGCATCTTGCGCACTAAGATGGAGCTTATTCATCCAGACAATATCGAAACTCTAAAACCTGGTGTATTAACGGTAACTAATGCGACAGGGCACCCGACTTATACTCCGCACTCTTATTATGTCGGAGAAGGTAACGTTCTATACAGTACTAATGACCCCTTCTTTGACAAAGTAGAGAAGAGTAAAGTGGATGTGAGCACTCAGCATGGGGTTGGGGCGATCACCTATTCTCTTGCAACGCTTAAGGCTGCGTTAAACAATGTTACTGATGCTCCAAATGGCGCGAGTGCAAGAATTGGTACCGATAATCGAGATTTGCAGTTCTATTGGTGTTCTACCGCCGTTGCTCGTTTAGGCTGGTGGTCTAAATAATTGAAAGCGCCCTCAGCTACGAGTAATAACAAGTGTTGAGGGCGTTTTTGACTAACAACTATCACAACTAATGTCTCCCCACCTAATATAACGACTCACCATATCATTCAAATGAATGACCCCTTTGGTTTGGTTAAATGCCATGTTAGGCAATTGGTGTAAGTCCTAGCGGTAGCGATACAGTCAGTAAATTGTCTTCGATTCAATGACATACCTTTGTTGATTTCCATCCCACTCTCGATCTTTGTCTATACTGACTTGATAGACCGAGATTACAGCGCTAATACTCAACTACTGGATGTTAGAGGCGATTATGCGAAGAGCTCTAATTATGGGTGCGATGAGCACTTTACTGTTTGTTAGCCAATATGTGTTGGCGATATCACCTCCAACCGAGGAGCCTATCCTATGGATATCGGGTAATGTAAGCCAAACGAACTCTCCACAGGGCGTTGAGTTTGATGAAGCGATGATCTTTGGATTAGAGCAAGGGACTATTCATACCAATAATCATGTCGTCGCTGAAGTGGTCGAATATAAAGGCCCCAAATTAGCCAGCTTACTTGAGTACGTGGGTGCTAAGGGTAAGCAGGTACAAGTGATTGCGTGGGATGATTATGTGGTCACTATTTCGCTAGAGGACATTAAGAAGTATGGCATTCTACTCGCAACGCATGAGGCAGGGGTTAGAATGACTATTGATGACAAAGGCCCCTTGTTTGTTGTATTGCCTTTCACCGAGCACGCTGAACTTAGAAACGACTTTTACTATAGCCTGTCGGTATGGCAGGTAAGAGAAATAGTTGTGGAATAGAGCAATGAGTTCCCGTCTTTTACCAAAGGGGCGCACCTTCATAGCCATTATTGCGAGTGTCTGCATTGTGCTGCTGATAATGGCTACCTATTTCTTCTACTCGTTAAGTGAAATTAGAAAAATATCCCCTCAGCCCTATGTCACAATAGTGAATAACAATATTTCGGCAAAGTCCAAATTGTTGTTGTTGAAGGCCGAAATACTGAACTTCTCGATTCAACAAGATCCTCGCTCGTTGGCGCGACTAAAAATACAAGCGAGAGTACATAAAGCCAGCATCTTACAAGACCTACAAGCACAGCGAACGCGAAATATACATGCTCAGTATGGTGACTTGGATGAGTTGGCCGAATTGGAAGAAAGAATTACTCAACTAGCGACGCAAATATCTGGTATTACGCTCAAAAACGAAGAGAACCTAGCGGACTTATTGAACGCGATAGAAAAAACGTATTTTGACCTCAACAAGTACTTATCAAGTTTTGTCGCAGAAGTACAAAGGAATCAACTCGAGTTTACTCAGGACAAAGAAGAACTCTATGACCGTCAGTATTTGTTCATGGTAGTGATTATTGCCTGTTCAATCATTCTGGTCGGAGTGATTTCTTATATGTATCTGCACCAAATTAAACTCAGTCAAGACTTGACTGAACGCGGAGATAAACTGGAAGAAGCAAAAAAACTCGCTGAGCAACATGCAACGGCTAAAGCTCGCTTCCTTGCCAATATGTCTCATGAAATGCGGACGCCATTAAATGCGATTATCGGCTTGAGCCATAAAGAGTACTACGAAGCTACTGATGAGCAGACGCGTAACTTTTTGTCGATGATCAATAGCTCTGGTCAGCACCTACTCAAACTGATTAACAGTGTGCTTGATATCAGTAAGATAGAGCAAGGAAAGATGAAGCTGCAAACGGAGCCGTTCTATTGCAGTGAGTTAATTGAACTGTCTAAAACCATCTTTGTTGATATGAGCAAAAGCGATGTTGAGATCTTTTTTTCTACACAGTTGGATAAAGACTACCAACTCATCGCAGATAAAACTAAGTTGCTGCAGTTGATCAATAACCTAAGCTACAACGCGCTTAAGTTTACTGAGCAGGGTTATGTTGATGTGTGCCTTTCATTGGAGCGTTCAGAACAAGCGACTATATTAAGATTAAAAGTGTCTGACACCGGCATTGGCATGTCACGAGAGCAAATTGATAAAGTATTTGAAGAATTTACTCAAGCCGATGATTCAATCACTAGAAAATATGGCGGTACGGGCTTGGGGCTGTCTATTTGTCAGTCGTTGGTTAAGTTGATGAATGGAAGTATCGAGGTTGAAAGTGAGCTAGATAAAGGCACTGAGTTTAGCGTTGCAATTCCAGTCAAAGTGGAAGGGGAGAAAGCGATTCATTGTGCAACGAATCTCGAAAACCGATTAAGAGTGGTTAGCGCTGACCTACACGCCAAAGAGTTAATCAGCAATGAACTCAAACGCTTTGGCTTGTTTGATGAATCTGGCGATGTGGCTGTTTACTACCAAAGTGGCGGTAGCACGGTAGATAACAATTTGCCAGCGGTTCATATTGATGACCAAATGAGCGTTATGATTACTGATTTAAATGCTTCAGTTCGCATTTCAGAAAAGCAGATAAAGCTGACCAAACCTTATGATATTTTCAGTCTGCTTAGTGCCTTAGGCAGCCAAAGTGTGAAGGTAGAACAAACGGATATACCGTTAAAGAAGAGTTCTGGCTTATCTGCATTGATCGTAGAGGATATGCGAGTTAATCAAATTGTCGCGCAGAAAATGTTGGGAACATTACAAGTTGAAACTACCACTGCAAACAATGGACAAGAGTGCCTAGATGTCATTAAACAGCGCCATTTCGACATCATCTTCATGGATATTCAAATGCCAATTATGGATGGTATAGAAGCGTTAAAGAGAATCCGCCAAGATGATTTAGCGCCCGATACCGCAATCATTGCGCTTACGGCCAACACCTTCGATAAAGATGTGAAGCACTATTTAGAGTTGGGGTTTAATGATGTCGTCCCTAAGCCTGTGCGTATGGACTTGGTGCAGCGTATTTTGGATAAGTATGCGTCTGCACCAACTTAGGACTGACCTAAACCACTTCAGTGAAGATTAAAACGGTTGTTCTGAAGTGTCGTTGTAGACATATTGATGCCAGTCTCTTGGTATTTCTTCATTACGGCAACGCCGCTATACACCCTAATAATTGTGATTTAATTCTAATTAATCGATTTGTTTGATAATTGATTAATCAGTTACTACTTTTTTATTAACTGTCGAAAAACTTGGGAGGCAGTTTTGAAAAAATTAAAAGTCGTATTTTTGGTGCAGGTCATTATCGCTTTGACCTTAGTGTTACTAGTATCGGCATTCATTAAGTATCAAAGTTTTAAAGACAATTTATTAGTCGAACTGCAACACTCCGTAGAGAACACGACTCAGCGGATGATGATCAGCTTGCCTAAAGCGGTGTGGGATTTTGATCTAGACTCTGCAACAGTCTCTATGTCTGCAGAGCTAAACTTACCAGAGATTTCTGCTATTCAGTTAATCGATAATGATGGTAATGATCTTTTGTTCTTAACTCAGACAATGTCGGGTGAAGAGCGAGAAACCGTTGTAGTAGAGAACAAGTCCCTATTTTCCGCTGAAAACGGTATCACAGAGAACCTAACATTTGTCGAATATGGGGAAGAAAACCCTGTAGGTAAGGTCACGGTCTATTTTGATACCCATGCTCTCGATGCCAAGCTCGCTGATTCATTAAAAACCAACATTATCGAGCTGATTATACTCGATATCATTCTGTCTATCGTGATTGTCGTTGCCTTGTCTATGACGGTTATTCGCCCTATTTCCGATCTTACGGAGGTGATTAAAGATCTAGCCTCTGGTGATGGTGACCTGACCAACAAATTAGCCCCTGCCAAGTATCGAGAATTTGCGGAAATTACCGATGGGATAAACAGCTTTACAGAATCACTTCGGGTGATTGTACAAGATGTGAATCAGTCCTCAGACAACCTTAAGGACAAGGCGCAAGCCAATGGAGCAACCGCTAAAGCAAATGCTGAAAAACTGGAGATGCAAAAGCATCAGCTCACGACAGTTGCAGCTGCTGCTACGGAGTTAAATCAATCGGTCTCTACCGTTGCTGATACGGCTTCAGAGACAGCGCAACAGGCTCATACAGCGACCTCCCTCGCTTCAAATGTTAATGATGCGATTGAAAGTTCTGCCAGCGATATCATCAACATGCGAGAAGAGATGAATCATGTAAATGCTGAAATGCATATTTTGATTGATGAAGGGGAAAAAATTACCACGGTTCTCAATGTTATTAATGATATTTCTGAGCAGACCAATCTATTGGCGCTCAATGCTGCCATCGAAGCAGCAAGGGCTGGTGAACAAGGTCGAGGCTTCGCTGTTGTTGCCGATGAAGTACGCAATCTGGCAGTGAAAACCAGTGAGTCGACCGAACAGATCCAAAAAAACATTTCCGCATTAGGTGCAGCAACTAAATCGGTTGAAGATGAGCTTACACGGATTGCAACATTACTAGAAAAGACGGCTACTCGGGTGAGTGAATCGCAAAGCTCTGTGAGTGAGGTGCAAAGCCTGATTACGATCATTTCAGATAGAAGTGGGCAAATATCTCAAGCGACTGACGAACAACGTATGGCAGTGGAAGAAATCAGTCAGGCGATTGTTGAGGCATCGGAGGCATCCAACGATGTTTCTTCAGGCGCGACTAAGAATGCAGAAAGGACAGAAGAAGTATTGAGCTTAAGTCAAAGTATTGCCAATCATATGGCTAAGTTCCGTACCTAAGATATAAACAGAGGACATGTTATGAGAAATCTCATCTTATTAGTGGTTAGCACATTATTATCTTTTGCTGTTAATGCAGCGGTGGTAACGGCTGCGCAAGACCCTTGGGCCCCATTTGTTCAAAAGGATAAAGCCAATCCAGGAGTATCGGTTGAAATCATTACCGAAGCCTTTAAATCTCAGGGCCATAGCGTAGATTTTAAAATCATGCCTTGGACTCGAGCGCTCAATGAAGTCAAAAGTGGTAAGGTTGACGTTTTGGTTGCGACATGGTTTACCAATGAACGTACCTCATTTTTGAAGTACAGCGAGCCCTACTTAGAAAACTCTCTAAAATTTATCATGCGTAAAGGTGAAGGATTCGAGTACAACGGTTTGGACAGTTTATCAGGTAAAACTGTGGGGATTATTCGCAATTATGGCTATGGTGATGAGTTTTTGGCAGCGACTAACTTTAAAAAACCTGAAGCTAATGACTTGGTCGCTAATGCCAAAAAGTTGATGGCAAAACGTGTGGATTTGACCCTAGAAGATGAACTCGTTGCTAAATCCACCTTATCTGGCGCAGGTATGAACTTAGACGATTTTGATTTCACCAACAATGCCTTGTCAGTTAACCCGCTGCACGTTACTTCGGGTTTAGCAAACCCAAATCATGCAGAGTACATTGAGGCGTTTAATAAAGGGCTAGCCGAGATAAAAGCCAACGGTACGTTTGACAAGATATTAGCTAAGTACGGCATTAAATAGAGATACCTGCTTGGCTAATAAAAACGCTCCCATCAACCGGGAGCGTTTTCTATTTGGAGCGATATTAGTTTGCTTCCACTTTAGCTAGCGAACTTCTTTCCGTCTATCTGCCCTTTGGCATCATACGCTTTTTCACCGTAGATAAAGGTCTCGCACACTGTTCTATCGTCCCCTAAGCTCATCAGGACGAACAGTTTCTCTTCAAGGGTCGTTGCTTGGTTCATTCGGAAACGCATTAATTGAGTTGCATGTAGGTCGAGGACGACAAAGTCGGCTTCTTTACCCACTTCAAGGTTGCCTATCTTGTCTTCCAAGTGGAGTGAACGAGCACCGCCTAATGTTGCGAGGAATAGTGATTTAAGTGGATGCAGTTTCTCTTGTTGAAGCTGCATTATCTTATACGCTTCACTCATGGTCTGAAGAATTGAGAAGCTGGTTCCAGCTCCGACGTCAGTTCCCATCCCGACCCTTACGCCATGCTCTTCTAGTTTAGGTAGTTTAAATAGGCCCGAACCTAAGAAAAGGTTAGACGTAGGGCAAAAAGCGATTGCTGATTCCGTGTCGGCTAGCCGCTGGCACTCACAATCAGACAGGTGTATCCCATGCGCGAATACCGAGCGCTTGTGCAGTAAACCATAGTGGTCATAGACATCGAGATAAGACTCTCGCTCAGGGAATAGGTCTAGTACCCATTCGATCTCTTTCTTGTTCTCTGAAAGATGAGTGTGCATATATACATCGGGGTACTCTTCGAGCAGCTTACCCACAGTGGCTAACTGTTCAGGTGTGCTAGTGGGAGCAAATCGAGGAGTAACAGCATAAAGCAGTCGCCCGCGATTGTGCCATCTTTCAATCAGTTCTTTTGATGCTTGATATCCAGATTCAGGAGTATCGGTTAGGTAGTCTGGCGCATTTCTATCCATCAATACCTTGCCTGCAATCATGCGTAGGTTACGACGTTCCGCTTCACCAAAAAATACGTCTACCGACTCTTTGTGTACCGTGCCAAATACGAGGGCTGTAGTGGTTCCGTTGCTTGCCAGTTCATCAAAAAACAACTTAGCTACCTTGAGCGCGTAAATTGGATTCTTAAAACGGCGCTCTTCTGGGAAGGTGTAGTTTTCTAGCCAGTCGAGCAGTTGTTCACCGTATGAAGCGATCATACCCGTTTGCGGGTAGTGAATATGGGTATCGATAAACCCAGAGGTAATCAGCTTGTCTTCGTATTCGGCTATATTGAGATCTTTGGGTTGGCGGGCGAGTACTTCCTCGGTTTCACCAATATCCACGATATGTCCGTCTTCGACAACGATGATTCCGTCATCAAAGAATTGATATGAATTGTCCAGTCCGACATCTTTCGGATCCGCGATACTGTGCAAAATCGCTGCACGATAAGCTTTGCGTTGCGTTGTCATTTTTACTTCCTTTTAAAACCCAAATTAAACGGCTGATTGGGTTAGGCGATTTTCTCTTCCAGTGGCGAATCGCTCATATGATTACTTTTACTGTGTGCCGTAGGGCGCTTTTCTTCAAGTGGAATGCCCTGATAGTGTGCGATTAGTTCACCTGCAACCGATACCGCGATTTCTGCCGGATGCTTGCCATTCACCATGCTGACGCCAATGGGGCAAATCATAGTGTTGATCTGTGCATCACTGTAACCACGCTGGGCTAAGCGCATATCAAATTTCTTGCGTTTAGTCAGTGAACCAATCATGCCGAAATAGACGCTGTCGTCTCGGTCAATAATGGCTCTAGCGAGATCAAAATCGAGTTGATGATTGTGAGTCATGACTAAGTAGTAACTGTTCGGTGGCAAATCTCGTACCTCTGCGACCGGATCATCGGTCACTAACTTAGTCACATTACGTGGCAGTTCTTCAGGGAAAACATCATCACGCTCATCAATCCAAGTCACTCGGAAAGGAAGAGTCGAGACGATATGTAAAAGGGCTTTGGCGACATGACCTGCTCCAAACACAACCAGATGCTTTTGCGCGGTGCCAATAGGCTCAAAGCTCAGTGTTGCCATTCCGCCACAACACTGGCCCAGGCGGGCACCAAGATTAAAGCGTTCTACTTTGAGTGAGCGTTCACCTGCGATCAGCATCTCACGAGCCATTTTGGTCGCGACATGTTCAAGATGACCTCCACCTATAGTGGCAATCAACCTGTCACGGGTGATCAGCATTTTGGTGCCTGCATCCCTTGGCACAGAGCCACGGTCTTCCAATACAGTCACCATCACGCACGGTTCGCTGTTTTTCTCTAGTTGTGCCAGTTCATGAATCCAATTGTCCTTAAACATACGTCTCTCCTTGAACTATTTATCTTGTCGTCATTCTATGAAATGACGTCTACTAGGCTTGTTCAGCTTTCTCAGATGTCGTTTGTGGCTGGCTCACTTTCGCAATCGCCATCAAGACACGTTCCGGTGTTGCTGGTGTATCCAACTTAGGAATCGCTCCTTCGACGGCAACAGAAGCAATCGCATCTTTCAATGCACTCCAGACCGACATACCCAACATGAATGGTGGCTCACCGACGGCTTTCGAATTGAATACTGTATCTTCTGGGTTTGCTCGGTTCTCCAATAAGTGGGTATGGAACTCGATTGGCATATCTGCGATCGCTGGGATCTTGTAGCTTGCGGGGCCATTGGTCATTAAGCGGCCTTGCTCATTCCAGATTAACTCTTCGGTGGTTAACCAACCGACACCTTGCAGGAAGCCTCCTTCAATCTGACCGATATCAATAGCAGGGTTTAGCGAAGCACCTACATCATGCAGAATGTCTGCGCGTAGGATCTTGTACTCACCCGTTAAGGTATCAATGATTACTTCCGAGCAAGAGGCTCCGTAAGCAAAGTAGTAGAATGGGCGACCGCGAGCCTTTTCATGATCGTAGTAGATCTTCGGTGTACGGTAGAAGCCTGTGCTCGATAGCGATACTTGGTTGAAGTAGGCCAATTGAACAAAGGATTCGAAGGTCATGATTTCATCGCGGATCATGATCATGCCATTTTTGAACACTACTTCTTCAGGCGAGACCTTAAAATGACTAGAAGCAAAATCAATCAAGCGCTGTTTAATGGTTAATGCGGCATTTTGCGCGGCTTTACCATTGAGGTCGGCGCCCGATGAGGCTGCTGTTGGCGATGTGTTCGGTACTTTGTCGGTATTGGTAGCGGTGATTTGGATACGTTCAACATCAACTTGGAACTCCTGTGCAACAATTTGTGCCACTTTGATATTCAAGCCTTGTCCCATCTCTGTACCACCGTGATTCAAATGAATACTGCCATCGGTGTAGATGTGAATGAGCGCGCCAGCCTGATTGAGGAAAGTCGCCGTGAATGAGATACCAAATTTCACTGGAGTGATCGCTAAGCCTTTCTTCAAGATAGGACTCTGTTTGTTGAACTCGGCAATCGCTTTACGGCGAGCGTGGTAGTCACTGCTTTGTTCTAGCTGCGCTGTGATCTCTGGTAAGAAGTTATCTTCAACCTTTTGGTAGTAATGAGTGACGTCACGTCCTTCACCACCGTAGTAGTTGGCTTTACGTACTTCGAGTGGGTCTTTGTCTAAGTAGCGGGCAATTTCGTCCATGATGTGTTCAATAGTCATCATACCTTGCGGGCCGCCAAAACCACGATAGGCAGTATTTGAGGCAGTATTGGTTTTACAGCGATGACCTGTGACCGTTGCATCACCTAGGTAGTAGGCGTTGTCTGAGTGGAACATTGCGCGGTCGACAATTGAGCTCGATAGATCTGGTGAGTAACCACAGTTACCTGCAACGATGATCTCTGAGCCTTGAATGACGCCATTGTCATCAAAACCAATCTTATATTGGTTGTAGAATGGGTGGCGCTTGCCCGTCATGGTCATATCTTCTGCACGCGGTAGACGCATCTTAGTTGGGCGCTTGGTGAGATGGGCAATCACAGCCGCCATACATGCTGGCGCTGCGGCTTGGGTTTCTTTGCCACCAAAACCACCACCCATACGGCGCATGTCAATCACGACTTTATGCATAGGGACGCCAAGAACTTCAGCAACTAGCTTTTGTACTTCTGTCGGGTTTTGCGTTGAGGTGTATACGATCATACCGCCATCTTCAGTCGGCATAACGCTACTAACCTGAGTTTCAAGGTAGAAATGTTCTTGACCGCCAATTTCTAAATCACCTTCAATGATGTGTTTAGCATTGGCAAGTGCTGCTGCCGAATCGCCACGTTTTTGCTGGTGGCTTTCAGTCACAAATAGCTCTTTTTCTAGTGCTTCTTTGACATCCAGAACCGGTGGCAGTGCTTCATACTCAACAATGGCGGCTTGCGCGGCTTTGCGTGCGGTTTCCATGTCGTTCGCTGCAACTGCGAGTACGGGTTGTCCATAATATTGTACGAGCCCGTCAGCAAGCAGCGGATCACCGGGCAGTATGGCGCCGATATCAAGTTGCCCAGGTACGTCTTCATGGGTAATGGCAATCGCCACGCCTTCGAATTCATAACATGGAGAAACATCAAGCTTGGTAATTTTCGCATGAGCGTGGGTACTTAAACGCGCATACACATGCAGTTGATTTGGGAATTCAAGACGGTCATCAATATAGACCGCTTCACCCGTGACCTGCTTTGGGGCGCTGTCGTGTTTTACGCTTTTACCAACGCCAGTTTTGAGATCCTGCTTTACGATGGCGACCATCTCTTCATGAGATAGGGTCTGATGGTGTGCGTTAGACATAAGACGTTACCCTCGTTTCAATCTGGTTGTTCTGCTCGATAAAGAAACGGCGCAGCATGTTAGCGGCGGTCATAGAGCGATATTCTTTGCTTGCTCGGAAATCAGACAGTGGCTCAAAGTCGCTGTATATCTCTTTCATTGCTTTATCGATAGTCTCTTGCGTCCAGCTCTGACCAATTAGGGCTGCTTCACAGTTTGAAGCGCGTTTTGGTGTTGCTGCCATTCCACCAAAGGCAATGCGAGCGTCGACTACTTTGTTGTCTTCGATCTGGATATTGAACGCCCCACATACTGCTGAGATGTCGTCATCCAAGCGCTTAGAAAGTTTGTATGCACGGAAAGTGTCGCTGCTCTTCGGTTTAGGAATAATGACTTGTTCAATAAACTCACTTTCTTGCTGAGCTGTCACCTTGTAGCTGATGAAGTAATCTTCAATCGGAAGGATTCTTGATTGCTTACCACGGCGCAGTTTAACCTGAGCATTGAGGGCGATAAGAAGTGGTGGCGCGTCTCCGATCGGTGAAGCGTTACCAATATTGCCGCCAAGCGTACCTTGGTTGCGTACTTGCAGTGAGGCGAAGCGATGTAGCAGTTCGCCGAAATCAGAGTAGTGGTTGGTCAGCAGTTGGTAAGCATCGCTAATCGCTACGTTGGCACCAATGTGTAGGGCATCTTCGCTCTCTTCGCAGACCTTCATGTCTTTAACAAGGTTGACGTTGATTAGTGTTTCGATCTCTCGGTGAAATTGGGTCACTTCTAGCGCCAAGTCGGTACCGCCAGCGACCAATTTTGCCTTAGGATTTGCAGTGTAAATTTCTGCTAGCTCATCGACGCTACGCGGAAGGTACGCGGTCAAGTTTCCATGACTTAAGCTAGCTGGCTGTTCTTGCAAGGTTTGCAGTCTCGCGACAGTTTTCTTCTCAAGCTCAACAAACTGGTCCATTAGTGGTTCGTTTGAAACCAGTGACAAGGCAGCATCTACAATAGGGCGATAACCCGTACAGCGACATAGGTTGCCAGCCAGTGATTCCATGACATCTTCTTTGTTCGCTGCTGGTTTGTTCTTACTTAGAGCGAACATGGACATGATAAAGCCCGGAGTACAGTAACCACATTGAGAACCATGAAAGTCCACCATGGCTTGCTGTGTTGGGTGCAGCTTGTTTTTGTTCTGCAAGTCTTCGACGGTAATAAGCTGTTTACCATGAAGGCTAGAGACGAACGTCAAACAAGAGTTAACAGAGCGGTACTGAAGTTTTCCTTCGATGACTTCACCCAGTACAACGGTACAGGCACCACAGTCACCTGAACCACATCCTTCTTTGGTACCCGTTTTTTGTACATGTGTTCTCAGGTACTGAAGCACTGTCATGTTAGGCGACAGCTCACTTTCTTGTTTGAGTTCTTGATTGAGTAGGAAAGTAATCAAGAGACCTCCTTGTGCATTGATACTATTGTTCTGATGTTTTTTCTGACCTTGTGGTCAATAATTGGATAAATTGACCATAAGGTCAACTTTATTTTTACAAAAATGCAACACAAAAAAGTGCGTTTTAGGCGCTTCTGAATAGAGGCGTTTCCGCTAAGTTTATGATTACTAAGATAAATGTACGTAATCTTTGAGTAGGAAATCTTTACGTAAAGAAAATTAATATTGTGTTTTTTATTGTGTACAATCTTGAGAGATGAGAGATGAGAGATGAGAGATGAGAGATGAGAGATGAGAGATGAGAGATGAGAGATGAGAGATGAGAGATGAGAGATGAGAGATGAGAGATGAGAGATGCGGGATGGAAGCACTGTCATCCTCAAGAAGGAGGGACGAGTGAGTTGGGGAGCTCTTGCAGCGAGTATTGAGGGAGAGAAATTCCCAACATCTTATTAAACTAGCGTTGGGATTTTGGCTTTTTCTGGTAGCGCAGCGGTCTCGCATCTATAAGCGAAGTGTTCCCGCATCTCACTACTCTATCAACGTCCTTTAATCAAATCAGAGAACACAACGTGCAGATCGTTGGAAGCGGCGCCACTGTCTAAATTGAGCTTGGAACGAATATGATCGATATGCACTCGCATTAGCTCGACGGCCTGCTCGGTCTTACCGGCTTCAATGGCATCAAGTAACACCGTATGTTCATCTAAAGAACAGTTAGCATGGTTGCCTGTTTCGTACTGGGCGATAAGCAGTGACGTTTGAGAAACTAAGCTACGTTGGAAGGCAAGCAATGGAGCGTTGTTTGCTATCTCGGCTAGCATAATATGGAACTCACCTGATAAACGTAACCCTTTACCATAATCCCCATTATCGAAAGCTTGATTTTCTTTCTCAACCAATCGACGACACTCGTCAATCTCGGCGGGTGTTGCGTGCTCAACGGCTAACTCAGTAATCGCAAGCTCCATAACTTCACGCGCTTTAATGATTTGCTTAGCCTCTTCCTTAGTTGGCGCTGCGACCATAGCCCCACGGTTTGGACGAATACTGACAACCTGCTCCATAGAGAGTCTAAGCAGAGCGCGGCGAATGATGGTTCGGCTCACACTAAAGATTTCGGCTAAGGCTTCTTCATTGAGTTTCGTTGCTGGTGGAAGGCGTTGTTCCAGAATTGCATCGAAAATGTGGCAGTAAACGACATCATCTTGGGTCTGACCCGCGACTTTAGTCTTGATATTTTTTGCCACAGAATTTTTTAGATTTGCCATAGGCGGCGTTCACTCTTAAACCATTTATTTCCTTTATAAAACAATCATACTTTACTTTGTATACATGTGGCTAGAGTAGGGCTTATTTTGCGACTTTGAACGTATGCTAGAGCCAGTCGATTTTACAATATTTTAACTCTAGTACTTGTTCCACTTCAGATTCAATTGAGTTGGGTATTTCACGAGTTCATCAAATGTTATCAGTTAGGTTATGAATTACAGGGAGCTGGACTGTAAATGATGAAAATGCACATAAAACTTTAGGCGTAAGTCACGTGCTTCTTGCTGATAATTTTGTGTGAATAAATCGGAGCACACATTTGTCATTAGTCGTAACTCATTGTTTCTTTGTGGATCAATTATTCCCTCTAGTTATCTAATCAATGCTATTGATTGGTTTGCGTAAACTGTGTGTGACGTAAAGTGAAAATTAATTTTGTCGCGAACTTGCAGATTTCTGTTGTGATCTTCCATGGTTAATGCGCGATTTATCGCTAAATACTTCCTATCTAGCGGTTGGGAAGAGGGAATTTCTACAAAATCACAGGAAAGAATAATGAACCAACAACGTCAATTAAGCTGGATGATCGCTGCTATCATGGGCACATCACTAAGTTGGGCTGCAAATGCGGCAGAAATGGTGCAAGTCAAAGACGATGCACTGCTACAGCAGACTCTACAAGCTCAGTCGAACAGCGTCGCTCCAGTGGAGACAGGTTTCGTTGAAGTAAAACGTGTCGTATTGCCAAATGGGAAAACCAAAGTCCGTTATCAGCAAACGCATTTAGGGTTACCTGTATTTGATACCTCAGTGGTTGCGACGGTTTCCAAAGATCAGCCGAGCCAAGTGTTTGGTATGATGGCACAAGGTATTGGTGCCGATCTTGCAACGATCAGTCCAACTCTTGATGAGAAGCAAGCGGTTGCTGCTGCGGTTTCAGCCTATCAAGGTCATTCTGTTGCAAAGCTAAATGTTGAAAACGAAAATGTTAAGCTAATGGTGCGTTTGGATGAGTCTCAAACCGCACAAGTGGTATACCTGGTGGATTTCTTTGTCGCGGCAGAGGAACCTGCTCGCCCTTTCTACTTTATTGATGCGATGACAGGTCAGGTACTTAAGCATTGGGACGGCTTAAACCACGCTGAAGCAACTGGTACTGGACCGGGTGGTAATTTAAAAACCAACCGTTATGATTATGGCAAAGACTTTCCAGGTTTTGCTATCGATAAAACGGGCACTAAGTGTAAGCTTGAAAATGCAGCGGTTAAAACCATCGATTTGAACCACGGGACATCTGGCAGTCAAGCGTACACATACGACTGTACTGATGGAACAAACTTCACCGACCACAAGTACATAAATGGTGCTTATTCTCCCCTAAACGATGCGCACTATTTTGGCAACGTTGTATTCGATATGTACAAGGAGTGGATGAACACCGCGCCACTGACGTTCCAGTTAACCATGCGCGTGCATTATAGCTCTGGGTATGAAAATGCGTTCTGGAACGGTTCTTCGATGACATTTGGTGATGGCAAAAACACCTTTTATCCGCTTGTCGATATTAATGTAAGTGCACACGAAGTGAGTCATGGCTTTACTGAGCAAAACTCTGGTTTAGTTTACGAAAACATGTCTGGAGGTATGAACGAAGCATTCTCTGACATCGCAGGTGAAGCAGCAGAGTACTACATGCGTGGTAACGTGGACTGGATCGTCGGTGCAGATATCTTTAAATCTGAAGGTGGGCTGCGTTATTTCGAGCAGCCTTCAAAAGACGGGCGCTCAATTGACCACGCATCTCAATACTACGATGGTCTAAATGTTCACTACTCAAGTGGTGTATTTAACCGTGCTTTCTATTTGTTATCGAACAAGAGTGGCTGGAATGTACGCAAAGGTTTTGAAGTCTTTACCGTAGCCAACCAACTTTATTGGACTGCAAATAGTACCTTCGATCAAGGTGCGTGTGGTGTAGCAAAAGCTGCTGCTGATATGGGTTACAATGTAGATGATGTCAAGGCAGCATTTACCACGGTTGGAGTTGATGCAGGCTGTGGCGCTACTCCTCCAGGAGGCGATGTTCTTAAGAAAGGTGAGCCTATCGCTAATCTAAGTGGCAACCGTTTGGCGCAAGATTTTTACACCTTCACGGTAGACGCTGCATCAAATGTGGTTGTTTCTATCTCAGGTGGTTCAGGTGATGCTGACTTGTATGTCAAAGCAGGCAGCAAGCCAACGACCAGCAGCTACGATTGTCGTCCATACCGCAACGGTAATAGTGAGCAATGTAGTGTATCAGCACAAAAAGGCGTGACTTACCATGTGATGCTGCGCGGTTACACAAACTACTCTGGCGTGACACTAAGACTTGATTAAACTTACGATCTTAGACATATGACTTAGGGCATCTTCGGATGCCCTTTTTAGTCTGGTGCTATTCGCAACATTTCTCTTGATTGAATGTGCAACTTGTGGTCTACTCTCGCCCCTTTTTTAACGAGTATACAAGGAGTTACAATGCATAAAGTGAATGTTGTAGGGACAAGTGGTAGTGGGAAATCAACCTTTAGTGCTCAGCTAGCAAGTGCTCTTGATTGTGAGTATATCGAGATGGATCGCTTGTTCTGGAAGCCTGATTGGCAGGAGTCCCCAGACTTAGAGTTCTTTGCCAAGATTCGCAATGCATTGAAAGGCTCAAGTTGGGTGCTCGATGGCAACTACAACCGTACACGGAAAGTGAAATGGGAGAACGTCGATACCGTTATTTGGGTAGATTATTCTCTCCCGCGGACTTTGTATCAGTCGATAAGCCGAGCGATACAGCGAAGTCTCACAGGCAAAGAGCTTTGGCCGGGAACAGGGAATCGAGAATCTCTTACTAAGTCTTTTCTTAGTCGTGATTCGATAATCCTCTGGACGTTAAAGACTTACCGCAGCAACCAAAAGCGTTACCTAGCAGACATGATCAACCCAGATTATCAGCATATTCGCTTTGTTCGCTTGCATAGCCCTAAACAAGCACGGCAGTTACTTGAAGGCTTGCGCAAAGAGCACAGTGTCGACGGTTAGTCTGTTACTGATTGGCTTCTTCTATAGGCTGTTTTGAATCCTTTGTTTCAATAGCCACGGGTTTATCAGTGGGAGGTGCAAGCAAGATCATCAGCCTCTGTCTTAATGACATATGCTTGCTGCGCGCATCATGGAACATATCTCGCCATTCGGTAAAGGTCACTATAAGTGGGTTGTAGCTGTCGATAGGCTTGGTGATCCCATAGCGTACGGTCTCCACTTCTGGTGCAAACGTACCGAAAAGCTTGTCCCAAATAATTAAGACCCCAGCATAGTTCTTATCGATATACTGTGGATTACGTCCATGATGGACTCGATGATGCGAGGGTGTGTTAAAAATGAGCTCGAGCTTACCCAGAGAGCGAATCCACTGAGTGTGGACGAAAAACTGTAGCCCCAAATTTAGCAGCACGGCGAAGACAACCCATTTCGGCTCAAAACCTATGATGACCAAAGGAACCCAAAACAGCCACATGCCAGCAATAGGGTACATTAAGCTTTGGCGAAATGCGGTGCTAAAGTTCATTCTTTCCGAGCTATGATGCGCGACATGAGCCGCCCACATCCAACGGATACGATGGCTAGCGCGATGAAACCAGTAGTAGCAAAAGTCCTGCAAAATAAGCAAAACAATGAAAGAGGTCGCGTTCATGTCAATGTCGAGCAATTTCCAACCAAACAGCCAAAAATAGAGTTTTACGATGACTAGACCTGTCAGCAGATCCGCTAATTGATGCATACCTGCTAACGAAAAATTGCACAGCACCTCTGGCAGTTTATAGGCGGAGTTTTTAGGCAGTCTTCCTCCTCTTTGGCCTATGACATATTCTGCCACCATCAAACCAATAAATAACGGAGCGAGCAGCATGAGTAACCATTCAGGATGGTCAATAATTGTTTGAAATTCCATATATTGTCTCCGTCACAGATGGTTACCATTTGGCATAGTGATCTTCTGTTAGCCCCAATACGTTATTGAACGGATGTTTTTGTCCATTTCCGTCGATAACAAAACCATCAAAAAGGCCAATAAACTGACGAAAATTGCTTTTAAGTAGCAACAGATTGAGCTTTTCACTGCGTCTATTGAGGGGTTTAAAGCTAAGTTCTACTCGGCCATCATCTGAGTGGACACGCCAATCTCGATCGATATGGTCGCGGTCAAATAAGAAGTGAACTGGGCTGAGTAGGTGTCGCTGTCCATTTACCCATAATGCGTTTTCACAGCTTCCGGTTTCATTGACACCTGCGGCTAAGTTGAGGCCAAGCAACGTATGGTCTTGGCTTGAATTGATATTTGCCCAACGCCAGCTTGTTTCGCGGCGCATGTATCCGGCAGAAAAGTCATAGCTTGCCAATGCTCCTTCTAGACTCTCTGGTTTGCCGTTGATTTCAAGAACACCTTTAACAGCAAGGGCATTGTGTTTTTGGGTATACGTCCAACCTGAGTAAGCGGTTGGTGTGCACACGCAAAGCGGCAGACTTGCTTCAGGGGAATACAAGGCAATATCAAGTTTTAGATCCCTGCTATGAACTTTGACTTGCCACTGCCCTTGCTCAATCTCGAAACGTAGTTTTGCTCCTGCAATATGGCTAACCCCTGAGTAAGGAGACTGGGTCATTTTCTTATCGAGCGACAGCGGTCTTAACCAATTTTGTTCACTGAGCGAGTTGTTCTCTATATCGTAGACATAACAAAAAGACGAACCAAGATAACGAATGTCTGCAATAGCGAAGCCTATAATGAATCGAGCCGTTTTTAGGCTGACAAACTGAAACTGCTTATAGTGAAAGTACTTGGTAACTGAATTAGCACGTTTGTCCATGGTATTGCGATAATCAAAACGATCGGCTGTGATTTGTTTTGGAATTCCGTCAAAGTGGCCATAGCTAGGTTTACCGTCTGAAGAGACTAAATTCTCTGGTGCCGCTTGGGTTGAAATCATAATTTAAATTTACAAATGATTAACACTTGGTTTATTTTGCTCCAAACTAGGCATGCTCGTCAGGTCATTACCGGACACAACCCAAGTCTAGGTCACAAAATCTGGCCCGAAATACCAGTATGCTGAAAAAAATGTTGGGGCTTGTTAAGAATGGAAATTGTCGCTGAATATCTACCTATAGACTATCGCCATCAGTTGGGAGTGATGGATATCGCCTTACTGCTAGAGGCTTTTGAGAGCTTTGGTTTTAAACCTGATCCAATTTTAGAAGAGATCGGTTTAGGGCATTTGGATTGGCAAAGTGAAAAAGCGCAGATGACTTATGCTGATAAGTTGATGCTATTTCGTCAAGTGAATCAGCAGTTTAAAGATGTCGGAGTAGGTCTATTGGTGGGGGAAAGGGCGAAATTGAGTCATTTCGGAACTTTAGGCTATGCCATTTTAAGTAGCCGAACAGTGGAAGAGGCAATTAAAACTGGCTTTAAATACCTTAACCTCAATGGCCCCGTATTTTCTGTACAAGTGATAAAAGAGGGCGAAACAACGTCGATTGTACTGGAAAATGTACTCGATATTGGCGAGCTATTGCCATTTTGTAGTGAGTTCTTTTTTAGTGCGCTTGTTGCCCTGTTTGAAGAACTTTCAGGCAAACCATTAAAGGTGAACTCATTGAGTCTTATTTATCCAAAGCCTACCTATTGCCACAAGTATCATGAACGTTTTTCTTGTGCGGTCCAGTTTGAGGCCCGAAGCCTGGCACTCAGTTTTGCTTCTTCTCTCTTGGCATTACCTGTAAAAACGCACAATGCTGATATGTTGAGTCATTACCTTAAAACATGCCAATCGGTAGAAGAAGCTTTGCAGTCCCCTTATTTGCTGACCAACCAAATCAAGACGATCTTGTATCAAAGTGCAGGTGTGTTTCCTTCGATAGAAGAATTGGCAGCGCAGTTCGGATACTCCTCACGGACCTTGAGAAGAAGGTTAAACGAGTCTCAGGCTAGTTATCAGAGTTTGGTGAGCGAAGTTCGTAGTGATATCGCAAAAGAGTTCTTGCTCAGGACCGAGCTGACAATCGAAGAGATCGCCTTTCGGTTAGGATATAGCGACACTGCTAATTTTCGAAGAGGGTTTAAATGTTGGACAGGAATGACACCACAGCAGTTTCGGGGAGAGTGCTGAAATATGTCCGCTGTATCTATTGCTCGGGAGGAAGCAACCTTCGGGGAATATGGTCTTTATTTGCCTAGTTCTAACCGTTAAAATGACACAAATTGATATTTTTTGGAAGACCCATGGCAAAACTGACACTTCAAGAGCAAATGCTTAAAGCAGGCTTAGTGAATGAAAAAAAACTTAAGAAAGCGAAAAAAGGCTCAAAGAAATCTCGCGTTCAAGCCCGTGAAGTTAAAGCGGCAGTCGAAGAGAGCAAGCGCCAACAACAAGAGCGTGATAAAGCGTTAAGTGAAGAACAAAAAGAACAGCGCTTGTCGAAAGAGATTAAAGCGCAAATTAAGCAACTGATAGAGATGAACAAACTTGATCAGAAAGATGGCGAAATCAAATACAACTTTACCGATGGTACGCTTGTTAAAGCAATCTACGTAGAGCAATTGATCCGCGACCAACTTGCAAAAGGCATTTTGTCGATTGCGCGCGCCGATGATACTTATGCGGTTATTCCAAGTAGCGTAGCGAATAAAATTGGGATGCGTGACGAGAGCGTAATCATCGAACAAAATGCACCAGCGGAAGATATCTCTGCAGAGGATGACCCATACGCAGATTTTGTCGTGCCAGATGATTTGATGTGGTAATCGGTTTTAACGTTAGCTCTACTTTGGTAGGGCTTTTTGTTGGTTGCTTTAGGTAATAAAAAACCAGCCACTAGGGCTGGTTTTTTGAATCTTATAATTGACGTTGAAGTCAATCTAAAATTAAGCTGGTACTACGTTAGCAGCTTGTGGGCCTTTTTGACCTTGTTCAACTTCAAAAGAAACCTGTTGGCCTTCTTTTAGAGTTTTGAAACCTTCAGAAGCGATAGCACGGAAGTGAACGAATACGTCAGCACCGCCGTTTTCTGGAGTGATGAAACCGAAGCCTTTCTCTTCGTTAAACCATTTTACGATACCAGTAGTTTTGTTAGACATGATGTCTTCCTTATGTAAGTTAAGTTAATCTTCTATATGCACTGAAAATTTGAACTAATTAATGTAACGATGAAGCTAAGGGAAACCTAAGGATAACAACGGTAACGCGGTTTACTAAGAATTTACTTTCGACTTGCTGTTTCACTAATAACTCTGAATTGCAGAGCACGTAGATAGTACCTGAACTCTGGGCTTTGTAAAGGTTTATTATACTGGTAGGGCAACTTTCGTAGCAGATTGTTCAAATTTTATAGAAAAGCCCCCAATAAAACGGCTCTATATTGTTAGATTTCACCTTTACCAGCTTTGCGAGTAGCTTCTTGAGCCGAGGTGATTTTGAATAGAACCCCCACCATTACCTAAATTCGTTCTTTATCACTTCCTTATTTATCAAAGGTGAGCTGATTAAGTGCTTTAATAGTAACAATTTTAAGCTTATCTTGAAAAAGCAAAAGCTCCCGAAGAGTGGGAGCTTTTTTCATTATTACAACAATGAAAGATTATTGAGGATTTAGCCCCAGAGTTTGTAAGACAAGTTTGAAGTTGTCTTGACGTTCTTTAACCGCGTGAACTTCACCACTCACCGGACAATGGCTATCAGGACAGCCACGGTTTACGATGCCTGAGACTGCGTCGATAAACTCAGTGCCTTGTAGGCCACCGTCAACGTATTTCTTCAGCTCGGTATGGTAGTTCCATTGTGCGTAAGGCCCACCTTCATCATTGTAGGTTTGTACTGAACTCACCCAGTAGAATAGACCAGCAATCCATTTAATTTCTCGGTTTTCTTCTGAGCTACAAATTAAGCCAGGGTTAGAACAGAAGTCGAGATCAGCATAAAGAGGGTTCGCAGGAGGTGCTTCAACCACAACACCATTCACTGTAGTTCCTACGGTATCTGGGTCAACATGAGAGCGCCCCATGAAGTGGTTTAGCGTACCGAAGTTTTGGCGACCTGTAGTTTGAATCACACCACGGCCCCACCAACCACAACCTTCGACAGTTCCGTTAGTGTCGCTACCATCCCAGATGAATTTACCGGCTTTCTGACCTTCGTAGACTTTACACTCACCACGTTCCCAAACTTGCTTAGAGGTGTCTACACTGGTAGGGACTTCCATACAGTGACCGTCGTTTGTCCACCGGCCAACGTTACCGTTAACCAGTAAGCCTTTCTCTGCAAGTACGGAGTCTGGTGCTGCGAAAACAGGCGCTGGAGCACCGTACCATTTCGCATTGGTTAGTGCAGTGACTTCCATCTTCGGATCGCGAGGGCACGAGTAAGGATGGTCAATGCCCGTAACCGGGTCTTTACCATAATCGGCGTATTTCTGACCTAGCTGACCACAACTCGCTGTCATCGGGTAGTTAACCGGAGCACCGTACCTTACTTCAGACCAGTTGTTCTCATCACAAGCGTTGTAGCGAATGGTTTCTTGCATACTTTGCGCTAAGAATGCGGCGATTGCGACTTTTGCGTAACGTGAATTTGTCGCATCATCGGCAGCATCGTCTAATAGCCAGAAGGTATTACCCGCGACGCCGACATTGTGCATTGAATTAAGACCCGCTAAGAAGTCATTCCATTTGTATACCGTCGATGGTGCCCATTGTGCTTGAGCCACCTCATAAAGGAAGGCTTGGTTGTTCATTGCATTTTCAGCGCTTGCCAACTCAGCATTCAATGAGGTGATTCGAGTTAGTGGCCCATTTTTCACGCTTTCACCAACGTAATACAAAGGAACGGCTGCAGTCTGGTAGCGAGCGATCTTGGTATTTAGGTCAGCACTGTCAGTATCGAATAAAATCGCAAAAATGTTACTGTGTGCGGCTTTGCGAATATGGCGGTCACCAGAGTTATTGCCTAAGAAGTAGGTGGAAGCCTGAGCGGTTGGAATCGAAGAAAGTAGCGCCGGTGTTTTGATATGGTCAGACACTTGTTTAACGTATTCTAACGCATAGTGCCATTGCTCATCGGTAAGAGCGGCAGTCGTTGCTGATTTAGTAAAGGCAACAAAGTCGGCTTTGTTGAGTGAGTCTGCTTTATAAAGCTCGAAACTTGCCAACAGATCTGAAGACGCGCCAGAAGCGGCGTTCCAGACTGCTCGTTTACCTGAATGAGTGTTGTAAGCAAATTCACCAATGCTCAATGTCCAGCCAAATGTAGCCTGTGGTGCAAGCGCTGAAATGACAAGGTTATGCGCTTGTGCCCAACCTTTAACATCATCTGTAAGCGTATTGATTGCGTTAACGTCAATTTGGCTTTGGGTGCCAGTAGCGTCTACCGCCGCGGTTAGTGCTTGTTTCACCGCGACAGTGCCAAGTGCTGCGCCTTTATCGGCTGTCGCTGTGTCCAACACATCGCTGTTAATAATTATTGAAGTCGAGCCAGCAAGGTCTGCCGCTTGAATCAAGACCACGAAGGCGTCAGTCAGTTTGGCAATATTTGCAAGGTCTTGGCTATTGACTGTACTAATGGTCAAGGTGGATGGTGCATCTAAACTCTCAGGGCTTGCGACCACAAAGTTACTTGGCCAGCCGCTGACTTCGAGCCGAACTGGGTCCATTGGGTTTGGCAGTTGCAGTGCAGTTGTTCCACCAGAAGAGCCACTGTCACAGTCTAGGTGGTGCCCCCAACTGCTGTCACTACCAGGAATGGAAGATGTCCACCAGTTTGCTTTATAGGCAACATTGTCATTAACCATGATGTCGCCACCAGTGGCATGATCGTCTTGCGTCCAATTTGGATAGACGTTGAATTCAGCACAGACTCCAGTAGCAGGTGTTGGGTCTGGCGTTGGATCTGGGGTCGGATCGGGAGTAGGGTCAGGTGTTGGATCCGGTGTCGGGTCCGGATCAGGCGTTGGCTCTGGTGTTGTTCCACTGACCAGTTTCCATGGAGAATCCCATTCATTGGCGTGGTTGTCAGTAGGGCTTTGTCCTGCATTCACCCACCATTTAGCCTCGTAGGTATTTCCATCGACGGTTACTTGACTGCCACCGGAGTAGCTCTTCGTCGCATCGTAAGGTTCTGCAGCGTATAGGCTGCCACTTAAAACAATACACGCTAACGAAGCCGCTAACTTGCTCATTCTAAACATAATAGTTCCTTTCTACTCGTTATTTTATTATTTCCGTTTCACGCTCTAACGCTTATAAACTGCGTATGGTTAGATAAATAATTACCTAAAAATAAGTTAGCAAGTCTTGGCAGGAATAGGTGGGAAATCGGCTATGCTAAGAGCGTTATGCGGCTGAAATCACGAGATAATGAGTAATTTATTGCATGTTACTTAATTGTTAAAAATAACTTGTGAGATTGCTTCAGTTTTGGATTTTCCCCAAGCCTAACCAGCAAAAATTTTGCGCAAGTACATAGAATTATTAGAGAAACGAGAAACGAGAAACGAGGGGGAGAGAAGACAGCCAAGTCACGGTCAGACTTGGCTGAGAAGAAAACCAAACAAAGCGAGCTTGAGTTAGATCCTTTTAAAGATAATTGACGTGTTGATGCCACCAAAAGCAAAGTTATTGCTCATCAGGTATTCCACCTCAAGTTCGCGACCGTTACCAGTTATATAGTCGAGGTTACCACACTGCTCGTCTAATGAGTCTAGGTTTAGCGTTGGGCTAAACCAACCAGAATGCATCATCTCTAGACTCAGCCATGCTTCAATAGCACCACAAGCTCCAAGAGTATGGCCGAAGTAACTCTTAAGCGAACTGATAGGCACTTTGCCTAATGCGTTCGCGGTGGCGTTACTTTCAGCGATATCACCACGATCCGTCGCAGTACCATGCGCTGAAACATAGCCGATTTTCTCCGGTTCGATTCCCGCATCTTGCAGCGCCATCTCCATACAAATCTGCATGGTTTCCATCTGTGGTTGGGTTACATGAGCGGCATCGCAGTTGCTGGCAAAGCCAATTATTTCAGCATAGATCTTTGCGCCACGTGCTTTAGCATGCTCATACTCTTCAAGAACTAATGTACCAGCCCCTTCACCAATCACTAGGCCATCACGATGAGTATCGTATGGGCGAGGAGTACTTTTGGGAGTGTCGTTCTTTAAGCTGGTGGCAAATAGGGTATCAAAGACAGCAGATTCAGTCGGGCACAGTTCTTCACCGCCACCAGCCACCATCACCGTTTGGTAGCCATGTTTAATCGCTTCGTAGGCATAACCAATTGCTTGGCTACCCGAAGTACATGCGCTGCTGGTTGGAATGACACGGCCTTTCAATCCAAAGAACAGCCCAACGTTGACTGCTGCGGTGTGTGGCATCATTTGAACATAGGTGGTTGCTGTGATGGCTCTGGTTGATTTCTCATTAAGCATCACGCCAAATGCACCAACCGCGTCGGTACTACCCGTAGATGATCCATATGCTATGCCAGTTTGACCATTGGTCAGGATGTCTGCCCCTAACAAACCAGCTTGATCTAGGGCATTTTCTGTCGCCACGGTCGCCAAGCGAGAAACACGACCCATACCACGCACTTGTTTGCGTTTGTAATGTTTTGGTATTTCAAAGTCATCGACAGGGGCGGCGAGTTTAGTGTTTAAACCATCGTACTGCTCGTAAGATGGCATATATTGTGTGGCGTTTTCACAGGCTCTAAGCTTTGGCTCAATCGTTTGCCAGTCGTTACCAAATGCAGTAACACCCGACATACCCGTAACTACGACGCGGCGGCTCATATTAAACCTCCATTAACTGAGATTACTTGGCGAGTCACATAGCCAGCAATGTCAGACATCAAGTAGCTCACCAGACCTGCGACTTCTTCAGGCTCACCCATGCGGCGGAGCGGAATTTGTGGCATTGCGTGCTCTTTGACGTGGTCATCGACCATGCCTGTATCAATCAGGCCAGGAGCGACACAGTTTACAGTGATCTTACGTTTAGCAAGCTCAAGTGCAAGAGATTTAGTTGCACCAATAACGCCCGCTTTTGCTGCGCTGTAGTTGGTTTGTCCACGGTTACCCATTAGACCAGATACCGAAGCGAGAGTGACGATTCGTCCACCTTTTCGCTTTTGTACCATAGGCATTACACATGGGTGAAGTACGTTGTAGAAGCTATCTAGGTTGGTATGGATGACACCATCCCACTCTTCTTCAGTCATGGCTGGAAAAGCGGTATCGCGTGTGATCCCTGCGTTATTTACTACGCCATAGTATGCGCCATATTCTGCGATGTCGACTTCTAGCTTAGTCCGACATGCTTCGCGATCACTGATATCAAATTGAATTAGGCGGCCAGTACCACCGTTAGCTTCGATAGTGTCTAATGTTTCCTGAGCGCCTTGCTGGTCACCCATGTAGTGGACTGCAATGGAAAATCCATCTTTAGCCAATTGAATGGCGATGGCTTTACCGATGCCTTTACTTGCACCTGTCACTAAAACTCGTCGGGTCATTGTTGACTCCTGATTTTCATTTCTTTTAATTTTTGTTCGGATGGTACGTAAACATTTAACTGACAGCTAGCAACTATCTTCTGTTCGAACTCGATACGGGCTGTAAATACGGCCATACCATTGTCTTCCATCATTTTCTCTGCGTATACATCAAGTACCTGACCTTGTGCGAAATGGTCACAGTGAGACGTGTAACGGCGACTACCTAGAAGAAAACCTATAGGAGGCTTTTGCTCTTGCTGCATGGCATGATAACCAGACCAAGCCGCTACTGATTGTGCCATAAACTCAATCCCGACATAGGCAGGAATGCTGTTTGACTTTAAGTTGAAGAAAGGGTTCTTGGCACCAATATCCACCTGACAGTGAATGGTTTCTTGTTGTATGTCTAGCGCACGATCAATAAGTATCATGGGCTCATCGTGGGGCAGCAGTTGCCCAATAGCAGGATAGTTAGTCATGGGTATAACCAAAAATGAGACTAATGTTATTACCACCAAATGCAAAAGAGTTACTTAAAATGGCTTTGCCTTGCAGTTTCGTTGGTGCTTCAACCAGTGAAACATGGATGTCATCTGCTTTGTTTTGGCAATGCTGAATGGGGAGTGGTAAATCGTGTACTAAAATATGCCACGCAATCGCGGCTTCGGTAGCGCTTGCTGCGCCAAGCGTATGACCTGTTAACGGCTTGGTTGAGCTGACTGAAACCTTGTCACCAAACAGCCGATAAATGGCTTTGCTTTCCATGCTGTCGTTGAGTTGGGTAGCTGTACCGTGCGCATTAATGTAACCAATGTCAGCAGTGGTTAATCCTGCGTTATCCAATGCTTTTTGCATGGCTTGCTCTGCGCCAATTCCTTCTGGATGAGGGGCAGAGATATGGTGAGCGTCTGAACTATCACCTGCGCCAAGCAATGCCACTTTTGACGGTTTTTTACTGAGCAGCATTAGAGCGGCCGATTCGCCGATATTGATGCCGTCACGAGAGTCGCTAAAGGGCTGACATAGATTCTTAGATAGGGCCTCTAAGCCGTTAAAGCCGTTCAATGTTAGTCGGCAAATGGTATCGACACCACCAACAATGACTGCATCGGCGAGTCCACTGTTGAGAAGGCGCTGAGCAGTAATGAATACCCGACCACTAGAAGAACAAGCGGTAGAAATCGCGTAACAAGGGCCTGTAATACCGAAATAAGTGGCGATAAAGTCACTGGCGTTGCCAAGTTCTTGATTACGATAATGGTAAGTGTCAGGAAAGTCGCCACTAATTAACTTCTGTTGGTAGGCAGTTTCGCCATCAGCAATCCCCGATGTGCTAGTGCCGATAATCACTGCAACTCTTGATGCACCATATTCGCCAATAACTTGTTTTACAGACTCTTCGATCTGCTTAAGGGCGGATAATGCAAGCTGATTATTGCGTGTATTGAAGGCTTGTAAGTACGTGGGAATTTCGGGCAGCGATTGTGCTATACGACCGACAACCGTCGAGGACTTAGTATTGAGTATATCGTCATCTCGCACCATGTTAGATGTGGATTGATCGGACAGGCATTGATGAATCTGAGAGGCCTCAGATCCCATTGCAGAATGAAAACCGCAGTCTTGGATAAAAATGGGTTTTGAAACTTGTGTCAACATGATGGCTATCTATGGAGTTGTCTAAGCTTTACTAAATTGAAGCGTTTTAATCTTAATAGTGTAGCTTTCGATTAAGTGATGGAACAAGATATCTCCGCTTAACCTATCTGTGTTGCTATATTGGATGTCGATGACCTTTTCACCACGGCTATCGACAATAGCTCTGGAATTATTACTATCAATTATTTGCCACCTTACCTCATTTAGTGAGGCTTCCCAAGCAGAAACAGGCCACAGCGTGATCATCAGGTTAAATAGTACCTGTTCAGGTGCGGGTAGTACGCTACCTAAACCACTTAAAATATCGGTTGTTATTTCATCATCTTGATAACTAACGGATAAAATGCGTGTCCCCCAAGATGAAAAACCCGCTAACACCAGTTTGTTGTCACTGACTTGCAATTGAACGGGCAGTTGCTCAGATTGGCTTTGTTCATCGCTGTTCCATGTTGCTTCAATCAGTTGACTGGCCGTTAGTGAATAACCCAAGTCGCTTGGTGCTGGTAAGTCAACTTTTTCCTGCTTGGTAATTTGCACACTTGGCGTGGTTGATTGTGGTGTTGAGCTACAGGCACTCACGGCCAAGCCAAGCAATATGGTTAATAGCGTTTGGGCTAGAAAACGTGACTTCATGATGGTTTCCTTTCTTCAATTGCCAAAGGGGACAGCAACCAAGCAACGAAAATACCGCTCAACACAGTGATGCCAAAACTATGAATGGCGTGCGTCTGGCTAAGTGAAAGCAAGCCAAACGAGAGCAATGTGGTCATCGCCGAGAGTGTAATTGCCAGTAATGTACTTTGGCTACGCGCTTTTTCAGCAAAAAACAGTGTGTAGTCGATGCCAATCCCAATAATGAGAATAAGTGCGAGTAAATTGAACAGATTCAGTGTGGAGCCTACGGCTGAAGCGGTCGCTAAACCCGCAACGCAAGCAACTAAGCAAGGCATTAATATCTTTATTGATTGCTTGAGGCCGTAACGTTGCATTAGTAACAGCGAAATGACGGCAAGCGCAATAACGACCAGCTCCATCACCTTGACTCTATAGTTGGCAAATAAGTCTGAGATTTCTTCTGCTTTGTCGAGGTAGCTAATATCAGAGTGGGCCTCAGTAAATGCTTTGATCTGTTTGGGTTGCGACAACTCACTCAGGACGACGACACTGGCCACTTTATCTTCCACCTGACCAATATAAAGAAAACGGACGGGTTCAGATACCGTATACGTCAGGTATTCTTGTAAGGACACAAGCGATAATGGCGCAGTTAAGCTTGGTGGCTGCGCTAGCTTGAGTGTATTGCTAAGAAGCGTACCTTGCTGTTGATATAAAGTCTTAATCAGCTGATAATTTTGCTCTTGGCGAGCGGTTGAACTCAGGTATTGGCTTAGGCTCTGATGGCCTTGAATCACACCTTCATGCTGCCATGATTCTAGCTGTGGTTCTAAAGATTCGAGGCGCTGTAGTAACGCTTCATCATTTTGAGCCGTAACAACGAGCATTTGTTGCGATGATTGTATCCCGCTGAGCTTAGAGATGAACTGCTCTTGCTGTTTTAGTCTTTCAGGCATGGCCTGTAGTTGCCTGATATCATCGTCGTAGTGCAAGCTTGTCAGAGGTAAAACAGCAATGGTTAAGCATGCTAAGGGCACCCCGTACTTCACTGAAGGCTGCGTCCATAGCGCGAGCCATCGATGCCAAAACCATTGTCCTGGTAGTTTTCTATCCGCGCTGTGTTTAACGGCCAAAACAGGGTACCAAGCCACTACGGTTGCGTAGGCGGCGACCAAGCCGATCGAAGAGAACAGAGCCAGCTGTTGCAACCCCGGGAAAGGAGCTATTAGCATCCCAAGATAGCCAATTAGACTCGTGATCAGTCCTAGGGTGATGGCTATAAAAATGTGTTGAAGACCTTTGTGGCTGTCCCACTTGCGACCCGCGGCAAGACGTTCAGTGAGGTAGTGGAAAGCATAGTCGATGGAAACCCCAATCAAGCTTGCGCCAAAGACCAAGCTAAATAGGTGTACACGACCAAAGATCCAAGTGGTCAGAGCTAGTGCCGACAAAAGGCCGACGCCAATTGAGAGTAGTGCGAGGGAAAGTGGTGCTGTACTACGAAATACTCCGACGACTAAGATGATTACTCCAAGTAAGGAAAATAGGCCGATAGTACTGATTTCTGATTTCGCGCTTTGAGTGCCAAACTGGGCATAAAATAGCACCCCAGTATGTTGGGTTTTGGCATTAAACTGTTCTGATAATGTACGTTCAATCGATTCAATATCTGCGACACCTTTTTGTGCTGTCAGACTATAGGGTGAGTCTTTCAAAGTTGCACTAACGAGAACATATTTTTGTCCTTCGAATTCTGTTGCGAGAAAGCCTTGCTCAAGGTGAAAAGCTGAGCTGAGCTGAGTTAACTCAGAGAGGTAGTCACGAAACAGCAAAAACGGGTCGCTGGATAACTCCTGGCCAGTAACACCGGAAAATGGATTATAAAGAGACTGAAGTACATACTGTACTTGCGCTTGTGGTTGGTTTGCTAATCTATCGCGTTGTTCAGAGGTCAGTTGCTGGTACCTGCGGTCAAAATAATAGCTTGCCCACTGGCTTTGTTGCGTGGCACTGACCTTTCCTGAGACCATATTAAATAGCCCTGTCTGGGTGAGAGAACGCTCTAAATGGCTCGCGGCAGCGAAGGCGGAGTCAGCGTTGTCTGCGGTGACAACAAAGACGACTTTGTCACTTAAGTTGCTTGATACAGATTCAAAGGCTAGCTCCGCGACAGGATCTTGCTGATTAATAGGCAGCAGCTTGAGGATATTCGTTTCAATCGGAGATTGGGCTGACCAGATCCACTGCTTCGCGAGCATAGTAATAAACAGCATGACTAAACCTAGCCATGCGAGTGCGATCTTTTTCGTCTTTTTTGCTTCTGCCGAGTTAGGGAGCTTAGAAGCTGAATTGCGCTTGTTCAGCATCCGTTAGGCTCTCTGGTTGATGAGTTTGATTAGAGAAAAGAATCTCGGTTTTATCACCACGAATTTCTCTTAGGGTGAGTTCATCAATGTTCTGATTTCCAACCAAGGTAATCATTTCGAATACCGCATTCAAAGGCGCTTGCTTTGGCGTCAGCGTAATAGTCCAGTCGCCAGAGGTAACCTTGAATGCAATGTCGAACTGTTGTTGCAATGCTTGCGTATCACCGTGAAAAACAGCCAAAAACACATGACTAAAGTAAAACGCCATTGGGTTGTCATTCGCGGTGATGACTTGTGGCTCTTGCCCAGAAAACGTTTGGCGCAGTTTATCTTCCGTTAACACAAGGTTGACTGGAAATGGTACATCTTGTTGCCAAAGCAATCCTTGTTGTTTACTCAGCGTAAAGTGGCCTTGCGAACTAAGTGGCTGCTCGAACATCTCAATATGACGCAGTTGAGTAAACTCTCCACGAACAATCGAATGTTTGGCGAGTTGATCTTGTAGTGAAACGAGATCCGTCACTTCAGCCCATGAGAGAGGGGAAACCGCCGCTAGGACAAGTAATAACCACTTTTTCATTGAGCAATATTCCCGTGCTGATGCCAACGTTCCACTTTATCAATCAGGATGTTAGGCGAGGCAAAACACATCTCTTCAGTATCCATGGTAACCGCTACTTGCATGGTGTGACCTTTACACATTCTTTGACCTGTTTTTGCATCAAAGATAACGTAGTCGATGCGTAGTCGGTTTTCCCACTCGGTCAACTTGGCAGTCACACGAATTTCGTGATTAAACGGGATCGCTTTAACATACTTAACTTGAGTACCTATGATGGGCCACATGTAGCCCGAGGCATTCATCGCCAGATAGCCGTAGTCGATCTTATCCATCATGATGCGACGTGCTTCTTCAAAAAATCGAAAGTAGTTGCCGTGATAGATCACACCCATAGGATCGGCATCTTGAAAAGAGGTGATGAGTGTCACCTCAGCTTCGAGTGGAAAGACAATCTTTTGCTCCATTATGCCTCCGGGTATAACGACCAATGGCGCTGTTGAATTAGAGCGATAAAGTGGCGTAGATCTTTCTCTAGTGGGCGATCTTCTGCAACAAATTCAAACTCGCTCAGCACAGCGTCACGAATCATTTTCAGGTTGTCACTCATATGGTGTTCATCAAGCTCATTGTGGCGGCGACGAATCTCTACCGCCTGAACACTGGCGAGCAGTGATGCGGCAGCGACTTGTTCGGTAAGTTCTAATACTCTGATACAGTCGCGTGCAGCAATCGTACCCATGCTAACTTTGTCTTGGTTGTGGCACTCGGTAGAGCGAGAAAACACGCTGGCGGGCATAGTATGTTTCAGTGCTTCTGCCGTCCAAGCCGAGATGCCAATCTGCACCGCTTTAAATCCGTGGTTAATTGGCTTGCGCTCACCTTCGGCACCCGTAAGGTTAAATGGTAAGCCGTTATTGAACTTGTAGTCCATAAGCTGCGCCATTTGGCGGTCAAGTAAATCTGCTAGGTTGGCAATACCAGTTTTAAGCGTATCCATCGCCATCGCAATATGACCACCATAGAAATGGCCACCGTGAAGCACGCGTTCGTTATCACCATCAATGATTGGGTTGTCGTTGGCACTATTTAGCTCGTTCTCAATCATTGAACGCAACCAAGGTAGTGAATCTTGCACGACACCAATCACGTGTGGTGCACAACGTAGCGAGTAACGGTCTTGTAGACGGTCGCTATTTCGCGGCGGGCGCTCCGCCTTTAGATCGTCACGTAGCCAAGCCGCGACTCGTTGCTGGCCAGGATGAGGTTTTACGGCAAATAGAGCTTCGTCAAAGTGGAAATCGTTGCCATGCATGCCCACAGAAACCATTGCCGTAATCTTGGTACACAATTGAGCTAAATATTCAGCGCGTTTGTAAGCAAGGCAGGCTAGTGCTGTCATAACGGAAGTACCGTTCATGAGCGCTAAACCTTCTTTCGGCTTAAGGTGGATTGGCTCAATACCTAGTTGGGTGTATACGTCTGCGGTTGGGCGAACTTCGCCTTTGTAAAGTACGTCGCGCTCACCAATCAGCGCGGCTGCTAAGTACGACAGCGGAGTTAAATCACCACTTGCGCCAACGGAGCCTTCTTGAGGAATGCGTGGTGCTATGTCTTGGTTAATCAGAGTTACGATTTGGTTAAGCAAGTCATGGGTGACGCCAGATACACCTTGAGCTAGAGAGCATAGTCGAGTCGCGAGTACTGCTCTTGCTTGCTCATGAGTCAGAATTTCTCCAAGACCACAGCCGTGGAAACGAGTTAAATGCAGTGGTAGCTCATCGACTAAGCTCGGCGGAATCGCAACTGTACAAGAGTCACCATACCCTGTTGTTACCCCGTAGATGACGCCTTCTTCTTTAAGTAGACGCTCTAAAAAAGCCACACCACGATCGATCTTTGTAGTGAACTCTGGTGAGTTATTCAGGCTAGCATTGGCACCTTGGGCAATGGCAACCACATCTTCAATAGTTAGCGCTTGGGCGCCAAACTTAATGGTGTTATTTTCTTGCGTCGTCATCTTGTTGATTACTTAATGTCCAAAAATTGAAAAAATTATACCACTGCAGTGGTGCTTGCAGGGTGTAGTGTTGCAGACGGTTAGCATAGTCTTGCACCACTTTCTCTAGTGCTTGTTGACGCTCTTTGCGAGGAAGAACGATTTTGTCTCTAAACGGTTCGAAATAGACGTTAAAGTGAGGTTCGTCACTTGAGTCATCTCGAAGGCCGAACAGAAGGTAAACCGGCGCCTTGAGCACCGATGCCAACATGAATGGCCCTTGTGGGAAGGGGGCTGGTTTACCTAAAAAGTCTGCCCATACCGAGCGACTCTCTTTGCTGGTGGAAGTACGATCGCCAACAATCACCACCCACTCACCTTGTTCTATCTTTTGCTGAAGTAATATCGCAGTATCTGGCCCTAGCGAGCTGACTTGAATAAGGTTCAGTTCCGAATTGGGGTTTACGGCTTTCATGACCGTATTAAAACGCTCAGCATGTTCGGTAAATACTAAAGCATTAATTTTGATATGAGAATGGCGTCTACCCAGCGCACGGCATAGCTCAATATTGCCTAGATGGGAGCCAAGTAGCAGGACACCTTGGTTTTTGTCGACCATACCTTGGAAGTGTTCTTGGCCGTGAATCGTCAGATTGTCGACATTGAAATCACCTTTCCATGCGGCCAATTTGTCGATCATGGTATGACCAAAAGAGAGCAAATGCTGGTAGCTATCCAAGCGTTTCGGTAGCGCGATGGTGTGCTGCCTAGCGTAGCTCTGTAGCTGCTCTAGATAAAGTTCAGAAGCTTGTTTGGCTTCTTTACCAGTTAGGTGATAGTAACGCATGACAACTTTAAGGATCAGGTTAAACACCTTACGCCCAAGCAGGCTGTATACCGAAAGCATTAGCTTGATGCCAAGCAGAGTGCCTTGTTCTTGCCTTTTTGACCAGTGGGCATTTGTATTCGTGGCTAGGTTGCTGCGGTGACGAGCTAACAACCGAGGTATTCTTGGTAACATACCGAAGAAAAGCCTAGTGTGCATCCAACTGATCTTAACGTTGTCCCACAATGCATCGAAGTGGGAAATACCACCTTCAGGGTATATCACGCGTGTATCAACAAAATCAATCTCGATGCCTTCCCAGTACATACGCACTAAGATCTCGATGTCAAAATCCATTCGTGTGCCAATGTCGTACTTATTGAGTACGCTAACGGTTTTCGTGACTGGATAAGCCCTAAAGCCACACATACTGTCTTTTATGGCAAAAGATAGTGTCTCGATCCAGACCCAAACATGAGTGGCGTATCGACCATACAGGCGGGATTTAGGCACACTATCGTCATAAACTGGCTGACCAGAAATTAGATGACTTGGATTCTGCTGTGAACAAGCTAGCAGCTTGGGTAGAGCCTCAATGTCGTGCTGACCGTCGGCATCGATCTGGACAACATGGCTGTAGCCAAGCTCGTTGGCTTTGTGAATCCCAGCCATGACTGCACCACCTTTGCCTGAGTTTTCAACCAAGGTAACCAAAATAAGGTTATCTCGTTTGGTCAGGTGTTGCAGCGCTTGCTTGGTTTCACTATTACTGCCGTCATCAATCACAATAAAAGGGAGCGAAAAAGGTTCGAGTGATGACACCACGGCAGCAATAGTGCTGCCATGGTTATAGCAAGGGATAAGGAAACAAGGTTGGTACTTTTCCACTTTATTCACCCAACTTCATTTTTCCTGAAGAGTGAATAACCAGCCGTTCGCCTTGTTTAGAGCTGTATTTGAAGGCCAGCTTTTGCTTAGCGCTATCCCATTCCAAAACAAGGTTGACGGTCATATCGGGTAGAATTGGCTCTTGAAACTTAATTACCTCCATACCTTTAAATGTAGGTGGGGTATTTAAGTGCTCGATGGCGTAGAAAAGTGCCCAATCTATTTGGCTAACGCCCGGCAGTAATGGGAAGTCAGTAAAGTGACCACGAAAATCCAAAATATCAGCATCAACTTTAAATGTTAACGTCGCTTGTGAATTTGTAGTTTCTACGTCTATGATGGTTGGTTTTCTTTTGTCCATGTTCATTTGTTCTTGGAATAATCTTTCTATTTCAGCGACTTGTCGTTTGCCTTGGCTGTTGAGTGGGATCTCATCCAACAAGCGATATTTTCTTGGAATAGCGATAGGCTCAAGCCAATCACGCAGATTTTTACGTAACGAGAGCCAAAATTTTCCTTTGCCGAGTTGTTCAATTACTTGTTGTCCAACATCTGTTAATACTATGACTGCGCAAAGTGTTAAACGGTTCCCGTCTTGCAAAGGAATGACGGCGCTTTCTTGGATCCAATCGAGTTGTTCTAAGCGCCTTTCTACTTCAACCAATGAAACACGTTTTTCTTCAATTTTCACAACTCGATCAGTACGTCCTTTAAGATCAAAGGTCACCTTATCATGGAAGTGGCACTCATCTGCAGTTTGATACCATTCCTCTCCAGCAATGTGCTCAGCGCGAAGTCGCAGGCAGCTTTCACTATTTAGCTCGGCCTCTACGCTAGGGAACAATTGCCAAGGTGTGATTGAGGCGTGTTGTTGCCTATATGCAATGCCGCCTGTTTCGGTACTGCCGAAGACTTCAATCGGCAGGTGGGCAAACAACGCTTTGCTATGATTCGCTGCACTTGATGGTAGAGGCCCACCGGAAGAAAAAACACAGCGCAGAGCGGAGCCTCGGTGCTCTTCAGTTAAGCGTTTAAGTAAGGCAGGGCTACTAATTAGAACCGTGTTTTTGTCAGCATGATGGATTACTTGCTCGGGAAACTCTAGGTTGTTTTTTGCAAACGCTCTACCCGCGCATAGAGGCCACAGAACGCGAAACAATAATCCATAGATATGCTGGTGCGACACGGTACTTTCGATACGAGCATTAGCCAGTTGCTCACCCCACAATGACTCGAGTATTGCGATTTCGGTATCTAGCTGTTTGAGGGTTTTATTGATCGCTTTTGCTTTGCCACTAGAGCCCGACGTGAACAAAGTAATTGATATCTGTTCAAGTTGTAGAGTTTTGAAGCAAGGCTTTAAGTATGTGTCAAAATCAGCACTGCCTACCTCAAGGGTGGGCAGTCCATCGGCGACAATGACTTGGTCGTCGTGGATAAGGAGATCAAAATGATCGTTGAGTTCTGCTACGGCTTGTGTTTGATAGTTACCGGGAAGAATGATGACTTTATTTGCATAGCAACTCGCGAAGAAGCCGACCGCAAACAAATAGCTACTACTAAAGCAAAGGGCAACTCGTTGCGCAGGGTGCGTGATTAACTGCTGTGATAGTTGAGCTACATCACCTTGAAATTCGTGCCAAGTTCTCACGCTATTATGGGCAAAAGCAACGGGATCTGTATCCTGATGCTTAGTATTCATAACATTAGCGAGTGATGAAAACTCAGCGGTTGCTAGGTTCATTTTGTTTAGTGATCCTTACGAATAAACTGACGAACGACCCACTCAATGGCAAACAGACTGCCAGCAAGGATATAGCTGATGAGTCCATTGTATAGTGTCCACACCTCTAGCGGTTGGAAGCAGGTATATAGGGCTGTCAAGCCATTGAATACAAAGAATAGGCACCAAACAATGGTGACTTTACGCGTGTATTCAATGCCACTTTGAGGTAACTCTGGCTCTTGTAGGCGCGCTAAACGTTCTATGATGGTTTGTGGTTGCTTAAGGCTCGTCGCAAAGACAATCAACATGCATAGGTTTACAACGACTGGGTAAAAAGTGAGCCAACCGTGTTGCTTAAATAGGATGCCCAAGCCTACTAAAGAGATCCCCGTTAGTGCAGTAATTTGTGCAACGTACTTGAGTTCTTTTAACTGACTACGCTGCACTGAGAGTAAGCGGACTCCCAAGGCGGCGATTAGTAATATCCCCACCATGGAAAGGCCGAATTTATCTATGCCGAAGTAAACGGCGAATGGATAAGCGAGCAGGACAACTGCGGACAGGATTGTCAGCAATCGGCTCATTAGGCTTCCTTCAGAAGCTCTGTCACTGCGTCAACCACGTCTTCGACAGTACGGACCGTACTGAATTCAGCGGGTTTGATTTTTTTGCCCGTTACATTTTGTAGATGAACAACGAGGTCAACAGCATCAATGCTGTCTAAATCAAGATCTTGATACAAGTGTGCTTCAGGTACGATGTCCGCAGCATCGATCTCAAATAACTCTTCAAGTGCGTCTTTTACTTGAGAAAATACCTGTTCTTTAGTTACTTCTGTCATTGGGTGTACCTACGGATTATTCACTAACTTGTGAAGAAATATACTTCGCTAAGCTGCTCACTGAGGCAAAGTGCTCGCGAGTATTAGAGTCATCGGCATCAATGACAATGTTGTATTTCTTCTTAATAGCTAAGCCTAGCTCCAATGCGTCGATCGAGTCTAGACCTAGACCATCACCAAATAGTGGAGCTTCTGTCTCAATATCTTCAATCGTTAAATCTTCTAGATTGAGTGCATCAATTATAAGTTGTTTTATTTCGTTGTGTAGTTTTTCCACTGGGGCCTACTTGTTCACTATCAATTTTAGGAAAAATCGTCTCTGATAAATGCTGCTGCAAACGGCGAGCTGCAATTGTTGGGGACGTAGTTTGCTCTATAAATGGCTTAACCTCAACTTTATCCTTAACTTCGACAAGGAAAAAAGGTTTAGTTGGAGGTACTTGATACCACTTTTTCTCTTTTGTGAGAAAGCTCGGAGATACAGTAATATGAATAACGCGCAAATCTCGCTCAGTTCGTACGGCGATTTGTGCCGAGCCTCTTTGCAGTTTTGATTGAATACCTGGTGTTGTGCGGGTACCTTCAGGGAAAACCAACAGCACGTTACCCTGTTCAAAGCGCGTTTCGCATAATGCCAATAGATCATCAGGTGTCTCATTGGGAATATAGCCTGCAGCTTTGACAATGTGCTTCATAAACGGATTTGCCCAGATGGCAGACTTGACTAAGCAATCACAGCGTTTTAATTGTGAAGCGATCAGTACATAGTCAATGAGACTAGGGTGGTTGGCGACGATCAAACAGTCCCTATCTTGCTGCAAGATCTCACTACCAATTATTTTGTAGTCAATAGCGCCAGTGAGTCTCATCAGTTCGCAAAATAAATTAAACGATCGCTGGATTGCGCCTTGGACTCTATACTCCCTAACGGTTTGACTTTTAGTAAAAAGGTGTATGGCTGGAATCACAACAAAACTGAGCGTGAGCCCCCCAAGTCCAAAAACAGAAAAACAAAAGCCTGTTGCGAAAACACGCCAATATTGATCGATTGTTTTCATTACTTTCTTCGCCAGCTCCATGTGTTCCTAGGAGATTCAATAGACCACTGGCTACGATTAGATAAGAAGTGACGGATAAATTCTAGCCCTTGGGGAAGAGTTGTGGGTGATGTCTCTTTTGCCTCTCGTTGTGACAGCGAGAAATCTTCTCCATTGGAGAGCACTAGTCCAAATCCATAACCTTGGTAGTGTTGTGCTTCATATTTCGCGTAAGCTTCTGGTACGGGTTCATCGAAGTCGATGACCAATACTTTGTGCTGTGGATTAGCGTCTAGGTATAGCCATGCTTCAACGATGGCACTTTGGAACGTATTCTCTGAGGCCGCGATAGAGGTTAATGGAATCGGCTTTTTTGTTGCGATTGTTGCTAAACCAGCAGCGGTATTGTGAACAGATTGAGAAAACGCCATAGGTGAGGCTTCTTCACCATGTAAGATGTCATCGATTATCTGTGTGCTACGGTGTAGCTCACCGTGGCGACTAGCAAAGACGAGATAGTCAATCTCATGTTCACTCAATAACTCAATGGTGGTTTGAACAGCAAGCTTACTTAAATTGCTCATTCTACGGCGCATCATTGGGGGAATGGCTGTGGTAATCAGCTTACCTTCTTCAGGCCATTGCAGGTTATTTGCCCAGTTTTCCCATTCATGAGACAGCGATAAGCCGTTAGAATGCGCACGCCACGCGTCGATGTTAAATGAGATGTTGATATCTGAATTTAGCATAAGATATTGAATTGTCGTTTTTTTAGCGAAATACTAATAGAGTCTGTTGACTCTATAGACTTAAACACCTAATAAGGAACTCTTAATATGTCACCATTAAAGTTACTCAGCTCGCTATTGCTAGCTTTATTACTCGTTGGTTGTGGTCGTGTTCAGCCAGTTATGAATGTTGAGGATACTCCAGTTGTTTATGATCTTCAAAATAAACAAGTTAAGATGGCGATCATACAAGCAGCCATGGATCGTGGCTGGGTTGTGGAAGAAGTCGCTCCGAATGAGTTGAATGCGAAATTGCATGTTCGTACACACTTTGCGGAAATAAAAATCCCATACAATGATAAGTTTTATTCAATTATTTATCTCAACTCAGAAAATTTAAAAGCGAGTGATGGCAAAATTCACCGCAACTACAATCGTTGGATTAACAACTTAAATGTAGACATTAAAAAGCAGCTTGCTTTAACCGCTTCTGCACAGTAATTCATTTTAAATAACTTATAGTTAGGTTTTTCGTGGTACAAAAAAATAAAGATCCGTTTAATGCTCTAGAAGCAAAATCGGAAGCTCAAAAGCTATCATTTGCTCCAATTGTGTTCCAAACTGCACGAACTTTGCGTGACTTAGGCATTTTGTCTGCTCTTGATAAAGCCGGAGAAAAAGGCTTAAGTGCAGTAGAGTTGGCTCAGCAAACTCAGGTTTCTGAGTATGGTGTTAAGGTATTGCTTGACATGGCAATCAGCGCCAATATCGTGCTGTGGGAAAAACCTAACTATTCTTTAGCTAACTTAGGTTTCTTTATCCTCCATGATGGAATGACAAATGCCAACATGGATTTCACTGCTGATGTTTGTTATGCCGCGATGATGCATCTGACGGAGGCTATCGTTGAAGGTAAGCCAGCAGGTTTAAAAGAGCTGGGGGAATGGGAAACTATCTACCAAGGTTTATCTACTCTACCTGAGCAAGCGAAAGAGAGCTGGTTCAAGTTTGATCATTTTTATTCTGATCGCTCGTTCCCAGTTTTGCTTGAAGAAGTATTCAAAAGCCAACCCAAGACACTTGTCGACATTGGTGGCAATACGGGCAAGTGGGCAATGCAATGTTGTAACCACAACCCAAATGTAGAAGTGACGATTGTTGACTTGCCTCAGCAACTTGAAATGGCAATGAAAAACGCCCAAGAACAAGGCTTTGCAGAGCGTGTTCATCCTCACCCTGCCAATATGTTAGATAAGCAGCAATTGTTACCCAAACAGGCCGATGTTTGGTGGATGAGCCAGTTCTTAGACTGTTTTTCTCCGATGGAGATCTTAAACATTCTTAAGAAAGTGAAGGCTCAGCTGCGCGAAGGTGATGCGATTTATATTCTTGAGTTGTTCTGGGATGCACAAAAATACGATGCGGCATCTTATAGTTTGAACGCGACATCGCTTTACTTTACCTGCCTAGCAAATGGCAATAGCCGTTTCTATCGTAGCGATGATTTCCTAGAGATTATTGAGGCGGCAGGTTTAACAGTAGAACAAAGAACAGACAATATTGGCCTTGGTCATACGTTACTTAAACTAAAATCACAATAACCCTTAAAAGTTGCCAGACAGTCAGGAATTATGATTAAAGAGTCAACTCAAGTTGTCATTGTCGGGGCCGGGCCATCGGGTTCTACGGCTTCTGCATTGCTTCATGCGCAAGGTATTGAGGTGATCGTTATCGAGAAGGCGCGATTCCCGCGCTTCTCAATCGGTGAGAGTTTACTTCCTGCTTGTATGGAGATAATTGAGCAAGCGGGTATGCTTGATGCAGTTAATCACTATGGCTTTCAGTACAAAGATGGCGCAGCGTTTCGGTGTAATGGGGTATATACCGAGTTTGAGTTTACCGATAAGTTTAGCGCAGGGCCTGGAACGACGTTCCAGGTACAACGTGGCAACTTTGATAAGGTACTGGCTGATAGTGCGCAACAACAAGGCGTGGAGATTCGTTATCAGCATGAGCTAGCCGAGTTGAAATTTGTTGGCAAACGCTCTTTATTGACAGTCAAAGATCAAGCCGATGATAGTTACCAGATTGAGGCGGACTATATACTAGATGCGAGCGGATTTGGTCGAGTGTTGCCGAAAATGCTGGATCTAGAACAACCTTCTTGCTTACCTCCGCGCAATGCTATCTTCACCCATATAGTTGATAATATAGACTCGCAAGATATCGAATATGATCGCAACAAGATTCTAATTTCTGTTCACCCAGACAATCATGATGTTTGGTATTGGTTGATTCCATTTTCAAATGGCGTGTGTTCTTTTGGTGTGGTGGGAGAACCAGAGTTCTTCGAACGTTACCCTGAGGATAAGATTGCAGCGATCAAACAGCTTGCTAGTGAAGAAGCAGGCCTAGCTAAGCTACTGGTAAATGCCGAGTACCCTAACCCTGCTGGGGAGTTGGGCGGTTATTCGGCAAATGTAAAGCAGCTTGCCACTCAGCACTACGCGTTGTTGGGCAATGCTGGTGAATTCTTGGATCCGGTGTTTTCTTCTGGCGTAACCATTGCGATGAAATCAGCTCAGTATGCTACCGAGTGCGTTGTTAAACAGCTTAGCGGCGAAGAGGTTGACTGGGACAAACAATACGCTGAGCCACTGATGGTTGGTGTCAACACTTTTCGTACCTATGTAGAAGGTTGGTATAACGGCGATTTACAGGATGTTATTTTCTATCAGAGCCCGACCCCACGCATTAAACAGATGATCAGTTCTATCTTAGCGGGATACGCCTGGGATCAAGACAACCCATACGTTAGAAATAGTGAGCAACGTCTTCGAACTTTAGCCGAATTGGTACGCGAGAATACAAACGCTTAGAGTTTGATTTATCTCAAGGGTTTAGTTGGCGAAAACCTCCAAGTTTGCTCATACTTCTAAGAGTGAAGTCGGTGCCCATCTAAACGTCACGATCCTTGTTTGGATGGTAACAGGAGGTTAGCGTATGAAAAATGAACTCGACCCAACCAAAGTTTTACAAGCTTATGAAACCGTTATGGAGAATGGTTCCCCAACAGAACATGGTAAGATCTATGAAGGGGTAGAAGCTTTCTCTGATTACGATGGTTATAACGTTTATATGCGAGGTAACGGTGTGGAACTTAAAATTGGTTTCCACAATACCTATCATTTGGAGTACGACCAAGAACACCTTCGAGATAGTTTTCTGAAAAAGGTCGCCATGCTAGCTAAATAAGAAAAGCCCAGAAAGCGAAACGCTCAGGGCTTTTCTGTTTGACAACGGCTATCGAGTCAACTCGAGCAATTACCTGTACTTATGATTAATGGGGTTAGCTTTCTTCAGCTAAGCTAACTTCATCTGAATAGTCCTCAATGCTATTGGTATCAATTCTGTTGCGACCATTAAGTGTGTGGAAGCGTTTTCGGCCACGAGCCAGTTGAACGTATTTCAGCCACACGCGTTCTAACTTAGATTTGGCTTTACCTGGGTTAATCAAGACTTTGACGAAGTGTTTTTCTTCTGCATTCTCGGGTTGAAGAGCGCCAGACTCCAAACCAAGCATGGTATCCCCATAAAGGGTTAAGATATCTTCTTCGCCGATCGTAAAATCACCAGACTTAGCAAAACCGCGTGGAAACTTAGCGTTGTCGTAAAAACGTTTTTTGCCATGACGAAATTGAGTGTCAGACATTTTGGTAGCCTCTATAAAAACCTACATGGGTGAACTAAAGCGAAAAGTAGGCGCAAAATTCATAAAAGAAAAACAAAACATTTCTATCGTAACTATCGAATAGTTTTATGAAATCTAGATAACAGTTTCGTGACTTGAAGATGATTAATATTTATTGTTCTTTCTAAACTTCCAAGATTGTCGGTAGAGGAAATCCAATGGACGTAAAAGTCTTTAGAACGTTTTTAGAACTGGCTCAAGTTCGGCACTTTGGCAAAGCGGCAGAAAATTTATATATCACCCAAGCAGCAGTGAGTGCACGGATCAAGCAGCTAGAGAGCTACTTTGACACACAACTGTTTATTCGTGACCGCAATAACATCAAGCTCACCTCGGCAGGTGAGCGACTCATTGGTTACGCAGACGTCATGGTGAGCACCTTACAGCAAGCGAAACTGGAATTGTCGTTGGAAAGCGGTAAGGCGTTGCAATTGACACTTGGCGGTACGCCTAGTGTTTGGGATGCATACTTGCAAAACTGTTTAAGCTTGGTGACAGATGAATTCGACGGCTATGGTTTTATGGCTGAAATCATGGGGCGCGAAGTGTTATCCCGTAGCTTGCAAGAGCGTACCCTTGATATGGCGTTTGCTTTTGATCAAATCAAAGCGGACGAGCTTACCTGTAAGAAAGTGGCCGACGTGATGTTAATTTTGGTCTCTACCCAACAACACGGACTTGATACCGTATTCCAAGACAAATATGTCTATGTGGATTGGGGCACTAAATTTGCTTCGGAGTACGTTGAGCGTCATCCCAAGATATCAGCGCCTTACCTAAGAACATCAACTGCTCGTATTGCTTTGGACTTTATTCTAGAAAAAGGTGGTAGTGCATATTTACCGGTGTCTTTGGTGGAACCTTTTCTTGCTACCAGTCAGTTATTTAAGGTTGACGGTGTGGAAGGTTGGCAGCGTCCAATTTATTTGAGCTACCGTAAAGCGAGCACTTCGATAGAAGCGATCGAGCAAGTCGAAGAGCTAGTCAAAACCATCGACCCCGTAACTGCATTCAGTCTTCAACAGATGGCTGAGTGTCCTGTAGAGAATGAATAGCTAATCAGTTTTTATGTAGCACGCCTCGATTGTGTCGAGGCGTTAATATTTCGACCACTCCAAATCGATTGATACCATGTAATCACGTAACCCAACGTAGCTTTGACACTTTATTTGGGTGACAGCGATCGCCTCTAGGCCTTTCTCAAAGACTCATTAAACTTTCTATGGATTCTTCAATACTGAGTTCATGATAGCTCTGGATGGACCGTCCATCATGAGCATCGATCAAGATGCGTTGTATGTTGGTGGGGCCGTGATGATCAATGAGACCTAATGTTTGTTCCACATTGTCACACGTCATGGTGAGCTCATCATTGAGTACAATGGTGCAAGAGTGCAGGTTCATAGCCAACTTCCTTATTATTTTTTGGGTCTGCATAAATAACTTTAGAAGAAGAAAAACAGTTGGCAAATTCGATTGAGTTCCGAAAATGGCTAGTAATTGTTGTGTCACGAATTAGACTGTAGATAACAGTTTGAACAATATTGGAAAACCGCATGGAAAGTGGCTTTGCTATCTTGACACAAAAAGATTGTCACAATGCCAGAATCGCGCGTGATAGCCGATTTGATGGGCGTTTTTATGTGGCAGTTAAGACGACGGGGATTTTCTGTCGACCTATTTGCCCGGCCAATCTGCCAAAGGAAGAAAACGTTGAATATTACTTCGACAAGGCACAAGCGTTGCAAGCTGGTTATCGTCCTTGCTTGCGCTGTAGGCCCGATAGTGCGCCAAGCTCTTGGGCGTGGAAAGGGGTCGAAGTGACTTTTCAGCGTGCTGTAAAGCTTATTGAACAAGGGGCTTTGCACCATTCCTCTTTAGTTGAACTCTCGGAGAGACTTGGCATTAGTGATCGCTATTTGCGCAAATTGTTTAATCAGTATCTTGGTATGTCTCCCAAACAATATTCGCTTTATTACCAGCTGATGTTTGCTAAACAACTGCTACATACTAGCCGTTTGTCGATTACTGATGTCGCTTTGGCAAGCGGTTTCAATAGTGTTCGCCGCTTTAATGATGCCTTTAAACAGGTAATGAAAATGCCACCTTCTCAGATAAGGAAAAACTCCGCAGTGCGAATTGAATCAAATCATATCGACCTTGCATTTCGTGGCCCGCTAGATTGGCAGCACATGTTAGATTTCTACCGACTAAGAGCGATTGATGGATTAGAAATAGTGACGGATGATAGTTACCAAAGACACTTCGAGTTTGATGATCACTCCGGATGGTTTTCTATATCAAATCCCAAAGCTGGTGTTATGCGAGTGGAATTTAGGTTGGATGATATGGCATTACTACGCAGCTTGGTCAATCAGGTAAGGCGTATGTTTGATTTAGACAGTGATATCTTACAAATTGAGCAACACTTATCTCAGATCGAACCGCAACTGGTCACGCATTCTGGGATTCGGATTCCGGGTGTTTGGAGTACCTGGGAGGCAGGCGTTAGGGCAGTTTTAGGCCAACAAGTGTCTATCAAAGCCGCGATTGGTCAATTAAACTTACTCGTCCGCACCATGCAACCTGAAGGAATCACACATTTCCCCACTCCTTCGGAAGTTGCAGGTGCCGATCTGAGTTTTCTGCGTATGCCAAAAAGTCGTAAAGAGACCTTAGCGCGTTTTGCTCAGTTTATGATTACGCACAGACAAGCTCCGCTTGAAGAGTGGCTAGAACTAAAAGGCATTGGCAGTTGGACAGTCAATTACGTCCGTTTGCGAGGTGCCTCAGAGCCCAATTGTTTTTTAGACGGTGATCTTGTGGTTAAAAAAGCCCTTATGCAGTTTCCCAATTTATCGACGACGAATGTGTCTCCTTGGGGAAGCTACGCGACCTTTCATTGTTGGAGCCATGCATGAATAAAAGATACACGACCTATACATCACCACTTGGCATTATGACATTACAAGCTGATGATGACGGATTGCTTGGAGCCTGGTTTGAGACTCAGACTACACAACCTAACAACTTAGGTGCATATAAGGAAAACGATCCTATACTTACTAAAACAATCAAACAGTTAGAAGAATATTTTTCCGGATTTCGTACCGAGTTTGAACTTCCTATTTCAGCCAAGGGAACAGTATTTCAACAGAAAGTCTGGCAAGTGCTCACCACAATTCCTTTTGGTGAAACGTGCAGCTATCAGGATCTTGCCAACGCGATTGGTAATCCCAAAGCAGTGAGAGCCGTAGGACTAGCAAATGGTAAAAATCCTGTATCGGTAATTGTTCCATGTCATCGAGTGATAGGAAAAAGTGGTAAGCTAACAGGATATGCTGGTGGCGTTGAGATAAAAGCGAAGCTTTTGGAGCTTGAAAAAAGAGGTAGTTAGATGACAAAGCAGCGGCAAGCAATATTAGTAATGATTGGCAGTTTAATGTCTACTGTACTGCTTGGCTGCTCGGAAGAAAAAACCGAGCGTATGCTGAATCAAGAAACTTACTCTTTTACAGGTGTGTTCGAAAATGAATTTAATGGTGATTTGCTTGAATTTAAAGACGCCAAAGTCACCATCATTAAGGAGGAAGGGCTCGATTATACTAAGCCCTTTGAGGTGGAAGATAACTACCTAACTATTCAGATGCGCAATAGCTCTAAAGAAAAGCGCGAAGACATTGTGATGCGCATCCATGGTCAGCAAGAACTTCTTACTTGTAGTATTTGTGCCAAGTACCAGCTATCTAGTACTTGGCAAAAACGAGATTTTGTCCCGTTGCCACGTAATTAATTTAGGTGAATAGGCCACCATTCAGCATCATATGGACGGCGATACTCGCGGCATACCCTATTGAGATAACGGGCATCCATTTTAAGTGACCGAAGAAGGTGTATTTACCATGGGCAGCTCCCATCAGTGCTACCCCCGCGGCTGAACCAATAGACAGTAAGCTACCCCCAACCCCTGCCGTTAAAGTGACAAGTAGCCAATTGCCCATACTCATGGTTGGTTCCATGGTAAGTACGGCAAACATCACAGGAATGTTATCGACAATCGCAGAAAGAATACCCACCATGATGTTGGCCCATACTGGATCCCATTGGGTATACATAACTTCAGAAATCATTCCAAGGTATCCGAGCAAACTCAAACCGCCGACACACATTACTACGCCATAGAAGAACAATAGCGTGTCCCACTCGGCATGTGAAACACGGCGAAAAACATCAAATGGCACCACCGAACCTAAACGTTTTAGCGCGTTATCATCGCGGTTTTCAATGGCAATCAGGGACTTCTTGTGTAACGAAGCTTTAAGTGTTCTGCGGAGGAAAAAACCGAAGAATTGAAGATAGGCTAACCCCATCATCATACCGATCACAGGAGGGAAGTGAAGCACAGCGTGGAAGGCAACCGCTGTAGCAATAGTAAGAATAAATAACCCGACAATACGTCTTGCGCCGCGCTTCAGTTCAACATGTTGGTGAACAACATTTGGACTCGCATCCGGTACAAACATCGACATAATAATCGCCGGCAGAACGTAGTTAACCACTGATGGAACAAACAGCGGCATAAATTCGGCAAAAGAGACATGGCCTGCCTGCCAAACCATTAGGGTGGTGATATCTCCAAATGGGCTGAATGCGCCACCAGCGTTGGCTGCGATAACGATATTAATACAAGCAAGGTTAATAAATTTGGTGTTGTCGCCTGCAACTTTCATCACCACGGCACACATCAGTAGCGCTGTCGTCAGGTTATCGGCAATGGGGGAGATGAAAAACGCTAAAATACCGGTTAGCCAGAAAAGGGTTTTAAAGTTAAATCCTTTGCCCACCATCCAGGCTTGCAAAGCATCGAACAGCCGACGTTCTTCCATCGCGCTAATGTAGGTCATGGCAACGAGCAAGAACAACAATAGCTCTGCGTACTCTAACAAATTGTGTTCAAGGGCGGCCTTGGCAACCTCAATTTGCTCATGTTGAGAGTAGACATAACCGATCATCGCCCAAATCACGCCTGCAGCGAGTAATACGGGCTTAGATTTTCTGAGCTGTAGATACTCTTCAAGCATGACTAAGGTATAGGCGATAGCGAAAATGACTATCGCGGCATAACCAATCGTCGATTGGGTAAGAGGAATAATTTGGTCAGAAGATGGTGCTGCGAATGCTGAAAAGGGCAGAAAAAAGAGTGTTACAAAGATCGACCACTGTAATTTCATACTTTCACTCCTTTGAAAGCTGATTGTTGTTTTATGTTTTGTGGATACATTCTAAAGACGAATTGATTTTCGGTATGTGAGGTAGGTTTGATCTGCTTGAATTGTCAGGGATAAATTAACAGATTATGAATCTTTATGATATGCAATGTTGATTTTATTGGTTGGTTGTATCTTCTATCTATGCGAGTAATCACAAAATATGATCGTGACCAACAGTTAAAAGTTTGTTCGAATTACTACTTGATACGGATCATCATACTGCGGGTAACTTTAAGTCAAGATCTTATGTGTTCTGTTCCACATATGAATACATAGGTGACTTATGTCTAATCCAACTCAAAAAGAGCGTAAGGTGACATGGGGTTGTTACGCCGCATTAGCCTTCGCAGTAGTGTTTTTCTCTGGCTTGATGAAGTCAAACGAATGGTATGGTGTACTTGACTTTACCACTCTGAACGGCTCGTTTGGTTCAGTGGCTTACGATGTTAAAGAGACAGCGGAAGGCGTTGCAGCAGCAACCACTTCGTTGCGTGGTAAAGGTGGTAGCGGAGCTCGTGACGGCTTTATTTTTGCTTTGACTTTGATTCCAACCGTCATGTTTGCGCTTGGAGTAATAAACGTACTTGAACATTACGGCGCACTGGACGCTGCTCGTAAACTTCTATCTCCTCTACTACGTCCTTTGATGGGCATTCCTGGCAGCTCAGGTCTTGCATTAATCGCTTCTTTGCAAAGTACCGATGCGGGTGCAGCCATGACTCGTCAGCTTAAAGATGAGGGCCGCTTGACCAAGCGTGAAACCGATGTCTTTACCATGTTCCAGTTCACCGCTGGTGCTACGATTGTGAATTTCTTCTCATCGGGCGCGGTACTTTTCACACTCACCATGACAGACGGCTCACTCGCCGTAACTTCGTCTATCGGTTTGGCGGTCGCCATTATGTTTATCTTTAAGTTTATCGGTGCGAACTTGTTCCGTATTTATCTAAACATTACGGAAGGTAAAGAAGACAAACAAGATAAAGACAATGCGCAAAACCTAAAACAGGAGACAGCATAATGAGCGAAGTCAAAGCGAAAAAGCCGATGGTGACAGATATCTTCGTTGAAGGTGCAAAAAAAGGCTGGGTTATTGCGACAACCTCAACGGTTCCCAATGTTTTGATGGCATTTGTGATTATCAAAGCGCTGCAAATTACAGGTGCACTTGATTTAATGGGGACCGTGTTCTCACCCATTATGGCGGTATTTGGCCTGCCGGGAGAGGCGGCGGCAGTACTTATCGGTGCGTGGATGTCGATGGGTGGCGCTGTGGGTGTGGTCATCACGCTATTTGATCAAGGTATTCTTAACGGCGCTCATATTGCAATTCTTGCCCCTGCGATATACCTAATGGGCTCTCAGGTGCAGTACATGGGGCGCATTATGGGCCCCATCGGAACTGAGGGTCGTTATATCCCGGTTATGATTGCGATCTCTGTGCTAAACGCATTCGGTGCAATGCTAGTCATGAACCTATTTGTCTGAGGGTAAGTATGAGATTTTCTTTAACTGACTATTTAGAAGAGTTGCGTACATTAATTGATGTTGACTGCGGTACTTACACAATCAATGGTATTGAGTTTGTGGCATCTCAATTTGAAACTAAATTCACAGCATTGTCCGGTTGGAGCATTAAGCGTGTTGATTGTGGTAAAGCAGGGGTGGGTCTAGAAATTCGCAACCAGCCGCAAGCTGAGCAGATCGACGTGATGCTGATTGGTCATATGGACACTGTATTCCCAGTTGGCACAGCGGAACTAAGACCGATGACATGGGATGCTAAGAAAGCCTATGGCCCTGGGGTTTCAGACATGAAGTCTGGGTTGCTTAACATTGTTTATGCAATGCGCAATCTTGAAAAAGCAGTTCTAGATAAGCTTTCTATTTGTATCTGTATGAACCCTGACGAAGAGACAGGCTCATTAGACTCTGTTGAGTGGATTCAGTCGGTCGCCAAACAGGCAAAAAACGTTTTGGTAGCTGAAGCGGCGCGTGCTGATGGTGGTTTAGTCAAAGCCCGTAAGGGTATGGCGCGGTACAAGATTAGTTTTAGTGGTGTGGCTGCACATGCAGGTAACGAGCCAGAGAAAGGTCGCAGTGCAGTTACTGAAATGGCTAACTGGATCCTAGCCATCAATGGTATGACGAACTATGAGTCGGGTACGACGCTCAATGTTGGAATTGTTTCTGGGGGCGCAGGCGCGAACATTGTACCAGAGCACGCGGAAGCGATTGTTGACGTCCGTTTCTGGAATAATGTGGAATACGATGACGTGGATACGCAGCTTCATGGTTTGGTGAAAACGCCGTTTGTCGATGGCGTGAAGATTGAACTAGATAGAGAAGCGTATAAACCTTCGATGGTGCCAAGTGCTGCGACTGAGTCTTTAATGACTTTGGTCGAGCAGTCAGCGCAAGAGCTGTCGATTGATATCAACTGGAAAGAAGTCGGTGGCGGCTCTGATGCTAACAACGCGGCTATTCTGGGTGTCCCAACATTAGACGGCCTTGGCCCGATTGGAGCAGGTTTTCATAGCGACCAAGAGTACTTGCTTTTAGAGTCGATTGAGCCACGAATCAAGATGTTAATGCGAGTGATTGAAAAGCTAGCAAACTAAGATCGATTCAAAGCCTACTCAATCCCCAGAAATTACTCTGGGGATTCGTTGGTTTGGTGGCAGAGTCGATTTTCATAGTTGTGTGCGAGCGTTGAACTGGGTTGATTCAATAATCTTGACTGTTACACCCTCGATAATTTCTGGTATCTCTTCTAGTAGATAAGCTGGCCGCGAGCTATATATCACCAAGCACGCTTCTCCATTAGTTTGACCAATAGCGACACCAGTGACTCCGTCTATTTTCATCCACTCACTTTGCCACTTCTTTTGTAGCCTTTCTAGCTCAGACATGTCAGTTGAAGTTAAAGCCCAGCCAGTGCTGGGCTTTCTGTCATTAGAAATGAGTCGATGTGGTATTTGAACATGTACTGGTGCCAGTTTCACAGACCTTGTGGCTATAGCTAGCTCCGCCTTTACTATTAATATGATCGGTATAGAAACCAGAATTACTAACCGTATCGATAATTGCATCATCTCGGTAAATATCCACGATTGCAGCTTCACTACCAGACCAATCCAAGTTCACCTTGTGTAGCCCTTTCACCTTGTATCCTGAGGCCGTTAAGGAAAAGTCACCGCCCGGAGGTGGTGGAGCTGAGTCAACCGTTACTCCAAACCGAGTCAATACAGGTTGAATAGGTGAGGCAATAGTGTATGAGGAGGAACCCGCAAACAGCAATCCGACAGGATCATCACTACTCGTTACGATCAAGGAACCAGAGTCACCACCTGCGCTAAATGTCCCAGGGGTAACAACAATTTGGCCAACAAACAGAGCCAATTTGGTACAGGTCGACGAGCCTTCATAACAAACATTAACCGACGCATTAACAGCATCAACAGTCCCTTGGGTAAAGCCCGTAGTCCGACCATACTTTTTAACTGCTAAACCAACAAAAGCGGTCGCTACTGAGCTATTAGGAATACCATAGCCATCTTCTGGTGTGGAAGTGGTTAACTCTCCTGGGCTTGTTATTGCGATAGCCGCATCCATGATGTTACTGGAGCCGTCAAACCATATCGGCTCGTAATCTATCAATGTGGCAAAAGTATCATTTTCTTCTGTGCCGCCATCAAAAGGTCCTGGCTGGAGCATGTTTTCAGGAATGTTGGTGTCATTTGAGTTAGCAAACACATGATTGTTACTTAGTGCAAAAACATTTGTACCGTCTGTGACGCGAGCGCCTATGGTGCCCGCAGTAATGGCTGGATGGCCAGTAGAGACCCCAATAGGCACCGGTCGTTCAAAACGTGCCGTTGGGTCGACGGGATCAGGATCAGGGTCTGAAAAACACTCAGGTGGGCGTTGCGACGGCGGACCTCCACATGTGGGTGGAGCTAAGGAATAGAATTTTCCTGTATAGATTTCTTTAACTGCGACGCCATCTAACCACTTAGGGGTACCTCTTGGGCTGGGACTATCGGTAAATACAACAATGATTCCCTGCCCATTTTCATTAATGGAAAGACCGTGTCCAACGACACCAGATGTCTCAAGGAGTGAGTTACCGTGCTTGGCTTGGGCTTGTGCGGCAACCGCTAATCCAGGAGGCACGTCAAATGGTGGGGAGGCTACTGTGGTTAGCGACCACAAAACACTAGTGATTAGGGCAACTAGCGATATAAACCAATGATTGGATTTCATGAAGCGTACTCCCCAATTAGTTTAATTGATTCATTTATCAATTATGGTATTAATTGAGAGTTTTTGCCTTTGAATACGCAAAGAAATGAAGGAATCCAGAAGGGGGGGGGAGAACTGTTTGAGTAGAAAGAGAAAACCCGAGAAACAAATCTCTCGGGTTTATAGTAATGAAAGTGCGGTTAAGCTTGAGAATGTTTCAGATGAACTTCTTCTTCTTTTACGCCCGCCATAGGGTCGTTAAATCGAGCCTCATCCAGCGCACCTTCAGACTTAGCCACAATTACAGTAACTGCGCTGTCACCTGTGATGTTTACTGCAGTACGAATCATATCCAGTAAGCGGTCAACACCCATGATAAGTGCGATCCCTTCAAGTGGTAGACCAACTTGGTTAAGCACCATTGCTAGCATGACTAGACCAACACCTGGGACACCTGCAGTACCAATAGATGCAAGAGTGGCCGTCATGATCACCATCAGGTAATCACCCATGGTAAGATCAATGTTGAATGCTTGTGCGATAAAGGCTGTCGCAACACCTTGCATGATCGCAGTACCATCCATGTTAACTGTGGCACCCAATGGCACTGTGAAGGAGGAGACGCGGTTCTCGACACCCATGCGATTCTTAGCGGTTTCCATGGTTACTGGAATCGTTGCGTTTGAAGAAGCGGTTGAGAAGGCAAACATGACGGCATCTTCCATTTTCTTCAAGAAGGTAATTGGGCTAAGACCAGTAAAGCCTTTTAGCATGACACTGTAGGTCACCAAACCGTGAAGTACCAAAGTTCCCGCAAGTACCAAGAAGTATTCCGCAAGGTTAACGATCGCGCTTAAACCTAACCCAGTGAATAGCTTCGCCATTAGGAAGAACACACCGTAAGGGGCTAGATTCATTAGAATAGCGACGAGCTTCATGATCACTTCATTTAGATCAGTAAAGAATGCAGCAATACGTTCGCCTGGCTTGCCTGCGGCACTGATTGCAACACCGAATAGTACTGCGAATACGATAACCTGTAGCGTTTTACCTTCTGCCATCGCGCTGATCGGGTTAGTCGGGAACATATCAATGATGACCTGACCAAGAGACGGCGCTTCCGCTGATTTAAACGAGCTAGCGGCAGTTAAGTCTGCGCCTGCACCCGGTTGGAAAAGATTACCCATGGTGAGGGCTAGTGTGATTGCAACGGCTGTGGTTGCAACATAGAACGCGAGCGTTTTACCGCCCATACGACCTAGTGTAGAAAGGTCTTTAAGTGAGCTTGTACCGCAAACTAGTGATACAAAAACTAGTGGGACAACAAGCATCTTCAAGCTAGCGACGAAGATCTGGCCGCCGACTTCAAATAATCCATTTACAATGTATGCATCGACAAATCCGTTGTCAGCAAAGAGACTGCGAATCGCAAATCCCGTCAAGATACCTGCAACCATACCTAGAATTACGCGGCTGGTTAGCGACATTGGTTTCTTGGTATTCATAGTGAACACTCCTTATAGTTATGCACCTTGAGTTCACTTCAAGGCGAGCTGGAGGTTATCAGGCAGATCGAAAAATAAAAAAGCAAAATAACTGAGTAGAGTAATAGATGTGACATTTATCACTCGAATTTCGGGTTGTTTAACAATGTCTTAACTGTGCGTGCTGATTGAATTACGATTGATTTACATTCTGTAACAGTTGTGGGTCTGTCTGTTAATAATTGCAGTTTTCTCATTACTTGAGAGCCTAAGTGCATATGCTGGTATGAGGGGTTTTCAAGTGCATACATAATCGACATCTATGCAGTTTTGTACTTGAAATCAATGAACTAAAGCTGGTCTTCTATCGGCAGTAATCCCTCGATCCTTCCTATAGTGGTCTAGCCATTAACCTAGATGAGCAAGCTCCGCAACCTTCAAGTGATTGGGATTTGGTGGTGCAAGGCTTTGTCACTGCGATCGCTAACCCTAAGGGCTGGGCGTTTATGATCTCTTTACTTCCTCCGTTCATCGACCAGAGTGCTGATTTAGCCCCTCAGCTTATCGTGTTGGTCTCGATAATCTTGGTATTCGAGTTTATCTGTATGACCTTGTACGCAACTGGTGGGAAAGGGCTGAAACGCCTACTTGGACAATCGCAAAACGTTCGACTTCTTAATCGTATTGCTGGAACGCTAATGATGGGTGTTGGTGTTTGGTTGTTTATGAGTTAGCTATGAATTTGTTGAAACGAGTTAAGTCACAACTGCTTGAAGTATTAGATTTTCAATCTTGCGTCTGGGTTGTCAGTGTGTATCAAGGAGTGCATAAAGGCTAGTCTTACGTGGTGAACGAAGATAGCTTTTCTGAGCCAATGCAGTGGATGAAACGCAAAGGCTATTCCACAGCAATGATAGAGCAAGTAGATCAGATGCGACGCTCGCAAGTCGAAGAGTTTGAGTTAGAGGATGTTAAGCATCGCCTTATGCGCGTGAAATAACACTCAGCCCGTATGGCATGGGCTGAGTATTGGTTTAATTATACTTGTTGTAACCTCAGTGAACGCTTATCCAGTGTTCCGCTTATGCGAGTGAGGACGAGGGCGCCCAACACGATCATTGCACCAACCCAAGGTGTGTTCATTAATCCCGCTTGCTCAACAATAATGCCACCTCCCCAAGAGCCCAGCGCAATACCTACATTAAATGCGGCGATATTTAAACCAGAGGCAACATCGACTGCATCAGGTGCGTATTTCTCCGCTAGCTTGACCACATAAACTTGTAAGCCGGGAACATTGCCAAAAGCAAAGGCGCCCCAAACGAGAATGGTCATTACTGCGGCGATTGAGTTGTATGCAGTGAAGTTAAACACCAATAGAACCAGAGCGAGACCGACAAAGATAACCGTTAAGGCTTTAATCGGTCCCAGGGTGTCGGCCATTTTTCCACCCCAAATATTGCCAATGGCGACTGATACACCATACACCAACATGATTAGGCCGATTGCGCTTGAGTTAAACCCCGACACCTCTTCTAGAATTGGCGCTAAGAAAGTAAACGCGGTAAACGTACCGCCGTATCCCAGTGCCGTGATCGCATAGACGAGTAGCAGTCTCGGTTGAGTAAGCACTTTAAGTTGAGCAGACAACTTGGTTGCTGGTGGCTGCTTCAGATTACTTGGTATCAAGGCCGCACTGCCAATAAGAGCAATCAATCCTAGCAAGGCTACGATGAGAAATGTCGCCTGCCAGCTAAAGGTTTGCCCAATGTATGTGCCAAGCGGCACACCTGTAACCAAAGCAACTGTTAGACCAGTGAACATTATCGCTATCGCGCTGGCTGCCTTTTCTTTCGACACTAAGCCTGTCGCAACGGTGGAGCCAATTGAGAAAAATACGCCATGGGCAAGGCCGGTCAGTATACGTGCCATAACAAGCGTGTTATAGCCGGGAGCTTGCCAAGCTAACAAGTTACCTAAGACAAACAAACTCACCACGGTCAGGAGCACTTTTTTACGTGGCCAATTGCCAGTTAAAGCGGTTAATACAGGCGCACCGATCGCAACGCCCAAAGCATATAAACTCACCAGGAGTCCGGCGGAAGGGAGCGAAACGGATAAATCGGCAGCCATGGTTGGAATCAACCCAACGATGACAAATTCAGTTGTGCCGATAGCAAAGGCACTGAGTGTTAATGCGAATAGAGCGATTGGCATTGTTGTTCTCATTAGTTGTGTATTAGATGGCGAGCATTATTAAAGAAAAGTTATTTGCGAAAAATAGTGCTTTTATCAAATTACTTTTGCTATAAATGAAGGTAATGGCATTGTTGGAGAGATTGGATGCTGACCCGTTCAGATGATTTGGATATATTGCTTACGGTCGTGGATAGCGGTGGATTCTCTGCGGCCGCGGATGTGCTTGATATTCAGGTTGCTAGGGTATCGCGAGCAGTAAGCAAAGTAGAAAAGCAGCTTGGTGTTTCTATTTTGAACCGGACGACTCGACGTATTGAGCTCACTTTTGAAGGGAAGCAGTTTATCGAATCGGTTCGACGCGGACTTGATATTATCAAACAAGCTGAAGAAGAAATCGTAACGCGAGGTGAGCTACCCAAAGGTCATCTTCGTGTAGATGCTGCAAGCCCGTTCGTTTTCCATCAGTTGGTTCCTCTCATTCAAGAGTTCAAACAAGCCTTTCCAGATATTGAGTTGGAGCTGACTTCTAATGAAGGCTTTGTTGATCTGTTAGAAAAAAGAACGGACGTGGCAATTCGAATCGGACAGCTAAAAGATTCCACATTACATGCAAGACTGCTTGGTAAAAGCCCACTCTACATTGTGGCGTCACCAGAATATCTCGCCCAATATGGTGTACCTAAAACAGCTTTGGAATTGTCTCAGCATCAAGTGATTGGTTTTACTACACCAAAAGTATTGAACCAATGGCCTTTAAAAGGGTTCCAACCTTTGAAACCACTGATTACTTCAGGAAATGGTGAAACCATACGTCAGTTAGCCCTCAATGCAAATGGTGTGGCTTGCTTGTCTGGTTTTATGGTTCAAAAAGATATTGAAGAAGGTCGACTCGTCTCTTTACTAGAGGATCAAAAACTTCACAACACAGAGCGAGAGTTGGTCAATGCGGTTTACTACAAGTCATCGACGGTGGCTCGTCGTATCTCGGCATTCATTGACTTTATAAAGCCGAGGCTAACCTTGTAAGGCCTTCTATACCACACACTAATAAGGAAAGAATGATGATCAAAACCACGACTTCAGTAGTAGAAGGTCGCCCGGTCCAAGACTATCTGGGTGTTGTTGTTGGCGAGGCAATATTAGGTGCCAACATCTTCAAAGATATGTTTGGTGCCATTCGCGATGTTGTTGGCGGTCGTTCCGGTGCCTACGAGCGAGAGATGGGGCGCGCGCGTGAAATCGCCTTCCAAGAGATGGAGTCCAGAGCTAGTGAGTTGGGTGCAGACGGTATTGTCGGTATTGATATCGACTACGAAGTGATAGGTAGCGGCGGTAGCATGATGATGGTGAGTGTTAGCGGAACGGCGGTTAAGTTTAAATAACGCTATTAAGTCCTTATTAATTACGGTCTAATAGCGTCAGTAGACCGTTTTTAGGAATTATGAATAATGAAAATTTGGGTAGATGCGGACGCTTGTCCTGTGGTTGTACGAGACATCTTGTTTCGCGCTTCTGAGCGAACTGGGGTCGAAGTGACCTTGGTGGCTAACCAGTTTATCCGCACGCCAGCCTCACCAAAGGTAACCATGCTGCAAGTTCAGGCGGGGTTCGATGTCGCAGATAATGAGATAGTAAAACGTTGCCAAACGGGTGACTTGGTGATCACCAGTGATATTCCGCTTGCGGACGAAATCATCACCAAAGGCGGCCATGCACTGAGCTCGCGCGGTGAGCTGTTTACCAAAGAGAACATCAAATCACGTTTGAATATTCGTGACTTTATGGAGACCATGCGTAGCAGCGGTATCCAAACAGGAGGGCCTGCGCCATTAAGTCAGGCTGATCGCCAGCAGTTTGCGAACCATCTTGATAAGTGGCTGGTACAATGGCAGCGAGCTCAAAAGTAAGGTTGTAATATGGCGTTAGTGAATCAACTCTCTCTATTTATCGATGTCGTCCAGCAAGGCTCTTTTACTAAGGCAGCCGCTCTGCATGATATGGACAACTCCTCTCTCTCAAAACAGATAAAAAAACTAGAGTCTGATTTAGGCGTTCAGCTTCTTAACCGTTCGACGCGCTCATTCTCACTAACGCCTGCAGGAGAAGAAATTCTCGAACAAGCTCATAACCTTGTGGGGACTTTGACTCACGTTCAATCAATCGCTGACTCTTATCATGCTCAGCCTAAAGGGCGAATTAGAGTGACTGCTCCGTACCATGTGGGTCAAAACTATCTTCGCCCAGTGATCAGTCAGTTTATGCAGGCGTATCCAGATGTTGAGATTGAACTGCTACTGGATGATAAACGTTCAGATATAATTTCTGACCACTTTGACGTCGCTTTTCGTTTAGGGCGCTTAGATGATTCGAGCTTAATTGCGAAAAAGATTGCTGATATTAGGGCGGTGGTCCTTGCTTCACACAGTTTTATCGAAAAGTATGGAGAGCCGTTAACCCCTGAAGAGCTAGTGAAGCTTCCTTCTGTGGTGTACAGCAACCGCTCCTTGACTGTCGATACAATGAGACTTAGCGAGCAACCAAACTCCAGTAATATCATCAACTACAAGATGAGAGGCAAGCTCAAAGTGAATGATGTCCCGACATTGATTGCATCGGTACAAGACGGGCTGGGCTATGTAACACTCTCTTCTTCCAATCTAAATTGCTCTATCGAAGCGTTAGGGCTTAAGCCACTTCTTACTGATTACACCCTATGCAATCAAGGCTTAGCACTGTATGCACTCTACCCACATCGCAAACAGACTGCACTGGTAAGAGAGTTTATTGCTGCGGTACAACAACACATTGGTACCCCTCCCATTTGGGAGCAGCACGTACCGAATTTTGACAATCTCTATCGAGCTAAAAAACTCTAGATGCAACGAATGCTAACAGTGACAGGACGCTCATAACAGAGAAACAGATGAAGGATTAGGCAGGGACGTTTATTTTAAGTAAGTGCACAAGCGCACACTTCATTGAGTTATTCGTTGCTATGGTTGAAAAGTGTACAGTTATTTTTTGCCATGGAGGACCACATATGCTCGGTGAAGACCACTCTCTAATTAAAGAATTTCCTCAATACAGAGATGCCATTCTCGCGCTTGTAGAAACCAATGATGACTTTGCTCGGATGATGAGAAACTACAACTCTTTGGATAAAGAAATTCGAACACTTGAATTACGCGACTCTCCAATTAGTGATGGGGAAATGCATCAAATGAAACATGACCGGGCAGAGATGAAAGATGCTTTACATAGCTGGGCTAAAGCATTTTAGTCAGCATACTTCGATTCAGAATCCATTTCATAAAAGCGTCACTCGGCGCTTTTTTCTTTATGTTCAATTAATTAGATGGAAATAAATCAATTTTTTGCATGGGCAATCCGTGTGATGCGCTCCAATTCGTGAGTTTTTTCCTCTACGCTGTAAACCAGTACCTCCCCCTTTTCCGCTGAATAACGGGCAAGCTTATATTCTGAATCTGAGCGTCTTACAAAGTGAGACTCAAAAAATGATTGTTAATGATTTGTTTCAAAGTAAAAAGTTTCGGGTCTAGATTAGTGAGTGATTTCGCAACATGCGAGAGCCGATAACGGTGATGCCGTTTGTATAAAATATTCAAAGGTAGAAGGGCGAAGATGGAACTTAATAAACTAACAATTGCAGTGGCAGGTGTTTTATTTTCTGTGAATGTGTATGCGGTGAGTGAGCCGCTACCTCAATTTGTCGACCGAAGCACTCTTCACGACCATGAACATCATGGTGTTGAAGATCATGAACCAGACAACGCACCGAAAAAAACGCTAATTCAAAAACCAGAACCAACTTTTAAGATGTTTTCTGCTGCTAAAGATGAAGCAGCGGTAACATGTGATGTAGAGACATTTGCCACCTCAAATAGTACGGCACTTATTTCTGCGATTACAACGCAAGGAGCAAGTTGCGTAAACAAGCTTTTTTCAGCCGAAAGCCGTGTTCAGGAGACAGCGTTTGAGTCTAGTAACATGTTCAATGTCGCCAAACATACGGTGAATGCTGCAAAAGCGTATCAGGGTGGTGGGAGTGATGAGTTGGAGGCGTTATTCCTCTTCCTGCGCGCAGGTTACTACGCTGAATTTTATAACGACAAGGTCAGCTTCCTACCTTCAGTCACACCAGCAGTGAAAGATGCGGTTGATGCCTTTGTAAACAATGCAAGCTTCTATGAAGGTAGTGATGCTCACGGCAGAGTATTACGTGAAGTGATTACTACGATGGACAGCGCAAGTCTTGAGCATGCCTACCTTGACGTGGTCACTCAATGGTTGAACCGCTGGAATGCAGACTATGCACAGCATTGGTATATGCGTGATGCAGTCAATGGCGTTTTCTCAGTTCTTTTCGGTGGCCAATGGAATGACCAATATGTTCAAGCGATTGGATCGCAGACCGCTTTGGTCGATGCACTGGCGAAAATGGCACTGAATCGAGACTCCATTGCACGAGCCGATGAGTTTATGACCGCTAATGCGGGACGTGAGATGGCAAGGTTGCTTAAGTACAGTGGTACGGCGATTGAAGCTAAGGTGAAAGCTAAGGTCACTGAAGTTTTCAGTCAATACGAGATGTATGGCTATGGAGATACAGTTTGGTTAGCAACGGCTGATACGGCCTCTTATCATTCTGATTGTTCACAATTTGGTATCTGTAATTTTGAGCAGCAACTGAAATCACAAGTCTTGGCGCAAAACTACACTTGTAGTCCAACCGTTCGTATTCTCTCGCAAAATATGACTCAGGCTCAACACCAAGCTGCTTGTGACAAAATGGGTTTTGAAGAAGGCTATTTCCATACGCGTTTAGAAACAGGCAACCAACCCGTCGCTGACGACCACAATACCCAATTGCAAGTGAACATTTTTGATAGCAGCGATGACTATGGAAAATATGCTGGTCCAATCTTTGATATTAATACCGATAATGGTGGCATGTATCTAGAAGGTGACCCGTCTAAGCCGGGAAATATTCCCAATTTCATTGCCTATGAAGCATCTTATGCCAACCCAGATCATTTCGTTTGGAATCTTGAGCACGAATATGTCCATTATTTAGATGGCCGATTCGATATGTATGGCGATTTTAGTCATCCAACTGAAAAGGTTGTGTGGTGGAGTGAAGGTGTTGCCGAGTATGTTGCTAATGAAGACAACAACCCTAAAGCAATAGAGACAATTAAAGATGGTTCTACGTACACCCTTAGTGAAATCTTCGAAACCACTTACGATGGCTTTGACGTAGATCGAATTTATCGTTGGGGGTATCTAGCAGTGCGATTTATGTTTGAGCGTCATATGGATGAAGTTAATCGTATGTTGGTCGAAACGCGCAGCGGAAACTGGTCGCAATATAAAGTTATCATCAGTCAGTGGGCAACTCAGTATCAGCCTGAGTTCGAACAATGGCAACAACAATTGGTCAGTGGTGGTACAGAATCACCGACCGCTGTAATCAACGCAAGTAGTGAGGGTAAAGTTGGTGAATCCATATCATTCAGTAGTGCAGGTAGCTCAGACGAAGACGGTCAAATCACAAAATACCTCTGGGACTTCGGTGATGGCTCGACAAGTTCAGAGGCCAATCCGTCGCACCAGTTCAGTAGCGAGGGTAGTTTCGCGGTCCGCTTAACGGTGACCGACAACGATGGCAATACAGGGACGACGTCCACTTCGATTGCTATATCACAACAAGGAGGCAACCCGTCTCTACCCACTGATTGTGAAGTCCAAAACAAAGTGTCTGGTGGACGTTTAGTCGCTGGTGAGCCTGTATGTCTCGCTAATCAGTCAGTGATTTGGTTGAGTATCGAGGGGGTCAACCAGCATCAGTCTATGGCAATCACTTCAGGTAATGGTACAGGTGATCTCAAGCTGGAATACAGTAACTTTGGCTGGCCGAATGATGAAGGGTCTAACCTGCATGGCTGGTCAGACAATGAAGGCAATGGTGAATGTATTACTATCGCGGGCCAAGCTAACTATTGGGGCTATTTGAAAGTCTCGGGCACTTTTGAAAACGCGGCAATAGTGGTCGATTTCGACACTTCGAAATGCCGTCAGTAGTTCTCTCAGACAAAAAAGCTCAGCATCCGCTGAGCTTTTTTAGTTTTACATATTCAGTATTTAAGCAACGTAACTTAGTTTAAGGCCACACCGCCATTTTCAAACGTTATCGTCACTTAGTTATGATTTTTGCTTAATTCGATCTAGATTGAATTCAGTTACTTCGTATGCTTTTTGTGCCACACAGTAAGCATCTGGGTAGGCGTTGGGCTCATCGACTTCTGGTATCCAGAACTTACGCCGAGTAAGGCGTAAACCTTGGTCAAATGCACCTACAGCATTAAAAATCTCGACAGAAACGGGGCCCTGATAGTGTTCCAAAATCGGGGTAAACATAGCGTCCCAAGGAAGCCAGCAGTGCTGAAGGTCACCTCTGTCGGGTGGTGAGGCTTGTGCGTAGTGCAGCCTGTGCTGATTAGCTAAATACTGCACTTGCTGTTTAAATACTTCTGGCCCATCACCATCGAGGACTTCTTGAGCGCTATCGATAACGACACCAACGGTGGGGTCAGCTATACCGTCTAAGAACTTGATCAACTGAGTTAGTTTATTTGGTCCGGGTGTTTCCCAATGGCTAATGGGTTCAATGGCAAGTTTTACTCCTCTTTCTTTTGCGTACTGGCCAAGTTGATGAAAGCTTTGTTGGGCAGTTAAGTAGCGCTGGTCGAGTGCATTTTGCAGGTCATCACTCCACACTGGCTCACCATTAGGCGCATTGTACACGAAGCCACCATAAGGGATTACCATCGGGCCCATCATGATCTCTCCCCCCATCGCTGCAGTAATATCGATTCTAGATTTGAGATATTCGATACCAGCCTGACGAATGTTTGGGTCTGACGAGCTAGGATCGCAATCAGTGGTGGCGCCCACATTGGTGGCGAACTTGATATGACCGAGCCCCTCATCATCTAAGCGCTGCTTAAAACGGGTGTAAGCTGCCAGTTCTTTGGTATAGGTTGGAAAAGCATAAACGGTAGCGTCTTCTCGACCTGGATGAATTTCAAATCCGGTATAGCCCATATTGGCTAGGTGGCGAATATGAATCATCGCTTGGTCTAGGAAGGTCTCATCTTCGATTGGAAAATTGGAATCGAACATGAAAAAGCTAAAGTACAACTCTGTCTGCTGTGACATAGTTTTCACTCCATAATATCGAGGTCAGATTACTGTCCGGTAATCTCTTTCAGGTACTTACGAGCCATTTGTGCATACAAAAGCGGTGTTGCTTTGGCGGGGTCTTGTTCGGCTTCTACTATTAGCCAGCCAGCGTAGTTCTTGTCTGCAAGCGCTTGGAAAATCGCTTCAAAATCTATGCAGCCCGCAGGATCGCCTGGCACAGTGAATACGCCTTGAAGTATCGATTCTTTGAACGACAACTTGTTGGCTAAGCAGTATTCCATCACGTCTTGGCGGATATTTTTCAAATGTATATGGCGAATTCGGTCACCATAAAGCTTGATGAATTCAAGGTTGTCTCCACCCGCGAAATGCAAATGGCCGGTATCTAAGCACAGATTCACTAGGTTTGGGTCGGTCATCTCCGCCAAGCGCGCAATCTGTGGCATAGTCATTACACCCGTGCCCATATGGTGGTGATAACACATGGTGATACCTTGTTTATTGGCCTTGTGTCCGAGTTCGTTCAATCCGTCTGCGAGTTGCTTCCACTGATCTTCGTTGAAGTCTGGTGCGTTAGGCACCAGTGCAATAGGCTGCTGGTGTGATGAGTGCCCAAGCTCCGCCAACACCATATCGCCGCTCTTCATCGCTTGGATGAATTTGATTTCATCTTCAAAGTTGCTGACCGTTTTTTGGTGCATGTCTTTGATGGTGAAATAGGTGCTGACCCAAGGCTCGGACATTTGAAGGCCGCGCATGTCTAGCTCACGTTTCAACACCGTAGGATCGGAAGGGTATTTGTGTCCGCGACTGCAGCCACAGAATCCAGCAAGTGCCATTTCACTAACGATCTGCCCAAAGGGAATACCGATATCAATATCAGGGAAGTCGTCGTTAACCCACCCAGTTGGAGTGATACCGAATTTGACACTTCCTTCTGGAAACATTGTTTGTCTACTCATTTTATTTTTCCTCTAGCCAATTGAGATCGTGGTTACCAAGCAATACTTCTTTGCTTATGCGTTACTCGAAGTTAAAGCTTGGCTTGTAAGCCCATCTGTTATCGAAATTAATATTGGGTGGACTTTGCCAAGAGCCATATCCCGGCCCTTTGGCTCCGGATGGATTGGCACCTATGGCGAGCCATAGTAAACCTTCCATGTATGAAGAGGGGCTGACAAAAAAAGTCCGGTCTTGCTCGCTTTTTCCATAAGCTTCTCGCCATGTATTCGGCAACTGATACCAAGTACCTGTATACCAAAGTTTGATAATGTTACGCGCGACGGGACCAAGCTTAGGATCGCCAAGGATGTTCTTTCTTACCGCGTCGTTGAAGTCGGCTTCTGTATTGGTTGATTGGTGTATTTTTTTAAACGTCTCTAGCAGGTGTTTAGTGATGTCAGAGCCAGCAATAGTTTGCAAAGTGTGAAGATAATCTTCTACCTGCCCAGTGCCATTGAGTGTAAAGGCATTAAAATCAGTTAACGCCCCTGATAACTCAGTAAACAGAATAATTTGCTTGGTAGTTAAGCTCATGAGACGGCCTCTTTAACATTGGTTTTCATACTGATGTTTTCCGCAGGAGTAAGGCTCATTTCAAACGTTGGTGCGCCGTTAAAGTGCGTGTGTCCTGGGATTGGGTTTCGAATCAATTGGGTGGCGTGTTCTTTGAGCCTGAACATGTCGCAAACCGCGCCTAGTAGAAGTGATTGTTCAGAGTTGAACGCTCTGGTTACTAAGACTAAAAACTCTTGGTAGTTTTGGTTAAATTGTTGAGCGGCCTGATGAAGTTCAGATGTTTGAGGGAAATCGGTCATTTTGGGGTTGCTTTTAACCGGGTATACCTTGTCATAGTCGACGTTAAATGCCTCTCCCGTTGGTTTTCCGGGTTGGTCTCCCGGTTGATAATACTGCCCTAGCTTTAGCTGCTCAAAGCGGTAGTAGTGGGAGATTTCCCCCTCTGAGTCAAAAATAGATCCGCCGTGACCTTCTCCCTGCTCTTTTATCAATTCGAGAGCTTGATGCGCAGATGCCAGGTCAACGACTTCTATGACTTCACCGCCACCAGAGTAGTAATACTGATTGGAAACTTGCACAGCTGGGTCACCAGTAAATATGGTGCTGTTTGTTTGCTGGGCTTGGGCTTCAAGGAAGTCGATGCCTTCCAAAATAGCATCGTAGAAATCGCCAATACTGTAGAAGCGATAGCTAGGTACTTCGGGGGGAGTAATGGCTTTTAAATTGAACTTGCTGATGTTCTCGCATTGGTAGCAACCCTTGAGATGGGAAGTGTCGGCTATATCCGCCGGGCGTTTTGAAGGGCGCTCTATATTAAGAAATGTTTCTAGCGTTTCAGGTGAGAACTTAGCGATAGACACTTGAAAGTCATCTTCTCCATCTGGCAGATAAGTGGGAAAGTCAGGTACAAAGCCTTGTTCGGTTAAATTGGGCCTTTTCCCAACCGCATTGAGCACATTCGCAGCCAGAGTCATATGCAGCATCTCTTCAACCAGTACAGCGCGAATTGTCGCAGTTGCTTCGATGTTCGTATTTGGGTAAATGCTATACAGAGCGGTTAAATACGGCGGTATGGTTGCGTGCTCAAGTTGAATGGCAGCTTCTAGCATCGCGTGAAGATCGTCTATGGTATTGATAATGCGCTTATTCATAACAACCATCCTTAGTCAGTTGGAATTCTGAATCCGAGACAATGTCAATGTTGTATTGGCTCAGTTGGCCGATGATATGCTCGGTGGTTTTGTAGCAAAGGGCGGCGAGCGTTAGCGTAGTATTGGAGGTGCCAATACTAGGCATACTGCCTGAACCTATAAGATAGAGGTTGTTGTGATCCCATGACTTTTGGTTTGCATCAACGACAGAATTTGTCGAATCTGTGCCCATTATATGTGTGCCAGAGAAGTGGTTGCCTCCTCTGAAGTAGTAGTCTTCACCTTGATAGTTGAAGTAGCCGTAGTCCAATGGAGAGTAGCTAGAGTAGTCTTCGGCTCCCAAACGTTGAAAGAATACCTTTGAGGTCTGCCTAGCGTAAGCAATGCCAGCTTTGGAGTAATCAGACAAGTTGTAGTTAACGATAGGTCTCATGTTGCCTATTGCATCTTTATAAGCAGGATCAACGGTTACACGGTTACTCTCATCGGCAACTTGCTCAACCATATAGGCAAACAGGAGCTGGTTAGAAATACGTTTTACAACACTTTCGCGTAGGTCATGGCCAAACTTGTTTTGGTCGTCAACCAATTGTTCGATATCAGTGAATGGAGCGCCAGTTGCCCAACCCCAGCCATCGTTGTGAATATCAATGCCAAATGGCGCTTGTTTGTGGCGAGCGTTACCGTGACGAAAATCAGCGACTCCAGACGTACATTTGGTTCCGCGCATTGTGCCGGCTGCTTCCGGTAACAAACCCCATGTCAGCAAGTAAGTATGATCCATCAGGTTTTTTCCGATCAAGTTACTAGAACTTGGCAAACCAGAGGCGAGCATTAAACGCGCATTTTCGATCGCATTAGTCGCTAGAATAAAGAGTTTGCCGCTAACTCTCGCTACCGTATGTTCTGGATTTTTTGTTGATAGATAATGTTTGAATTCGATGTGACTGATTGCGTCGTTGTTGCCGACCACTACTTTACTTGCGACCGCTTGAGGTAAGAAGTCTAGTCGACCTGTTTGGGCAGCGTCGAGCAGTGTTTTGCGCGCATCATACTTAGCTTGCACCGGACAAATCGGCACACAGTTATTATTGCCCTGGCAACGTCCTCCTTGCTCAACTTGATAACCACTGACTGACCCTTTGGGTTTGAAGCCAGCGTCATTGTTGTAGTTTTTGTTAGGTATCCCATTACGCCCCTGTGGAAAAGGTCTAACTTGGACGCGATGGGTCTCACCATACAGATCAAATTCGCTACCATCGATCCCTTTCGCGACGACCTGATCGAGGTAAGAGGGAGGTAATCCATGCATCGGATAGACATAGCCAGGCTCATACTTAATGCCATAGAAGCTTTGCTCCTCAACATTCGCCGATACCCCGATTTCTCGCTCGGCGATACGGTAATAAGGCATCAGATCGTCATAACTGATGGGCCAGTCTAAGCCGACACCATAGGTACTTTTGAGCGAGAAATCTTCCGGTAACATGCGCAAAATTTTGGCTTCCCAATGCATTGTTGTGCCACCGGCAACGCGCGTATAAGTGCTATCGAGTGCCAACGGTCCGTTTTGAACCATATAGCCTTTTTCGTCGGGTACGCCGGGCTTGAGTTTGCTGACGTCTGTCGAGCGAGGCATACGGGCATTCGGATTGTCTGGATAAGGGGCGTTGTTGTCTTTGGAAGCGTTAGAGTAGTAGTTGCTTAAGTACTGTTGGAAGCCATGATAGGTGAAATCCTTAGCGGGTCCGGCTTCGAGCATCAGTACCGATAAGCCTTTTCTAGTGAGTTCTTTTGCCGCGATGGCACCGCTGATACCTGATCCGACTATCACCGCATCATAACGTCCTTCTGTGGACTTTATTACGGCTTGCTCTGGTGTTATTGCTTGGACTTTCGTTGTTGGGTCATGCATACAAAACCTCGAATTTTATTTAGCCAACTTGCCATCAGTGTGTGTGGCAAAAATCAGTGTAGCAGCTAAATCATTGGGCCAAGGCTAAAATAAGCAACTATATGCATAATTTGTTTTGATGCAATAATATTAAAAAAATTATACCAATAAAATCATGTAGATAAAAAATAGTTATTTTTTGAATGAGCAGAAAAATAATTTGCGCATATACTTCGGTATGCATCTAGGTGCTTAATTGAGGGTTTGCTAGTGTGGGCTTAACTTTCGCTAATATCGTAAGTTCTAGTAGTCCAAATATAGGCATATCCAAACAACTAATCTAAACATTATTCGTGGAATTTTTATGTCAGTTTACAGCAACAACTTAGCTAAGTTAGATAGCGGCTTAACGGCTCCAGAGCCAGTCAAACCTTTGGAAGAATGGATTGTGACGGCTAGGTCGAACATTCTGAAAAACATGATGGCTAATATCTCTCCAGAAGACGGAGAGCGTGGCTCGGTATTAGCGTCTCCTTCGCGCACTAACCCTGATTATTACTACCACTGGATTCGAGATTCGGCGCGAACCATGGCTGAAATAGTCAAACTCAATGGGAGTGATAAAAACCAGTTAAAAGATCGTTACTATCAAATGATGGTTGATTATGTCGAGTTTTCTAAGATCAACCAAACGACCCCAACACCGAGCAATAGTCCAGGAGAGCCCAAGTTTTATGTCACTGGGCAAGCATTCACTGGTCCATGGGGCCGACCGCAAAATGATGGGCCTGCACAACGCGCTTTAACCTTGACCCGTTGGGCAAGCATACTCTTAGAAAACAACGAGAAGGGTTACGTATCAAATGTGCTATATGATGGCCAAGAGCCATCATTTAGTCTCATCAAGTGTGATCTCGACTTTGTCGCTAACCACTGGCGAGACGCTTGCTTTGACTTATGGGAAGAGGTGGAAGGAAGCCATTTTTATACACGAATGTTGCAGCGTACTGCTTTAAGAGAAGGAGCGGATCACGCCAATCTATTAAGTGATCCTGGTGCGGCTGACTTCTACAACCAGCAAGCCGAGCTTATTGAGCAAGCAATGGAGGAGTTCTGGAGTGAAGAAAAGGGTTATTACCAAGCTACGCTCAATCGAGTCGGCGGATTAGATGGCAAAATATCTAACCTTGATGTGGCAGTCATCCTCGGCTCTTTCCAGTCTCAATCAGCCAGTCATCCATTTTTAGATCCTGACAATGATAAAGTTCTGGCAACTGCCTTCGCGCTGCATCAAGCGTTTGAACCTCTTTATCCGATTAATGCGATTGGAAAAACCGCCAATGGTGACCCTGTCGCACCTGGAATAGGTCGCTACCCTGAAGATAAATATACAGGTAGTGGTCCTTTGGGAGAAGCAAACCCTTGGTTCCTGTGTACCGCCGCTCTTGCTGGTACCAGTTATAAAGCTGCTGCACTATTTTCAAAACAAAAGTGCATTTCGATATCTCAATACAACCTTGAGCAACTGCAACTGGCGGTATCGTATGTTGACCCTAACTTGATCCTAAAAACAGGTGATGAATATGGAGCGAAAACTAAAGCGTTTAAGACCATTGTCAGTGGCCTTAAAGCATTGGGTGACGCCTATCTAAGACGAGTTCAAATTCATGCAGGTGAGAACGACTCGCTTTCAGAGCAGTTCAGTCGTTATGACGGCTACATGACTAGTGCGTGTGACTTAACTTGGAGTTATGTGTCCGTTGCTATCACTCTGGACATACGCGACGAGCTTTAATCTGGCCTAGATTCATTTACCCACCTTGTAAATTGGGTGGGTAAATGATCGATAGATGAATTCAGAACTTTTCCTTAAGCGAATTAATGTGAGTCAATATTATGAGTACCCCGATTACCAGTCCGATAAAAATAATGGTGAAAAATACGGGAGAGGTAAAAGTGCATACTTTTATCTCTTCTTACGAAGGCAACAATATTGCTAATGCTACCCACATCATTGAAAGCACCAATATGCTGGTGGTGATTGACGGACAATTTCTGCGACCTTATGCAAAAATGTTCCGTGAATATGCCGATAGTCTAGGTAAGCCTATCGGGCGTGTTTATTTGTCGCACCGCCATCCAGACCATTGGTTTGGGCTAGGGGATGCATTTGATGATGTTGAAATATATGCTCTTCCCGAAACTATCGAGTTCTTAAAAGAACATGGTGAAGCCTCGCGCGAAGACCATATCTCTAAGTTAGGTGCAGATTTAGCACCAGAAAAAGTGGTGATACCCCAAAATGCTGTCTATCCAGGTTTGCAGGTCGTCGATGGTGTTGAATACGTCATTGAACGTGTGGTTGACACAGAAATCGATTATGCGCTGACGATTAAATTGCCACAGTATGGTGTCTATATTGTTCAAGATTTGTTGTACAGCGGTACGCATCTATATCTCACTCAATACATAGATCATTGGTTAGAGATTTTGCAGCAAATGTTGATCTCGGATTACGAAGTATTTCTCCCTGGGCACGGATTTCCAGCGGATAAGAAAGAAGTGACAGAGAATGCTAAGTACTTGCTTGCTGCCAAACAGGCCATTGATAACGGCCTGAAAGATGAAGCATTTAAAACCTTTATGCTTTCAAGATTCCCCGAACGAGAGTGCCCTGCCATCTTTGATATCTATATTCCGAGATTATTCGATGGTGCGCGTGAGTATTAAAAGTAAAAGCGAAGCAACAGACGTCAGCAATAGGTGAAATAGTATGGAAACGAATTATACCGTCGGTCAGTATTTGGCAGACAGACTAGAAGAACTGGGTTTGGGGCATTTGTTCTCCATCGCCGGTGATTATACGATCGAGTGGATCAATAATTATATTGAACCAGGTAATATTGAGTTGATAGAAGAGGTTAATGAACTCAATGCAGGATACGCAGCAGATGGCTACGCGCGTCTCAAAGGAATAGGAGCCATGTGCTTCACCTATTCGGCGGGAACATTAAGCGCAGTGAATGCGGTTGCGGCTTCCTATGCTGAACGGGTACCTGTTGTGGTGATTAACGGCTCACCAAGTATTGAAAAACGACTTACTGCGCAGCAAACAGGATTTGTTTTTCACCATATGATTAATGGTGAAACGGATTTAAATATTTATCAAAACATAACTGCTGCAGCGGTTAAGATTGATAATCCTAGTTCAGCGCCAGGGCTGATTGACTACGCGCTCACACAATGTATTTCTGAGAAACGCCCCGCTTATATTGAACTGCTAGAAGACATGGTTCAGTTACCGTGTACCCCACCCGTTGGCAAGCTAATGCCAAATAAACCTGTCGCATTGCAAGCGAATGTAGACAATTCGGTTGCTAAAATTCAGCAGCAGTTAGTAAGCGCCGCCAAGCCAATTGTCTGGTTAGGAGCTGAAATTGATCGCATGGGACTCCATCAGCAGGCAAGTCAGTTGATAAAGCAACTTAACCTCCCGTATGTGACAGAGCTGGTGAGTAAAGCAGTCGTTTCTGAAGAAGACCCATTATTTGTTGGTGTATTTGATGGCAAAGCGTCATCACAAGTTACGCAAGATCTGGTCGAGCAATCGGACTTTGTTTTAGCACTTGGGGTATGGTTGTCAGATATCAACTCGCTAGGTGAAAGCGTTGATTACGAAAAAACTGCGTTGATCTCCTATGATACGGTTAAGTATGCGACTTACTTTATGCCGCAAGTCCCGTTGGGCTTCTTTATTGATGGTTTACTTGAGAATAAAACTAGTTGCTCATTTACTGGTGGCATTCCGAAACCTGCTATTGTTGAGGAAAATCAGTTTGTAGGCGCCATTTCTTACCAAGGCTTCTATGAGTTCATTAAAGCCAAACAGTACATCAATAACAATACCATTGTCGGCAGCGATGCCAGTCTCAACTTTTTCGGTAGCATGCTACTTGAAGTGGGCGCACCACGTGGTTTCATTGCGCAACCGACGTATTCATCAATTGGCTATATAGGACCAGCCGCGACGGGGTTGAGCTTGGCAAAAGAAGACCAGCAAAGAGTCATTGTCTTTACTGGAGATGGTGGTTTTCAAATGACGCCGCAGTGCCTTTCAACTCAAAGCCGATTTAGTCTTAATCCGATCATCTTTGTCATGGATAATGGCGTGTATGGCGTAGAACAGTGGCTGTACGATGCTGAGGTCTTCTCGGGAGATAGAGACTTCTACGATTCATGTATATTGCATCGGTGGGATTACAGCAAGCTAGCGGAGGTGTTCGGGTGTAGGGGTTGGCAAGTCGAAACATACGCGGAGCTTGAGTCTGCTATCCTAGGAGCGTTGGAAAATTCAAACGGCCCATCACTGATACAAGTGAGAGTTCCTGCCAAATCTATTCCTGACAATGCTAAGTGGAAACAAAAATAGCGCTATTCCAAACAGCAAACCAATAGAATGAATTAATAGCTTTCTCAAATGAGGAGGCTATTTTTCATCAGTAACTTTGTTGTCCTAAGACCTACAATTGATTATTAAACTTTGATCTGTTGTCAGATTTGTAGTTATGAAATTTCCACTTGTTACACGGAAATGGCGTGTAATTCACGATTTTGTATCGACAACCCCTACTATTTTTAATGTCACATATTCATAACATTTATGTAAAGCATATGCTCTAGATTCAAGCCTTCAAAACAAAACAAGGATAACGTAATGAATTTAAAGCAGTGTTCCGTCGCCTTAGTCGCACTGATGGCAAGCTCGGCTTTCGCTGACACAGATGTTTACCTAACCAACAATTCTCCTCAATCTTTGACTATTCAGGTTAGCCATGATGGAACTGACCAACTCAAACATGGTGAAGAGTGGCAACAGCATGTTGAGACTATAGGCCCTTGGGAGACCAAGCAGGTGATGAGCTTTAACCGTTGGGAAGGTGTCAAATCCGGTAAAACCTACCGATTTAATACGGTCGTTTCTAACCCAGTGGGTGAAAGCGTGACGTTAAACCAAGTGATGAAAGGGCATTGGTACAACTCAACGATTGAGTATGGTGTCTCTGCGTCTGACGTTGCACTGAGCTTGAAAGATGATCGCAATATTCACCGCTACAATAGTCTGTCATTTGGTCAGCGAAGCGCAGAGCTTGCTTTTAAATCAGCCAAAACAGCTCGTTATGATGATCTTTACTACACCATCACCCCGCAAAAGGTGGAAGAGCAAGTAGAGAACGATGAAAACACACTTAAAATGATGACCTACAACATTTGGGCCCTGCCAGTTATCGCCTCTCACATCGGTGATCGCTATGACCTTATTCCTGACTATGTGAAAGGATATGACGTTTTGGCTTTACAAGAAGTGTTTGCCAGTGGGCGCGAAGCTTTTTTAAGAGAGCTTGCTAAAGAATACCCGTACCAGACCAAGATGCTCGACAAAGAAGGTATCAATATTTACGATGGTGGCGTAATGATTGTGAGTCGCTATCCTATTGTTAATCAGGCGCAATATGTTTTCCCTGATTGTACCGGTACGGATTGCTTTGCGGATAAAGGCGTAAACTACGCAGAAGTGATCAAAGGTGGTAAGGCTTACCATGTGTTTGCCACGCATACCGCTTCCTTTGATACCGATACTGCTAGGGACTACCGTCAGCGTCAGTTTAAGCAGATTCGCCAGCTAGCGACTTCACTTAACATTCCAAAGACAGAGACTGTCGTGTATAGCGGTGACTTCAACGTAAACAAGCTGAAGTTCCCGGGTGATTATCAACAGATGATTGCAAACTTGAGCGCTATTGAGCCAACTTACTCAGGTTACACGGCATCAACTTTTGATCCTCGTATCAACGATTTTGCTGGAGAAGCCATGTCAGGTGGAGAAAATGTTGAGTATCTAGATTACGTTATGGTGAGTAACGAGTATCAGGTGAAATCACATAACGATAACCGTGTGGATGTTCCTCGCTCCACTGACGAGCGATTATGGAAACACTATAATCTGTCGGATCACTTCCCTGTTACTGCGGTCGTTAAATAATGCTGCGTTTGTTGTCACTTATCATGCTCGTCGCTTCGGCGAGCATTATTGGTTGGTTCGTCATTGAGGACCAGTCGCCGATATTGATGAGCCATAGTGGTAACCCCATTAATTCAGCAGTTGAGGCGACCGTAACGTCTATTGACGGTGATTCTCAAGCTCCTGCAGACACAGCAGAAGCTGAGGCGTCACCGACTCAACCAAGTAAGCCCAATGCTAATGAGTGGCTAGAACGTTTTTCTACTCTTGAAGGAATGGCGCTAAACCAAGAACTCGAAGCATTCTGGCTCAATTGCCAATTGGTAATAAATTGTGAAGAACAGTTGGCAGAGCTGAAGCCGTTGATGGCAGACTCTGGCTATTTCTTATTGGCAAACTACCTACAATTAAAGCAGCAGTGGCAGGATAGCTTGGGTTCTCTGGAGTTAAACCAATTGGCTACATTGGCAGAAAAGGTGGCTGAGTTTCAACGTCAAGCTAACGCTGTCTGGGGTCAGAAAGCTGAAACGCTACTCGCTGACCAGTTTGCTGCTTATGATTTTGTTCTAGAGTCCCAATCACTCGCTGATAGCTCCCCAAATGATTACCTAGCTGAGTTTCAATCGCTAGCGCAGCGTTGGCAAAAAGATGCGTCTTCGGTGGGGTTAGACGGTGGCGTTGAAACATTTGAAACGGCGGTTTCTCTCATTCCCGCTAGTTACAGCCAGCAGCAAAGAGAGTTGGTCATTGGTCAGCTTTCTGTCACGTATCTTACTCATGAGCAGGCCGGAGATATCTTGGCTCGCCAGCAGCAGGTGCAGGTTCAGCAGCAAGAAGTGCTCGACTACCAAAGCCAGCTTTCTGCATTGAAGTCCTCACTGAGTCAACAGCGAACTTCCACTTACGGTGCGATGACTGATTTAGATTGGATAGCCTATTACAACGAGCAAATTCGCCAGTTCCGTATTGAGTTTTTTAAATCTAAGTAATTGTTAAATAAGTGTTTAATGAAAACGATTGCTATTTATCTGGAGAGCGAAATTTTTGAATGGGAGTCTAAAAGGCTCCTGATATGTTTTTAGTCATTATATTGATGTTTGTTATAACGCGCAGGCCAATTATTAATAAAAACAGGGTGTTGCGAATGAAACAACGTCAATGGGCTCTCGGCAAGTTAGCGGGAGCATGTTTACTAGCGGGTTTGAGTGGTTATGCTCAAGCCTCTCCACAATGCGAATTTAACGATCTCTCTCAAGGCAACTTATTGGTTGAGAGTATCGCTTCTGCACAATCGTCTTGTTATCAGTCCTGGTTTAATGCGCCGACTGAAGCCGCTGTTTCACTTTATAGTGAAGCTTCATTAAACCAAGTTGTTCGTACGTTAAGTGCTGAAGTGAATCAGTATAGAGGCGAAGATGCGCAGGCTATTCGTATCGCCAATTTAAGTGAGTTTATCAAAGCGGCGTATTTCGCTCGCTATGGTACGCAGGAGCAATATGGTTACTTTTCTGATGAATTTAGCCGTACGATTGCACAAATCTCAGATCGTTTTATTCGTTCAAAGTACGCGATAGATTTAGGACGCGAGCAAGTTCAGGCTATGTCCTCTATGACTCTATTGGTTGATAGTGTCAAACAACTGCAATTGACGATGGATTCCATGCTGACTTTACTTGAGTCGTTTGACCGTGAAAACAGTAAGAACCTTCAATATGTTGATGGCTTAAACAATCTCTTCCGAGCCATGAATGGTCATATTGTTCGAGATGCTTTCTATGACGAGTTGGTACTCCATCCCCAGTACTTGCAAAGATTAAAACAATTTGTCGATAGCAACTTATGGGCGTTAGGGACGGACTCTGAGTTTCTTATTTACAACGCTGTTCGTGAAACAGGCCGCCTGCTGGCTGGCAGAAACGATGCGCTTAACCAGCAAGTGATGCCGTTCTTAGAAAACATTATGGCTCAGCATAAAGTAGGGACTGAAGGTGAAAAACTTTGGCTGGCATCCGCTGAAATGCTGCTGTTCTACGCACCTGAAAAGGCGAAAGAGCTCAATATTGAGGGGAAAAAGCAGCAATTAGAGCGACGCTTGCTAGTGAATCGCTATGAGTGTAGTGGTCCGGCCATCATTCGCTCTCAGAATCTTACTCAGCAGCAATCGCAGCAAGCATGTGAAATATTGAGTTCGACTGAGGCTGATTTTCATCGAGTTGCCAATACAGGGCAAGATCCCGTTAAAGACGATCACAACAGCAAGGTTGAGGTTGTTGTTTGGCAAGACAATGATTCGTATACCACTTACTCGAACTTCCTATTTGGCAACAGTACCGACAATGGCGGTCAGTATTTAGAAGGCAATCCATCGGACGAGAACAACGTAGCGCGATTTTTAGCTTATCGATACGCATCAGAAGAACTCTCAATCCTGAACTTAGAGCATGAATACATTCACTATCTTGACGGTCGATTTAACTTATATGGTGGATTTAGTAAGACATTAAGTGAAGGAAACATCGTTTGGTGGCTAGAAGGTTTTGCTGAGTACATGCATTACAAAAAGGGCTATCAGGCTGCGGTGGATCTTACTGGTGATGAACACTACTCCTTAGCCGAAATATTCGCCACCACGTACGATCACGATCTAAACCGAGTCTACCGCTGGGGTTATCTAGCCGTTCGATTTTTGTTAGAGCAACACCCAAGTGAGGTTGATCGTATTCTTCAGTACGCTCGATCTGGCGATTACTCAGCTTGGAGTCGAGAAGTAAAGTTGTTGGGATCAGAACTAAGCACTGAGTTTGCGACTTGGTTGGACAGTGTGTCGGTGGAATCTCACACCGGAGACGGCAGTGAAGGAGACTCAGGCCCAGTCGAAACACCTCAGTCTCAAACGTTTGAAAGCATTGGCTTAAACCGATTGCATAGTTTTAGTGCAGAGGATTACCAAGAGCGCTTATTCTATGTCGATGTTCCCAATGGTGTGTCTGAGTTTAGCGTGTCGATCACAGGTGATGGAGATGCCGATCTTTATGCTAGCTACGAAAAAGTTGCTCACTATTATGACTACCAAATGTCTGAGTTTCAGCGTGGAAGTGAAGAAACGATTGAATTTGCAGCCCAATCAAATGGATTGATTGCCCCTGGGCGGTACTACTTTAGTTTGGCGGCGCGCGAAGCATTTCAAAATGTTGAAGTCGTTACGTTTGCCAAAAAGCAAATTCAAACTCACAAACCTAAAGATGATCTGTCGCCACTATTGATTGAAAACAACAAGGCGAAATCACTAACGGTTAATGAGCGCCGTTATATTGGCTTATACGTTGAGCAGCCAGGTACTGTTCGTGTTTGGTTGACACCTAAACAGCAAGATCAAGGAAAAGTGGATATGTACGTTGGGCTTGAGGCTTGGGCATCTGAAAGTCAATATGATTTGTCCACAACTTCGCAAGGTAAATACCAGTATCTAGAGTTCAATGTCGATAAAACGGGCTATATTCACTTCACGCTCGCTACTTCTCATGCAGACAGTGAAATAGAGCTATTTGCAAGCTACTAAAACTAAACATAAAAGAGTGCTTATGCGCTCTTTTTAGTTAATGATTTTACAAATGTGTCAATAGGTGGGTGTTAAATTCGCTGTTGCTAAATTAGACAAAATTAAATATTGATATTTTATGTAATAGAGTGATCTTGAGCAGAAAAATTGACCAAAATCTAATCATTTTACTTCCTCTTATCCATCAAGCTGATAGGTTGTAGTTGTAGATTAATTACTCTACTACTGATAATTATTACAATGAGGATCATTTATGAGACCGAATATTTCTATCAGCTTAATGCTTGCAACGGCAGTGGTTGGATTCCAAACCAACGCAAAACCTCTAATTGCACAAGACATGACTTCCTTGTCTAAAGCAGAAGAAATTTCCAAACAGAAACAAGAGCTCGCACTTCAGTTCAGTGAAAGGTATCAATCGCTGGAAACTAACCTGAAAGCGCAAATCACTGAGAAGAATCTATCTGCTTCGGTCAGTCAGATTCAGTCAGCACAACCTTATTCTGCGTTTAGTCGTCAGTTACAACAAGCTGACCAAAACTATCGCACCATGAAAGGGGTCGAAGACTTTACCGATTCTTTGATTGAGCTTCGCATTGCGGATGCCTCGATGGTAGAGCAGTGGAAGCAGGGTGAAAGTCCACTCTTTGCATTTGAACCATCGGGTGATGACTCAAACTGGCAATACGTTGAGGCTTATGATGTTTATGGTCAGCTTCACCAGTTAGATGTGTATGAAATGCCTGACGTGCCTGTATTCGTCGTCGACAGTAACGGTGCTGAAGAGTTACGAGCGGGTCTTGAGGCGATGCAAGCAGAGATGCAGCGTCTAGGGCAGCCAACTAAGTTAACCACAGACGAACCGGTGGCTAAACCAAAAGCTCAACGGGTTAGACGCTCTGTCATGACAGCGGATGTTCAGCCTCTTAGCACAACCCAACTAACTAAGATTCGCCTAAACGATGACCAAGAACCTTGGATTTCTGGTAAAGCAGAGATTTACGCCATCATTACTGGGGTCGATCCAAGCCGCGATGCGCCGCAGATCGATTTGGTTGAAATGCCGTATTTAGATTACGACGGTCAAGATTATTATCCTGGTCAAACAATGATCATCTGGCCTCGTTACCGTTGGGGAGCCGTTGATATGGTTCTGATGGAGCAAGATGACGGTACAGATTACAAGGAACTGGCAAAACTACTGGTGAAAGCCGCAGAAGAAATCTTGAAAATGATTCCAGATCCAGAAGTACAAGGCTATGCCATTATTGCTCAAATCACAGGTAAAATTATCGATGTCATCCCCGATGGATTGCTGACAAACGATGATGACTACGTTGATGTTTACTACACCTTAATGCAAAACACACCGTACGTTGATCGACCAGGGGCGGGGGGCAATGCGACGGCAACCTTTACGCCAGTAACCATAAACCCTACCGAGTAAACCTTAAACGCAAAATGGGACTGATTAGTCCCATTTTTGCGTTACAGTATATTCCTAAGCTAACAAAGTTTGCAAAACTTGCACTGAAACGAAACTAATCAGCTTAGAGATTAATACGATCCAGATACAACCCTCTAAAGGCGTTTCAGTCACGTAATAGAGGAGGCTCACAAACAGCACAAGGCTTGCAATCCACCCAACAACAGGGACTAAGGAAACGAGCGCAACGGCGACGACAATCCCAGCTAACGAGGCTAAATGAACGTTTTCAAGCGCAATTTGAGCCGCGACATACAGGCAACAAGCAGAAATAAAAACTTCAAATGCAAAAGCAATGGCTTCTGACACCATGAGTTCTCCTCATAAATGCGTTTATGGTGTTTGCAGCCATTGACGTCAATTAAGTTATGATTATTGTTATCACTACCAGTTTAGTCGAACTTGTAGCTTTTAAATTTATTCCGATTATGGCTTGGTTAAAACAGGTGAACTAAACGTATCGGGTTTGAGCGTGATCACCGAGCAATCTAGTTGATTGATCATTGCTTCCGCAGTATTACCCAATACAAAACCAGATATTCCAGAACGAGACATAGAACCCAAGATAACGAGATCCATCTTGTAGTCGGCAACGTATTTTGGGAATACTTCACGAGTCTCCCCTTCTAGCACTTTAGGCTCTATTTTTATTGGGTTATCTTTATGCACCTCTAATAGTGCATTTAAACGGGATAGCCGTTCTTTGCGCATTTCTTTGGCTAGTAGAGCAATCTCAATGTCACTATAACCACTCCAATCACGTAAGAAACCTTCTGACTCAAATTTCCACACATGGCAAAGAGTGAGCGAAGCGCCAACGCTTGAACAAAAATCTATTGCCATAGATAGAAGCTGGGCATTGAAATCTTGATATTCATCGTTAGTTAGGTCGACGGCGACAACAACATTGCGAATGGAGCTAGGGACTCTGCTTAGAGACCAGATGGGGGCTTCTGACTTACGCATTAGATTTAAAGTATTGCTGCCTCTTTCGCAGGCATCTTTTTTAGATTGCCGATAGGAGTTAATGATGATCATGGAGGCATCTGATTCATCAGCCTCTTTTATGATTTCAATGAATGGAGTGCCAACACGTACCTTGGTACTAAAACGTATATTGGAATATTGGTCTGATAGGGTACGTGCTTGTTTTTCTAAATCGTTTTTTAAGTGATGGGTCGCTTTGTCAAGAACGTTTAATGATGATCCTGATAGGTGATAAATTTCCTTGAACTCGGCCAGTTCTTTAATAACAAGTAGCAAGGTCACGTTTGCTGAGCACTTATTGGCGAACTGAAATGCTTGATGGTGGGAATCATCAATCTCTTGACCAGGAGCAATCGGTACCAAAAGTTGAGTGAATGTCATATACCTTCCTCCAAATTAATATGAAATCGATCATTTAACTCTTCTAACTATAGGTAATGTGTCCTAGATTATCATTTTGGTTTCGTACTGTTTTTGAGATTTTTGTCGAGCTACAGAGATAAAAAAGGAGAACAACTGTTCTCCTCTGCTTTATTCAGCTTATTGGGTGAGTTACGCCACTTGTCTGCTGTCTAGTTCAATTACAGCCAGCATATCGTCGTGCTCTATATCGATGCCAGTTTCAACGAAACCAAATGTATTATAAAAATCTTTGGCGACAGGGTTGGAAGGGTTGTAACGGATTTCAATCTCGCGAACGCCTTGTCTTAGTTTCATTTCATCGAGTGCAAGATTTAACGCCGCTCTACCGAAGCCTTGAGCCTGATATTCTGCTGCAATCATAAAGCGCCATATTGATGATTTGGTTTCTGTTTCGTGCACCCACATCAAGAACCCAACCAATGTATCGCCTGCGTAAATCGCCCGAGTGATATAGCCTTCATTGAATGCCGCCTCTACCAACGACAACGTATTTGGTGCAAGGAAGTGTTCTTGCTCTTGTGACACTTGCAAGTGGCAGACTTGCATATAGTTACTCTTATCTATTTTTTGTAGTGAGCATTTCATTGTTTTCTCCTAGATAACCGACTTGTTAATCTTTAAACCAAGACTGATAAACAGGGTTTAAATCCTTAGTATCTTGATAAATCCATACCATGCGATCGACAAACCAAGCCTTGGTCGCCATAAGCCAAAGCATGCCAAAAAGCATGGACTCAATGTGGAGCGAGTAGACACCATAAATCCAAACGGGCAACCCTAATATTTGTAATATCATCAATAGATTACACATAGATAGATGATGCTGAGGGATGATAGCTTCTTTACTGCGGTTTAGATAGATACGCTCACCAAATGTGCCCATTGAAGCCCAGTTGTTGGTTGATTCAGGAGCAGGGAATAGGCGTGGATTCAGCCATACCCAAGTTAACACCAATAACGTTGGGATCAGTGAGTACCACCCTAGCCAGTCGCGCGAGGCCAGCGCTAGTGTGAGCAATGGCAAAATTGTAAACCGAGAATAGACACTCCAAGGGCTAGAGTGTTTTGCCCAAGCACTGTCATCCATCGACATGGCTTTTTCAGCGAATTTTAAGATATCCATTTCAATCCTTTAGGAAGTGGCATACCGGCTACGATAAAGTTTCGCATGTGACAAACAATATTCATCAGTTAACTCAGCTCGAATATCAGCGTCTACCAGCATTTCTGGCGGTTTACCATAAGCATACACGGTCAGTGATTCCCCGGTTTCCACGCACTCCACTTCAAGTGAGATTCTCCGATAACCGTCCTTCGCATCAATACGTTCAAGCTTGTCCATCGCCGACAAAGCTTGGTCAGTAACGCTAAAAATTTGGCCTTTAACTGGGTAGCCTTCTCCGTGTTGTAAGACTAGCCAAGGGGAATGGCGTTCACCAATCAGGTAAAGAGGGAATCGCTGTTTGGTTTGGAACGTATTGCCATAGCGAATCCCTTTATTAGTTTTAAAATTAGGAAAACCTTCCTTTAGCGTTCCAAAAACAAATACCTTGTACACCCAACTCTCCCTAGTTTGATGGCGAATACTAGCTATCTAATATGCCATTAATATACTATGCCGGCAATGGTGCTCTATAATACGGTATTGATTTCAAAGCGTATGTTTAATAACCTCCGACCAACTTATCTAGAGACTTAAAGACGACCATGACACTTATTCGTTGACGATCTTTACCTAACTTCAAACACATAGACACTCACTCTTTCTTAGCGGAGAGGGAATAAACTTGAATTGAAAAAGGTAATTCTCAATGAATACACTTATTATTGAATCTGGAGATTATAGCCTTAAGGTTATTATTAAAGGTGCTGGTAAACCCCTGCTGATTATTGGAAGCGCTGATTATTATTACCGCGTTATGCCAGAGTCCATTTACTCTCGTATTAAATGCATTTATGTCGACCACCGAGGCTTTTCACCGTGTCAGCGCAAGCCACACACAGATGACGTTTCGCTTGATATTATCGCGGATGATATTGATCTTATTTGCCAATCTTTAGAGTTAGACACAGTTGCTATATTTGGTCACTCTGGCCATGGATATATGGCAGCGTACTTTGCTATTCGCTATCCAACACGTATAAGCAGCCTAGTGTTAAGCAACATTTCTCCCAGTCTGTCACCCGAGATGCAAACGAAGCAATACGACCGCTGGGAATCTCAAGCCGATGAGACCCGAAAGTCTTACTTTGCTGAAAATATCGTAAAACTAAATGACGATATTCAAGCGCAACCAGAACGTAAATTTGTTCATATGTGTCATCGTTTGGGAGCTATGCGCTGGTTCGACTTTGTCTTTAACGAATTGCCGTTGTGGGAAGGTTTCCCGGCACATACGGTTCTTTTAGATAAGTTATGGGGTCAAGTTTTCACTGAGATAAGTGGAGATTTCTATCAAGCACTACCTGCGATACCACTATTGATCATAGGATCCGATCATGATTTTAGTATTGCGCCATTGGAGTGCTGGCAATCCGTTGATTTTGGACCCGCTAAGGCAGAGTTTGCAATGATCAACCACGCGGCACATACACCAATGCTAGAGCAGCCCGAACAGTTTCTTGAGGCTCTAGAAAGGTTTATGAGTCGTAGCGGCAACTACGCTGGTTAGAGAAAAGCTAAGTTTTGAATAACCAAAGAGCATAGCTACTGGTGTGCTCTTTTTAGCCACATCATTTTCAGCTTGACGGATTATGCACCATACATACAATAAATATACGGATCATATATAAAATGTATTTTATGGGTATTGTTAAGATTTCTGATGAGCTACATGAAGAACTGAGAAAAGCGAGCTCTGTGATGGCGCGTTCGATTAACTCGCAGGCAGAATTCTGGATCAAGATTGGTATGCTTGCTGAGCTGCATCCTCAGCTCTCTTTCAATGACTTGGTGGCAGATTTAATGAAATCGGCAGAAGTGTCAGTGAGCAATGTTTCTGCGACAGAAGGCGTTGCTAATGAACAGTAATGTAGCGATCAAGTCAGAAAGCGAGATTGAATTGATGCGCACCTCCGGCAAGTTGTTGGCTAAGGTGTTTCATATGCTGGATCACTACGTGAAGCCGGGTATTTCAACCATGGACATTAATAACCGAGTTGAAGATTTTATTGTCAATGATCTACAGGCGAGACCCGCCAGCAAAGGACAGTATGATTACCAGTACGTACTCAATACTTCGTTGAATGAAGTGGTTTGTCATGGTGTGCCTAAAGTTAGCCAAATCTTAAAGAGTACCGACATTATCAATTTGGATATTACGCTAGAGAAAGGTGGCTTTATCACTGACTCAAGCAAAATGTATGTGATGCCCGATGCAAACCCACTGGCGCGAAAGTTAGTGAAAGTCACTTATGAAGCGATGTGGCAGGGAATCAAGCAAGTCAAACCAAGAGCGCGTCTTGGTGATATTGGGCATGCCATTCAGAGCTATGCAGAGACTTACGGCTACAGCATAGTAAGAGAGTATTGTGGTCACGGCATTGGTCTAGAAATGCATGAAGAGCCGCAAGTGCTTCATTATGGTATTCGCGATACCGGTTTGCTGCTAAAAGAAGGCATGGTGTTTACCATTGAGCCTATGGTTAACCAAGGGACCGAGAAAACCAAGACCAAGAAAGATGGCTGGACGGTGATAACCCGAGATAAAAAGTTGTCTGCTCAATCAGAGCATACTGTGTTGGTCACAAGTAGTGGATATGAAGTGCTGACGTTACGAGAAGAAGAAAGCTTACCTAGTTGATAATAAGGATAGGGAAGCTAGATTAACTCTGTTAGAATCCGCGCCACCAAGTGTTGCTGTCCTTACTATTTGGACACTTATCCATCAGGGTATGAGCAATACTGGCTATTTAACTCGCTGCAATTAGTAAGACACCTAGGATCTCAATATGATGACCGATGAAGAAAGAATTGAACTACAACAAAATAACCCTCTACACGGCCTGAAACTAGAGACTTTACTACAAGAGTTAGTAGACTTTTATGGTTGGGATATTTTAGATACAGCAATGCGCTTCAACTGCTTCCACACCAATCCTTCGATTGCCAGCAGCGTAAAATACTTAAAGAAAACCGACTGGGCGAGAGAGAAAGTAGAAAACTTTTATCTGTACCGTTTTAAGCGTATGCCAAGAGCATCTAGTGAAGAGTATGACTTACCTCCGCGCGCGCGCACTTTCCCACATGGCCTTAAACCTAAAGAGCCAATGGAACTGACCGTTGAATCAATATTGAATTCACAAGCAAAGGCGGCCTCGGCGCATAAAGCGCGTTCTTCGCGCGGCGGTCGTTCACGAAAATAACGGTTCAACAAAACCTATTGATTCTGCCAGATACATCATGGTGTATCTGGCAGAGTGACTGGATCAGGTTAGATCGCCTGCGTGGCTTTCTCTAACCAAACTTTTCCTTGCTCATCGAGGTCTGGTGAGAGCTTGCACCAACACTGCCGATGGTAGTTGTTGAGCCATTCAATCTCACTGCTATCAAGCATCGATTTATCTATCATCTTGGTCGCGATTGGCGCGAGGGTTATGGTCTCAAAGCCATAAAAAGTGCCAAATTCGTTCTCTTCTAACTCGATCACCTTCATGATGTTTTCAATCCGAACTCCATGCACACCTTCGCGGTAAACACCGGGCTCATTAGTTATTACCATACCCGGTCTAAGGGCGACTTCGGCAGGATTTTGCGAAAAGTTTTGCGGCCCTTCATGAACATTCAAACATATGCCGACACCATGACCAGTACCACATTTATAGTCGATGCCATGTTGCCACAACACGCCGCGCGCCATGATATCGAGATTGGCTCCAGTCGAACCTTTCATAAAGCGAGTTTGTGTTAGGCGGATGACAGCCTTTAGCACTAAGGTGTAGTCCTTTCTTTCTTGTGCTGAAGGGTTGCCAAAGTGGAAGGTGCGAGTGATGTCTGTTGTGCCACCTGGATATTGCCCACCCGAATCGACAAGGAAGAAATGGCTCTCATCGACTTGGTAGCAGCTCGTTTCGTCTGCTGCGTAGTGCATCTTAGCGCCATGCTCAGCAAAACCCGCGATGGTTCTAAAGCTTTCGCCTAAATAGCCGTCAATCTGTTTGCGGTAGTCCATCAATTGTTGTTCAGCATTTAACTCGGTGACTTTGCCACTGGGTACTTGTTCATCCAGCCATTGCATGAATTTAACGACCGCCACGCCATCTTGGCGCAAGGTCTCTTCCATACTTGCAAGTTCGGTTGAATTCTTTAGGGCTTTCATTAGCGTGACAGAGCATGGGCGGTCAACTAGACATAACTCAGATTTAATCAGGCTTGCTAACAGGCTGTCACAGTTTTTAGCGGTATAAATGACCCTAGCGCCTTTTTCGATAAGGTTTAACGCTGTGCTAAGGTGTTCGTAATCATGGATATGAACCTGAGATTCTTCAAGTGCGGCGACAACTTGCTGAGTGAGCTTTCGATTATCAATAAACAAACGACAACTTTGCTTATCGACGAGTAGGTAGCCCTCAGATATCGGGCAATAGGCGGTATCGCCTCCACGAATGTTGAGCGTCCACATCACGTCGTCTAGCGTTGAAATCAATAGTGCATCGGCTTTCTCATCATTGAGGTATTGATGAATCTGAGCGACTTTTTCGCCACATGTAAGCCCTGCAATCTCTATTGGATGGTTAAAAACAGGTGCAGTCGGTCGCGACGGTCGATCATGCCAAATAGGGGAAATAAGATCGTGCTCTAGTACCACTCGAATCGATTTGTCTTCGAATGCGCGAGTAAGCTCATCGAAAAACTGCTTGCTGATACTGCGACCATCGACACCTACCGTTGCGTTTTGTGGCAAGGTTTGAGCTAACCATTGCGCAATTGTTGGCGTCTCGGCTAGGCGTGCTTTAAACAGCGATAAACCAGAGCCTTCGATTTGCTCGGCTCCTTGAATGTAGTAGCGTCCATCGGTCCAAAGTCCGCCGCCATCTTTGGTCACTACCACATCGCCAGCAGAGCCAGTAAAGCCGGATATCCACTGCCTTGCCAGCCAATAATCGGCCGAGTATTCACTGGCATGCGGGTCATTATTGGTGACGATATAGGCATCAAAGTTATGTTTTTGCATGCCATCACGTAAAGCGTTAAGTCGTTGTGGAACAGTGGTTAAAGTCATAATGGTTGGCTTCCTAGCAAAGTATGGGTACAGAAAATGTGGTGGTCTGGCAGACCACTTCGAGTCGGTTTTTGTTGACCACACAAATCAGTGGCACTTGGACAACGGGTGCGAAACACGCATCCGCTTGGTGGATTGAGCGGCGAAGGAAGATCGCCAGGCAATAGTTGAATATTGCGATTGCGAGCGAGTGTTGGGTGAGCGATAGGAACTGCAGATAATAAGGCTTTCGTGTAAGGGTGCTGGGCGTCATCGAAAACCTTATCGTAACGCCCAACTTCCATCGGCTTACCTAAATACATCACCATGACACGATCGCTTATGTGTCTTACTACACTTAGGTCGTGGGCGATCATGACCAGTGTTAAACCCATCTCTTGTTTTAAATCATCAAGAAGATTAATCACCTGCGCTTGTATCGATACATCAAGGGCACTTACAGGTTCATCGCACACCACTAAGTCGGGTTTGAGGATCAGAGCACGCGCGATGCCCACGCGTTGACATTGACCGCCCGAGAACTCGTGCGGATAGCGATTTCGCTGGCTTGCAAGTAGGCCCACTTTGTCCATCATCGCGATAACGCGACTCTCTACCTCTTGGCGGCTTAAGTGGGGTTCATGAGTCAGTAAGGGTTCAGCGATACATTCGGAGATCGTCAAACGAGGATTCAAACAAGCAGAAGGATCTTGAAACACCATTTGAAACTCACGGCGTTTTTTCGCTAGCTCTTGTTTACCAAACCCACGCATATCTTGCCCCTTCCATGAGAGCTCGCCACCTGTCGGTTCTATCAAGCGAAGCAGTGCTCGTGCTAGGGTCGATTTTCCGCACCCAGACTCACCGACAATGCCTAAAGTTTCTCCACGGAACACTTCTAAGTCGATACCATCGACGGCTTTCACCACTTTTCGTTTACTTGGCAATATGTGTTTATTGATTGCGAAGTGAACTTTTAGATCACGCGCTGAAAGTAAAACTTCTGCTTGGTTCATGTTACCTCCTAAGCTGAACGCGCAATGGATGTGATGGAAGCGGGGGCATTGACATGGCAAGCTAACCCTTGGCTCGGAGAGAGCGCTCTAAATGGCGGCATTTGCGCACTGCACTCTGCCCGATACTCGTTGCAACGTTCTTTAAAAGGGCAGCCTTTGTTGTGAATCAGTGCACTAGGGGGATTGCCGGGAATGGTAGGCAGGCGATCCATATCTTCACTGATTGAAGGAATCGCTTTGAGAAGACCTTGCGTGTACGGGTGAGAAGGAGTCGCGAATATTGACTCCGTATCCGCTTCTTCCATTTTGCGCCCGCCATACATGACTAAGACTCGATCACACATTTCCGCAACCACGCCCATATCATGGGTAATAAGCAGAATGGCGGTGTTAAACTCGGCTTGCAGCTCACGCAATAGAGTCAAAATTTGCGCTTGTACCGTTACATCCAATGCGGTGGTCGGTTCATCCGCGATCAGTAGCTCAGGTTTACACAATAGTGCCATTGCTATCATTACTCGCTGGCGCATGCCGCCGGACATTTCATGCGGATACTGCGCCATCCTTGTGGCAGCTGATGGAATCCTTACCGCATCAAGCATCGCAATGACTTCTTTATCGGCTTCTTTGCGTGACATGCCTTTGTGAATCATCAAAACTTCGGCAAGTTGTTTACCAATTTTCATAAACGGGTTAAGTGAGGTCATCGGATCTTGGAAGATCATGCCAATCTTTTCTGCACGAATATGATTGAGTTGGCTCTTTGACATCGAAAGTAGGTTTTCACCGTGGAAATTGGCTTCACCGCTGACCAAACCGTTGTCAGCAGTTAAGCCCATCAGCGCAAAAACCGATTGGCTTTTGCCCGAGCCAGACTCACCGACAATGCCCAAGGTTTCGCCCTTGTTTATGCTATAGGACAAATCACTGACCGCTTGCACTAAGCCATCAGGGGTTTGGAAGCGCACATTCATCTGGTTAATCGAGAGAATACTCATCACTACTCCTTAGCGATCTTTTGGATCGAGTGCGTCACGCAGACCATCACCGATAAAGTTAAAACAGAACAAGGTGGCAACAAGGAAAATTGAAGGGAACACCAATTGCCAAAGGGCAACATCTATTGTTTTCGCACCCTCAGCAATTAAGATGCCCCAACTGGTATCGGGTGGTTGAACGCCCAGCCCCAAAAAGCTTAAGAAGGATTCAAACATAATAAATCCCGGCACCATTAATGAGGAGTAAATCATCACAATGCCCAGTACATTGGGTAACACGTGACGGCGCACTATGGTCAACCGAGATACACCGATAGAATGGGCTGCTTCGATAAACTCTCTTTTCTTGATACTGAATGTGACACCGCGTACGACCCTAGCAATTCCGAGCCAAGAGACCATGCCGATCACAACAAAGATAAGGTAGATATTATTACCAAATAGGGTAACGAACAGAATGACCAGAAACATAAATGGGACAGAGTCGAGCACTTCGATAATGCGCATCATAGTGCCGTCAACGATGCCACCAAGGTAACCAGATAAGGCTCCCCAAGCGGTTCCAATCACTACCGCAACCAGTGCGCCCATAAAGCCAACCATGATCGAAAGCCTGCCTCCCTGCATGGTTCGGGCGAAGATATCTTGGCCTAAGTCATCGGTACCAAAGTAGTGACCAGAACTGATTGAAGGTTTGCCCAACTCATAAGGGTCAGCGACCACGTTCCAGTCAATTTCATCGTGACCGAAGGCAGCGAGCTGCGGGCCGAACGTGATGCACAAGACGATAAACATCAACACATAAATGGATGTCATCGCGGCACGGTTTTTACGAAAGCGAGTCCAAGCGTCTTGCCATAAGCTACGCCCTTCAACCGCTTCGACTTGAGAGCTTACTTGATCCGCTAGCTCCTTGGCGTCAATACGTTTGGTTAACATTGGTTACCTCCTAAACACGAATGCGCGGGTCGATGACGGTGTAGAGAATATCGACCACCAAGTTAAACAAGATGGTAAGAGAGGCGACAATCAGGGTTATGCCCATGACTAAGCCGTAATCTCTATTAAGTGCGCCAGAGACGAAGTGTTGCCCCATGCCTCCGGTACTAAAGAATATATCGATAATCACCGAACCAGTGACAACGGCAACAAAGCTCGGGCCTAGCATAGCGATAATCGGTATTAATGACGGGCGAAGCGCGTGATGAAACAGGATGTAGCTGGTGGACAGTCCCTTTGCTTTTGCGGTGCGTATATAAGGTTGATTGAGTGTCTCAATCATTGCGCCGCGCATGACCCTAGCGATACTTGCTACAGAGCCAATCGCCAAGCTAAGTACCGGTAAAATCAAAAACGAAGCTTGTCCGCCTTCCCATCCGCCTGCGGGTAGCCAGCCTAAATGAATAGAGAAAATAGTCACAAGCACGGGCGCCAAGACAAACGCTGGAATCACAACACCTGTCATTGAGAGTGACATAAGTAAGTAGTCTAGTTTTCCATTGCGATTTAGCGCAGCTATGGTGCCTAGAACCATTCCTAGTGGGACGGAAATACAAAAAGAAATCACGCCTAATACAGCCGAAACTGGCCATGATTGAGCGACAAGCTCGGTGACACTAAAGTCTTGGTAAACGAAGCTGGGGCCAAGGTCGCCCTGAATGAAGTTACCAACGTAGATAAAAAACTGAACAATAAAAGGTTCATTAAGGTGAAATTTCGCTTCAATATTGGCGCGTACCACTTCTGGCATCGGCCTTTCCATATCAAATGGGCCCCCTGGGGCAATATGCATTAGCCAAAATGAAACCAAGGCGATAAACAGTAATGTGGGCACTGCGATAAGCAAGCGACGGAGAATATACAGCAACATGACGCATCCTTTCGTTTAAAAAATCCCGCTACCGATGAGTAGCGGGCAAACCGTCCCAATTAGTGGGCCTTTACGTAAACATTCTTGCGATAGTATGAAGACTCAGGATTGGTGCGCTCGTAACCACCGATATGCTCCTTAACAAGGTATTGGTCGTTTCCGTTGCGGTACATTGGGATGATCGCCATATCCTCAATCAGAAGTTTTTCTGCGGCAATGTACTCAGCCGAAGGGTCACTGAGGCTCTTAGACTCTGCCATCAAACGATCGTATTCAGGGTTGTTGTATTTAGAGTCATTGTACTCGCCAGTCGAGACGAAAATATCTAACCAAGTCGATGCTTCATTGTAGTCAGCGGTCCAGCCGCCGCGACTGATGTTGCCTGGATCTTTTAGTGCATAGAAGACTTTAGGCTCTAGCTGTTTGAGCTCGATTTGTGCACCTAGCTTGCTCTTCCACATACCAGCCATTGCAGTCGCCATCTTCACATCTTTAGAGAAGGTAGGGACAGTGAAGGTCAGCTTAAGTGGGTTACTCTTGCTGTATCCCGCTTCTGCAAGTAGCGCTTTTGCTTGAGAATCTCGCTTAGCTTGCTCCCAAGTCGCGAATGTTGGTGTGTGAGTTTTAAAGCCATCGGTTTGCGGTGGTACCAAAGTGAACATAGGGATGCCACCATTCTTAGCAATCGCTTTGGTAATGATGTTACGGTCAATCGCAAACGACAGAGCCTGACGAACGCGAAGGTCTTTGGTTGGGCCTTTTTGCGTGTTCAAGTAGTAGAACGTCGATCCTAAAGAGGCACTGGTGTCAGCGACTTGCTCAGGATATTTTTTAAGTAGCTTGTTCTTCTGCGCAGCTGGAATTGAAAGGGCTTGATCTATTTCTCCTGCAAGATAGCGGTTAAGCGACACGTTTGCATCACCTATTGGTAACCAAGTGATCTGTTCTAGTACGACATTGTCAGCATCCCAATAGTTGTCGTTCTTAGCCATGACCATTTTCTCGTTGACTTTCCAGCTTGAAACTGTGAATGCGCCGTTGGTCACGATGTTTTCGGGTTGTGTCCAGGCATTGCCATGTTTTTCTACTGTCGCTTGATGAACCGGAGCTAGAACGGGGTGACTCAGCAGTTTGATGAAAAATGGAACCGGCTTTTCTAACGTTACCTCAAAGGTATAGTCGTCAACGGCACGCACACCTAAGGTATCTGCCAGCGCTTCGCCTTGCATAATCTTATGTGAGTTTTTTATGCCTGGAATTGCCGCAAACCATGCGTATGGAGAAGCTGTCTCAGGGGTGATTAGGCGTTTCCAGCTATATACGAAATCATGTGCTGTTAGAGGCTCGCCATTTGACCACTTAGATTGGCGAAGCTTAAAGGTATAGACAGTGTTGTTATCATTGGCCTGCCAACTCTCAGCAATTCCCGGAATCGTCTTGCCTTGTTTGTCTTGGATTGTTAGGCCCTCAAACAGGTCGCGGCCTAAGTTAAATGCAGGCTCTGCTGCTTGTTTTGCGGGATCTATGGAGGTGACTTCTGCTCCGTTGTTTAACACGATCTCTTGTTTATCTGCGAGCTGCGTTCCAACAGGAAAGGGTTTAGCTATCGCATTGCTAGTCAATAGCGCAGCAGCGATGGTACTCAGTGCGATTAGTTTTTTGGCTTTCATAGCTTCCTCGTTATGTCCATATAGAAGTACCCCTTTGGCCTAACACTGCGGGGGAGGCTTACTGTGTAAACGGTATAGGCGTAAGCTTTTAACCAAAGGGATAAGAGAAATGTATATTGTATAAAATAATCCAACAAACAATAATTAACATGTTTGTAACAAGGTGGCAGAAAGAGAGACTAGCAGTCTTAGAAATTGAGACTGAACAATAAATGAGCGGTCAATATACAGATTACTCGTGTTTGGTCACAGTAAGTTTTGAACAAAAATAGATCACTGGCGACGGAAACGAGCGGAAACTTCTTTCAATAACCCCCCATCTATGTTGGGTATATCATCAGAGAAGAATATCTGCTGTCCTGGAATGTTTCGAAACAGAACATTGGTTAGCTCTCCTGTCCCATTAGCGCTGTTCGCTGCGTGCATCTCGCCGATTTTTTGATCGACTTCTTTTTCAAGTTGTAGCCGTTGTTCTGCGGTTAATCGCACGCGAGCATGGCACACTTGTGATAGGGTTTCATGCGCCATAGAAACTTGCTCGAAGCGTCTTTTAAATAGAGTATCGAGCGCAGTTCCTTCTTCCATAATGAAGCGTCGACCAGATCGATAGAAAATCTTATCTCCAAGGTTTTCTATGTATCCGAGCATCTCTGCGATACTGAGATAAAAACGCACACTGGTATCAGATAGCTGGTACTCCTCGGCGATTTCTTCTGGGGTTTTATTGCATGAAGTAACCAGATAGATAAAGTCGAGCAGGTAAGGATGTTCGACAAACAAGGCGTTTTGCTCATCTGATAGAAACTGCTCGTTATCGCGTTGAATTTGGATAGCAATATCTGATAAGCCTTGCAAATCGGTGTTAAGGTGAGTGGTATACAGCAAGATTTTGTCTAACCCCAGAGACGGGTTGTGCAAGTGGCGCTTAATCGTCGATAACGGTATACCTGTCTTCTCGGATAATTCGCTGTAACACAAACCTTCGTCTTTAATCTTGTGGCGGATCGCCGCCAATAAGAACTCTGGACCTAGATGCATGGTTTTTACTCACTCTATTGATTGTTATTACGCTCAAGCAGTAAGTCACGAATCGCAGCGCCAGCCTCTAAAATATGCTTTTTCAGCATATACTTAGCGCCGTCGATATCGCGATTCTGGCACATTTCGAGTAGCGCCTGATGCTCTTTATCTGCTTTTGCGGTCCCTTCAGTGAAAAGAAGCTGCATACGAATGTAGCGGTCACATTTAGTGTTAAGGTTATAAATTACATCCATGGTTTCAGGCATGTTAGCCGGAGCATAAAGCGCTTTGTGCAGCTCATAGTTGTAGTTGCTCCACTCTTCGACTTCGTCTCCACGATTAACAACATCATCAAAGCGCTGTCGAATTTCATTAGCTCTTGCTAAGTCTTCATCGGTCATGTTCTGAATCGCGCGTTCCAATATGTGGCACTCAACCACAGCGCGCAGCTCAAACAGTTCGTCGATTTTGTCTGGCGAAAGCTCGGTTACCGTTGCACCTTTATGGGCTTCGAAACTCACTAGCCCTTGCGCTTCAAGCTGCATCAAGGCTTCCCGTACAGGAATTCGGCTAACATTAAACTCTTTTGCCAACGCATCTTGTCGTAATGGCTGACCAGTTTTTAACTCACCTTTTAGAATTTTACTGCGGATAGCTTCTTCCACTAACTGGGTTCGAGTCTTAAAAACAGGTTGTTGCGACATCCAAGTCTCCGGTATTTCTTTTTGGCAATATTGTATTCAATATACCATTTGAGTGATGCAATGCGACTTTCTGCTCCAAAAACAGTTTCTTTTTGGGGGATTGGTCAATAGATGAGAACAGTGGCTGTCAAATTTTTCCGATAACAGCATTGTGATTTGATTTAGTTACTGTTTTTGGAATCAAATACTTTGTGTATTTCATTTCATTGTTAATATTGAAGTTTACTTTAGTTGTATATGGAATTTTTATGAAAAACATTAGCGTGTTGTTGGTGCTATTCTCTTTCGTTTTTCTCTCGGGTTGTCAATCTAATGCTCTTAATAGAGTAGATAACGTTGTAACTTCTGACTCTATGAACCTAAAGATATTTATAGATAGTCAATATCGATATATAGGAGAGTTTGAGTCTAGCGAGTTCTATAAATATAGCGACGGAGTGGGTGGCTCAGTTCACGATCTAAACACTATGCTATTCGTAAATGATATTGATCACTCTTATATCTTGCTAGAAAAGAAGACTTGTCGAGATTGTTACTTTACTCCTACCTCCAGAGTTACTGATGGTGACGGCGAAGCTAGCTTTTTTGTGGGTAGTACTCGAATTTACCGTAGAGAAAATGGCTATGTCACTTTAGTTCCGGAGAATGACACTCAAGTTCAAACCCTAAAACTTTTAATGCAAGTAAATAACGATGGTGTGTATGAAGGAAACTTTTGTGACAGCACCTATGTGACTGGCATAAACAATTCATATTTCCAGATAGGTGTTTTTGCGTCTTGTGAAAATGAATCGCTACCGAAGATTGCGGATCTTGTTAGCTTTGAAGCATTGTAGCCTTCTGTTTACTGCCGGTTTTTATCTTTCCTGCAAATAATCTCTTCAGCATAAAGATTTGAGCCCCATATATTGGGGCTACTTTTGTGTCTCCTGAACAGTGAGAAAGCGTTGAGATCTATTTGTAAGTACTGATTTTTCCGTATTCCATTTGCACTTAATATCTATATCGTTACTATATTCAACTGATCTATAAACTTTAGTTTCAGGTTGGCTACTCAGACTGTGATTGCTCAGGGCTTGAGCACTGTTTCATTGAGTGCAGAAACAGAAAGTAATAAGTATAAATTCAAAGGATTGATATGGAAGTTTCCAAACGCCTAATGGTGGCTTTGTTGTGTGCAGTGTCTTCAATTGCATCTATTGGTATTGCCTACGCGGACTCAGGTGCAAGTTACCCCGAGGGGTGGGAAGATTGGCCAGTGGTGAAAGAGTCGATGAACCTCCCTGCTGATACTGTTTTACCCCCAGATACCTCTTTGTTTATTCAAGAATCCGTGCGTGCATATGCTTGGATCAATGAAGGGAGAGGCTCGCCTCTGACGATAAGAGTCAACCCAAGCAAGTTAGAACAATACAAAACGCATGGTCCATATACAGATGGAGCAACTGTTGTCGCGGTTTCAGAAGTGGAAGGCATTATTTGGGTGACTGAACATATTGGCGGACTTCCACTTTATGGAAGCTACAACCGAGAAGGTAAAGACATCAGCTCTATGCATCCATCTTTAGAGCCTAGTTTTTGCGCTAGCTGCCATACCACCTACAAAGACATTTGTATTAATGGTACCTGTACAGAGCCAGTGCTAGAAATGTATGCAGAAGCTAAAGAGTAACACTATTGAGTGAGCGCTTGTTTGGCTGGCTAACTATTAACCAGATGTTGTTTATTTCGCATCTGGTATTGGTGCTATCGATCATTTTTGGTCTGTCATACAGCCGTTATCAAAATGATTGGTCAACCAAGGTGGAATATCTTGCTGATATGTCTGCCAGTCATCTTGCTGCTTACAATACTTTCTTCTCCGGCTCAGTTGCAGGTCGAAATTATGCAAACCTGCTTATGCAATCGACTTTGGATAACCTGAAAGCGATTCCCAACTTAAAATATGCGGAAGTGTCCGGTACTAGCGACTATCTAAAACACGAAGTTAAGGTCAGGTATTCGATTGATAGGAGTAGAGGCTGGAGGCTAGATGTATCTGAAGATGAAATTCGATTGCTTTCCAATAAACTGAGTTCACTCGAGAATACTCTCGCTGCTACACCTGTGACAAATAAGGTACATATCAAGAAGCTTAACCATCTGATCAATAAGCTCAAAGTGGATCTCTCGGTTATCAACGAGAATATTCAGTTACAGTCTCTGCCTATCCCAACCATTCCTGAGGAGCGGTATGAATCTACTTACTACCTGGATGAAGGTGCTGATCTTCTCCATGTTCAGATAAAATTGCGCAATAACAATGGCGGTTACTTCAGAGCTGTGGTCGATGCCGCTGCGTTGAAACAGATAAAGGGCGATCTGCTAGCGAGAGTGTTATATGAAGCCTTTATTGCTTTAGTCATTTCATTCTTACTTATCTATTTCGTCACTTTTTGGTTAGTTAGTCCGCTGAAAGTTTTAGCTTCTTCTATGAAGCAAGATATCGAAAAGATAGATCAGGCGAAGATTCCAGAAATAAAAAGAGCAGACGAAATTGGTGATCTGGCTCGTTCATACTCTAGCTTGATCACTAAGATTAAAAACCAACTGCGGATTTTACATAACCAAACTGAAACTGACCCTCTTACAGGCATAGGCTCTCGCTTCAAATATCAGAAACGCGCAGCGCAGGCTGTGCAGCAAGCTTTGCAAAATGGCGAGGTTGTCTATTTCGTTATATGTGATATCGACAATTTTAAATTGTTCAATGATTCTTATGGCCATACGGAAGGGGACAACGCCCTTACTGATGTTGCGAATGCCATGAACTCTCTTCTTGAACCACATGAGTTAGGTTGTCGCTTAGGTGGTGAAGAGTTTGTATTCATTCTTTCCAGTAAAGGGGAAAGTAAGCTGAAACAAAGAGTTGACGAGCTTAAGGTTGCTGTTCAGGATTTAAACATTGAGCATAGCAAAAACGTTCCGCATAACGTTGTCACTGTATCTGTCGGTGCTATCCCTATATCTTCTACATTGCATAAAGTCACGATTGAGCAATCAGATCAGTGTATCCAACGAGCAATTGTCAAAGCCGATGAGCAACTATACCTAGGCAAAGAGGCTGGCCGTAATGTGGTGATGTATAGCCAGTCTCTAATCATTGAATAATAAACTACCCAAAATCTACATGAAATAACCCCCTTAAAAAACGGAAAAACAAAGGAGAGTCTATGCAGAGTCTTGATTCGAAAGACTTCTTAAATCAGCCTCAAAAACGAACATGGATCGATACGGATATTACAATCGATCATTACAATGGCTTGATCCCCTGTGATGTTGACGATGGGTACGCGCTAGGTGTTTTGTTCCGTAGCCAGGAAGTCGATATCGTTGGCTTGAGCTCGACCCTTGGCAACTCAGAAGATATAGAAGTGACGACCGAGATTGCTACCCAGTTTACCGCCAAGTTTGGACCAACCAGTTTGACGGTATCTAAAGGGAGTTCTGTTTTCTATTCTGATGCGGAGGGCAAAGAGTTACCTGAAGCTGTTAAAAATCTTGCTCAAGAGTTAAAGCAAGGCCCATTGACCATTCTAGCTATTGGTGCATTAACCAATATTGCATTGTTAATCAAACATTTCCCCGAGCTAGTGGATAACATTCAAGAAGTGGTATGTGTTGCTGGAAGAAGAAACACAGAGCAGCATTTTGTAGCGAGTAAGCGTCAACTGAGACCATTTAGAGATCTTAACTTTGAGGTGGATGAAACGGCGTTTAACGTGGTTCTAAACAGCGAGGTTCAACTAACGCTGATTCCGTTTGAAGTTTGTGATGATATCTGGATTGATTTCCACGAGCTAAGAAAGATGCGCAACGGCAGTTCGCTGGCAGAATATCTTGAAAAAGAATCTCGTATCTGGGCTTTGGAGTGGGCGACTTTGTTTGGTTCAAGCAAAGGGTTTATCCCGTTCGATATGGTTGCTGCCGCGTATGTCGTGAATCCTGAGTGGTTTACTGTTAAGCAATGGCATGTGCAGGTTCAGTCTGGTCCTAGCGATACGAAAAAGGGTGAAACCAAGGAATATTTGGTCTGCAACGAGCAGTTAGATATGGGGAGGTTGGTTAATTACGCCGTCGAAATCTCTCCTAGCGCTGAACCTGAATTATTCAAACGTCTTACTCAGCAAGATATTAGCAGCTTTATTCTTGGACTGTCTCACGTCAACATCATTGTAGAAGATGTTGATGGTGCTGCTGAGTACTATCATAAGGTACTCGGCTTTGAACGCGCTATCGACGACCAAGGCCAGAAGATGGATTATCGCAATGTTTCAATGGCGGAGTTCAATCAGGATGCTGGACTGGCAGACCAAGATGTCGAACTGGATGTGCTTTTCCTTAAACACCCTTATGCATCGATCTATTTGGAGCTGATGCGTTATCACAAGCCGATAGGTCAATCAGAAATCCCGCCTCAACCAAGAACCTACGATCTAGGTGGTCCGCGACATATTGCCCTTGAAGTCTCGAACTGTACTGCGGTGTTTAGATACCTTAAGCAACAAGAAGGTGTGGCGATGATTGATCCGTCTGATGATTATCACCCTGAGAAGCTAGATGGTTTCCCGATTTCGTTTTTCTACTGGATTGACAAGTATGGTGTGCAGTGGGAAATGGAAGAAGGGCGCCGCGTCGGTGTCGCTAGAGGGATCATGTAAACCTTGTTAGCAATATGAAGCAGTCATTGGCGACTGCTTCACTTACTCCATCATCTAATTGCTTTCTGCGATAGCAATAATGCGTTTTATCACCGTATCTGGCTCAAGATCTTTGTCGCGATAGAAGCGGAAAATGGCTGAGTTGATCGCTTGCTGAGCCACAGGGTTAACCGCCATCGAATCAATCATACTCGGCACGACTTTGTTATTGGTTATTCCGACTTGGAAATCCTGATATGACTGTATCTGACAAGGATTGAAGTCACTGATATCAATATCTTCTCGAACGGGAATAGAGCCTTTTATCTGATTAAAGTCACGTTGAAAGTCTTTGTCCGCCAGAATATCAGCAGCATGATTGGCCTGAGAGAAGCTAAAGGATTTGCTCGCCATAAAGATAAGGCTGTCCATGTTAAACAGGAATACGCCGTCACTTTCTGGTGTGGCGTAACAACCGACATCATTGGGTACATTGATGTTGTTCGCCATTAACTCACCTAATATCCAGTCACCGCCAAGTTGGAACAAAGCTTGGTCTGAAGCCAGCGCACGGGTAGCAGTGTCCCATTTGGTGTCCGGTAGCGAGTTTTCTACCAGTAAACTTATTCGTCTTAGTTGTTGCAGCGCAAGCCTCAAAGGTTCACTGTCGATACTCTCTTTTTGTAGCTCAACCATGGCTTTGGTATAGAACTCTACGCCTTGCGTTGAGATAACTAAATTCTCAAACAACATGGCGATTTGCCACGGCTGCTCACCGACCGCAAGTGGGCTAATACCATTTCGTTTGGCGAGCTCCATAGTGGTGAACATTTGCTGCCATGTTTTGGGAACAGGCTGACCAAGAGAGTTAAGAAGCTTATGGTTAACCCACATCCAGTTAAGTCGATGCAAGGTCAATGGTAAGGCTACGTAACCATTTTGCGTTTTATTAATGTCTCTCGCGAGTGGGTACAAAGTCTCATCCCAATGATGCTTCTGCGCAACGGAATTGACCTCATGAAGAATGCCTATTGCATCCCAAGATTTAATACTCGGCCCTTCTGTCTGAGCAAAGCTTGGAGGATTTCCTGCTAGGGCACGTGCTTGCAGAACCGTCATGGCGCTGTCACCACCGCCACCTAATACTGGGCTTGGGGACAGTGCTAAGCCGTGGCTAGTGAGTTGTTTTTCAAGTACGTTGAGCGCCTGCTGTTCACCGTCCGATGTCCACCAATGAAGAAACTCGACGTTAGCGTAAACGGGTAACGAGAGAAGAGGGAGGGATAATAGTGATACAAGTTTGTTCATAGCGAATCTCTTGGGAAAGATAACGTAGCGCATAAACCACCAAACTGAGACCGAGATAAGGTGAGAGAGCCGCCATGCGCTTTGGCAATGCTCTGGGATATAGTCAAGCCAAGCCCTGAGCCTTCATGCTCAGTGTTGGCGCGGAAATAGGGTTGGTAGAGCTTTTCGAATAGCTCTGGCTCTATGCCCTGACCATGGTCTTCAATCCGTATATCGACATGCTCGGTCTCTTCAATCAAAGTGATTTCAGCTTTATCACCATATTTAAGCGCGTTGTCGACTAGGTTCTGAACGCAGCGTTTGATGGCTAAAGGCTTACCTGCTAAGGGTTTATCGGTATGTCCTAAGATCGTTAGGTTATCGGCTTGGTGAGGAAATGAAGTAGTAATATGTTGGATCAGCTCATTAAGGTTGATAGGTTCAATTTCCTCGTGGATATCTGTGTCTTTTATACATTGAAGGGCACCTTTGACCATAAGATCGAGGTCGTTGGCGATGCGAGTAAAGCGCTCTCGGTCTAATTTATCTTCAAGCATTTCGGCCCTTAGCTTGAGACAAGCAATCGGGGTTTTGAGATCATGAGAAATCGCGCCGAATAGCATTTCACGATCATTAATATGGCTATCTATGCGACGATTCATTTTGTTAAACGCTCTCACCGCCGCTTTTAACTCTTTGCTCCCCCTTTCCTTCACTTTTGGCACATCGAGCCTGCTCGACATTAAGGTCGCAGCTTTAGCGAGCTCGCGAATAGGTAGTATCTCGCGGCGAACGATAAACCAAGTACAGAGCAAAAGTAGCAAGGCAGATAAACAGAGCGTTAACCATTCTCTAAGCTCGAAATAGCTAGTCTCAAGATTCACATAGGGGGCGGGTAGGACGGCAGCAAGGTAAAACCATTCATTTTCGGCCACTTCAACTTGCATCACTAGAATCGGCGGATCTAAATCCCCAAACGAGAGTGAGTAATGTGCCCAGAGTAGTGGCAGTTCATCAATAGGTAACTCGTTATTAAACACACGCAGGTTTTCTCTTTCAGTAAACTCAACGTCGATCTGTGGAACGCCTTGTAACTCGCTTTTTAGCACTTGCTCGACTTGATTGACGACCAGTGTTTTAGTTTCGCTTTGAGCAATCGGCGGGACATCAATACGGTGATTGTTGAGAGAGACAAAAAAGCGCGTGCCACCCATATTTCTCAGTTGATTGAGGACTAAGTGGCGATATTCAGCAGGAAGCGTCTGGAAAAATGAAATCGTCGATGAGGCACTTAAAGCTAAGCTTTTAACGGTATTGGAGAGCCCTTGCTTGTCCCGCTCACTGGCATGCTGATACCAAATCAGTCCAGATAATAGCTGCGCGGCAAGAATCACCACTAACAAGAATGCGCTAGCACGAAAGGCTAACGACTGGCTGAGTGCTTTAATTTTCATAGTGGACGTCCGTTGTCAGCATGTAGCCTTTGTTGCGAACTGTTAAGATCAAAGAGCGATCTTTATCTTCGAGATGATGTCGGAGGCGACTGATTTGAACATCAATACCTCGTTCAAACGGGTCGGCGTCTCTGCCCCATATCTCGCGGGCGATATCGTCGCGCGACAAGATAGCTTGAGCATTGTTTATAAATAGACCAAGCAAGGAGAGGTCTGCGCCACTGAGTTGTTTGACATGTTTGTTATCTAGGTGAGTGAGCTGACGAGTGACGGTATCGAGTTGCCATTCATTGAATATAACTTTACGGGTTAGCTTCGCCTCAGTGGTGTGTTGGCTGCGTCTTAAAATAGTCTTTATTCTAGCCAAGAGTTCACGAGGGCTGAATGATTTGGTGATGTAGTCATCCGCGCCCATTTCGAGTCCTGCTACTCGATCGGCCTCCTCGGTTACTGCAGTGAGCATGATGATCGGAATTTGCGAGTCACGACGAAGTTTTTGGCATAAGGTAAAGCCATCTTCACCGGGCATCATGATATCGAGAATGATTAAATCGGGTTGATTGGATTGTAATAAGCGCCACATCGCTTGACCATTCTCAGCACCAATGACCTCAAAGCCTGCTCGGCCAAGGTAGTCTGATAGGGCTTCTCTTAGCTCTAAGTTATCATCTACCACCAGTATCTGTTTGTTTTCCATTGTCATGCATCCTAGCTTGTGCGCACAAATATGATGCATTTTTGCTTACTCTTTCTCAATCGAGGGCGAGGCAATTTTCAGATTTTGAAGCAACACTTTTGTAAGTCATCACTTACAAACTGGCAGTGTTTTGTAACCTTCAAAATTTCTAGACTCGATAAAATTTCCCTGACTTTACGTGAAACACAAAACCCGAGGCTTTCTCGGGTACTAAATGACTGACATAAGTCAGGAGGGAACCATGTTTGGAAGTTTATTTGGACAACTACAAAAAATAGGGCGGTCATTGATGCTGCCAGTGGCGGTGTTACCTGTTGCAGGCCTGATGCTCGGGATAGGTAATGCCGGATTCGCCTTCATTCCAGAGTTCTTAAGTAAGATTATGCTGGCGGCGGGCGATGGCGTATTTGGCAATATGCAGCTGATGTTTGCGGTCGGCGTAGCGCTTGGGTTATCTAAAGGTAATGATGGCGCTGCGGCACTCGCTGGCTTAGTCGGTTTGATTATTATGAACGCCTCGCTCGGTATCGTCACTGGTTTGAGAGGCTTTGAAACGGATGCGACTATTATGGGCGTTAGCACCTTGCAAACAGGGGTGTTTGGTGGGGTGATCATTGGTGCCGTCGCAGCTCTAATGTACAACCGTTTCTACGATATTCGTTTACCCGAGTATCTTGGCTTTTTTGCCGGAAAACGTTTTGTGCCGATTGTTACTGGTTTAAGTGCCATTGTCGTTGGTGCATTTTTGGCGTTTGCTTGGCCGCCAGTAGGGCAAATGTTAGATGCATTCTCCCATTGGGCGGCTTATCAGAATCCGGTTTTGGCTTGGGCTGTTTATGGAGCAGGTGAGCGCTCACTACTTCCTGTTGGATTGCACCACATATGGAACGCGCCTTTCTTCTTCGAAGTTGGCAGCTACATTGATCCTGAGACAGGCAAAGAGATCACTGGTGAGTTAACTCGCTTCTTTGCTGGAGATAAAACCGCGGGTTATCTATCTGGTGGTTTCATGTATTCAATGTGGGCGCTACCTGCAGCGGCTCTTGCTATCTACCACTGTGCAACACCAGAGCGTAAGAAAATCGTCGGTGGTTTGATGATGTCAGCGGCGCTAACCTCGTGGCTAACAGGTATTACAGAACCTATCGAATTCACTTTCTTATTTGTTGCGCCAGCGCTGTACATCATTCATATCTTTTTGACCGGTATCGCCTTTGCTATTACTGCGTTCTTGGAGATCAAGCACAGTACTGATTTTGCTCACGGTGCGATTCAGTTCTTCTTGTACTACCCAATGTCGACCAACGCGTGGATGTTTATCATCATAGGCCCGATTTGGGCGTGCCTATACTATGGCTTGTTCCGCTTCTTAATCGTAAAACTGGATCTCAAGACGCCGGGGCGTGAGACTGAAATTGCAGAAGTCAAAATCGCGGGCCAGCCCGATGAGATTGCGGTTGATGTGATTGCCGCGCTAGGTGGTAAAGCGAATATCAAGTCTGTTGATGCGTGTATAACCCGCTTGAGAGTATCAGTAAAAGATATTGCCAATGTCGATATAGAAAAACTCAAGCAGCTCGGTGCCCATGATGTGCTAGTGATAGGTGACAGCCTGCAAGCTATCTTTGGTACTCAGTCAGATACAATTAAATCTGAAATTCACGGAGTGCTCGCTACCTCCTGATCTTACCTTTCCCCCTAAATCACCTGATTGGTAAGATTTTGCCAACCTCAAACGAGGTTGGCTTTTTCGTTTTACACTGATTTACTTCCCATCGACGCTCATACGTACATTTAGTGGATTAGTCGACTTCAGTGCTTGAGGCAATAACTCTTCAGGCACTGATTGATAAGCGACCGGCCGTAGCCAACGTTTAATCGCCTCTGCGCCGACAGAAGTACTCGCGGGCATAGTCGAAGCAGGGTAAGGGCCGCCGTGTACCATGGCATAACTGACTTCGACACCCGTTGGCCAACCATTAAACACGATACGACCTGCGACTTCTTCTAACTCAGACAATAGTTGAGCTGCGACCGGATGATCGTTGGGTTCTGCTTGTATGGTCGCGGTAAGGCTACCTGCTAAGTTTTGGCTAAGTTCAAGCATATCTTGGTCGTCTTCACACAAAACGACAATGGATTGGGGGCCAAAAATCTCTTCTTGCCACTGAGGATTTGAGCGCCACTTCTCGCTGGTGGTTTCAAACAGCATTGACGGTACGCCTTGTTCCGCTGACGATAGTGTGCGAGTAAGACCTGTTTGTTGTGCTCTTAGCTCACTTTGCTCTAGATAATTGTGTCTAATGCCAGCGGTGAGCATGGTTTGCCCTTGCTGAGCGGTAATACCTTCGCGTACGGCAGCTAGGAACTCATCGGTTGCAGTGCTTTTTGCGACAAAGACGACCGCGGGTTTGGTGCAGAACTGACCGCAGCCCATATTCATCGACATTACATACTCTTCAGCCAAAGACTTTGCGCCACTCTTCATTCGATTCGAAAGAATGAAGACAGGGTTTGAAGCGCCTAGTTCACCGTAGAAAGGAATCGGTTCTGGTCTTCGCTGAGCGAGATCAAACAGTGCTCGACCTCCATGAATGGATCCAGTAAATCCGACCGCTTTAATTGCAGGGTGCGTTACCACAGCCTGCCCAAGCTCGTGTGTAGTTCCTTGAAGCAGAGCAAAAACGGCTTGCGGCAAGTTTACGATGTTGAGTGCTTTTGCTATGCACTTAGCGACGATGTCACTGGTTCCAGGGTGGGCTGGGTGGCCTTTTACAATCACAGGGCAACCTGCCGCAAGTGCAGAAGCTGTATCGCCACCAGCAGTTGAGAAGGCAAGGGGGAAGTTAGAAGCACCAAATACGGCAACAGGACCTAAGGCGATGTTTTGACGGCGAATATCGGGTTTAGGTAAAGGCTCGCGAGATGAATTAGCAGTATCAAATATTGCCTCCTGCCAAAGACCTCCTTCCACTACATCGGAAAAGAGTCGGAGTTGAGCTGTAGTGCGGCTTAGCTCACCATTAAGTCTTGCAAGCGGGAGGGCTGACTCAAGATTCGCTCTTTCTACAATCGCTTGGCGATCCTCTTCTAAGCAGTCGGCGATGGTCTGTAACAGTTGGCTACGTATATTGGGAGAGGTTTGCCTATATGCTTTTGCTACTTCATGAGCAGCAGTAATCGCGAGATCAACGTCTTGGTCAGAATGCTCGGCGAATACCCCTTGCAAGGGCTGCTGTGTTTGAGGGTTTATGGCTGAAAAAGTAGTTGCGGTACTCATAACGGGTTCCTAGTTGTTCTAATTCGATTCGGGTTATTTAAGTTCAAAGCCATATGCGTAAGGGTCTTGATCATCTACCCATATGGTGTTGTGTCCAGTGACTTGAGCCCACCCTTCGATGCTTGGCAGTATGGCCGCGCGCCCGTTGACCTCAGTGATACCTTCAATACGGCCAGTGAACAAGCTGCCAATAATGCTTTCGTGGATAAAATCTTCGCCCTGTTTGAGTTTTCCTTTGGCATACCACTGCGCCATGCGCGCGCTGGTTCCTGTACCACATGGTGAGCGGTCGAGCGCTTTTTCACCGTAGAAAACGGCATTTCGTGCGGTAGATTCTGGCTGAGTCGGTGTGCCTGTCCACAAAACATGAGACACACCACATACGGTTGGATCTTCAGGGTGGATACATTCGACGGCCTGTGAAACCGCCTGTCTAACTTTAGGGCTAAGCATTAGAATTTCATCTGATGAGTAGTGTTCAAGCCCTTGATAGTTTTCTTGTGGATCAACAATGACGTAGTAATTGCCACCATAAGAAACATCAACCGTTATTTCACCCAGCCCTTCCACGTTAACGGTGACATCTTGATGGGCTAGGTAGGCAGGAACATTGTAGATCTTCACAGAGGTGACTTTCTCGCCATCGCGTTGGTAATGCACTTCAATTTGACCAGCCGGAACATCGAGGATCAACTTGCCTTCGACGCGCGGATTAATCAAACGATGTTCTAGGGCCGATGTCACTGTACCGATCGTGCCGTGCCCGCACATCGGTAGGCAGCCGCTAGTTTCGATAAACAGAATCGAAGCATCAGCATTCTCACTGCAAGGAGGAAGAACGACTGAACCAGACATCATTGCATGACCGCGAGGTTCAAACATCAGCGATTGACGGATCCAATCATAGTGCTCCAAGAAAAACTGACGCTTGTCACTCATCGTCTTGCCTTCTAAATGGGGAACACCGCCTGCTACTAGCCGAACAGGATTGCCGCAGGTGTGGGCATCGATACAAAAGAAGGTTCCTTGTCTCATTTCTTGCTCCTTGAATAAGAAATTGGTTGAAGTGGTGAATTTGGATGTTATCGTGATGTTAAGTATATTTTATACAATTTTGTTTTTGAAACGTGATAAGGAGCAAAATAAATGGTGAACAACAATTCAGCAGATTCGCAAAATATTGCAGTGATTGGTGGTGGGATAATTGGCTTGTGCATTGCTCTGAAGTTACAACTTGAAGGTGAAAACGTGACGGTTTTCGATAAGCGTGGAGCAGGGCAAGGATGCTCGAAAGGCAATGCTGGACACTTCGCGACCGAGCAAGTTTTTCCGCTTGCGACACCAGCACTTTTGCCTCAACTGCCAAAGATGCTTCTGTCTCGTCATAGCCCGGTCTCAATACGCATTCAAGACATTCACAAAACCACCCCTTGGATGATTCGTTTCTTACTAAATGCGAGAGATAAAACGACCAAGCAATCCACTCAAGCCTTGACCCAACTTAATCAGTGCGCAATGCAAAGTTGGTTCGCGCTGCTTGAGGAAGTCGGGTTGCAACACTTAATCGAGATGGATGGTTCATTGCTGACATTTGAAAGTGAGCGGCTGTTTGATTCGTATCGTGCGACGCTAAAAAGCTTGCGAGAACACGGGGTGGAGTGCCAAGTTTGGCAGCAAGAGAAACTGCGCGAACGAGTCCCTCAACTTTCTGAATCAGTAAAGTTTGGCGTGTTTTTTCCAGATGCTGGCCATAGCCTAAACCCTTATAGGCTATGCGTTGAGCTTGAATCTTCTTTTAAGTTTCGACAAGGGAGCTTGGTAGAAGAGCAAGTGGAAGAGGCATTTTTTGATGGTGAGTTGGGTATTGTCGCAACGGAAAATGAAAGCTACTCGTTTGACAAAATTGTCATTGCCACTGGTGCTGAGTCAACCGATTTGGTTAGAAGAATTACCGGTATTAAGGTACCACTTCAAGCAGAAAGAGGTTACCACTTAATGGTGCCAGAGCTTAAAAATGCTCTCCCTTTTCCTGTCAGTTCAGCGGATAGAAAATTCATCATGACGCCTATGGAAGAGGGACTGAGGTTAGCGGGTACGGTTGAGTATGCAGGGCTGAACTCACCCCCGAATATGAAACGTGCGACCATGCTTAAAGAGTTGGCAAAAGGGCTTCTAAAGTCGGAGTTATCCTTTCAGTCCGATGGTGAAAAGTGGATGGGAAACCGCCCCTCATTGCCTGATTCTTTGCCCGTTATCGACAGCGTAGAAGATGGAAAAATCCTGTTTGCTTTTGGCCATCAACACCTTGGTCTTACCCAAGCGGCCATCACTGCAGACCTAATCAGTGAACTAAACCGACAGCGTGAACCATCGCTTGATATTTCACCATTTGCGCTAAGTCGCTTTTGCTAAAAAATTTTAAAATTAAATATTGTATAAAATATACAGACATATTATGTTAACAAAAGGTTGCAGTAAAAATGCAAAAGGAACGAGAGATGATTAACTTAGACGCACAGCAAATAGTCAACTGCCTTTCGATGGTAGGGCTGATTGAGTCAATGCGACTAACCTACCAAGAGCAAGCAACTATTCCACAGCGTAACGTGATGCCTTTAGAGGAAGATAAATACGATGCGTTTGCCTTGTTACCTGCTTGGAGTGAATCGCTGATCACCGTAAAAGCGTTTACTTATTTTCCAGATAACTACATCGAAGGCAAAGACAGCTTAGAATCGAAAATTCTCGCCTTTGATCGCTCTAATGGTGAACCTCTGGCTTTGCTCGATGGCAAAGTTCTTACCTATTGGCGCACAGCCGCAGCATCAGCCCTTGCTGCCGATTATTTAGCAAAGCGTGATGCTGAAACCCTGCTCATTTGTGGAACAGGTAATCTTGCTCCCTACATCGCTTACGCCTATTCAGCCATTCGTCCGATACGCAAAGTGCTGATTTGGGGGCGCGATGAGCAAAAAGCACGTCAAACTCTCGATACTATTTTGACGAGCAATGAGTATCAGTCGCTGCCCAACTCTCATCAGTTCACGTTAGAAGTCATTGAAAATGTCGATTCAGTTCTCAATCAAGTGGATATCATTTCATGTGTCACTGGGTCAGATAAGCCTCTGTTTAATGGCGCTCTGGTTCAACCAGGAACTCATATCGATCTAATTGGTAATCACGACTCTGACAAGCGCGAATGTGACAGCACTATAGTTCAAAGGGCCAATGTGTTTGTTGATAGCAAAATTAATGTGTTGGCAGAAGCGGGTGATTTGCTTATTCCTATCGAAGAAGGGGTTTTTGCAGCCGAGAATATACGAGCAGAGCTATCTGAACTGTGTAAACAAATTCATCAAGGTCGCAGTAATGAAGAGGAAATAACCTTATATAAATCAGTAGGTAGTGCTCTTGCTGATCTGGCGGCAGTAAAGTTTGTGCTACAGGAAAAAGAGATTTTTTAACTAGGGGAAATCCCCGTTTAATTGCAGTTTCGACTGTAAACTTAAATTGCATACAATATACAAATGGAAGGTAAAGATGAACGTAGATTGGAAAGGTGTCTACCCTGCAGTAAGTACTCAGTTTCGTAAAGATCAGAGCATTGATCTCGACGCCACTCAAACTGTAATCGATAACCAAATTAACGATGGCGTTAATGGCATTATTTGCTTGGGGACGGTCGGTGAAAACTGCGCGCTGTACCCTGAAGAGAAGCGTCAGGTTCTCGCGGCAGCGAGAGAAGTGGTTGCAGATAGAGTGCCATTGATTGCGGGGGCAGCAGAGTCGATAACCACTGCGGCGATTGATTACATGCAAGATGCGCAAAAAATAGGTATCGATGGCTGCATGGTGATGCCTGCAATGGTCTACCGCACATCGGATAGCGAAACAGTGGACTACTACCGCACTTTAGCGCAAGCTACGCCTGAAATGCCAATTATGATTTACAACAACCCAGTTTCCTATGGCGTCGATGTGAATCTTGATCTAATGGAACAACTTGCAGCATGTGAAAGTATTGTTGCGGTTAAAGAGTCTACCACTGACACGCGTCGTATTACTGAACTGTACAATCGTTTCGACGAACGTTTTACTGTCTTCAGTGGCGTTGATGATATCGCACTGGAATCTCTCATGCTTGGTGCGACGGGGTGGATTTCTGGTTTAACCAACGCATTTCCTGCTGAGTCTGTTGCTATCTATAAACTGGCAAGCCAAGGGCGCTATGCTGAAGCGTTAGAAATCTACCGTTGGTTCTTACCACTGCTTCGTTTAGATACGATTCCAACTTTGGTTCAATGTATCAAACTGGCGGAACAAGTGTGTGGCCGAGGCAGCGAGCAAGTCCGTGCTCCTCGTCAGCTGCTTAAAGGTGAAGAACGGGCGCAAGTGATTGCATTAGTCGAACAAGCGATTGCGACGCGTCCAGATTTGTCGAAGTACAATCTTTAAATCATGTTCCTAGCAGGGCAAGTTCCATCTTGCCCTAATTAAACCGAGCCCGAAACTGGGTGGGTGTCATCTGCTTAACGGCGCGGAACTGGCGGTTGAAATTAGAAAGGTTAGAAAAGCCCGCTTTTTCCGCGACCAACGCGATTGGAGACTGGGTACTGGCAAGCAGTTCACACGCTTTGCCAATTCGAAATAGCTTTAAGTGATCGGAGAAACTGACTCCAAAGTGCTTTTCAAATAACCGATATGCCGAGCTTTCACTGATGTGGAGGGCGTGGCACACATCAGAGATTTTGATCGGTTCGTGGAAGTGATTTTCGATATATTGTGTGGCTCTTTCCACTTTCTGATGGGCATCCTTATCAGAGATTTGGCTAATTCGATAAGGCGTCGTAGAAAGTTTCTGGGATTCTAAATCATCCGCTAAGTGAATAAGAACTTCCATGACTTTTAAAGCTTGGTAGTGGCGCTCAAGCGATTCCGTTCCAATCAACAGCTGCGCCACTTTTTGCGCAGTATCGTCACTGAACTTGATACCAAACGCCGCTTTTTCTAGTAGCGCTTTGATATTTCGTGCTTCGGGGATGGTTGACTGAAGCCTCTCAATCCAGTGATGCTTAAGCCAAACGATGATAGAGCTGTGCGGTTTTTCTACACTGCTTGCAAGCTTGCCTGTAATCATATGAGGTAACCCTGGCCCATAAAGTAGAAGCGTGTTGTTATGGACTTGGCCTATTGCATCGCCTGCAAGATAATTGCCGTTAAAGACATTCTCCGGATCAAGGTAAAGAACCAACTCGTACTCAGAGTGATAGTGCCATGAACAAGCAAATTCTTCTTTCTTCACACGACAATGAAATTCTCGCACCAGCCAGTCGTAATTTGGTGCGCTGAGTACATTTTCTATAAATGGTTTCATCAATAAGCCCCTTTGTCTGCGCCTAGGCTAAGCCAGATGACTTTAACCGTCAAAAACAAAAGAGATATTGAAGGAATAGTATTAGAGGTGGCTCGAATACTATCAATTGATAGGCATCGGTTTGATTAAACTAGCGATAAGTTAAAGACATTACATCGCACGAGTTGGCTCATCATGTACAAAGATAAAATTGCTCTATTATTTATTTTCACCGCATTTGTAACAGGCTTATGTGGTGCGTTTTTTTACCCACTTTCGAGCTTATTTATCGTCGAACAGCTTGGTGCCTCGCCAATGATGCTGAGCTTATATATGGTACTCGCAGTCGTGAGTTCCGTTGTCGTCTCACAGCTGTTGGCTGCTCAATCTGACAAGAACTGGCAACGAAAAACGATTTTAGTTGTATCGTTGACCTGTTACTTGGTGACCGTAGTGAGCTTTATCTTTATCCGAGACTATTGGATGGGGGTCACAATAGCCACACTGTTTGGCAGCTTCGGTGGTGCGGCGTTTGGACAGCTATTCGCCATGGGGCGCGAGTACGCGGATGATAACGTTGAAGATAGCACAACATTCCTGTCGACCATGCGTGCAGGTATTGCCATTGCGTGGGTGTTCGGACCGCCTATCGCTTTTATGCTTAAAGCGACCTTTGGTTTTGGCGCGGCATTTAGTACATCTGCTGTCATTGTCGCTGTCGGTATCTTAGTGATCATGTTTTTCTTACCTTCATGTAAAACGGCTGCCGAAGAGTTAGAAGAAGACCTGACAAAACCGAGTTCGAAAGGCAAAGGTGGCTTGATTTCGTTATATTGCCTAGTGCTCGTTGTCGCTTTTGGCGCTAACAATCTTTATATCACCAGTATGCCTCTTTATCTCTCGCAAGAGTTACAAGTTGACCCTAACTGGTTGGGCTTTTTATTTGGTGCTGGCGCACTATGTGAGATCCCTGTGATGCTTTGGGCTGGGCGCTTGTCGGAGAAAGTGGGGACAGTAAAACTACTGCTTATGGGTATTACCAGTGGTACGCTTTTTTATGCGGTGATGCTGACCAACACAAGCTTTGAGGCCATGTTAGCTGCTCAACTATTGAATGGGTTCTTTATCGGTATTTGCGCCACATTGGGCATGGTGGTTCTGCAAGACATGATGCGAGATAGATTAGGAACAGCATCAACTTTGTTCTCCAATATGCTAAATATCAGCATGCTAGTAGCGAGTCTTTCTGTCGGCGTTGTCGGTGAACTATACAATTATTACAGTACCTTATATGTCTCCTTAGGTGGAACCTTGGCTGCGCTCATCCTGTTAGTGTTGTTCAATATAAAGTTGAATAGCAGTGGCGATGAACTGAAGCAGGCAAAGGTGTCTTAATTAGGTAGTAAATGATTTATAGAGAGAGTTGATGGACGGCAACATTCCTTACAATACAAGATGTTATTTGCAATCTTGAGTTTGATGGAGTTCTCTTTTCTAGTTCAAAAGTTAACCAAGCACTCAACTTTAGTACTGTTTTATATTGTGGGAGATAGTTTGAAGTATAGTTATTAAATATATCTATAATATTTATGGTTGTTGGAATTGGCGTCTCTTAACGATAGAAAACTGGTGCTGTTAATTCGATATGTACCCACCTTGATTGTTGCTCTGTTTGCGACTGTCATCATGTTGGTGTTTATCAGCGACAGTAAGGAAAAAGCACGCCTTAGTGTTGAATCGTTACGAAGCAATATGTTGGATCACCAAAAGCAAGTGATCTTTGAGCAAGTGGAGCAGGTTTACAACCGAGTTGTTTATCGTCAGGCACAAACGGTATCAGAGTTAAAAAGTCAGGCAAAGCAAAGAGTTGATGAAGCTCATCAAATCGCCGTAAGTATCTTCCAAAATAACCCGAATAAAAATAAATCAGAGATCAAGAAAATGATCTCTGATGCCCTCAAGCCTATTCGCTTCTATAATAATCGAGGTTACTTCTTCATCTTTCAGATGGACGGTATCAACGTAATGCACGCCCTTAAGCCGCAGATAGAAGGTAATTCGGCGTGGAATGCTGTCGATATTAAAGGCACCTATATCTTAAGAGAGCATATCAAGCTGATACAGCAGAATGACGGAGAAGCTTTTTATCGCTGGTGGTACCAAAAGCCGGGCTTCCCTGCCACACAAGAATTTGAAAAGATAGGTTTTGGTAAAGCCTTTGAGCCGTATGACTGGTTTATAGGAACGGGTGAATACGTAGCTGATGTAGAGGGAGACGTAAAATCCGCCTTGATTACAAGTATTGCTGATTACCAATCTAACCAAGAAGAAAAGGTGTTTATCTTTGATGCCGATGGCGTCATTTTAGTGCATGAAAACTCTGATTTGGTTGGAAAGAATGTTTATCAACTCGACGGTCAATTGGCTAAAGCTTGGCAGAAACTCACTCGTCGTGATTTCGCGCAAGGCGATTTCATTGAGCCTCCAATTGAACAAGTCAGCGCAAATTCCAAAATTGCCTATTTGAGGCAGTTTAATCCTTGGGGCTGGTATATCGGGGCCTCGTTTCCGATCAACGAAGTTAATCGTTACATAGAGAAGCAGCAAGAGATACTTGAAGACAGCCACAACCAGCAGTTAATTAACCTCGTTCTTATTAGCTTAGCCTCAACGTTGCTCATGGTTGGACTGAGCTTTGTAGCAAGCCATATTATTGTGAAGCGTTTTGGCAAGTTCCAACAACGGATTACCGATGACTTTGAACGCTTAGAAGAGTCCAAAAACCAAATGCAGTATATGGCGCTGCATGACCCACTAACAGGGTTATCCAACCGCTCTGCTCTGATAGAGCAAATTGAAACGGGAATCGAACAATCGAAAGATAGCCAGAAAAAGCTTGCCGTTATCTTCTTGGATTTAGATGACTTTAAAAAAGTTAACGATCTTTATGGGCACTCTGTGGGTGACAAGCTTTTAGAGTGCTTAAGTCGTAAGTTCGAATCACTGCTTGAACCTCAAGACTCAGTGGCTCGTTTCGGTGGCGATGAGTTTATTTTCTGTTTCCCAGCGTTAGACGACAAGCAGCATGCGATCGCGAAAACATCGGCAGTCAAAAGCGTGTTCGATGAGCCTTTGATCATTGATGGACGCTTACTGACAGCCGATTGCAGCATCGGTGTCAGTATGTATCCATGTGACAGTGATAGCGCAGAAACCTTAATCACCAATGCAGACATGGTCCTTTACCGTTCTAAGCAAAATAAGAAAGGCAGCATCCTTTTCTTTGATCATGAGATTAATCAACAGATCAAAGATGAGTATCAAATTGAACAACAACTAAAACATGCGCTGCGCCGTCAGGAACTTAGCGTGGTGTATCAGCCCCAAATATGCACTGCACGCGGAGAAACGGTGGGTGTTGAAGCCTTAGTCCGATGGAATTCGAAAAAACACGGATTTGTTCCACCGGATGTCTTCATTCCTCTTGCAGAAGAGAATGGAATGATCAACGAAATAGGGCTGTTTGTGTTCAGGAAAGCCTGTGAAGATATTTGCCATTTACCGGGTAATGGCGGTGAGGGGTTAAATGTTTCTATCAATGTTTCTCCTAAACAGCTGCTGCTCGACGGATTTGTTGAAAGTCTACTTGCGATCACGGAAGAGGTTGGAATAACCACCAAGCGAATAATGCTTGAAGTAACGGAAAGTATTTTTATTCATGATTTGGAGAGAGTGACACCTATCATTGCTCGATTGCAGTCACATGGATTCAGCATTTCACTGGATGACTTTGGCACTGGCTACTCTTGCTTGAGCCATCTTAATCAGTTCACTATTGACGAGTTAAAGATTGATAAGAGCTTTATCGCTAATTTAACGGACAACGCGCAAAGCAATGCATTGATCAAAGCTATCTTGGCAATCGGAGAGACTTACCAAATTAAAGTGGTAGCAGAAGGGGTCGAAACGAAAGAGCAACACATGATGCTAAGCTCATACGGTTGCAACTGTGTCCAAGGTTATTACTTCTCTAAACCCATTCCTGTTGAAGCGCTAAATGTGTGGTTGCAAGAGCGAGAGCAAGCTTAGAACGTCACTTTAAGTAAGGGCCATGTTGCAAGCCAGTTTTTTCCCTCAACTCTACTCACGAATAGTTTTTTCGGTCGCGCAGGGTTGTGAGATATTTTTAGGTCAAACAGTGAATCTAAACCGAATGCAGAAACGCATTCATATTCAAGTTTATCGTTTAGTCTAATTGCTACGGCGGTTTCTTTTTCCGGCCAGTAGCCCATCGCATCAACCGAATTTCGGTATGGTGCATCTCCATTTCGAGTATGCATCAATGCTTGGTTTCTAACCTGCCAGTTTAGATTCGGCATCTGTAGTCTTAGTTGTTGTTCATATTCGAGGTAGCGGTCTGAGTTTGATTCACTGCTATCGAAATAGATGACATCAACGTCATTTAACGGTGTTGCTTCAGACTGGTGGTGTAATGAGTCCCACACTAAATTTCGCACAAATCCGGCTGCTATATAACAATCAGGTAGACAGAGTTCAGCAACGCACTTTAGGGCTTGAATGCGTATAAGGTCTGCTTGAGTAAGGTCTATCAACTGTTTTTCAAAGTGCATTTGCTGCATTGGGTAGTCTCAATCAAAAAAGCCAAGTGCTAGAACACTTGGCTTTATCTTTTTAGGCGAGTTTTTGTTCAAACTGCTGGCGGTACATCACCATATCTTCAATGGTCAGTACTGGCATATTGTGAAGCTTACCAAAGGCGACGATTTCTGGCGTTTTCGCCATGCTACCGTCTGGGTTGGTCACTTCGCAAAGTACGCCTGCTGGCTGAAGGCCAGCCATCTGCATGAGATCGATCGTGCCTTCAGTGTGGCCGCGGCGAGTCAGAACGCCACCTTTGCGCGCACGCAGTGGAAAAACGTGACCAGGTCTTGCTAAGTCTGAAGGTTGCGCTGTTGGGTTTGCAGCAGTCTTAATAGTAGTAACGCGGTCTTGAGCGGAAACACCTGTTGTCACACCCACTTTCGCTTCAATTGAAACCGTAAACGCAGTTTGGTTTGCGCTGTTGTTGTTTTCTACCATTGGGGTCAGTTCAAGGCGGTCGGCTTGCTCTTCTGGCAGGCATAAACATACGATACCGCTGCATTCGCGAATCATTAACGCCATTTGCTGCGTTGTAAGTGATTCAACTGAATAGATAATGTCGCCTTCATTTTCACGATCTTCATCGTCAAGCAAAAGCACGCCACGGCCCTCTTTAAGGGCAATAAGTGCGTTTTCAACGCGAGTAATTGGTTCGCCGAACTCGGCAAGTAGAGATGACTGATTCATGGTTAACTCCTAAATATCACCAGAATCAGGGCATACATGAGCACTGAGTAATAAACCCCAGCCAAAACGAAATGCACCACGACACACTTAGATCAACCGATCTTTGCATGATGGTGTGTTTTCATTCTCTCTCATCCGGACTTTAACCGTCGGCTCTGGGTTTTCACCAGATCTGCTGACCTCGACGTATCGAGCGCTCGCGGGCTCACCCTAAACTTTGAAGGGAATACCGCCGGTGGGGAATTTCGCCCCGCCCTGAGAATAAATAAACGTTTGCTTAATTAGCGCAGAGATTGTATCGGTTTTGACAGGGAAATCAATATCGTGCCAAGAAAGCTAAGATTTAAGCGCTTAGTTTGTAAGCTAAAAAGGAGGTGATAATGGGAAAACCTCGCCTTTAATTTCATCTCTTTTTTACATCCTTGTTCGTCTTTAATCTGATGTTTATCGAGACTAAAGAGGCAAAGTGATGAAAATCGAACATATCGCAATTTGGACAAAACAACTTGAAGTGCTTAAAGAGTTTTACATTAAGTACTTTAATGCGACGGCCAATGAAAAGTACCATAACCCAAGCAAGAAATTGTCTTCGTACTTTCTTTCCTTTGATCGCGGCTGCCGACTAGAACTTATGGAGATGGCAGGGGTACCAGAATCAAAAGATGATTTGTATGAACAGTTTACTGGATTGATTCATTTCGCGATTTCATTGGGTAGCGAACAGGCAGTTGACGAGTTAACGGCTCGCTTGGTTGCGGATGGGTATGAGAGAGTTGACGGTCCAAGGCATACTGGCGATGGCTACTACGAAAGCTGTGTGTTTGACCCAGATGGTAATCGACTAGAACTAACGGTATAAAGATGGATAAAGATAAGGTTTTACTGCAACTATTCAATCGGGAAGCAGAGCCGCAAGCCTTGGTGAACAAAGAAGCCTTATCACCAACGCAAATGCAGAGTAGTGAGTATCTATATTGGCTTGAAGGTAAGCGTGAACTTACACATGACGATGTTGCGGGCAATCATTGGATTAAGACCTGTACTGGCGGCTACATTACCGAAGTCGCTTTTCATTGCGATGGTACTTTAGACGAGTATCGATTGTTTGACCGTTTCCATACTACGGGGAAGTGGAGATTGAAAGAGGGGCTCGTCTCGGTAGAGATCTACAAAGGGGAGAATTCCTACAGTTTTTGCATTGTCGGTAACGCAGAGATTAATATTCATTCTGCGGTAGAACACAAGAACGGCGAGCTTCACTCCTATCTTAAGCTGTCGCAGATTAAATAGGGAAACCTTTACTGGTGAGTTGTGCCTATTTAGGGCTACCAAGCAACCTTGGTAGCCCTGCTTAACTTACTTAACTGGCTCGGTATGAACATCTACTTCACCAGTAGCTTGATTTACTTTTGCATGGTAAGTGAAGTCGGGATCACCGTAATGCTTGAAGGTGAAGCGAAACTCTTCGGCCGGTGCCCAAATCTCGACATCATAAACCGCTTTAATATCGTAACCATCTTGTTGATAAAGCTCCGTTGCCATGACTTTCTCCATGGCTCTTTGTCGTTGTGCTTCAAGACCGATCACTGACTCTACGGACGGGTTACTTGGGTAAGACTCGCCGTTGAAGCTCATCAATCGGTATGCGCCATTACTCCAAACGATAAAGTCTTGCCAGCCATTGCGGTAGCTATCAGTGAGTAAGATTGGCGTATCGGTGACCGTCATGTTGGTGATGATGTTGCCTGCATTATCGAAGATGGTCGCACTACAGCCGCCGCTGCCACAAAAGTAAGGATCTCGAATTAGAACAAAGTACTCGGGATGACCATCGCTGTTTAAATCTGCTTTCCCTGATAGATATTCGATATTGTCAGTGGCTAGCGAGAGTCCTTCTGGGGCTAAAATCTGTGAGTCTACCCATCCTGCAATCTGGGCATCAGCATTCTTATCGGTCGCCTTATCGATGTCACCAGTTGATGAGCAGCCAAACAAAGATAGTGAGCCGGAGATTAGTGCAGTGGCAATGAGTTTGTTTTTCATCCAAGTTGTCTCTGTAGTGTGATGTTGGGTCTGAGCCCTAGTATACGCGCTACCTTGCACTTTGAATAAATGTTTTGATATCAAATAAAAAGCCAACTCAAACAAATGAGTTGGCTTTTGGAACACTATACTTTGCGATCAAGATTAACCGTAGGCAACACTCGGGAACCAAAGAACTAACTGCGGCCAAACAACCAAACAGATAAGTGCGACCAACTGAATGGCGATAAACGGAATAACGCCGCGGTAGATATCTTTGAGTGCGACACCCTCTGGGCAAACCCCTTTCAGGTAGAACAACGCAAAGCCAACTGGTGGGGTTAGGAAGCTCGTTTGCAGCGCCATAGCAACCAACATCACGAACCAAACCAAGCTTGGGTTATCCACCACACCATGACCATCCAGTTCAATTCCTAGGCTTGCGATGACTGGCGCGAGTAGTGGCAGCGCAATCAAGGTGATTTCAATCCAATCAAGGAAGAAGCCAAGCAGGAAGACGATCATCAAGATGAAAGCGATAATGCCATAAGGACCAAACGGTAAGCCGCTTAAGAATGACTCAATGAGTTCATCCCCACCTAGCTCTCGCAGCACTAGTGCAAAACAAGAAGCGCCTAAGAAGATCATAAAGATGTAAGCCGTAGTGCCGTAAGATGACAGTAGTACCTCTTTCAGTACTTTGAGGTTAAGCTTCTTATTGTAAGCCGCGAGCATAGTCGCGCCCATTGCTCCAATGCCAGACGCTTCAGTTGGCGTAGCCACTCCAGCGAATATAGAGCCCAGTACACAGAAGATCAGTATGACGGTTGGTGTGATGTCTTTGAAGACTTGCAGAATCAAGCTCCAATCGACGGGCTCAACATCTTCTGGTACAGGCGCTTTGTCCGGATTCATCTTACCTACAACCAGAATGTAGATGATGTACAAACTACCTAGTAGCAGACCCGGCATGATGGCACCCATAAACAAGTCACCGACTGAGAGACCAAGCTGATCCGCCATGATCACGAGCATAATGGATGGGGGAAGTAAAATACCCAGCGTCCCTGCCGATGCGACCGTGCCGAGAGCAAGAGGTAGATGATAGCCCTGACGCATCATACTTGGCAGTGACATTACGGTTAACAACACCACAGAAGCACCGATGATCCCAGTAGAAGCCGCTAAAATGATGCCAATTGCCATCACAGTAATGGCTAAGCCGCCGTGTACCTTACCAAACAGAGCCTGCATTGAAGCCATGAGCTTTTCCGCGATGCCTGATTTATCGAGCATGTTACCCATGAAGATAAACATAGGCAGGGCAACCAAGATCCAGTTGTCCATGATCTTGTAGATACGGTTAACCACCAAGCCTAAACTGGTGTAATCGAGGCCAGTAAAAGTATCGAGATAGATATCCGCGAAATACCCCACTGCCGCAAACACAACGCCAATACCGCCAAGTACGTACGCAACTGGAATGCCGGTAAACAGTAACAGGATAAACGAGCCAAACATGGCGATCACAATCCATTCATTCGCTTCCATGATTTGCTCCTTTTGATTGTTCGCCGCCAAACAAAGTTTCTAAATTGCGCAGAATTCTCGCTAGCATCGACAGCAGCAACATCGTAAAACTTATTGGTATAACGCTTTTGATAAGCCAGCGATAAGGCAGTCCAGATGGGGACGCAGAACTTTCATTCACGCGCCAAGACTCATAAGCGAAATCATAAGAGTGAAGAATCACAATCACGACAAAAGGTATCGCTAGCAGGGTTAGACCAAACAGATCAACGAGTGCTTTTTTACGTTCCGAGAACTTGTGATAAAACAGGTCGACACGTACATGTAAGTTGGATATTTGCGCGTAAGCGGTACCGAACATTACCGCCGTTGCGTACAGGTGCCACTGCAACTCTTCAAGCGCGATTTGGCCATTTGAAAAGACTTTTCTCAGCACTACCTGAATGATGATCACTGCAACTAGGGCTAGGTTCGTCCAAGCCAAGGCCTTACTTGCGGTGGTGATTAAGCGTTCAATGTGGCAGTACATAGGGATTGTCGGGGTTGAATACAATACTTTGCTCATTGGTTACTCCTTACAACCATGGCCGACGCTTTCACGTCGGCCTTTAATACCAACCAGAATAAATATCTGTTCATTCTTGCTAGTTAAAATCGCTGATAGCGTCGTTATAGATTTTGAAGGTAGATCAACTAGCTAGCTGCAATCTATGCCTTGCTCTAAGCGATTTTTCCTGCGCAATTATCTGATCACCTATTTATCCCGATTGGTATAACCAATTAACGTAAGCTTATTGGCTTTGGGTTTCACGAGGTAAGAAGCCGTTGGCTGCCCACAGCGCGTATCCTTCACGGAAGGTGCTTAGATCGCTCCAGACTTTATCGAAGAATGGGTCGGCGGCTTTTTTCTCATCAACCACTTCTAGCCAAGTATTCTCAAATAGGCTGAGCATTTCCTTGTTCCAGTAACGAATCTCTACGCCGTTTTCCTTAGCTTTTTCCATCGCAGCAAATTGCAGTGCTTCACCTTCTGCAATCGAGTAGGTCATGGTTGCCATACAAGTGGTTTCAACCGCGGCTTGTTGAGTGTCACTCATCTTGTTCCACGTATCTTTGTTGATCAGCAGCTCGAATACGGTCGATTGTTGGTGCCAGCCCGGGAAGTAGTTGTACTTAGCCACTTTGTGGAAACCTAAACGTTGGTCAATGGCAGGCTGAGAGAATTCTGAAGCATCAATCGCCCCCTTCTCTAGAGCGCCGAAGATCTCACCACCGGGTAGTTGAACCGTACCAACGCCAAGTTTTTCCATCACCGATGCGCCAAGGCCGAAGAAGCGCATGTTAAGGCCTTTTAGATCCTCTGGCTTCTCGATAGGTTTACGGAACCAACCGGATGTTTCCGGGGAAATGATCGCACAAGGCATCACTTTTACGTTGTAGCCACCTTGGTCATACATCTCTTGGTAGAGTTTTAGCCCGTTGCCGAAGAACAGCCACGCCATGTATTCCCCCGCTTCTGGGCCAAATGGTACTGCTGAGAAAAGTGCGGATGCAGGAAGTTTACCTTGCCAGTAACCAGCAGTTGAATAACCTGAGTTGACCTTACCTGTAGATACTGCGTCTAAGATCTCTGCTGGATTGACCAACTTACCTGGCTCATAGATCTTCATTTTGATCGTACCGCCCGAGGTTTTGGTGATGTGATCGGCGTACCATTGAATCGGTGTACCGAGAGCAGGTAAGTGGCTACCAAAAGCGATTGGGGTTTTCAGTAGTACCTTTTTATCTGCGGCTTGAGCGCTGATAGAAAGACCTGAAGCTGCAAGAGTGAGTGCAGTAGCGATGGCAACTTTCTTAAGGTTCATGGGGGTGTCTCCTTGTTAAGCTGAGTTCCTTGTCAATATTGAGAAATGTGAACATCGCGTAGTAATTTGTGTTAATGCAATGTTACATTTGAGCTTAAGTTTAGAGAGGGGATTTATTGCTCTCTATTGGGAGAATTGCGCAAATTTAGTCGGTATTAAGTGCAATTTTCCGAATAAAGTTTCAGTAAAACTACGTACAAGCATGGATGGCGAAATGGGATTTGTAAGTAACAGAAGGCTGACACTCAACATCATTCTACTATCGATAGTTCCATTAATTATCGTGGTGGTGATTGTTGCTAGCATCCTATTTAGTCAAGCAAAACAATTAGTTGAAGAGCAGGTTGCCTTGACCCGAAATAATGTCCTCGCGGTCAAGAAGCAAGAATTAAAACAGTACGTAGAAATGGCAGTCAAAAGTATCGAGCCTTACTACCTAGATGACTCGTTAACTGAGGAGCTCGCCAAGCAAATTGTTGCCGAAAAGTTGAGCAGCCTCACATATGGCAGTGATGGTTATTTCTTTGCCTATACCTGGGAAGGCGATGCACTCGTGTTGCCATATCAAACAGATAGAATAGGCAAGAACTGGTGGAACGTAGAAGATGTTCAAGGCAAAAAACTGCTGCAAGAGCTCATCCAAGCAGGAAAAAACGGTGGCGGTTTTGTCGATTACCTATGGCATAAGCCATCGAAGAAAGAACCCTTACCCAAGCTGAGCTATGCGGTCTCGCTTGATAAATGGCAGTGGATGGTAGGGACAGGGGTCTATCTCGACGATATTGAGCGACAAGTCGAGCATATGCAAAACGGCTTTGACCAGAATGTTGGCAAGACCAGTAGCGCCTTGTTTGGTTTGGTGTTTGTTGCCGTATCTGTAATTGCTGCTTTGGGTGCTTCACTCAATCTCAATGTTCGCCGATTAGCGAATCAACAGTTAAGCGTATTGAATCAACAGATTATCGATTCGCAAGAGAATGAACGTCGCCGCGTATCGCGAGAGCTGCATGACGGCGTCAACCAGTTGTTGGTCGCCGCTAAATACCGTTTAGACAATGTTTCCCAAGAAGCGAATGAAGAGAAAAAAGAACTCGAGCTCGATGCGAGTAAAAACGCGATGGAGCAGGCGATTGTTGAATTAAGAAGAATTTCGCGTGATTTACGCCCACCGCAATTGGATGACTTAGGGTTGGTGGCGGGGATTGAAGCCTATATTAACGAGCTAAGAGAGCGTACGCAGTTAGAGCTCGTGTTCGAACACGATATAGATGGAGAAGAGTTTTTACCAGAAGTAGAAACGACCTTGTATCGGGTTGTGCAAGAGGCACTGCATAACGTCGAAAAACACGCCAATGCACAAGGCGTCGATGTGATTATGCAAAGAGAAGGCAGAATGTTGATTTTAACCGTTAGTGATGACGGGGTCGGTATTCCGGCCAAGAAACTAAAATCAGGAAAGCGCAAACAACCTATATTTGAACATATGGGATTGCAGAATATGAAGGAAAGGATTCAGGCGATTGGTGGCACATTTGCCGTAACCAGTGAGCAGGGACAAGGTACAGAAGTACGAGTGAGCTTAAACATGGAGTTTGTATGATTAGACTTGTATTAGCCGACGATCATCGTTTGATGCAGGATGGGCTAAAGTCGCGACTTGAAAGGGAAGACAACCTAGATATCCTCGCTTGTGTGGGAACAGGTATCGATGCACTGGACACCACACTGTCACTGAAGCCCGATGTGTTGTTGCTCGATATTAATATGCCGGGCCTCAATGGGATTGAAGTCTTAGAGAAGCTAGAAAAAAGCCATTCACGCACGGCAGTGATTATGTTGTCGATGCACGATAGCCGAGACTATGTCGTTCGCTCTGTCAAAGCAGGGGCGAAAGGGTATGTGCTCAAAGATGTGGGTTCTGAAGAGTTGGTCATGGCAATCAACCAAGTGGCGCAAGGGCGTTCTTATTTGTGTCCTCAGGCATCAGATCGATTGCTTGAGCAGATAAACGATAAGCCAGAGCCAAAAGACGATACGCTAACTAACCGCGAGTCAGATGTGCTGAAGGCGATTGTTAATGGCGCGTGCAATAAAGATATTGCCGACTCGCTTCATATCAGTGTTCGTACGGTAGAAACGCATCGACTCCGAATCAAAAAGAAGCTCGGCGCTACCTCAACAGCCGCGTTGGTCAAACTCGCTCTGCAAAAAGGGTTGGTGAGTGAATGACAACGAATCTGCTTTCAAGCCGACAGCCTATTCTGGATAAGATAGTCTTTTTTTGTGCCGTGATTCGATTTGGCTCTTTTCGTGAGGCGTCCATTCAACAGGGTATTTCTCCTGCGGCGGGCAGTCGGTGGGTTAAAGAGCTTGAACAAGCAATGTCTGTCGAGCTGATTAAACGAAGTACACGGCAGTTGATCGCCACTCAAGCAGGCCAATTACTTTATGAGCGTTTTTCTCCGCTATTGCCCGACATTCATAGCTTGTGTGAAGAGGTGCAAAATCTAGCGGAAGAGCAACGTGGTGAGATAAAGCTCTCTTCCACCCCCTTATTTGCACGTCAATATCTGACCAAGATTGTCGCCGAGTATATTGAAATGCACCCACAGGTGAACTTTAAGATCTTTATTGAGGCAGGAGAGTTTGATCCACTCAGTATCGACTTTGCGTTTCGTGCCAGCGCCAGTTATGACGGTGAACCAGAACAAGATTCGTTACTTGTGCGTAAGCGGCTGCTGCGTGAGCCCTTATACTTATGCGCCTCTCCTCACTACCTTACTAAACATGGTATACCCGAAAATCCCAATGAACTTGGTCAGCATCGTTGCCTATATGCGCGAACCTTGGTTGGAGGAAACCGATGGTGTTTTGAGCGTGATGGAGAAACGGAGATAGCCACCATTCAAGACACTCTAGAGTGTGACAACAGCGAAATGTTGCTTGATCTCGCCCTAGAAAGTGCTGGGATTGCTTATCTACCTCATTCCTTGGTGAGCAAGCTGATTCAAGACGGCGAGCTGCAACACATCATGCAAGATTACCAGTGCGCGAGTTTTGATATCGACCTGTTTTTCCGCCCAAGAACGCCAATGCCAGAACGTTGCCTCGGCTTTAAACAGTACCTCTATCAGAGGGTCGAAGAGATCTGTGCCGCTTACTCCCCTAGCTAAAAACTATTCCTAATATGAAATTCACAATCTCTATTTGTGCAATTAACAACAGTGCCGACAGGACCTAAGCTGATTTGGTGGAAACAAACTCGGGCAGAGAAAGCAAGGAAGGTTGAAGTGGTCGCAAAGCTTACGCCAGAACAGGCAGCGCAATGGATTAATGACGGTGATTCAGTTTTACTCGGAGGTTTCATTGGCAGTGTCGTACCTGAAGCCATTGAAAGAGCCATTGGTGAGCGTTTTACTCACACTCAGCAACCGAAAGATCTTACCCTGATTTTTGCCGCAGGGCAGGGCGATGGGCGAGGTCGCGCTGTTAATCATCTTGCGAAACAAGGTCTAGTGAAACAAGCCGTTGGTGGGCACTGGGGATTAGTCCCTAAGCTACAACAGTTAGCGGTCGATAATCTGATTCAAGGCTACAACCTTCCTCAAGGCATTATCTCTCACTTATTACGTGACACCGCAGCAGGTAAGCCGGGCACGATTAGCAAAGTCGGGTTAGGTACGTTTGTCGATCCGAGAATCGAAGGGGGAAAGATCAACTCAGCAACCACACAAGAGTGGGTAGAGGTGATTGATCTGCTCGGAGAAGAACACCTTTTCTATCACAAACTGCCGGTCAATGTTTCCATATTGCGAGGCACCACAGCCGATGAGAACGGTAACATCACTATGGAAGATGAGTGCCTAATTGTTGAAAGCTTAGCAGCAGCGCAAGCAGCAAAGAACAACGGTGGTAAAGTGATCGTTCAGGTAAAACGTGTCGTCGAAGCCGGAACGCTCGATCCCCATGCGGTGAAAATCCCCGGGATGTTTGTTGACGCTGTGGTTGTGTGCCAAGACGAGGCAGAGCATATGCAAACCTTCGCCACCATGATGAATCCTGAGTTTGTGGGAATCCCAACTCCTCACGAGCACGCAACACCTTCTGATTCTAACCAACCTACTAAGCTTGATGCGAAAACTATTATTGCTCGTCGCGCAGCGATGGAGTTAGAAGCCAACTCGATTTTAAACTTAGGGATTGGTGCTCCAGAGTATATTGCACAAGTCGCGCAGCAAGCGGGAGTTTTGGAGCATTTCACTTTAACGGTTGAGCCGGGCGCCGTGGGTGGAGCGCCGCAAAGTGGATTGGATTTTGGTGCCTCTCGTTTCCCACAAGCCATTATCAGCCAAGATCAGATGTTCGATTTCTACGATGGTGGCGGCGTCGATCAAGCTTTTCTTGGCTTAGCCCAATGTGACCAAAGTGGCAATATTAATGTCTCTCGTTTTGGAAGCAAAATTGCGGGTTGTGGTGGTTTCATCAATATCACGCAGAACGCGAAGAAGGTCTACTTTTGCGGCACTTTTACCGCACAAGGTTTACAAGTTGAGGTAAATCACCAAGCTTTGACTATTATTCAGGAAGGTCGACAGAAAAAGCTCATTAACCAAGTAGAACAAATCACGTTTAGTGCTAAGCAAGCCGTTATGAGCAACAAGCCTGTTCTGTATATCACCGAAAGAGCGGTGTTTCGCTTAACGGAGAATGGATTAGAGCTAATAGAAATAGCTCCGGGTATGGATTTAGAGCGAGACATCTTGCAGCACATGGATTTCGCTCCTGTCGTCAGTTCGTCATTAAAATTTATGGATACTGCAATCTTTGACACGCAGTTTCGACTCAAAATTAGTAAAGATGAATAGCGGTTCAATCGTTCATCGACTTCCAATCAACGCAGACACCGATAAATCGGTAGGCTAAGTGCGTTTGCAATTGATTGGTTTTACTCGTCAGTTTTTTATTTGCCCATAAGGATTAAGACATGTTTGAGAACAAAATTTGTCTGGTAACAGGCGCAGCGCAAGGAATAGGTCGAGCAATCACTGAGAGATTTGCTCAAAACGGAGCAGAAAAGGTATACGCCTTAGATATGAATTCGGACGGATTAGCCGCGGCATTTTCTGATATAGAAAATGTGCAAGCTGTTACGGTGAACATCTGCGACCGACAAGCAATTGCTGAGCTGGTGGAGTCAATTAAACAACAATACTCGCGCGTAGATGTGTTAGTGAATAACGCAGGCGTGACCCGAGATGCACTGATCGACAAAATGACAGAGCAAGAATGGGACTTTGTACTAGACGTTAACCTAAAAGGTGTATTCAACCTGACTCAAGCCATCGCGCCGTTAATGATGGAAAACAACTACGGCTCGATTGTGACTATGTCATCAGTAGTTGGGACCGACGGCAACATTGGTCAAACCAACTATGCGGCCACAAAAGGTGGAGTTATCGCCATGACAAAAGGGTGGGCGAAAGAATTTGCTCGTAAAGGGGCTCAAGTTCGTGCCAACTGTGTTGCACCTGGCTTTATCGAAACGCCTATGACCGCTGATTTACCGGAGAAAGTACTCGATATGATGAAAGGCAAAACGCCACTTGGCCGTATGGGGACAACCGAAGATATCACCAATGGCGTCGAATTTTTAGCCAGTGACAAATCAAGCTTTATCACTGGGCAAGTGCTGAAAATAGATGGTGGGTTGGTACTCTAAGATGACTGAGAAAGTCTATATTGTTGCTGCCAAGAGGACTCCGATTGGCAGCTTCCTTGGTGGGCTGAGTTCCCAATCTGCCGTTGAATTGGCGAGCTTAACCATTAAGAGCGCGCTTGCCCAAGCCGAACTTGCCCCGACTATGATTGATGAAGTGGTTGTGGGTAATGTGCTCGGTGCAGGTTTAGGGCAGGGGGTGGGTCGGCAAGCCGCTATTCACGCAGAGGTACCTGTCACAATTCCTGCGTACACCTTGAATATGATCTGCGGCAGTGGCATGAAATCCATCCTCAACGCCATAAACTCGGTACGAAGCGGTGATGCAAACCTTGTGGTTGCTGCGGGCACCGAAAGTATGAGTAATGCTCCATTTGTGATGGATGGGAAATGTCGTCAAGGCAATAAAATGGGTGATGTCTCCATGGTTGATACCATGCTCAAAGATGGCTTAACGGATGCTTTTGGTAGTTTTCATATGGGTATTACTGCTGAAAACATTGCCAAGCGCTATGAGATAAGCCGTGAGGAGCAAGACGCATTTGCCCTTCGTAGCCAATCAAGAGCTGAGCAAGCAATTAAGTCTGGTTGCTTTGAAGAAGAAATCGTTCCTGTAGTGATTAAATCACGCAAAGGTGAAAGCGCTGTGAATCTTGATGAGCATCCGAGATTCGGCACTACCATAGAAAGCTTGTCTGGGCTTCGCGCGGCATTCGATAAGCAAGGGAGCGTAACGGCAGGCAATGCTTCCGGCTTAAATGATGGCGCGGTAGCCTTGATTGTTGCCAGCGAGCAAGCGGTTCAGCAACATGGGCTGGTTCCTCTGGTTGAGGTAGTCGCAACAGGACAAGGTGGTGTTGAGCCTGATGTGATGGGACTAGGCCCAATCCCGGCGATAAAACAGGCATTGCAACGCGCAGAGCTCGAGCTGATTGATATTCAAAGGTTAGAGCTCAACGAAGCCTTCGCTGCGCAAGCCATTGGTGTGATGAAAGGGCTATCTGAGCAGCATAAAGTGCCTTACGATTGGTTTGAAGATAAAACCAACGTTAATGGCGGTGCGATAGCCCTTGGGCATCCAATCGGTGCATCGGGGGGGCGAATCGTCACTTCGCTGATCTATGAAATGATCCGCTCTAAAACTCAACTCGGTCTCGCCTCTCTGTGTATCGGTGGTGGTATGGGTACTGCGTTGATTCTCAAGCGGATTAGTTAAGCTTAATGTCTCTATAGCGTTACAAGCGCTGTTAGGTACAAGCCAAAACCATAGAAGCTATGCGCTAACAAACTTAACCCTCGTGCTTTCCACGGCGAGGGTGTTTTGGTTGCGGCAATACCAAATCCTAGGCAAGGCTGGATGATCAAGAATGGAAACGCTAATGTCACTATGCCTGTCATAAGTGCAGGTACGATACTCGGATTCATCAGCCATGTTTCGCCCAAAATAAGTATGTGGACTAACGCAAATACGATACCAGTCAAATAATGTAGAGCCCAACCCAACAGCTTCTCTCCCTTGACTGGTGGAGTCGCCATAATCGGACGATGAACCCATTGTCCGCGGGGTATCAAGCATACCCAACGCGCGACTAACGCGTAATCAAGAGGCGGAATGCCAAGCACTCGCTTCTGAATTGAAGCCCAAATATCCATGATCACCGTCGCGCCGATACCAACCCAAATCGCTTGTAGCCAAATTGATACTGCCATTTCGTTTTCCCTGTTGTAATTCGTTTTTAACCTGCTAGTTTTGAACCATGTTACAACTTGAAGTTAACTTTAAGTCAACGGGAATATTTATGGATATTGCAGTCGTTTCGAAAGAGTCAGGTTTGGCGCCGTCCACACTCAGGTATTATGAAAAGATTGGGCTGATTCGTTCGATTGGAAGAAATGGCTTACGTCGACAATATTCACCTAATATTTTGAATAAATTAAATATTATTTCACTGGGTCGGGCTGCGGGGTTATCGCTAGAAGAGATCGCATCCATGTTTGATGTCGACGATGAATTGGCCATTAGCCGAGATTTGCTTACTCAAAAAGTGGAAGAAATTGATGAGCAAATCAAGAGGCTGGCAATAGTACGTGATAACCTCAACCATGTCGCGAACTGCCCTCAACCCTCTCATTTAGAGTGCCCATCTTTCCAAAAACTGATGAAGTCGGCTAAACGCTATTTGCCTTAAAGTGCTTATTCACCGTACTTTTCTACAAACATTTGTTTATAGGACTTTGTCTGTAATTCTGAGTCAGTGAGACCAAACTGACTGGCAAGGGCTTTGAGTTCAAATTTATAGTCAACAAGCATGGATTCATCGTCTGTCATTATGGCGAACTCGGCAAAATCACCAATCTCCTCTAGCGAATCAACTGTGATATGAAAGTTGCCAACAAAATAGATACTTCTTAGCTTTGTTGCTTTTAAGGTGATTTCATAGCCCATGGTTTGCAGCATGCTTATAGCACTGACTTCGTCGGTAATGTTTGTTGCTTCACATCGATCTGCTTCTGGCCCTTTTACTATCCACAACTTGATTCCAGATGGCTCCATTTTACGGATACAGACACTCTTGTTATCGGCGAGCAGCGTTTTGTCAGGAGTATCAAAGTACCAGTCGGACTCTAGGTTGTCCTGCAGCATAACTTCATGCGGAATCTGGTTTAAAATCTCCAAGAAACTCGCTTTTGATTTTAGGCTATACTTCAGTTCTACCTCGTATTTACCTTGAAAGTGCTTGTTACTCATGTGTTGTCTCAGTCGAAAGAAGCAGAGTTTATCATAAGAAGAAAATGGTAAGCATGGTCAGAAGTATGACTCCTTGAAGTTGTATTTCTAACGATGAACATCGACACTATCATGTAGTGCTTCAGAGCGTTCATCCATACCATAGTCTCGAATAACACTAGCAGCCCTCAAATGGCAGCTTTCAAAATATATTTGCTTCGTTGATTTACTCAAACAAAGCGTAGTTATCGATAGATAAACAAAAAGAGCCAACCTTATGGTTGACTCTCTTTTCTTATCAAAACCGGCTAGTTAGGCATGGTTATCTGCGGTGCCTAGCGCTTCAACTCTCACTGCTGCGACCTTAAACTCTGGGATCTTAGCGTGTGGGTCGGTGGCTGTGGTGGTGAGCCTGTTAACTGGCGACTCGACGAAGTGGAAAGGAATGAAGATCACCCCTTTTTGGATTCGTTTGGTCACAAACGCGTCGATCTCTATCTCTCCTCTTCGGGTTGAGACTTTCAATCTTTGACCATTTGAGATTCCTAGCGCTTCGGCGTCTTGTACACTGATCATCGCTCTTGGTCCAGCAAGCTTGTCGAGCCCTTTGGTTTTACGAGTCATGGTTCCGGTGTGGAACTGTTCTAACACTCGGCCTGTTGTAAGCACGAGCGGGAACTCTTCATCAGGCAGTTCGGCCGCGTAGCGGAATGGAACCCCAACCATCTGCCCTTTACCACGAGTGAATTGGGTTTGGTGCATGATGCGTGTGCCGTTAGGGTTATTCTTGTTGCTCGGCCACTGGACACCTTCTGGCGTAATGTTATCCCACTTAAGGCCCGCATATTGTGGCGTGACGCGGGTAATTTCCGCGGTTATGTCAGCGACATTTTGATAGTGCCAGTCACTGCCCATTGCATTGGCGATTTGTTGGATGATCCACCAGTCCTCTTTCGCTTCTCCCGGAGCGTTGACAGCGGCGTTGACTCTCTGCACGCGACGTTCTGTATTGGTGAAGTGACCAGATTTCTCGGCAAACGAGCATGAAGGTAAAACCACATCTGCGTATTGGGCTGTCTCAGTTAAGAAGATGTCCTGCACCACTAAGAAGTCGAGCGTTTCTAACCCTTCAATTACATGGGCTTGGTTAGGGTCACTCAATACTGGGTTCTCACCCATAATGTACAAGCCGCGCACATTACGTTGGCATGCACCATCAATGATCTCGGTGAGTGTTAACCCAGGTTCTGCTGGCAGGTCGGGTGCGTTCCACTCAATAGAGAACTTCTGGCGGATCATTGGGTTATACACCTTCTGGTAGCCAGGGTAGTTGTTTGGTAGTGCGCCCATATCACAGGCACCTTGGACATTAGATTGACCGCGTAGTGGGTTGATGCCGCCACCTTCAATACCAATGTTACCGCACAAGAGCTGTAAGTTGGCGATTGAGCGAACGTTATCGTGTCCCGTTGTATGCTGGGTAATGCCCATAGAGTAGTAAACAGCGGTACGTTTGGCGGTGCCTATGGTGCGCGCCATGGCAAAGATGTCTTCAGCGCTGACGCCAGTGACTAGCTCGACTTTATCTAAGACGTAAGCAGGGGACATCACTTCTTGAAGTAGGGTATCGAAACCATCCACACGCTCTTCTATGTACTCTTGATCGTACCAACCGTTTTTAATGATCTGCTGCATCACCCCGTTTAACAGCATGACATCTGTCCCCGGTCTATGAGCGAGGTACAGCTCAGCATGGTCGACCATATCAATCCGTTTTGGATCGGCGACGATCAGACGAGCGCCATGATGACGAATTGCCTGCTTGATATGCGAAGCGATAATCGGGTGCGCAGAAGTGGTGTCTGAGCCTATGATGAAGATAACATCCGAATGTTTGATGCTTGGGATGTCGTTGGTCATTGCACCACTACCTAAAGAGGCTTCAAGACCGGTAACGCTAGAGGCATGACACAAGCGTGCGCAGTGGTCGACGTTGTTAGTGCCAAGCTCACGACGGATAAACTTCTGGAATGCATAGTTATCTTCGTTGGTGGTTTTTGCTGACGAGAAACCTGCCAACGCATTGCCGCCGAAGTCTTGCTTAATCGCAGAGAACTTCTTCGCGACTAAATCGATCGCTTCTTGCCACGTTGCTGGTTGTAGCCAGCCATCTTTACGGATGAGTGGTGTGGTAAGCCTTGAATCATCATTGATAAAGTCGAAGCCAAAACGGCCTTTGACGCACAGCATACTTTGGTTAACGGGAGATTCAGCACCTTTAACGTAGCGGATTTGATTGCTCGCCTCGTCGACATGCATGGTGAGCTTGCAGCCAACCCCGCAATAAGTACAAATGGTATCGATTTGTTTAAGTTGTTCGCTGCGACCTTGAGAGCGATCTCGGCTATCGACCATGGCGCCTGTCGGGCAGGCTTGCACACACGCTCCGCACTGCACACAGTTGGAGTCTCCCATTAGCAAACGACCATTTCTCGCTGAGCCAAAGTGCGGTCTATCATCGGGGCGAAGGGCAGGGCGTCCTTTCTCATCGTGAACAAAATTGAGAATGCCATGAACGGCTTGTTCGCTACATGCCTGAATACACTGACCACAGCTGATACAGCGGTTAGCATCGAATTCGATAAACTGCGAACTACGGTCAACGCGGAACTTGTGTCTAGGATCTTTACTGCGCAGTGTTAACCAGTCTTGATGAGATTTCACCTCTAGCGAAACTTTGAAATGTTGCTCGGCACCATATTCTGTTGAGTAGTCACGCAAATCACATTGGGTGTTGGCTTGGCAGCCACATTCAAGGCAGCGCAGTGCTTCTTGAATGGCGTCATCGTTATCGAAACCTAACTCGACTTCGGCAAAGCTCTGCTCACGTTGCTCGGGAGTGAGCTCTGGCATAATGCTTCGCGCGACTTTTTCGATATGTTCGAAGTGAAGCGGATCAACTTGAGAGAGTTTCTTCTCTTTACGTGAGTTGAACTCTGGTTTAGGCATATCTGCCATGTCGCCATTGAGGTATAAATCAATCGCTTTCGCGGCGATGCGACCATCTCCAACGGCTTCTACTGCGGTAGCAGGGCCGCGCCTGAAATCACCAATACTGAATATATTACCTGTCCCCGTGTGCATGGTGGCGTCATCCGTTTGCGCGGTATTCCAACGAGTCAGTGGGATGGAGAGTGAATCGTTCTCCAGAAAGCTCAAATCAGGTTTTTGCGATACCGCGGCAATCACGGTATCAAACGCTTCAGTGAAGAACTCACCAGTAGCTTGTGGTCGGCGTCGTCCTGAAGAATCCGGTGCGCCTAGCGCCATTTTCTCTAACCGAACTGAGCTGACTCGACCATTTGAGTCAGCAATGTTTTCGGCAGGGTTAGTTAAGAATAAGAACTTCACACCTTCGTGTTCGGCTTCTTCAATCTCGTAGTCTTCGGCGGGCATCTCTTCGCGAGTACGGCGATAAATCAGGGTGGTATCAGCTCCGGCTCGGCGAGCAGTTCGAGCGCAATCTATTGCTGTGTTGCCTCCGCCGATTACTGCAACCTTTTGGCCAGTGGTGTAGTGCTGCTCAGTGACATAATCTTTGAGGTAATCCACACCTAGGTAGCAGCCATCTAAATCACTACCCGGATAGTTCATCTCGACAGCGAGTGAGGCGCCGACAGCGAGACACACCGCGTCATAATCTTCGCTTAATTGAGATAGGCTAAAATTCTCACCCAGTTTCTGATTCGTTTTCACCACCATGCCGTTACGGCACATTAATTCAATTTCTTTGTCGAGAATCGCTTTAGGGAGTCGGTACTCAGGGATCCCATATCGAAGCCAGCCGCCAGCTTGAGGCATGGACTCGAACACCGTGACATCGTAACCTTCATTGGACAAGTAATAGCCCGCGGTTAGGCCACCCGGTCCGCTACCGACAATTGCAATGGAAAGGTTTTTGGCTGTTTTTTTCTCTGGTACATAAGATTCTTGTGCTGCAAGGTCAGCATCAGCAGCGTGACGTTTAAGTTGTCGAATGGCTATCGACTCATCAACCAATGAACGGCGGCATTCACTCTCACAGAATGCAGGGCAAACACGGCCAATTGAAAGCGGCATTGGTAGTGTCTTTTTGATCACTTCAATCGCTTTTTGATGATCGTTTTGTGCGATGAAATATAAGTAAGACTGTATATCGACACCCGCAGGGCAAGCGGTTTTGCATGGCGCTTCACAATCGGCGTAGTGATCTTGCATGATCCGGTTGAGTGCTTGTTTGCGGTGGGTGCTAAGCTGTTGGGATTGAGTGATAACATTCAACCCAGAATACACTTCGAGTTCACAAGCGCGTTTAGTTCCACCACTTTCGACTTCGACAACACACAAGTCACAAGGGACTTTTTGGTCTGATTTATTGAGACCACATAGTGAGGGGATGTCTACTCCACACACTTTGGCCGCTTCTAGTAGGGTCGAGCCTTGCTCAACAATTCGGTACTTTCCGTCTATTACGATTTCAATCATAAGACCCCCGCAGCAAAAATATAGCCACACACTATATAAGGATAATATGTCGCAAGGAAAGATCGTGTGATAAAAACTCAATCTTTAGATATTTGTAGGAGATGGTGAGCTGTGCTTTCCCTGCAATAATTTCAATATGGGCGCTTTATCACTGCGGTTTGTTGATAAGCATCAATTGAAGTTTGATACACCACTTTAGAGGTATGTATCTCGATCTCATTGCTCGCAAAAATAACCGTAATTTTACTATGGTTGCTATGCTAAAGTAGGTTGTAAGTCATCTTACAATGTAAGCGAAGGCGAGAGGTATTGGGTCATGAGTTCGTCTAATTCAAAGCTATCAGAGAGTCGACGTCGCTTCTTGCGGGATGCCGCGCGAACGGCGGCCGGGGTTGGAGTCGCTGCGACAGTATTGGGACTTCAGTCGACGCAAAGTCAGGCAAGAAACGGTGAAGGTGTGCCCGTTCGACCACCGGGAGCGCTCCCTAAAGGGGAATTTGAGGCGGCATGTACTCGTTGCGGTTTATGTGTTCAGGCCTGCCCTTATGATACCTTGAAGTTGGCAACGCTACTCTCTTCTGTTGAATCAGGAACGCCTTACTTTAATGCGCGCAAAATTCCATGCGAGATGTGTGAAGACATCCCTTGTGTACCTGCTTGTCCAACCGGAGCGCTTGACCCTAATCTAACCAATATCGATGATGCGCGCATGGGTACCGCGGTGTTGATTGACCATGAAAGTTGTCTTAACTGGCAAGGTCTGCGCTGTGATGTCTGTTATCGTGTTTGCCCACTGGTCGATGAAGCAATAACCCTTGAGCATATTCGCAATGAAAGAACGGGCTATCACGCGAAACTCATTCCAACCGTTCATTCGGACAAATGTACAGGTTGTGGCAAATGTGAGCAGGCTTGTGTGACCGAAGTTGCCGCAATTAAGATCATTCCAACAGAGCTCGCGAAAGGCAAGATGGGAGCTCACTACCAATTGGGTTGGGAAGAGGTAACCAAGTCACTGGAAAATAGCGCGCCGGAAGTGCCTGTAGAAGCGTTAGAAACGCTAGGAGGTAAGCTCTAATGGCTAAGAATCTAGCGAAAGATGCAGGAAAAGACGCAATCCGAGAACTCGGCTGGTGGAAGGCTCATCGCTTCTTGCTGCTGCGCCGTGTATGTCAGCTCAGCATCATTGCGTTGTTCATGGCAGGGCCAACCTTAGGTGTACTAAAGGGCAACCTATCGTCTAGCAATCTGTTTGATGTCATTCCGTTTAGTGATCCATTAATTGTTCTTCAAACACTCGCAGCAGGGCATATGCCTGAACTCACCGCTTTGATTGGCTTCGCCATTGTGGTGGTATTTTATGCTGTAGTGAGCCCGCGTGCTTTTTGCGGCTGGGTTTGCCCACTTAATATCGTTACCGACTTCGCCGCTTGGCTGAGAAGAAAGCTCAATTTAAAGGCGAGCTACCGTTGGTCATCTAAACTTCGTTACTGGTTGATTCCAGTACTACTTATTGGCAGCGCAATTTCGGGAAGCGTGCTTTGGGCGTGGATTGATCCGGTTGCCACCCTTCATCGTGGATTGGTGTTTGGAATGGGGGCTGGCTGGATACTGATTGTTATGGTCTTCTTGCTAGACTTGCTGCTTGTTGAACACGGCTGGTGCGGTCACTTATGCCCGCTAGGTGCAACCTACGGTGTGATTGGTTCAAAGAGCTTACTTCGTGTTTCAGCAGTGCGTCGTGAAGACTGCACCAAATGCATGGATTGCTACAATGTTTGCCCAGAGCCAGAGATTTTGCGTCAACCGCTAAAAGAAGGTGACCGACGAGTCATGAGCCAAGACTGTATGAGCTGCGGACGTTGCATTGATGTGTGTGCAGAAAAGGTTTTCGAGTTCAAAAACCGTATTTCAGTCCAGCAAGTCGATTAATAGCATTCGAGATAAAGAGATGAACAAGCTTATGTGTGCGGTTGATCATCTCTTTATTTTTTAGCGCTTGAAGTTTGAACAAAAATCACCCTATACTCCCGCCATCACTTCTTTAGGAGATTACGCCAATATGAATAACTAACACCTGTTATCCAGTTTTACATCGTTATTAGGATTCCACAGGGTTAGTCGGCGTAGCTCCGTCTGTGCTCAATCGAGCATGACTTCTCTTATACAAGATTGTTTTTTATCGCATTTGTTTGCGATCTGTTTGCTACGTGCAATGCCTAATCCTGTCTAACAGGAGGCAATTTATGCCAGTTGTACAAGCCAATAAAATCAGCTACCACTTCGACAATGGCGAGGTGCTTTTCAGTGATATCTGTTGTTCGTTAACGCAATCTAAAGTCGGGTTAGTCGGACGTAATGGGGTGGGGAAATCAATTCTCGCTTCTATTCTAACCAAGGCTCTTTGTCCCACTCAGGGTGAAGTCGCGCTAAATGCGATCGTGAAAACCTACACTCAATTACCTTCAAAGCTACTGGATGGCAATATTACTGTTGCGCAGTACCTTGGAGTTGAAAATGTATTGCACGCTTTGGCGAAAATTGAGCAAGGAGATTGCGACGATCATTGGTTCGAGATTGTCGGAGAGCAATGGTCGTTGAAACAAGAGCTAGAATACCAGCTTGGTGAGATGCAGTTGCCGCGAAACACGGACTTTCTCTGTTCAGAGCTAAGCGGCGGACAGCTCGCACGCTTACAGTTGTGGCAACTGTTTCAATCTGATGCGCAGCTGTTAGTGCTAGACGAACCATCCAACCATTTAGACAAACAGGGTCGCGAGTGGCTTCGTGAGCAAATGAATGCCTTCACGGGTCATATATTGCTTATAAGCCATGATCGCTTTTTATTGCGAGAAATGGAGCAAATATGGGAGCTTTCAACCTTGGGGTTAGCCCAATTTGGCGGTAATTATGACGACTATAGAAGTCAAAAAGAGCTAGAAGTAACGGCGGTTGAACGTCAACTAGACAGTGTCCACAAGGAACAAAAAAGGCTTGAGCGACAAGCGCAAAAGAACAAAGAGAAAGCCGAGCAAAGACAAGCAAAAGGAATAAAAGCGCGCAGAAGTGGCAGCCAACCTAAAATCTTGCTTGATGGTATGAAAGACAGTGCTGAGCGAACCATGTCCAACAAGCTGAAAAACGAAAACAGTCGTCGAGACTTGCTTGATAAGAAAGAGCACGCATTGAACAAGAGGAGTGAGCAGTTAAAAGCGCAAAAGTTCTATATGGGTGAAAGTCATGGAGGCCGGAAAGGGCAGCTAGTTTCGATAGTCAATGGTGTCTTACCTTATGGTTGCCAGGAGCCTATTCATTTGCAGCTAACGGGAACTAGCAAACTTTGGTTGCATGGTGGCAATGGGTCAGGCAAGTCTACCTTGCTTAATATCTTGCGGGGCAAAAGTACTTTGCTCAGCGGTGACTGTTACCTCAATACGCCGTTATTTTACTTAGACCAACACTTTGGCTTGTTAGATAACACCAAGACTCTGTTAGAGACGGTGATGGAAATGTGCCGTGGACTATTGGAAGCGGAGACTAGAACTTTGTTAGCAGGTATCGGCTTTCGGCGTGATTCGGTTTTCCGCACAGTCAAGCAGCTAAGTGGTGGTGAGAAAATGAAGTTAGCAATGCTGGTGGTCAGCCATCAGCCAACTCAGCCGATACTTTTGTTGGATGAGCCTGATAACCACCTTGATCTGGAGTCTAAGCAGTTACTCGCCCAGACGTTAAATCAGTACAGTGGAGCATTTGTCTTGGTCAGTCACGATGAGGACTTTGTGCAGGAAAGTGGGGTAAATGAAACTTACAACCTGAGTAACGAGTTTTAATCGGCTAAAGGCTTAAGTTCGCTATTTTAGCTCTTTAACAACAACCGTGTTACGGCCGCTCTCTTTGGCATCATAGAGGGCGGCATCAGCGGTTTCATAAAGTTGTTCCATCGTGTACTTAGGTTTGTTGGTCGTCACTATTCCGAACGAAGCCGTAATAACATCAGAAGCGCGGCTAAACTGGTGCTCTAACTGTAACGATTCAATCTCCAGTCGGATTTGGTTGACGAACGATATGGCTTCTTCTGGAGAACGCCCCGTAAACAGCACCCCAAATTCCTCTCCGCCCAGGCGGAAGCAGTAATCAGAACTTTGCTGACACTGCTTTTTCAGGGCATTAGCAAACTCGACGAGCTGTTTGTCACCGTTAAGATGTCCGTAATGGTCGTTGTATTGCTTGAAGTCATCGACATCAATAATTACAAAACTCAGCCAGTCTTGGGTGCTCTGCGCTCGTAAGATTTCTGTAGGGAGCTTTTTGTTATAGTAACGGCGGTTAAACAGTCCTGTTAAAGGGTCAGTAATCGACAGCTGCTCGATTTTGTTTTTCTCATGTAACAGCTGCTGTTCTATCTGCTTTCGCTCGGTAATTTCGCTATTGAGTTTGTCATTTAACTTGGAGAGTTTGCTCGTCCAGTAACTTAGTAAAATTAACACCGACAGTGACACAAGAGCGATTTTCCACACGAGACTATAATCCACTCCGTGTTCGTATCTAACCGTTACCCATCGGGAGTAGATGGTTTGTTTCTCTTCTTCAGAGAGGGCGTCCAAAGACTTCTGCAAGATGCTGTTAAGGATTGGCCAGTCGCTTCGCACTGCCATTCTTAGATCAATTCGATACGGTGTGAGCCCTGAGACTTTAAGGTTGCTATACCCTTCGCGTGTCATAACATAGTTGGCGGTTGCAATATTACCTACGTATGCATCTACTTTGCCTGATGCGACGGATTGCAGAGCATCTGATACGTTTTCAGCCGCATACAGCTTGATTTGTGGGTGATTGTCTCGCAGTAGTTCGTATGAGCTATACCCTTCTACCGCTGCAACCTGCATACCATTGAGAGCCTCAATATCGCGCACATAAGGAATGTCTTGATTGGTGATAATCATGAGTGGAAAACTGAGGTATGGGCGAGTGAAGTCCAGATATTGCTCACGATCTTGCGTGACAGGAAGAGCAGGGTAAATGTCTAGTGCTCGCTGTTTTGAAGCTTCAACAACCTCAGACCAACTCATATTGGTACTGGGAACAAGCTCTATCCCTAAGCGCTGAGCGATCAGCTTAATGTAGTCGGCAGCAATGCCCTGATACTCTCCACTACCGTCGACATACTCAAACGGCGGCCAATCTATATCAATTGCTAACCTTAGTTCGTTATGATCTCTTAACCATTCTACTTCTTCATCGGTCAACTTGAGTGCTTTGGTGTTTTGATAATAACCATCAAGTAGGAATTTGATGCTGAAGTTATATAGTTTATCGCTCTCATGTTGTTTAGAGAGCGCCTGAAAATCAATACGTTGCCAATTGTCGTCAATAAAGCTTTGAAACATGGCTACATTGGCATGATTGATTGAATAGAATGGGGAGCGAAACTGGGTGGATTCAGCAATAAAATCGTGACCATCAAGATAGTCGTTCAACAAGATCATGCTCCACGCCGCTTCGGTAAAGTGACCGCCAACCGAGATATAGGGCTCTCCCTCTTCAATTACTCTAAGTGCTTCCGGTAGCCAATCCACTCCTCCGATATAGATGGAATTTAGCGGTAACTCTAGCTCTCGCATGGCATCTCTGGCACCTAATGCGATAGTGTCAGAGGCGGCCCATACCATGTTGATCTCAGGATGACGTTGGTAAAAATGCTTAAATTGGCGTTTCGCTTCTTCACGCCCCCAACTCATATTGGAGTCACTTTCTGCAACAACAGTTACGCTCGGGTTGTGCCGTATAAATTGATAAAGCCCTTGGTTTCTCTCGATTGCCGATAACTCCTTGAGATTACCATTGAGCACCAGCATTTTTACTTTGTTGATCTGACCATTGGCTTTTAGCAGCAGTTGCTCGGCCAAAACGGAACCTGCTTTGATATCGTTAGGAGTAATTTCTCCAATCCAGTAACGATATTTGGTTCGAGGGAGAAAATCGCGGGAGTTAAACCCTGTGTTGAAAAGAATACTCGGTATTTTGCACTTCTCAGTAATGGTAAGCAGCTTTTCACCTATCTGTTCGTAGTTCATGAACAGAACACCATCTACGCCTTTCTCACATGCTTGGGAGACTTGCTTCAACATGGTCTCGGGTTGGTTCTCTGCATCATAGACATGTAAGGTAACGCCAAGGTCATTGGCAGCCGCTTGGGCAAATCTTATTTGTGATTGCCACGAAGCACTCTCTGTTCGCGGAACAAACAGCGCGATCTCTGCACTCATAACTTGAATGGGTAACAATAAGAAAAACAACAGTATTGCGCGAACTTTCATTAGTACCGTTCAAGAGATGGGTTTTCTCTAGTATAGCAGTCGCTACTTTAGTCAGTTAGGCGTAGTTCTAAGTCGTAATTAAGTTTAAGTTCAATGTTTGTGTCAACGAACTCAGATGGTTAGGTTTATTGCGCTGATTTAGCTTTACGATACTGACTTGGGGTCATACCAGTGATTCTTGAAAATTCCCGGTTAAAATTTGATTTAGTCTGAAAGCCACTATTCATGAAAATCTGTGTCACGGTATCTTGAGAGCTGCGTAGCGCCTGTTTTGCATGGCAAACGCGGTAAGAGTTTATGAGTTTAGAAATATTTTGAGCATGTACTTGATTGACTGCGATAGAAATATGCTTAGCGGGTATGACGAGTTTACGGCTAAGTTTCGCGAGTGTTAAATCGGGATCGAGATACAGAGACTCTCGACGTATTTTCTCATCTAACAAAGACGTAATCTCGATAGCTCGCTCTTGTGACATCGTCATTGTAGAAACAGTATTACTTATCAAATGATCTGGCTGTGCTTCAGCGTTCTCAGTCTCTGAGATAGGTGTGTTTATGCCAACAATAACGACAGCAATAGAGAGCGTCGGCAACAATACTAGGTGGGCAACAGTCAGTATATATAACGACATCTCCCCTTTGTTGTAAGCGAAATCCAGTGACATCAATGTATCGACGAGTGCTGAAAACAGTAACATCCAACCCGCAATACTCTCTGCTTTCTTAACGTTATCCCAACTTCCTAGAGAAACATTGATCAATAAGGACTCTTTTCCTGCAAACCGGATCAACCCAATGCCATAACCGATATAGGTAAGAGTGAGAACTTCATCTATAGGGAGTGACAACCAATCTTGAGTAGCCACGCTAGTCAATATGTATGCAGGCGCGACAAAGTGCTTTACTAGTGACCATAAGTTTCTTTGCGTTGATGCCGAAAAAACGAACCAAGCACAAACCGGAATCAGAGAAGCTAAAACGGGCTGGAAAAAGTTAAACAGTGAGACATCAAATGTCCATCTCAAACCTACCATAGCGATTGTTGTTGCGCACAACCCTAGAAACAAACAAGCTGCTTTGGTTTGTGGCCCGAAACGCAAATAGAGCGTAATCGCTAATAGCCCAAGTAGCATTGAGACAACAAAAGGCACAGGAATGGCGAGCATAATCGGTCCTAGATGAAGTTTGATTCCGTTTCGAGTACCAATAAGGATAACTCTTTGAAATTTAATTAAAACCAATAATAGGACAAATGCCGGTTTTGAGACGACCTAGAACGCGATTTAGGTCTTTTTAGATTCGAAATCGCCTGAAAATCTCCTTGTTGTTTATAAAGGAGTGACATTTATGCGGTTTTATTTATTGGCGTGGAGGCGCAGTTTTGACTTCTCTGGCTGCTCGTCGAAACAGGAATTTTGGTGGTTCTTCCTTGTACATGCCTTGGTTAGTTTGGTTTGTATATTGGCTGATGTTGCGATGAAAAGTTGGTTTGATGCTACCTATGGCATTTTGAGCTTAATTCCTACTCTTTCTGCTATAGCTCGAAGGCTCCACGATAGTGGTAAAACAGGATATTGGGGCTTTGTGTTTTTCGTCCCCATTGCAGGGCCATTTTGGTTGGTTTACCTGTTAGCTCAACCGACTCTTACGCATATGACTGAGGAGGCGTCAGCATGAAAAACGTCATCAAGCTTCTATTTCTATGTTCGGCTTCCGCAGTTGCTGTTGCCTCGCAGGAAGTGCCATCCAATTCGTTAGGCGTTATCGTCGCAGATCAAATGACCCAAGGACAATTAGTTTGGCTAAAAGGAAGGGTTGGAAATGCCATCTACCGTTTTTCAGATCCCGATGGTCGCGATTGTACTATGGAGCTGCCAGTGGCTATCGGTAGTGTGTCAGATTCTGGGTTAGGGATCAGCGAAGCAAAGGGTTTTACCCTTTATGTGGTTAGTGAGCAACTTAATCAGGCAATTCAACATGGTCAACGAATAAATAGTAAAAATTGGCGGTTTTCGCTTAACCTAAGTGATGCTCCCATAGATGGATTCATCACTGGTGGTATCGGTGCCGAAGAGGGTTTTATATTGAACTCGAAGAGAAGGTGGATCTCTTGGCTTATGGGAGAGGAACCAAAAATTGGGTGCAGTTAAGTAAGCAGAAAACGAGTGGATGTCACTCGTTTTAGCTTATAGAACAAACTGAACTGTTACAGCGACAAAGGCATGGTCACTGGCTTTCTTGTCTTTTTCAAAGCTTGGGTTGATCAAGTGGGCATCCAGTGTTTGGTACTCTGTGACGTCAGCCATCGAATACTGAGAGTCGGGTTGAAACTCCTGTGACAGCAGAATGTAGTCGAGCACATTCCCTTTAGCAAAATGATAGTGAGTAGGCGGTCGCTCACTTTCAAATGCCGATGTAGGTTGAAGCTGCCAGCTATCTCTTAGCCTGAGTTGTTTATCATCTTCATTGAGTTGCTGAGTCAGTAAACCAGTAATATTGCTGCTTATCGCTTGGTTCATATCTCCCATCAGCACCGTTGGGATTGGGTGGTTATTATATAGCTGTTCCATAAACACTCGTAGCATAACCGCTTCCCATCCCCTTTGCTGGCTTGATAACCATTGACCCAAGAGTGAGTGAGCTTTCTCAGCATCAAGGCTGTCTATTGGCCGTTGTGACTTAAGGTGACAGACATAAACGGCTACCTCGCCGATATCTGGTATCTCGACCGTGGCATAAATTGGTTTGCGGCTAAAGTCGGGAGCCTTAACCTGATAGCTCTCTTCAATCGAAGTTAGCGGAGTGACGGCACTGACGCTGACAATTGGGTATCGTGATGCAATGGCGACAACGGGTTGAGAGCAAATATAGTCCTGCTCTAGATGAGGTTCGTCGACGACCGCAAAATGAGGGTAGCCTAGTTCTTCAAATAAGATTCGCGCGGCGTCGATACTAAACACCTCTTGAACACCAACAATGTCCGCGTTTAGGATGTTGAGTTTTTCTTGAGTCCAGCGACACTTCTCTTTCCATGCTTCGCCATCATAGATGTTTTCAAAGTCGTAAAACGCCTTTGGAGGCTCTACAAAATTAAACAGATTCGCCGTAGCGAAAGTCAGCGTTTTATTGGTCAGCAATGGAACGGCTCTACAAACTCTAAAAGTTTAGTGTAATCAAAATCCAACTAACTTGCTGTAGCTGAATAGTTTTACTGGATAGATTTTTGTCAAAAGGTTCAGGTGGGGGAATTAATTAACTATCAATTAATTGATATTGATTATGGTTCTCATTTTTGTGAGGTGTCACTATTGAAGGTAATCAATCTCGCATCGCTCAATGCGGTCTGCCTAACCAGTAGAGAAGGGACAAAACATGTATGGTTTGTTAGTCACATTACATATACTCGCGGCGACTATTTGGACAGGAGGACATATCGTACTAGCTGTGGTCGTGCTGCCTAGGGTGCTACGAGAACGCTCTGCCCAGAGACTTTTGGATTTTGAATCTGTCTATGAAAAAATAGGTATGCCTGCGCTAGTTATTCAAATCATTACAGGGCTTATGTTGGCATACAGAATGTTACCTGATGTGAGTTTATGGATTGATATGTCTATTCCAATTTCGCACGGGATTGCCGCTAAACTTACTCTGCTATTGCTCACTTTTCTATTCGCATTAGATGCAAGGTTCCGAGTGATTCCTAAATTATCAGAATCTAATCTCACTGATATGGCATTGCACATTATTCCGGTTACTGTTTTCTCAATACTGTTTGTTATTGTTGGCGTATCTTTTCGAGTTGGGTGGTTGTACTAGTAGAAAGTAAAAGTGTTTTCTTTAGCTAGGGCTATTTGGGAGCAAGCACTACCCAGTACCGGCTTTTTAACCATAGCCATCTAAGTATTTACTTAGGGCTAGATAAACATTTTAAATCGGTTTTTCCAATCAATAACATGCTCAATGAAAGCATCGACTCTTGCTGGGCGATTTCCTCTGTCTCTATACATCATATAGACTTCTTTACCGGGAGCCAGCCAGTCAGGCAACAACGGCTGTAGGTTGAAGTGTTCCTGATTAAGGTCATGAAAATAATAGGTGGGTATCCAAGCAATCCCCAGTCCTTGAATGACTGCATCGCGGACAAGTAGAACATCATTAGAAGCGAAATGACATTTAGGCTGCTCACAATATGTTTCATTGGTTAGCTGGTTGATTAACGTCCAAGTGCGGTCGTTGTTTAAAGTAATTAGTCGATGATTAACTAGTTGTTTAGGGTGAGCGATTGGTTCGTACTGCTCTAGGTAACTCCGTGACGCGCATAGCCCGAAAGGAATGGACCAAAGTTTACGAGCAATCCAATCCTGCTCTATGAGATCCCCAAGACGAAATGTGACGTCGATACGATTGGAAACTAGGTTGACCTTCTCATTTTGCACATCTAAATCAATGCATATGTTGGGATGCTTTTCTGCAAATTCATAGACACATCTCTTTAACCACATTTGGGTCATGTTGATTGGGGCCGATATCTTGAGTGTGCCCGATAGGGACTGGCGCTCGGTTGCAATGCGAGTTGTAACGTTTTCTAAACCTTGAAGTAAAGGTTCGCATTGCTGCCTATATTTTTCTCCATCTTGTGTTAATACGAAGTGATGCGCACTTCTGTTGAGCAATCGGCATCCTAAGCTTGTTTCCAGCTTTTTAAGCTTTCGGCTCAAGGTTGCAAGAGGAATATTTAAGTGCTCAGAGGCTTGTGTAAGGCTGCGATAACGCGCTATGGAAACAAATAAATATAAATCGTCTAGAGAATGAGATTCCATATTTGAAATTACCCCTCCCATAAGTGTCTATTAAAAGGCAACTATGAAATATATAACCTTGCTGAGTCAAGTTTATAAGGATACTTTATGTCTAAACATTTATCTGTTTGGGGCGGCGTTGTTATCGCTATCTTTTTCTGGTCTAGTAACTTTAATGTCATTAAAGCTATCGATGGAAATATATCGCCGCTAGTTTCCGCAGCTTTAAGATTTTCAATAGCTGCTTTGATTTTACTGATATTGAGATGGGGTATGCGATATCCACATGAAGTAAAGCTTAAGAGTAAAGACATGTTCTCGTTGTTTATCATCGCGACAATCGGCGTCACTTTACAAAACTGTTCAATTTTTTATGCGATGACTTTCACTGTTCCCGTCAATGCGGCAGTCGTTCAAGCAAATATGCCTCTAGTAGCTATTTTGCTCTCAGGGCTCATTCTTAATTCCCCCATTTCGTATAAAACAATCTTAGGTGCGTTAGTGAGCTTTGTTGGAGTGATTATTGTCATTACTGGTGGGGAAATGACGTCAATAGCACTGAATATTGGTGACATTCTTATGGCGTGCGCCTTGTTGAGTGGTTGTTTATATACGATTTTAGCGAAGCGTTTGACACCTCATATACCTGTAGGACAGCAACTGAGATGGGTGTTGAGCATTGGTGCTATGCAGATGCTATTTATCGCAACTCTTCAAAGGGATTTTGGCAAAAGTATCGATTCTATTGGTGTTCAGGATTTGGCACTAATAACTTATATGAGCCTATTCGGAACTTTGATTGCATATTACTTTTGGATGAAAGGTGCGATAGTCCTTGGACCGGATAAAACGGCATCGTTGTTCAATATCATGCCTGTGTTTACTTTACTGATTTCGATCTATTTTGGTCAGCATGTTGAATGGGTTCATGTTTTAGGTATTGTTTTGGTCGGTGTTGGGGTGTTTATTGGCAACTCAAGTCCCTTTAAAAAGGTATCGATTGAAGCGGTGAAAGCATAGATTTATTAAACAAGGCAGTACAATGAGTACTGCCTTATGCAGAAAGAGTTGAAGACGAGATGACATCTGGGTCGAGAATGATCATCGGCAGAGACTCTGACCCCGTGGGAACGGTGTATGTCTCTATGCCTCATGGGATGGCTTTGACTTCACTAATGGCTTATCTGGCGTGTAATCTGGGGGATAGGCATCCAAACTTAGTACGTGCGCCTTTCCAGAAGCCAGTTCCCTATCGCAGCATTTGGTTATTGGTGCACAGCGATCTGCGCAGAACAGCGCGAATTCGCTACTTTGTTGACTTCCTTGCTGAGTAGGTTCAGTCCAGGGAAAACGAATTTTGGGTAGCAGGAACGGTTAAAAAAATAACGTGTTAAATTACGTTTGATTGGAGTAAATCTGATAGCGATTTCGCCCTGCATCTTTGGCTTGGTACAAAGCGGCATCTGCTTGTGCGAATACGGTTTCCCACTCTTCGGCAAGAAGTTCTCTTTTGCATGACGAAGCACCGATGGAGACCGTGATACTAAATTGCTGCTCATTATGATGAGCGATATGCTGTTCAACGTTCGCCCTGAGCCTTTCTAGGGTTTCTTCAAGTTTGTCTAAGTTGTCAATAGGCATAATTAAAACAAACTCTTCGCCCCCCCATCGAACCAAAATGTCTTTTTTTCGTAAGCTATTTTGTAAAGTTACGACCGTTTCCTTAAGGACTAGATCCCCTATTTCATGGCCATACGTATCGTTAAACAATTTAAAGCTATCAATATCAATTACGCAAACGACATAAATAGGACTTTGCATTGAAGAGGGAGATTGCTCCAGCCAATTCTCCAAAAACCGTCGATTATAAGCCCCAGTTAATGGGTCAGTGGTGTTTTGGTTACGCAGTTCCAAGTTCGCTCGCTTTAAGCGGAATACACTGCGAGCAACAAAATAGGCCAGTATCAAAAACAGTGCTGCGTAGAGGATCTCACGCGAGCGCTGCTCTTTTAAAGTAATGGTCTGGAGTTGGTTTTTTGCTTCGAGTAGCTCGATCTCTCTCTTATTCAAGCGCCTTTCTAAGGCACTCTTTTCACTGAGTATGTCTTCGTTATAAGTTTGGCGGTAATAGTTTTTACGCACTAAGTATTTTTGTTTCATGAACTTAAGTGCTTTTTCATAGTTGCCTATTGCTTCATGTGCTTCGACAAGTTTTGATAGAATGTCCATTTCCCATGTGATTTCTTTACTCTCTGAAGTATGCAAAATATTAAGAACTTTATGGGCATATGTGATGGCTTTCTGATAGTCGTGCTGCATTAGGTAAGCGCTTGAATAGGCCTCATAGCAGCTCGCCAACATAAGGCTTGAATTCGAGGCTTTTTCGGCCTGCAGTACACAACGCTTCGCCATCGTGAGCGCTTCTTTGGGTTGACCAACGGTAGAAAATAATTGTGACATGTTGGATAAGGTCGAAATTTTTATTCGATTTGAGCCCGTTTTTTCTGCTTGTTTTAGTGCTTTTTTTATATAGTCTCGGGCTTGCTCATTTTGCCCCGTTGCGAAATAGATAGCGCTTGAATTGGCAAATAAAATGGCCTCAAATAGGCTGTTGTCATATTTGTTGTCAGTATAGAGTTTTAATGCACGTTGGATATATTTGCCAGCACGCTTCCAATCTTCAGACTGCATATAGACGGTGGCAATATTGTTTAGTGTCATAGTGGTTTGAAAGTCATCACCAATTTCACTGACCAGTTCGTATGCGGTTTTGTAGTAATTCAAACTGGCTTTGATATCGGAACGCTGAACTTTTATGTTTCCTAACCAGCGATAAGTACGAGCAAGAAGGCGTCGATAACCAATTTCACGAGCAACAGGCACTACCTCATTGAGAAGGTATTCTGCTTGGAGTAACAAGTCGGCATCAATGAGTTTAAGTGCTTGATTGAGTTTAGCTTCTGCAATTATCCAGTTTATGTTGTTCTCAGTCCCGAGTTTTTCCATATCAGGGATGCTTGAGCTTGTTATTCCTTCGTACTTTTTTAAATTGCCAAGAGCAAAGTAATAAAGTGCTTGAGAAGAAGCAGAAGCATTACTAGGCAGCCTTACTTCGCTAAAGCTGTCCGACCCTGGGCGGCATAAGGAATGATAGTAAAACTCAAGCATTGGGCGATCTTGAGGAGTAATATGTGAGTATAGGAAGTCCTGATCAGCCGCAACATTGCAGGCAGCATAAGTCGGAGCTGCGGCAATCCATGCCAAAATGGGAACCATTATGGTAAAAAGGCGTTTCATTAAATCAGGTAGTCTCACTCATTAGGGGTTGTTATCTTAAAGGTCTAAAACTTCAGATTATTAATACTTTAGTTTACCACCTTATAGATAGGCTGCACTGCATTATGGACGATATTTAATAATGGTTTGTCCAGCCAATACCGTATCAATAGCTTTACAATATAGCCCAACGTTACTTGGTAGATTGGTTCATTACGATTTGATTAAAGTCGATCCATCCATTGGCGAGTTGATCCGGTGCAGATATTTCGTCAGAGACATTCAGGTCTTGCATTGTGTGAAATAGAGGTTGGTATAAGTTCTTAGTAATTAGTTGTTTTTCAATTTTTTCAAGCATCTTTAGCTGCGTACTTTCCGTCGGTTCTGACATGGCTTCAATGACTTTTTGTTCCAACCAAAGCTTGTTCTTGTCTGAAAGGCAAACTTGGTGGCAATAGTTACACACTAACCAGTCAACCCAAGAAAACAGAGTATCTTCGCCAAATACTTCTCCACTTATAACGATATCTGCTTTATTAAATGTTTCTGGTTGATTGAATTCAGGGTACTCCAATACGTGTAGTCGGCAGTCTACATCAAGTTGTTTCAAGCAATCCGTAACGAGTTGAGCGGTGGCGATATTGGTTCCAAGTTGATAGGTGAGAACTATCAATGGCTTCAGTGGACCGTTCAATTCAGTTAAAGCTTGCCTAGCGTTCGATAGGTCTTTTTCTGAAACTGATGTTGGTGATGAGAGCATACCTTTTGCGCGCGCAACGACCTCACATTGATTTTCGCTTGGCCTTCCCATACTAAGCAGTAGCTTTTGAATCCACTTGCGATGAACTCGATTTCTCATCCAAGGATGATTATGTGGATTGAGCATTGCGTAGGTGCAGCCTTGTTCCCATTTCTGTTTAGCTGTGAAATCAGCATTTAATTGGTCTGACAAGTGATGACCATGAACAATATCGCAGTTGAATTCGAGTGTTTTGGCATTATCACCCACGTTCCATATTTCGACTCCATCGACCCAAGGCCTTAAGCCGTGATAGTGCGGGTTAATGCTAAGTAATGTGCGCCATTCTGTTTGCTCTGATAGTAAAAATGAGCCGCTTCCGAGTAACTTTCCATCCTTCACTTTCGTTATGCCCATCGCACTATGACTAAGCAATCTAGGCAACAGAGATGGCATAGTATGGCTGGTGAATCTAATACGAAGAGGGTTAATTACCTCCACTTTATCGACAAATCGGAAAAGCTCGACTTGTGCACCGCCTTGCTCCATCAAGCGTTGAAAATGTGCTTTGACATCTTTTGCCCTTAGTGGGCTTCCATCATCAAACTTGAGCCCCTTTCTCAAGGTTATCGTCAGACTGTCGTCACGTTGTTGCCATGAGTGTGCCAGATCGCCATGCAGAGTAGGCTGAGTTCGAATTAAGTTTGCATATAGATAGCTGGCGATGTGCAGCTCGGTGCGGCGATTAATCTTGACTGGATCTAGGCAATGCGTGCCACGATAGAAAGGAATTTGTAAGATGTCTTGTTGAGTTTTAACTGGCTGATATTGGGAAAGGTATTGGCTAAGAAAGCCCTCCCTTTCCTGTGCATCAACGAGAACAAGCGCCGCTTCCACATTGCCTTGCTTAAGTAGGCTAGTTGCTTTTTGTTTTAGCAAACCATCAAGCGGTTGTTTTAGTTTCGCCTGAGGTAAATTTCCGCGCCCAACCCCTGATTGCCATTCAATTCTCTCTTCTTCAACCAAGCGTTTAATTAGCAACTGTGCATTACGACGCGTGCAATGTAAAGCATGGCTGAATTGATCTAGTGATATTTGAGTCCAATGTTGGAGCGAAAGGTTATTACGGCAAAATGCCAGAGCATTCCAATAGCGCATAAAGGTGAAATCCTAATTTTATATTTCTATTTTTCTTCATCTTTTAATCTCGATAATAGGAGATTCTATTCAGGATAAAAGGAGAAATAAATGAATACGTTAGCTAAGCCTCAAACTTCTATCTGGCGTAACAGGCCATTTCAAATTCTATTTTCCAGCGCACTATTTGTTGCGTTTTCAGCACAGATTTACAACCTAGCGTTACCACTGCTGGTTTATGAACTCACACAATCTTCAAAGATGATGGGGTGGATGCGCGCAGTGGAATTTTTGCCAAATTTACTCTTGGCGCTGTTTATCGGCGTGATAGTCGATCGCGTTGATAAGAAGCGCTGGTCACAAGCGATGTTGTTGGGTCAGTTGGTGGTTGTTTTGTGTTCGTATCTTGCAGTGGAGTGGCTAAGTGAGCCACTTTGGGTCCTGTTTCCCGCCGCCTTTTTGATGATGGCGTTTAACTATGGCTATCACAATGCGCGCATGACGATGATGAAAAGGGCATTGGCTCCTGAAATGCAAAATACCGCGATAGCGAGGATGAGTTCGTTAAACAGTGTGATGGAAACGGTTGGACCAGTGTTATCGGGAGCATTGATGCTGATGTCGACAATCCACAATGTTTTTCTCGCTGTGGCGGTGCTTCTATTGCTTTCGTATTGGCAATTAGAAAGGTTAACGCTTGCTCCAAGTGAGCCGCCAAAAAAGCAGAGTGTCTTTGCGGCATTAAAAGAAGGTTGGGCAGTGTTACGAGCTGAACGCAATATGTGGATTATTACTCTTGCGGTAATGGTTATTAACACCACAGGAGCCGTTTTCTGGATCCAAGCGATATTCTACGCGAAATCAGTGCTTGAGTTTAACGCTTTGGAGGTGAGTTACTTGATCGCCGCATCGGGTATTGGTGGGCTGTTAGGGTCATTCAGTGCAGATAAATTACGCGCAAGATTGGGTTTAGGTGTGGTACTTATAGGCTCGATAGTTTTAGAATCTCTTGGTTTTATTTTCCCGCTAATCATCAACAATGTCTGGGGTATGGCTGCGGCATTTTTATGGATTTCTGCCGTTGGTTTGTATAGCAGTATTTGTATCTGGAGCTACCGACAGGAAGCGTTTGAAGAGAAGTTTTTAGGCAGAGTTGCAGGTATCACGGGTTCTCTATTTAAGTTGCTGATGCCTTTTGGCTTGGCGGCATCGGGCTATTTGATTGCTCACTTCGGTATAGAAGCTATCTTTATATCTTGTTTTGTCGTTCAGTTATTCGCTGCATTGGGCCTACTGTGTTCTCAGGTGAGACGAGTAGCGTAACTCTTACGTGAGCTTTACATACCTTTACGCTCTGAATGAGTTTCTTTACTTGCCACTGCCTAGACTATGAGTACGTTGAGTAAACAAGGAATGACAATGAAAAATGCGCCAATTAAAAGTTTGTCAGCTATAGCTAGTTTAGCCATATGGTCTAGTGCGGCTAATGCAAACGAGTTGACCACACCGATTGTAGATACCAACCAAAGTCAATGTTTTGGAGTTAGAAACACATTGAGGTCTTGTCCCTCTTCTTCTGATGCCATTTTTGGACAAGATGCTCAGTATCAAGGAAACACACCAAGCTATACCAAAAATAGCAATGGTACCGTAAGTGACAACGTGACGGGTCTTATGTGGACACAGTCAACGGATCTCAATGGCGATGGCAAGATAGATGCACAAGATAAGCTGAGTTATGACGATGCATTGGATTACGTCGCCTCATTGAATCATGGTGGTTATAGCGATTGGCGCTTGCCCTCGATTAAAGAGCTCTATTCTTTGATTTTGTTTGATGGCCAAGACCCAAGTGGTGTTAATCAGCCCGGCACCGTTAAGATGATTCCTTTCCTTGATGCAAGATACTTCGACATGAATGCGGGAGATGTTCATTCTGGCGAAAGGCTGATTGACAGTCAGTTTGTGTCGAGCACCAAGTATGTTTCTACCACCATGAACAAAGATGAAACGGTGTTTGGCGTTAATTTTATTGATGGACGGATTAAGGGTTATGGCATTGCGAGTCCGCGCGGCGGTGACAAAACCTTTTATGTCCTCGCCGTGCGCGGTAACCCAGATTACGGCATCAACCAATTTATAGACAATAACAACGGCACCATCACTGACAATGCGACGAGTCTTGTCTGGCAGCAGTCTGATAGTCAGTTGCAGATGGATTTTCCTCAAGCGTTGGCCTACTGTGAAAACCTTGAACTGGCGGGCAGCAGCAATTGGAGACTACCGAGCGTGAAGGAACTGCAATCAATCGTTGATTACACACGTTCGCCTGCCACAAGTAACAGCGCGGCAATCGACCCAATTTTCAATACGACTGCGATCACCAGTGAAGCAAACCGCGAAGATTACGCGAACTACTGGAGTAGCACCACTCACGAAAATATGAGAAACGGCGGGCATGGTGCGTATGTCGCCTTCGGATCATCCTTAGGTTATATGCGCAATGCTTGGATTGATGTTCATGGTGCGGGTTCTCAGCGTAGCGACCCTAAAACCGGAGACGCGAGTCAATACCCGACTGGACATGGCCCTCAGGGAGACGCGATTCGAATTGATAACATGGTTCTATGTGTTGCTGGTGGTGGTGTCGAATTTGTTCAGCAGCCGACCATAGCTAAACGACCAGTAGAAAGTTACCAAAATAGTGGAACTAATGCTTCTATGTCGTCAAAAGGCAAGCAAAATATGGCTGGTTCGAGCAACGGACACTTTTCGCGTATGGATCGAAATGGAGATGGAAAAATCTCTCGACTTGAAGCAAAAGGAAAGTTGGCGAAAGATTTCAGCCGATTTGATAGAAACAATGATGGTTATCTTACCGAAGGCGAAATACCAGTGAGAAAATAGTCAGCTAGGTTGACCTGTCTATAGCTTTATAGTTTAGAGTTAATGGTATCGACTAGAAGCTATGAGTGGACGGATGTACAAGATTTCCAAATTAGCAGAGCGGGCGGGCATTTCCCGTACCACTCTGCTTTATTATGAAAAGCTAGGTATCATTAAAGGAACGAGACAAGCGAACGGCTATCGCTCCTACAATGACAAAGATCTCCAACGCTTGCTCCTACTACAAAAGTTGCAGGCTGGCGGTTTGACGTTGAAAGAGTGTCAGGCTTGCTTAGACGTACAAATCAATCGTGATTTATTGAAAGACAGGCTGAATCAGCTCGATCACGAAATCTCGCAAAAACAAAAGTCCCGCGAACTGCTCGCTGCGCTATTAGGCGAAAGTTCTCTTAGCGAGTGGCACGATACCCTCGACCAACTTGCCCCTGATGCGCATTTAGACTGGCTGATCAAACAAGGTTTTGATGAGAAACAGGCCATGCGTTTGAAATGGTTATCAAAAGATATGAATGAACATGATCGCTATATGCGAGACTTTGACTTGGTTTTCAGCCAACTCGCGTGTTGGGGACCCGGAAGCCAACAAGATACGCGTTCAGCGATTCAGAAGCTGCCCTTTACACCTAAGCATGTTTTAGAAATTGGTTGCGGGCAGGGCATCGCGACCCGAACATTGCTAGAGCATACCCAAGCGCACATTACAGCGGTCGATAATGAAGAGTATGCATTAGAGAATATCAATCAAATCATGCAGCAACTCGGTGAAACAAAACGTGTGACTACCGTGTGCGCCAATATGGCAAAATTGCCATTTGAATCTAAGCAGTTTGATCTGATTTGGTGTGAGACCAGTGCTTACATTATGGGAGTCGAAAACGCTTTCAAAGAGTGGCGACATCTCTTGTCAGAAGGTGGCTATCTGGTGCTCAGTGATCTGGTCTGGAGTGTTGATGAGCCATCGTCTGATGCCTTGAGCTTTTGGCACAAAGAGTATCCAGATATGACCACAGTAGAGGCTCGCATTCAGCAAGCAAAGCGAGCGGGATATAGGCTAGTTGATTCATTCCCTGTGAGTAATCAAGCTTGGGACAACTATTACCAACCGCTAAAAGATCGGGTGAATGAGCTCGCTCAAGAGTTAGCTGGCTCATCTGCTCTCGCGGATTTGAACCGCGAGATCTCTGCTTATGACAACCGCAATGGTGAGTTCAACTATCAGATATTTATTCTTAAAACAGGGTGAATTTTTTTGATCAGTCAGTGTTGACCTGTCTACAGCTTTACAGTTTAAGCTGCGCGCATAAACTTTAAAGAGGAACACACTATGAACTACGGTCTATTTAAGCCGAAAGAGACAGACGAACTTATTCAGTTATTCACTAAAACCTTTGGAGACTCTGAAGGCGTAGAGGAAGGAAAAGTTATTGGCACTCTAGTGAACACACTAGTAGAGACGACACCAGAGCAAGACATCGCGATTTTTGTTGCGAGAGATGAACAGAAGATTGTTGCGAGCATTCTATTTACTCGACTTGCTTTTGAGGAGGAGCACGCAAGTTTCTTGATGGCACCGGTAGCGGTTAGCACTGAGTATCAAGGACAGGGGATTGGGCAAGCATTAATCCGTCATGGTTTAGAGGAGATGCGCAGCCAAGGTGTGAAGTTAGCTTTCACATATGGTGACCCCAACTTCTACACTAGAGTAGGCTTCAGTCCCACCTCTGAAGAGCAGTTTAAGGCACCGTTAACACTGAGCTTCCCCCATGGTTGGATGGTGCAGACCTTATCTTCAGACATGATTCAAGCGCTTGAAAGTCGTCCAACATGCGTAGAAGGGTTTAGTCATCCTGCGCTTTGGTAATGAGTCAAACGTTAAAAAGCCGATAATTCAGTTGTCGGCTTCTTTTTATTTGATGAGTAATTGTCAGTTAGATAGCGTTTTTCAGCCTTCGCTTCAGGTTTGAATGGTCATCAACAGGGCATCAGTCTATTATTCGAGGCAGTGCATAATCAGGATAAAGGAATCGTATGAAGCTGGCGTTTGGAGTCATACTAAGTTTGTGGACTTGTTTAGCATTTGCAGAGCCCGCAGATGAAGCGCGCGAAAATGCGTTTATCAATGTAAATATGACGTTAGAGTTGGATGGAATCGAGGACGCGATTCAGGATACCCGTCAGTCTCTCGACCAAGTTGGTGTTGCGCTTAACAGCATAGCGCAAAGTGGAAACTTGAATGATGAGCAACAACAGCTATTGACTGACACCGTAGATAACCTTAATCAACTGGTGGTATTGTCTAAACAGTCGGTAGCCGCAATGCCGGGGGCTTTTGAACATTCTAGGCAAACTGTTGCGACAGAAAGTGAGCGCTTTCTCAATGACTTACGCTCGAAAATTTTGCTGGTTATCAGCGTAATAGGATTAGTGATTGTGCTAGTCATTGCTGCGATTGCATGGTTGATTTTACGCCCAATGCAAGAAACACTGGTTCGAGCAACACAGAATATTTCTTCGATGGCTGACGCGATCAAGACAACCGCTCAGGCATTGGATTCAATATCGAACCAACAGCAAGAGATTGCCAAACGTTTAGAGTTGGTCGGTGACCACAATAGCGACAATCAATCAGACTCGAATAAGAACTAAAGGAGAAGGGTTATGGAACCACGTGTCAGCATAATTACTTTAGGGGTGCAGGATTTAGAGCGCTCATATCAGTTTTATTCCAAGTTAGGTTTTCCTTCTTCCAAGAATCCTGAAGAGGGGATCATCTTTTTCAAAACGGGTGGCGTGTGCTTAGCTTTGTATCCGTTAGATGCATTAGCAAAAGATGTTTCGCTGGATATGGCGGTTGTGAAAGAGGGCTTTAGTGGGGTGACGCTCGCACACAATACCCGTTCAAAGCAGGAAGTGGATGAGGTGTTAGCGCTTGCGGTCAGTGCCGGTGCCAAGCTAGAAAAACCAGCACAGGATGTGTTCTGGGGTGGCTACAGCGGTTATTTCTCTGATCCAGATGGTTATTTATGGGAAGTGGCCTACGCCGATTTTTGGCAGTTCAATCCAGACGGTTCACTGGTTATTGAGTAGGGGATTCGTGGAGTTAAAAAGAATACATCATGTTGCGGTTATTTGTTCGGATTACGAGGTTTCAAAACGTTTCTATACCCAAGTTCTCAAGTTAGCAGTTATCGCTGAAAACTACCGCGCCGAGCGGGATTCCTACAAACTTGACCTTGCTTTACCTGATGGGGGACAGATTGAGTTGTTCTCTTTTCCTAATCCGCCAGCAAGGCCAACCAGTCCCGAAGCGCAGGGTTTAAGGCACTTGGCATTTAGCGTTGATTCGGTAGAGCAGTACGCCGCTTATTTGATGAAGTGTGATGTGGAAGTTGAGCCGATTCGAATTGATGAGTTTACTGGTAAGCCGTTCACCTTTTTCAAAGATCCTGACGGCTTACCGTTAGAGCTTTATCAAGCTTAGCTTAGTAGTTCACGCTTAATGACGGTAAACACACCAGCTTCGCGGTTGCTTGGTGCATGAAAGCGCGCAATCTCTTTAATCTTAGGGTGAGCATTATCCATGGCGTATGAATGATAGCTCGCTTCAAGCATCTCCAGATCATTAAGGTAATCACCAAAGCTCATGGTTTGTTCGTGAGTAAAGTTGAGCGTTTTTTGTAGGTGCTCGATAGCTGCACCTTTCGAGGCTTCAGCGTTCATCACGTCTAGCCATATTTTCGCACTAACAACTACCTGATGTGTCTGACCAAACTCTTTGTCGAAAGTAGGGAAAACCAACTCTTCTGTGCCGTCAAAATGGCAGATGGCGATCTTGATGAAGTCGTCATCTACTTCGAGTAGATCTTCTACATACTGGCACTTGTAGTAATACTTAGCGAACTCCTCAAGCGCTTGCGGGTCTTGCGTCTCGATATACGCGGAATGTTTGCCACATAGAACAATTTGCGTACCGGAAATGCCTCTAGCAGCCTCAATAATCGATTTGATCGAAGGTTTATCGATCTCGCAGCTATAGAGCTCCTCACCCTTATGCATCACTAAAGTGCCGTTTTCGGCAATGAACATCATCCGATTGTTAATCGGTGAGAAGGTTTCCATTAGGCTGTAGTACTGTCGCCCTGAGGCCGCAGCGAAGATAACGCCTTTCTCTTCAAGTTGTTGGTATAGGTTGAAAAACTCAGGATTGAGTTGGCTATTTTCATCGAGAAGCGTGCCATCCATATCGGTGGCAATGAATTTGATATCAGGTGTTGACATATATAGGTGCACTGTATGATAAAACAAGGAGAGTCGAGAGACTCAAACCATAACTTAATTAAGCTTATTGTCAACTCGAGCTACTAGAGCAAAGAATACTAGAAGCTTGAGTGACAAACCACACTTAGGTATGTCGGGTAATCGAAGTTTTACTTGCAATTGTTACTCAGGTTTGATGGTTTTGTTCCAACACGGCAACCGTGCTTTCTAATTCAAAGTGAGCCTTGAACTTTTCGTCGACGGGTTTTCCAGTGAGGATACAGGTGGCAACATAGACAGCGCATGCCGAATTGAATTTAGATTGCACCAGTTTTTCAGGATCATCATGGGTTAGTACACCTTCAATGATCGGTAAAGGAAAGCCCCAAAAATAGAGTAGATAGCCGCCAAGTTGTTCTGACTTAGTTTTGAACAGGTAACGCTCAAGGTGAGATTTATCGTTGCCCTTCGTTTTAGGATTAAGAAACGCGCTCATTAGATCTGGGGCTATTTTCATTCTGACATACTCGCCAATGCGATGAAGGATGCCAATTAGAAAAGTAGTATCTCTGAGATCGGGCTCGACCAATGTCGAAGCTAATTTAGCCACCTTTAAGCTGTGAGATTGAATCTTCTCAAGGGGTTTGCTGGGTTCGTTCATAGAAACAGAATACACCTCAAGCATAGCGATAATATTGGTGACGACTTGTCCACCCAAACGAGTAATTGCTTCTGAAATGCTCTTTATCTCTTTGCGACCTCTAAAAATGGCATTGTTTGAGATTTGAATGATTTTGGCACACATTGCGGGCTCTTCACTAATAAGCTTAGCCACATCATGCATTGATGAGTTTGGGTCGGCCAAGGTGCGCTTGACGTCAAAGAACAGTTTTGGCGCTACTGGCAATGAAGTAATCGTTCCAATTGCGTTTTGTATGACGCGATCTGGGAACAGCTCAAGGATTTCTTCTATGCGTTTCACCTCTGCTTTGATGACACTGGGATCACAGGGTTTCATGAAGGCTTGGTGAGCGAAAAAACCCCCTCTAATGGTTATGTCGGGGTCTGAATAGCCAGAGAGTGAAGCGCGTATAATTCCAGGATGCCTTTTACTTACTTCTTCAAGTAACTCTGCACCATTCATTCCGGGCATAAGCATATCCGAGATAATTAAATCGACCTCATGCTCTTCTAAAAACTGCAAAGCCTCTTCACCGCCTTCTGCGGTAAATATCTTCCATCCAGTTCCAAAAAGGGCTCGCTTTAATCCATTTAGGATCATGCGTTCATCATCAACTAGCAGCAGCTTCATTATCGAGCCTCTCTGTTGTACTAATTCTAAAGTCGGTCAACGGTAATGAGATCGTGAATGTGGCCCCTTCGCCTTCGGTACTTTCAGTGGATATTGTTCCTTTATGTAAGTCGACGATCACCGAGTAAGCCAAACTCAACCCTTGTCCTGTGCCTTTGCCAACGTCTTTTGTGGTGAAAAACGGATCGAATATTCTATTGATAATGTCCTTAGGAATGCCGGTGCCGTTATCTTGAATACGTATTAAGGCTGAATTGCCTTCAAGGTGAGTGGAGATCTTAATGGTGCCCAGTGTACCATCTTGACGGCCGTATCTTTCCTCAATGGCGTGAGCGGCATTAATAATGAAGTTGAGCATCACTTGGTTGAACTCATCTCGATAACAAGGAATAGCGGGTAATCTGGAATCAAAGTTGGTTTCGACTTCGGCAACGTAGCGCCACTCGCCGCGAGCGATAGTAATCGTTGATTCAATCGCTTCCGCAATGTCGACTTGATGCATTTCGTGGTTACTAGAGTGCGAGAAAGATTTCATCGCTTTAACGATTTTTCCAATACGTTGTAACCCTTCCAAAGATTGATCAAGTGCGAGTGGGATCTCTTCGGCAATAAAGTCCATATCACTGTCAACGATTTCACTTTTAATATGTTGGCGTAAGTCGTCAACGGACTCATTGTCTGATCTTTCAACGGTTTCTCTAATCTGGCCAATAGTATTAAGGCAAGTTTGAAAGGCGTCCTTCAAAAAAATCGTATTATCAGAGACATACTGAGTTGGAGTGTTAATTTCATGGGCGATCCCAGCAGCGAGTTGGCCCATAGATTCGAGTTTTTGTGCTTGCCGCAATTGCTGCTCTAGTTCCATACGTTTTGAGATGTCACGAATGACACAGTTAAATAGTTTTGTCTCTTGATTACGTATTGCGATTGCCGATAGGCTGACCTCTATCGGGAATGATCTACCATCTTTTTTGATGCCTTCTGTAGTTAAGTTACTTCTATGCTCAAGGTCACTACTCGCACCATTTTGCAGTGATACTTTGTCGAATGCTGGCATCAAGTCTTCGATATTTTGGTTATCGATCATCTCGCGTTGATAATCAAACATCCTTAATCCCATATCATTGACGCTTTCGATCATTCCTTCTTGATCGACGATGATAACGCCATCGGCAAGGTTGTTGAGTATATCTTGCTCACGCAGTTTACTTTGAACAATCGAGTGTTCGGCGAGCTGCAGTCGTTGGTCGACAATAGAGGCGACAAAAGTAGCCGCGCAAATTAGCAGTACAAATAGAGCGACTATCAATGCAATGTTATGGGCGTCGTTCATATGACTCCCCATCATCTCAGGTGTGCTCTCAAGTGCGTAGAAACTTACAGCGCCCATCGCCGTGTAATGCATACCAGCAACCGAAAGACCCATAATAGGGGCAATGAGTGCTCGATTGGTCGCGTTTTCGCCATAATGACGATTTCGAATTTTGATCATGTAAATAGAAATACAGGCAAACAAAAAGGCGATGAAGATAGATAAAATGAACCACGCAAAATCATAGACCATCAGAGCGTCTATTTGCATCGCTTCCATGCCAAGGTAGTGCATGGAGCCAATGCCAAGCGCTAAGTAAAGTGCACTGATCGCAATGTCTAAAAGCGAGAATCTTTGGCTATAAAGTACTTGGAAAGCAAAGTAGGCCCCCACAACCGGAGGGACAAATGACAACGCGGTTATGCCTGGATGATAAGACATTTGAGCTGGAACCATATAAGCTAGCATTCCAGTGAAATGCATTGCCCATACACCTAGGCCAAATACGACACTGCCAAACAAACGCCACAAGCTGACCGTTTTTAATTCATTGGAGCTCCACATTCTCTCTATGACGATTAAGCAAGAATAAGCGGCTAAGCTAGAGACGAGAATGGAAAGAAAAACCAAAGAGTAATGGAACTCTCCTTGGAGTAAATTGTAGGTTTCAAGATCAACAGATTTAAATCGCCAAAACTCAATCATAGCTAAAATCGTCCCTTGGTTTACATGTAGTTATCAACTGGAACTGTGCTCAGTCAGTTTCTTAACGTCTGTTCTTCATCGTTTTGTTGTTGCTCTTCAGGCTCTATCATGGTCACCCAAACTTCTCCAGTCACAGCGTTGTTCTCTAAACAGTGGTGGACAATATTCATTAAAGTTGGTGTGACTCTTTGTCCTTTTCTCGCGATCAATTGATCTCGGTTGGTTCTGATCTCTTGTTCAATGATCATATTCGGGTTGAGGTAACGTACATCGACAAAAGTCTTTGGCGACTCATAACCAAGTGTGGACTTAAAGGCATTGAGTATGCTCGGGTCATAAAGTTGTTGTTCACTGTCAAGTTTCTCAATCGCGTCGGAAACGGTGTAACCTGCATTTTCCAGTTTTATATAGTCACAGACGACTTTAAGCATCCTAGAACCGTAAGGTAGTTCGGTCCCTTGTACACTATCTATAGGGTTGCCTTCTCCGTTGAAGCCTTTCTCCTGGTAGAGAATGGTTTTAGCAATTCCCCCCATGCGTGGAATCTGTTTCAGCAAGTCAGAGGATAAACAAGGGTGCTGATCAAATAGTTGTCGGTCTTCTTCGGTGACTATTTTACCGTTGCTGATGTTTTGCAAAGTACTCTGAGGAAAAATGATAAATCCAAGCTGCGACAGCTGAACCATTGGCTCAAAACTCCAATGAGGCTTGAGATTGAGTTCCTTGCCTAACTGTTGCATATGGAGCTGAACCTTGTTACTTCGTTCACTTATTTCGGGGCTAACCAGAGAAACTACATCGCTTAGGACATTGATTACGCCTTTTAGTGTCTTGTTAAGTAGTATCTTTTCGGCTACAACAAGTTCATATTGTCGTAGCGCGGAGTTTATGAAACTGAGTAACTGTTCCGGTGTGCAAGGCTTATTAATAAAGCGAAATACGTCACCTAAGTTCACAGCATCAACCGCCGTTTGTTGGTCGGCATTACCAGTGAACATCATTCTTACTGTATCAGGCGATCTTTCTTTAACCGTTTGCAGCAATTGCAGTCCATTCATGATGGGCATCTGCATATCAGACACGATAACGGCGTACTGTTTTTGTGAGATAAGCTCAAGGGCTTGTTCGCCGCTGCTTGCAAGATCTATATCAACATGACTCCTCAATGTTCGACGAAATGAATTAAGAATGTTCACCTCATCGTCAACCAAGAGTACAGGCTTTTTCATTGTTCATACTCGTGAAGTTGCATTATTAATTTAGTGTAGTACAGACAGTGAGTTATGGAACTCTACTGATATTTTTTTCACTGTTAGAGTTGTGAAATGTGAAACAAGATTGATATATCCTTCCAATGCGTCGATTTGTTTTGCAGCTTGCTGACATTTCGTCACTTTTAACACTCCTTAGCACAATGGTAGTCTAAGTAAATCTGCGGGCAGGTGAGTTCTTTTAGTCACAGCTACGCGTCTAGGGAAGTATCTAATGTTTAACAACTTGGTATAAGTTCTATGTTTGCAAGTTACCTCAAGAAAAAAAGAAAAGAGCAGAAGGTCACTCAGTCGGAAATTGTCGAAAACTTAAAACAGTTTCAATTTGATGCGTTTGAATCTCTTGATAATGTCACGTTAAGCCGCTGGGAAAGAGGAGTCACTGAGCCATCGCGCTACAAGCAATTGCTGATTACACGTTTTTTTAATGATGATCTTTCTGAGTTTTTATTGGCTCAACACGTAGAAAATGACTTTAAAGAGCTAAGAAAGATTTTCTATGATAGATATGAATCTGTTTACAGCTTCTCGAATCGCCTTAAATATGGAGAACACCAAGCAAACTGCTACCAAGTGTTTGAGATGGAGGCGCTATCTGCTATAGGTCTCCAAGACTGCCTTTCTGAAATTGAAGGAATGCACAAACAATTTGGTATTCCAGATAGCGAAATGTTCAGGCATGATTTTCATGATTTGATAGCAGATAAGTGTGGAGAGTTTCGTGTTTATTTAAATAACGCTTCTAAAGCAGGGCACTACTTAGCTTACTATTTTGAACATGATGAGTTCCTTCAACAAATGGAGCAATCAAGTTGTACACCGGACTACAGCAAAGCTTGTAATAAAGAGCGCAATAGCCATTTGGTGATGTTTAGCAGTAGCCGGTTTTTTGAAGCGCCTTGTTTGCGTTTATATAATGTTTATCGAGAAGTCATTACTGCCATTAACAACCCAAATATTCAATATTTTGCTATGCGAGTAGTTACTCAATCTGCCTACAATTATTACAGTCATCGAGGATTTTCTGTAGTCGCATGTGAAGGAGAAGGTGGTGCGGGCGAGTTTGTCATTGGCGGGAAAAAATATCGCCAAGCAATTATGATGGCGGATATAAATCGTTTGTTGTCATCAGACTATTTGATCGCCTTATATCAACACTATGCGCCAATGGCTTGTGTCAACGAGCAGTTACACAACAGTTTTATCTAATCCTGAAGGTGTAATATTTAGATCCTTTTGTTATCTTTATTCGATTGATTACTAGGTATTCAATCGGCCTTATTGAACCTATTTCTCGAAGAATTAGGCATTGTGGCAATGGTTTAAATGCGGTATGCCTATTGTTGATCTTTGATTGAAGATTAAACTTGTCTCCGACGTCATACCTCTATGGCGGATGATATTTTGAATGAATTTTAATACTGTTATTTGTATCAAATAATAGTATTAGACTTTTATAATTAGGAGATGAAAGTGAATAAAATAAAAAAGTCGGCCATGACCGTTGCATTATTAGGCGGGGCTCTAATGAGCAGTGGTGTATTTGCTGCAGATAATTTCGCTAGTATCGCGCAAGCGCAACTAAACTGGCAAGGCGTTGTTGGTGGCTCATTTTTTTCTAAAGATATTGCACTAACTGGCCAAGGTGGCGGTGATATTATGGATGGTACTTTAAAAGTTGCTAATAGTGGTACTTTTAAGTCATTCAAAGCTATTGTTGTAGAGGCACATGCAACAATTGACAATGGAGATGGTAGCTACTCACCTGATCCAAGCACACTTTATGATCAGGATGTGAATTGGAACTTGGTCTCATCAAACGTGAGCTCAACGGGTAACGGTGACTATGATAGCACACGTCTAAAATTCCAAGTAGACAACACAGAGATGACTCCTGGTAGTGTATATAAAACGATTGCGGGTGATAATATTATCGGTGTGACAACAAGTTATACTGATGCAGTAACAGGAGTGGTTCCAGGAGAAACAATCATTGTTACAGCCAACATTACCGCCGAACCTGATGTAGGTAAAATCTAGCCTACTTATTACTTAGACCCAATAATACTTTTGCTGTTTTACAAGCTGCAGTTTTTCTGCAGCTTATTGTCATGCTCAAGATGTATCAAATGAAATATACAATGTTATTATTATCATTCTCTTTAGTGAATTTTTCTGTCTGTGCGGAAAATATAACTAGGAGCTTTAATGTCTCCACATATATAGATAAAGGGAAAGTATATCCGTATACGTTAGAAATCATACCAGGCGAATCGAGCTTTTTACTTGAGTACGATGAAGCGACAAAAGTATTTTTGGACCACGATGTTCAGTTAAATATCGTTTCAGATATTCCAAATTCTGAATCTTCGATGGGGTTTGGATACAACCTCAACTTGTTAGAAAATCGTTCTGTTTGTCGTCACAGCAGTGACGATACGGTCAGTCAGGAAGGATTTATCAATCTATTGATTGACGGCAATCCGTTTGACCAAACACAGCCAGCTAAGGCTTTGCTATTGTCTCCCTCAACAGAGGCGGGAAACTTATCTGGCCAAGCTGCGTTGACACTTAAAAGCCAGCCAATTAAAGAGACTATGCTGTATTGCTCTGGGTCAATTAGCATTGAGGCAGAGTTATCGCTATGACTTTAAATAATATTTGTCTTGCGCTATCGAAAGTCTGTCTATGTTTTCCTGTGGTTGCTTTCGCTTCAGAAATCCCTTCAGAATTTCAAGATTTAATGCAGTCTGAGCATACTGAAACGAGGATTATGATCAATGATACTGATTCTGTCATATTAATGGCTGATTTAGGCTACGATAGCGTAAAAGTTGATGAAAATGAAAAAGATGCTCTCCTGCGGTTCCTTTCTAAGCAGTATTTAAAGTCACACGCGATTCGGCACGTGTTGACAGATCTTATGGAAGGGGTTTCAACCAGTGAACTGTGTAAAGGGATGAGAGAAAACTGCGTTATTAGCGGCGCTTTACAATATCAATATGTCGTCATCAAAGATAAGGCAACCGTGCGTGTTGTCATTCCAACTTCAGAAATGGCGGAGCGAAAATCGAATCGCCATTACATTGATGACGCAGTGGATCAAAATGCACTAATGATGCACCACCAGTTCAACGCCAATATGGGCTCTGAGAGTGACATTAACGCTTTTTATAAGAACAAGTCGACATTAGGCGCTTTTGGTGGTTACTTTGTCAGTGATCTCAACGTTAGCAATCATTCTGCATCTGGTAACAATGACCTCTATTTTGATCAGTTAAACTACAACTACGCGAAGGAAGACACCCGCTTTCGTTTCGGCTATACGTCAAGTTCTGTTGACTACTACTGGAACAGCAGCGCGATTCTAGACGCACATACCCAGATAGATGCTGTTAGTTTTGACTTAGGCTCAACGTCTGATTTGATATTCAAAAACCGAGATTCAGATCAAAGGCTCTACTTCTCTATCCCTTCTTCTGGGCGACTTATAGTCACTCGTAGAAATGGTGAACCTGTACTCGAGAAAAATGTAAGTGCTGGTCAGAATTACATTTCATATAGTTCGCTGCCTAAAGGAATTCATGTCCTCAATATTAAAGTTGTCTCTGGTGATAGTGTTATCTATCACGAGGTCAGAAAAATTTACAATGCCACTAAGTATGCACTGAATTCAGGTAGTTTTGACTATCAACTCTCGGCAGGTTCTATGTATAAACAAGATGCTGATGAGGTAGCAACAGATCAGTATGATGTTGAAGAATATCAATACAATGGCTTTGTTCAGGCAAGCATAACAAACCGAATTACTGATCCAGTTTTAATTGGGGTCGATGTGCTGAATACAGCGGAAGATTATTACGCGCGCGCCGCCATTCAAATTGATGTAGATAGAAATCTCGCTGCTAACGCGTTAGTAGGCACCTTTAGTGATGACAGCAGTTACCTTCAGTCTGAACTGACGTTAGGTAAAGCCTCTTTTACGTGGAGCAAGTTTTACGACGAGACAAGCCCACTAAAATATGACCTTTCCAATTACCTATATGGCTTTGGCTCTTTTCAGGAGTTTACAGCGAACTATAGCCATCAGTTAGGTTCTGGCAATTTCTACGCTAGCTACTCCAATTACACAAGCGAGAGGGACGGTACTTATTACGAATTCGGTGATGAAGAAGTATTTGATGATTATAAATCAGTGATGGCTGGCTATACATTTTCGAGCTTATGGCACAGTACTATCGATATCAATACAACCTATTCAGAATCTACCGATGCGCTAAGTGGTGAAATGAATGATGAGTGGATGTTTGGCGTTAACTTCTCTGTACCGTTAGGTACGCATTCATCAATGAATTATGCCGCGAGCACCAGCAGTAATAGGTACCAATACCACCGAGCTACCATCAATCATCAATTTGAGACCGATGATAACGTGTCCCTAAGTAGCGAAGTTGGCTTTAGATATAGTGATAGTGAAGCGATTCCATCTGAGACCATTGGTGAAGCGACTTTGTCTGCGGGGTATCACGATCAGCACTTAAGTGGTAGCAGTTACGGTTACTTGGACACAGAAGGTGATTACAACGTATTTGCGGCTTTCTCAGGTTCGACGATAGTGACTGATGACAATACCTATATGACAGATAGAGCGGCTGACAGCTACTTAATCATCGAAAATCAGCAACTTGATCAAAAGCTCCACTCCCTAACTGACGAAAGCGAATTTGTGAGTGTAGTTCGTATTAAAAGTAATGATGACCCTGCTGGGCAAGTACTCGTCGATGAAGATACAGTGATCTACCCTTTTAAACCTTATCGAGAGTACAAAGTCGCATTAGATGAAGCGGCGAGTGATTATCACAATACAGGCGAGTCCTTTGCAGAATCGAGTAGCTATCCGGGAACCATTCTTAAGTTAGATGTTGATTTACATAGTGTTAAATCTTACTTGTCAGTATTTACCGATATTGAAGGGAACGCGGTAGATGACGTGAAATGTAAAGGCGCGGGTTGCCTTGATGTTGAAGAACTTTCCCAAGGCGTGTTCAAGTTTAAAATCAGCCAAGGTTTGCCGTACCAGCTTGTCAGTCGCGGACAACGATGCGTTATTCCCTATTCTGATGAGTACGAAAGTTACAACCTAGGTACCAATTTCTGTATGCCTCAGTTTGACTTGAAAGACGGGCAGCAGATAGCGAAAGGGCGAAATAACAAACTCTATTACTATGTGGGGGAGTTCTCCCAACCATCTGTTATCGAGCAATATGAAGAGCAATTAGCTAACCAGGATCTTGTGTTCGTTAAAAAACAAGTTGGAGAGCATACTTTTGTATTTATCGAGACTCAAGAGCAACTTGCCGATAACCAAGTTCAGTTTATTGATGAATTCAGTGTCTACGCACTGGAAGAGTCAGACCATTTTCCATACGCCTCTGTGCAGGAGACAACCCATGAAATGCAATAGCCTGTTATCAAGTCTTATCGCTACGGCCATCTGTTTTTTTGCTGCTAACACTTGGGCCTTTCAAGTTGATACCTTGATGTTAGCTGGTAATGAGAAAGGAAACGGCATGTTCACCGTTTCGAACTCTGAAGAAGAAACTATCTATCTGAAAGCCGAGGTTTTAAAAGTAATTGTTGAACACAACCAAATTAAAAAAATCCCCCTTAATAAAAATAACTTTATGCTCTGGGATCTTGCTGTTAATCCGGCTAAGGCGATTCTTCACTCAGGCGAGATGAGCAACTTTTCGGTTCGATATCTGTGCCGGAGAAATTGCGATCGCAGCCATGACAATGTTTATCAGGTCAGATTTACACCAGTGGTTTCTCCTGATGCGGAAAACCAGAATAAACTCGATATCCGTTTTGGAATCGCGCCTTATTACATTGTTCCTGCACTGAAGTCTGATGTGGATTATGACATTAATTTTGATAAACAAAACAAGAGGTTAACTGTTAGAAATACAGGTAATACCTTCATCAAAATTAAAATTGATAGCTGCGATAAATTCAGTATGGATCAAAAAGGATGCCGAGCGCTCTATTACGTTTTAGCAGGGCGCAGTAAAACCATTAAGCTTTCAGACAAACTCTACCGTGAATCACTTAAAGTTATCGTAGGTAACCATGATCAGTCATATAACGAGACCATCACTCTATAAGTTAGCGTTATGCCTGTTCAGTTGCTTGTTGCTACTGCCTTGTGCCGAAGCGACAACGATTAGCGGCTTTGTGAAAGGTGGCAGGCTAACGTGGTTCAACGCATATAACCAAAGTGGCTATTTAACGTCGACTAATTGGCAGCCACTCTCCGGATTACAGCCAACAACAGAGTGGGTTCCGGGGACTTTTCTTGGGCAGTCGGTCAGTACAATAAAACTGAGGAACAGTGAAACAGGCGAGAGTGTTGATCTTGATTTTCGGGTTATCGGTATTCAATACAACTTAGGTAAAGCGAGCGCTCACTTCGATGGCTCTGAGCCTGTTAACGGCAGTTATAAAGTATGTGAAACCGCTATGGGTGAGGGTGGAGTGGTTACACTGGCGGATACAGGTATAGGTTTTTGCATCAACAGTAATACCTATAAAACGGCGGCTGCATTTACCCCCTTTCAATTTGCTCGACCATTAATAAAAACTTCTGATATAGCTCAATCATTACGTGAAGCGGGAGTAAGCAGTGGGCAATACACAGGGTCAGTCATGGTTCGCCCTGCATATGGTTTTCGCTCTCCTACGGGGAGTTGGACATATCGAAGTACAACCGGAGTTCCGGTGACATTGTCTATCCGCTACGAGGCGGCAAATTTGGCCAATATTGAAGTCAGCGGCAGTGGGGTTATGCCTGCGAAATATGATCAGAAGAAGTTAACGGCTTCCGGGCAAACAGATTACTTAATAACGGCTCATGGCTTTTTTACCAACGGACTTAAGTTAAGTTTCCCTGAAAATGAAACTGATAGTTTTAATCTAGCCTATGTTGATGAAGGCAGTGCCAAACCAATTCCATATAGCATCGATTGTAATGCCTGCGAGGATACTTCGCTTGTCAGCAACGGAAAGCTCAACTTAAACAATAGAGAAACGGTCGTAGGTGGAGAAGGGGACACGGTAAGCATGATGCTTAATGTTCACTACGACAATATCCCAGCAGATGATTTAACTACTGGTAATTACTATGACCAATTTACCGTATATTTCGAAGAAAACCTGTAAACAATCAGCAGCAGCTAGCTTATTGATGTGTGCTTTAGTGGCTTCTCATAGCTTAAAGGCTGAAGAAGTAGAGTCATTGGGCGGTATGTCTTGGCCTGATAAGCTCGAAAGCAAGGCTTATTTTGGGGACACCACAACGTTGGGTATAGACGCCGTTCATAGCTGGGATAACTTTAATCTTAAAGCTGGTGGGCAGTTCCATGTTGCAGGAGAGACAAACCTAGCACCTGGTGGCTATCATCGAAATACCTTTTCTGTTGGAGTGAGTCAACAATTTCAGCTTGCGCAAGATCTGAATTTAGAACTGGGAGCAGGCTACGCGTACCGTTCTGCCTTCGTTGATTACGGTTTAAGGTGTCAGTTGCCGGGCAACATTACCGCGTTGGCAGGGTATCGCTTTAGCTTTGATGACACTGAAGTGAACAAAAACCAGTTTTACACTGGGCTGAGTATTGCGTTTGATCACCCCAAAGCATGGGAAGAACCAAACACCTCAATCCTAAAAGTAGAGACAGCAATTGTCGCTCAACAATCAGAAAAAAGTGGCTTAGAAAATAAGCCAGACAAACCGTTAAGAAAGTTGCATCAATATACGGTTAAGAAGGGAGACTGGCTAATTAAAATTGCTAGTAAACATAATGTTTCTCTATCAAGTATATTAGAAAGCAATAACTTTAAAAATATAAATTTAATTTATCCTGGAGATACTATTTATTATCTTAAATAGAAAATATCTCTAATGATTTAGTTATACAGGAAGGGAGGATGTTTGGATGGCCAGTCAGCCTGAATGTCTCAAGAGAGGCAGCGAAAGAGAGTTGTTAAATATGCTGAAGATGAAGCATATTAATCACTTTCACGTTAAGCGAAAAGGGTTTAGTTACTTTTGCTTCTATGATGATGAAAATGAGGGCTTTTCAATGTTTAAGATTAATGATGGCCAGCAAACAGTGAGTAGAATGCTCATCAAAGCGAACTCAATTTCTGAGTTTTTAAACTCAGATATCATTAGTGATATTGAAGATTTTAAAAAGATTTATTTTTAATCAAATATTTTAGCTGAATAAGATTAATTATTTTCCGATAAGGGTTAACTCTCTTAGTGGGCGGGCTTTTTGTCGCTTTTTTTAGGAGAGTAATGCAAGCTAATTCTGGAATAAGAGGAAAGTATGCGGCTCAATAACAAACTATTTGTTTATTTATTGCCACTAGTGCTATTTGGTTGCGGTGGAGAAACGAGTGAACAGAATCAACAAAGCTCACATCAAGAAACGGTCAGTTCTCCAGTAGCAACAGATAACTACTCACAGTTTCTGCTCGATAATAGCCAGCATGTTGTGTCTTTGGCAGAGCATGTGAGCGATCCTCAGGGATTACCGCTAACACTAGAGCGTGTTGAGCCTCTTAGTCAGTCTTGTGGTACGCCAGTTGTAGATAAACAGCACCTATCTTTTATGGTCGCTGAGTCTATTCCCGAAACATGTGTCTATCGCTATGTGATTCGAAACCATGCAGATAATCCGCAATTAGATAAGGAGTCCAGTGCCGAAAGCGTGGTGTTGCTCAGTAACGAAACAGATTCTTCGCTAATTCCCCCGATATCGAAGTCTGTAAAAGTAGATTCTGAATTAACCATTGCTCTTAGGCAGGAGCTGGGCTCCACCTATCCTGATGGCTACACATTAAACCAAGATGTTGTGCTGCTCGGAGACGGAGTGGCGAGTGCGGATGTTAGTTCGGATACGATCTTATACCAAGCAAGCAGTACACCAGGAGATACCCGTTTGATTTACTCCTTATCGAGCGACGATGGTAACAATGTGAAAGCGGGTTATGTCGATATTGCCGTTTCTTCAGATGGTAACAGTATGCCTACTGCAGAAAATATCGCGGGGCCAGAATCGTTATATCCAAACACAAATATTACGATAGATGTTAGTGACTCGGTGAGTGATCCTGACGGCGACTCGCTGCAACTAACCGACGTGTATGCCTATAACGCTAATGTAGCGATTACCGATCCGCTCGATGTTAACAACACAAAGTTTAGCTTCTTGGCTTCTCAACCTGGTATTTACAACGTGACTTACTATGTGTCGGATCATAGAGGCGGCTACGCCGTAGCAGTGGTACGTATTGTGGTGTCTGAGCCGCCTCTTCCTTGGAACGATATTGTGCTAGCAAGTGGTGCCCGCTATACCGCGCCGTGGGAGAAAAGTAGTGCCGATACGGCAGGTATTTACTATCAGGGAACCGAGCCTGAAATCATCAATGGTACAGAATATCTCATTCCACTGTTTAGCGCTGATGCGGCTCAAGCATTGTGCCAGTCTAGAGGGATGGCGTTACCGAGCTTGGATCAGATGAATGCACTATTTCAAGCGAGGCCTGATGTCGCGAACTCTGATCATTGGCCTACCTCTGTTGCGTATTGGACTTCCAGTAAAGCTGCTGCCAACCAGCAATATGGTTTTAATATGAGTAGCGGTGCCCAGATTCTATTGCCGACATCAAACCCCTTAATCGTTACCTGCGTGTATCCCGGTGAGCTTTCAACTTTAGTGAGTAAAGACAACGCTTATCAAACCGAGCTTGCTGATGGCGATTACAACACAGTGGAAGCCTATGCCAAGCAAGAAGATGGTTCTCCTATTTCTGGACAACGTATCTATGCGTTTAGTGATGACGAAAACCTAAGGTTCGAAAGTCAATCCGCTCTAACGGATAGTGATGGTAAGGCAATATTCAATATCCGTAGTGAGTTAAGCGGTGACTTTGATGTTTTTATTAATTACTACACGCAAACTAAGAGTGCTTTAGTGCATTTTATTGATGACCTACTGCTTAGTATTTCACTCAGTGGAGAGCATGAATTGCAACTAGGTGATACCGAGACGTTGACCGCAATGGGCAAATATCAGTCGGGAACCGAGTCAAATATTTCGCGGCAGGTGGAATGGAAGTCTGATAACCCGAAAGTTATTCGTGTGACAGGAACAGGAGAAATTTTTGCTGAAGGTATGGGGGCCGCGAACATTTCGGCCACATCAGGCGAAGTCACATCTAATGAGTTTAAGGTGACCGTTCCTTTTGGAACGCTCGAAGCTGTTGAAGATGCAACAATTAGGGGAGGATCCCATAGTAATCAGAGTTTTGGGTCGGATTCTTCGCTGATCGTTAAGCGGGATAACGCTGATAGCAATGGCTATTACCGGAAGGCATTACTCAAGTTTTATGTCGGAAACAAGCCAGTACGAACCTTTAGTAAAGCAACATTGAGAATGTATCTAGCTGGTGTTAATTCAGGCGTTGGGGAGACAGGAAGAAATCTAACGGTTTATTCACTTTCTAGCAATGATTGGTCTGAAGATGAAGTTACTTGGAATACTGCACCAGAGGTTTTAACAGAAGGCAATACGACCACGATTAAAAAAAGCGATGTAGGGAAATGGATAGAGTGGGATGTGACTGAACTCATCAAAGCCGAACCGAATAATACATACCTTTCGCTCTTACTCGATGACTTAGGCAGCTTTGGGCAACAAGTGGATATGCACTTTCATTCTCGTGAATCAGGTACGGCTCCTCAGCTCGTTATCCTGCCTTAATCTTCAAAACATACCCATATGGAATTTCCAATGAAACGAAGTTTTTCATCTGTTTTGCTACCTGCAATTTTACTGCTTCATGGTTGTGGTGGCGAAGGTGGTAGTGAACCTGAAAGCACTAAAGACGCAGATAATATTAGTTCTCCTATAGCAGTAGAGAATTTTGCACAACTCTCTTTGCAAGATGGAGCCCATCAGACGGTTTCTCTTAGACGTAGTGTCAGTGATCCTGCTGGTTTACCATTAAGCTTAGAATCGGTGACATCTTTAAGCAGTGACTGTGAAGATCCGAAGTTTGATTCACAGGCCATGAGTTTTCAGGTTGATAAGAGCACACCAGACACCTGCTTATATCAGTACGTAGTTCAAAACCACTCAGAGACTCCGCAGTTTGATAAAACCGTTGCAAGTCGCAGCTACGTTTTATTAAGCGAAACGACGACATCTGCGGTAATTCCACCTCTGTCTGAGGTTGCTCAAGTCAATGATAGTTTATCAATGTCGCTTGAGGAAAAACTCGCCACTAGCTTTCCAGCAAACTATGGGCTTGATGAACAGATTGTGGTACTTGGAGGTGGAACTGCCACGGCGGATGTTTCAACCAATACGATTCAATTCCAAGCAGGTTCTGAAGTCGGGGTGTCAAGGCTGATCTATTCTATGAACAGTGAAGATGGTAGCAATGTAAAAGCAGGTTACATAGATATTGCGGTATCAGAGAGACTGGATGGCATGCCAACTGCTGAAAATTTTGCTGGCCCCGAAGATCTAAAGCCCGACTCTACGATTACGATTGATGTAGCCGAGCATATCCAAGACCCTGATGGCGATAGCTTGCAATTAACTGAAGTCTACAGCTATAACGCGGAGGTATCCGTTGCTGATGAAACTGATCCCGCGAATGCGCGTTTTACATTCTCAGCTAAAACCTCCGGCACTTATGATGTCAGCTATTATGTGACTGACCATAATGGAGGCTTTGCTGTAGCTACTGTTCGCATTACTGTCGCAGAGCTTGCCAAACCTTGGCAGGATATCGTCTTAAGCAGTAGCCAGAGATACACAGCACCGTGGGAAAAACAAAGTGCTGATGTCTCGCAGTTGTACTACCAAGGCATAAAAACTGAAGCTATCAATGGCACCGATTACGACATCACTCTATTTGACCACAATACTGCCAGTTCACTGTGCCTTAGCCGTGGAATGGTACTACCGACAAGCGAGCAAATGGAGGCGCTGTTCAATGCGAAACCTGATATTGTTAGCAGCGATCATTGGCCTGTCGCTGCCCGTTATTGGACATCTTCATCAGAAGCGGCCACTAGCTACCAAGCGATTGATATGAGTACGGGTGTGCTTACCGCTTCCAGTTCAATAACACCACTAATTGCAACGTGCGTATATCCAGGAGATTTATCGACTCAAACACTCAAAGACAAGGCTTACGTAACCCATCATGGAGAAGGGGACTTCGATCAGATTCAAGCTAAGGTTATCGGTAAAGACGGAGCACCACTTATCAATCAGCAGGTTTACGCTTATGGAGATAGTCGTGCCTTGCATTTTGATAATCAAGGCGGTTTAACCGATGGAGGTGGCTTGGCTACATTCAATGTCAGTAGTGATACAAAAGGCTCTTTTAAAGTATTTGTAAACTATTATTCGCAAACACTGGAGACAGTTGTCAATTTTTTAGATGACATGCTAAAGAGCATCACAGTTTCAGGTCAGCAAACCTTATATCAAGGAGATAATACTAGTTTACAGGCTATAGGTTTTTATCAATCGGGTTATAGCGAAGACGTTACAACTCAGTCGAACTGGCAGTCAAGCGAGTCTTCTACGGTTTCTGTAAATTCACAAGGGGTGATTTCCGCACTCAAAGCAGGCACAGCTGCCGTTAGTACTAATGTGAGTGGCGTTAGCTCTAACAGCCTGTTGATTACTGTGAAGCCATTATTGACGTCATTGGTTGTAGAACCAGGTTCTTTAGTTTTAAAAGTTGGTGAAGACAAGGCACTAGTTGCTACGGCTCATTACAGTAATGGGTCATCAAAGGTAGTGACGAGTCAGGTGAAATGGAGTTCTTCAGATAGTTCTATGGCTTCAGTTAATAGTAATGGCGTCGTTCACGGCAAAATCGAAGGGACCGTCACTATCCTTGCTTCTTATACTGACGGTGAAATTACGAAGACAGCAACAGTCGATCCAGTTGATGTTTATTTGCCCGTTAGTTTTACTTCGTTAACTCTTTCGCCTACATCAGCCACCCTTGCCGTTGGTAAGAGTCAAACATTTACAGCTACTGCCCACTATAGTGATGGCACCTCAAAAGTGGTGAGCACCCAGTCTAGCTGGGCTTCCTCAAATACGGGAGTGGCAAGTGTTAGTGGCTCTGGTGTAGTCACTGGCAAAAAGGCTGGGAATGCAAATATTACAGTTTCATTCACTGATTTAGGTGTCAAAAAGTCAGCTTCAGCTTCTGTAGCTGTCAAAAAAGCATTGTCATCGGTGACGGTTACACCGGCATCTGATGCAATACTTGTTGGTGGTAACACAACTCTAGCAGCCCAAGCACACTACGACGATGGCAGTGTAATGAACCTGACGACACAGGCAATATGGACCTCATCTAATAACAATGTTGCAACGGTTGGCGCTACTGGCGTGGTTTCTGGCAAGGCGGCAGGTAGCGTAAACATTACGGTATCTTATACAGAGCTAGGTATCTCAAAGAATGCAGTTTCAACAATCAAGGTGGATTCTGACATGGATTATGATGGCGCCAGTGGGGCGGCAGATAGCGATCCATACCACCATGACAGTTTAAATGCCACAGAGGCTATTGGCGCTACTAATTGGGGACAATACTATAGAAACAGCGGTGATAGTAATACCAATCTTCCGACGTCTGATGCGCAATATTATGCTACAACCGTGGACAATGGCAAAAGCTACGAGATCAGAAAATGCCCAGGTATTACGGTATTAGATGCTAAGAATCATTACTGCGTTCGTTCTGATAGTATTGGAATAGATGAACAACAGAGGAGGTATGAGCAGAGTTTGCCAGACGAACTTAAGAAGCGAATACTTAACTTGTAAAAAAGCTTTAACGCCTCCAGTTATGGAGGCGTTATAATTATCAATTAGTTACTTACCTAAATAGACCACAATGACTTTATCCTCACCTAGTGTTCTCGAGAACACATAAGCATTGTCATTGTCTATTTGCTGATGTTTGCCCGCCCCAATTGCTGGGTGGTTGTGACGGAACTGACCAACGGTTTGCCAGTGAGAGAGCAAGGCTTTCCTTTTATCGTCGAGCTGCCAGACCATATCGGAGCGTGTACCCTGATGGAAATCATCTGCGTATGGACCAAGTTCACGACCGACTTCATCACCATAGTAAACCTGAATAGCACCAGGGCTTAGGAGCAGGGCATTAGCGGCGTTACGCTGCATGTCGAAAGATTTAAAGCGGTTGAAGAACAGCTCTGTATCGTGGGATGACATATAGCTGACAGGGGTATAGTCAGGGGTAGAGTGTATTGAATCTGCGTAGTTCTGGTAGACGTCTTGCATCTGGCTAAAGCAGGCTGCGCCTTTATCGAGTTTCTTCTGCATATCGAAATTGATCAGAGCATCGAAACCTTGATCCGCATAAGGTGAGCGGTAAGCCGAGTGTCCCCATACTTCTCCCATCATCCAGAACGGTTGACCAGACTTGCCATTTTCACTGCGCCACTGCTCTAGGTTCTCGCTTGCGGCTTGTTTTAGCTTAAGCCAAACGTCCCCTTCAACATGTTTTACGGTATCGACCCTGAAGCCATCAATACCAAAACGTTTTACCCAGTCCGACTGCCACTCAACCAAGTAATCAGCCACTGTGAAGTCAGGCTTAGCAACAACGCGAGTATCTGGGTTGTCGAGCAGCCACTTAGGAGGTGTTACTGGTTTTGTTGATTCAGTAATAAAGTCTGGTAAGCCTGCTAAGTTCATTGTGGTGTCGCTGCTACCGGGTTGTGTATAGCCCGGTAAACCTGCGCGAACCCAATCTGGTCCCCACCAGTTTTGCCACTGTTTGCTTTGATAGTCGATGGCGCTATTGAAACTGTGCCAGTTTTGACCTTCTTCAGGAGTCCATTTTGCCCACTGTTTAGGCATTTTCGAATGATCGACCACCTCTAGGTTATCAAACTGCATATCTGCAAGTGTGCCATAACCCGCATGATTAACGACGGCGTCGAGTAGGATCTTGATTCCGCGTTTGTGTGCTTCCTCAACCAAGGTTTTCAGATCTTGTTCGTTACCAAAGTTTTGGTCGATTTTAGTGAAGTCACGTGTCCAGTAGCCGTGGTAAGAATAGAATGGGAAGCTGCCACTTTCGCCGCCGCCAACAAATCCATGTACTTGCTCAACAATCGGAGAGAGCCAAATCGCGTCTGTACCGAGGCTCTTTATATAATCGAGCTTTTCAATCACTCCTTTTAGGTCGCCACCGTGGAAGGTACCGACTTCCTGTTTGCCGTCTTTCTGGCGACCGTAACTCTGATCATTACTGGTATCTCCATTGCTGAATCGGTCGACCATCACAAAGTAAATATTGGCGTTCTTATAGGTAAACTCAGGCTGTGAAATTGGGGCTTCGGCAGGCGCAAGCAGGACGAGTCCACCGCTTTGTTTTGACGGCTGAATAGTGACTGAACCATTCTCAACTGTTACGGTTTGTCCACTTAGTGCATCTTTTAATTGGGTTCCATCTGCGAAAGTGCTGCCTAGGTTGATCGTAACTTCTTTGCCCGAATAGGTTTCACATTGGACGTCAGGGATAGGTCGGCTAAAGGCCTGTTTGCTTTTCTTGGCTTCACGCGCAATGGTCAGTGTGTTGTTTTCTTTATCATAAGCAAAAGAATAATCGCCACCAAAGCGAATCTTCAGTGGCAGTACAGTATCTGCTCCACAATTGAGCGCTAATGGGCGACGAAACTTAACTTTTTGGCCTTCAACATTAGCACAAGTGCCATCGATACCCGAAACCGTAAGCTGATAGGTCTCTTTAGACAGAGACATTACGGTGGCTTCTGATGTGGAAAGGGGAATATCTCTACTTGTTGTTGTCGTTGATAAGGTGAGTGTAGGACTCGCTAGCACGGGCAAGCTAAGGATCGTAGCAAGCATGATCGCATTGGGTTTAAACAGACTATTCACGTTACATCCTTGATGTTGTTGTTTTTATACTCATCTACCCTAACTTAGCCAGAGACTCGCCACATCATTCTCTCTTTCTACGCCTCAAAGCCTGATATTAGTCACAATCTTGACCCGTAAGGGAGGAGTGCTAACTTGCGCATTATAAAGGGGGTGTGATCTTCGTTCAGGTTTATAGATTTGTTCCTTGGCGAACTGAGGTACACATTATTACGAAATCTGATTAAATTCCGTTCAAAGATAAATAATGTGCTTCAAATTGGTGTATTCATTTCTCACAAATGACATAGGTGACAATATTTTTCATGAGAAAATAAGCTTTTGTCACCACTAAACGGCTAATTCCCTTGAACAACCTATACTTACAGATCAGCAGTGACTGTTTTGAACATATATAAACTACTGGAAATGCGAGCAATATTTGATATTTTGTGCGTATATTTTGAGAAAAACTATAACAAATCGTTTCTCGCCTCTTGCTAGGCCAGCATGAGTGTGATTAGGAGACCTTATGGACGTAGAAGTAGTACGCCAAGCCGCGATAGTAAAAGAAGTTTCTGGTGATGTTGTTGCTGTCAAACCAGATGGAAGTGCAAAGAGAGTTGCTGTGGGTGATACGATTGCCAATGGTGAAATCGTTATCACTGCCAACCATGCCGCTGTTTTAATGGAAGCGCCTGACGCTGCTGTTAATCTAGATGCGAACACTGTCGCTACTGAAGATGAACTCGGTGGCTGGGGAGTTGCCCCTGTTGCCGGAGAGGTCAACTTCGACCTCGCTCAACTGGGTGAGGGTGCCATTGGTGAAGATGAGTTAGCCGCGATCCAAGGCGCCATTTTGGCGGGGGCTGACCCGACAGAGTTGTTAGAAGCAACGGCTGCCGGAGCTGGAGGCGCAGGCTCTGCTAATAGCGGCTTTGTGACTATCGAGTATAATGGTGCAGAGGTTCTGGCTAGTACCTTCTTCGAAACATCTGGGTTTTCTACAAGCACAGTCGATCAAGCCGATGATGAAATCCGACCGATTATTTTTGCTGGTGGTGGACAAAATATTAGTGAGTTTCTTTTTGAGGGCTCTTTATCTGGCGGAACGTATCCTCAGTCGATTACTAGTACGGTGACTATCTTTGCTGGTGATCTAGCTCTCGAGCCTACCTCTTTTGTTCCGGATCCTATCTCGTTAGCGTCTCTGTTAAGTGAATTAAATTCGGATATCACTTCCAATGGAGAAGCGGTTTCGTTTACCTATAATGCAGCAACGAATGAAATTATAGGTCTAGATACCGATGGCGATACAGTATTGACTATTGATATCAATGCAACAAGTATCGGCAAAGACGTAAGTCTTGAGCTTACTACAACAATTTCTCAACCGATTGACCACACTCCTTCGGTCGGAGGGGGCCAAGTGGCTTTCTCGGGCGACCAAATTACCATTTCTTTTAATATCACCGGTACAGATACGGGTGGAAACTCAATCCAAGCTCCGATTGATGCTCAGGTAACCATTGGGGATGGTACCGATCCTAGTGTTGCCAATATTACCGAAGCCAATGTGTATGAAGCGGGGTTGGACGATGGTTCAAAGGTTGGCGATACAAGTACTACGGCAAGCGGAACAATCACTTTTGCTGCGGGAAGTGATGATGTCACTCAAGTACAGATTGATGTCGATGCCTTCAATGCCTCTCAGCAAACATCACCAATTACTTCGCAAGGCGAAACCGTTGTATTAGAAGCGGTTGCAGGCCAGCCTGGCGTATATGTTGGCTATATTACGTTAGAAGGAAATCGAGTAGATGTACTTCGCGTGACGCTTAATGATGTCGTTAAAGCTGGGCCTGACACGTCACCAACTTTTAATGCAGGTTATTCGATTGAACTGCTTGAAGAGGTCGATCAAAGCCAACAAGGCGGTGCACTAGACCAAGATTTCGTGGCGATCTCATTACCAGTCTTTGGGGTAGATGCTGATAATGACCAGTCATCGCGTTCGAACCTAGTGGTGAATATTGGCGATGACATCCAAGTCATCACCGATGGCTCAATCAGTGCGGTTGAACCAACGGTAGGTCAATCGGCGCAAAGCAACGAGATTGATGTCATTACCGAAGCGGGGGCTGACCAAGGTAAAGTGTCGACGGTGACGTTTGACGGCCAGAGCATCAACTTCAACGAAAATCAAAGCGAATACCCAGTTACCGATGGTAAGTTGGTGGTGTCAGCGGACGGTAAAATTTCCTTTATTCCTAACAGCAACGTCGACCATTCAACGAGTGAAGAGGTTAAACATACCATTGTTGTAACCGTGAAGGACAACGACGGTGACGAGCTAACCAGTACCGTCGACCTGACGATTAAAGATGGCGCTGACCCAGTGATTACTAATATCACTCAAGTCAATGTGTATGAAGCGGGCTTAACGGATGGCTCCAAAGTCGGCGATACGGCGACGACGGCCACAGGTGATATTAGCTTTACCACTGGTAGTGACACTGTAGTGGCAATGAAAGTCGATGTGGCTGAGTTCAACCGCACTTCGACGTTAGAGTCTGCAGGTCAAAAGGTAGTACTAGAAGAAATCACAGGTCCGAATGGCGAATCCACAGGTCAGTACGCTGGTTACATCACGCAAAACGGGGTTAAGGTTGAGGTGCTCAATGTAACTCTCGACCAGAGCAACTTAGGCAAGTACACCGTGACCTTGTCGCAAGAAGTCGACCATGGTGCACAGGGCATGGATTCACTGGCGGTGAATGTGCCAGTGTATGCGGTGGACCAAGACAACGACAATTCAGCGAATGTGAATCTGAAGGTCAATATTGGTGATGACATCCAAGTTGTCACCGATGGCACAATCAGCGTGGTTGAGCCAATGATTGGTCAATCGGCGCAGAGCAACGAGATTGATGTGATTACCGAAGCGGGGGCTGACCAAGGTAAAGTGTCGACGGTGACGTTTGACGGTCAGAGCATCAACTTCAACGAGAATCAAAACGAATACCCGGTTACCGATGGTAAGTTGGTGGTGTCAGCGGACGGTAAGATTTCCTTTATTCCTAACAGCAATGTTGACCACTCCGCGAGTGAAGAGATTAAACACACTATTGTTGTGACAGTGAAGGACAACGATGGTGACGAGCTAACCAGTACCGTCGACCTGACGATTAAAGATGGGGCTGACCCAGTCATTAATACCATTGACCAAGCCAATGTGTATGAAGCGGGCTTAACCGATGGCTCCAAAGTCGGCGATACGGCGACGACGGCCACAGGTGATATTAGCTTTACCACTGGTAGTGACACTGTAGTGGCAATGAAAGTCGATGTGGCTGAGTTCAACCGCACTTCGACGCTAGAGTCTGCAGGTCAAAAGGTCGTACTAGAAGAAATCACAGGTCCGAATGGCGAATTCACAGGTCAGTACGCTGGTTACATCACGCAAAACGGGGTTAAGGTTGAGGTGCTCAACGTGAACCTCGACCAGAGCAACTTAGGCAAGTATACCGTGACCTTGTCGCAAGAAGTCGACCATGGTGCACAGGGCATGGATTCACTGGCGGTGAATGTGCCAGTGTATGCGGTGGACCAAGACAACGACAATTCAGCGAATGTGAATCTGAAGGTCAATATCGGTGATGATATCCAAGTCGTCACCGATGGTAGCTTGAGCGTGGTTGAGCCAACGATTGGTCAATCGGTGCAAAGCAATGAGATTGATGTGATTACCGAAGCGGGTGCTGACCAAGGTAAAGTGTCGACGGTGACGTTTGACGGCCAGAGCATCAACTTCAACGAGAATCAGACCGAATATCCAGTTACCGATGGTAAGTTGGTGGTGTCTGCGGACGGTAAGATTTCCTTTATTCCTAACAGCAATGTTGACCATTCAACGAGTGAAGAGGTTAAACACACCATTGTTGTAACCGTGAAGGACAACGATGGTGACGAGCTAACCAGTACCGTCGACCTGACGATTAAAGACGGCGCTGACCCAGTCATTAATACCATTGATCAAGCCAATGTGTATGAAGCGGGCTTAACGGATGGCTCCAAAGTCGGTGATACGGTGACGACAGCGACCGGAGACATTAGCTTTACCACTGGTAGTGACACTGTAGTGGCGATGAAAGTCGATGTGGCTGAGTTCAACCGCACTTCGACGTTAGAGTCTGCAGGTCAAAAGGTAGTACTAGAAGAAATCACAGGTCCGAATGGTGAGTTTACCGGTCAGTATGTCGGTTACATCACGCAGAATGGGGTTAAGGTTGAGGTGCTCAACGTGACCCTCGATCAGAGCAACTTAGGCAAGTACACCGTGACCTTGTCGCAAGAAGTCGACCATGGTGCACAGGGCATGGATTCACTGGCGGTGAATGTGCCTGTTTACGCGGTGGATAAAGACAACGACAATTCTGCGAATGTGAATCTTCAGGTCAATATTGGCGATGACATCCAAGTCGTCACCGATGGTAGCTTGAGCGTGGTTGAGCCAACGGTAGGTCAATCGGTGCAGAGCAACGAAATTGATGTGATTACCGAAGCGGGGGCTGACCAAGGTAAAGTGTCGACGGTGACGTTTGACGGCCAAGACATCAACTTCAACGAGAATCAAAACGAATACCCGGTTACCGACGGTAAGTTGGTGGTGTCTGCGGACGGTAAAATTTCCTTTGTTCCTAACAGCAACGTCGACCATTCAACGAGTGAAGAGGTTAAACACACCATTGTTGTAACCGTGAAGGACAACGATGGTGACGAGCTAACCAGTACCGTCGACCTGACGATTAAAGATGGGGCTGACCCAGTCATTAATACCATTGACCAAGCCAATGTGTATGAAGCGGGCTTAACCGATGGCTCCAAAGTCGGCGCTATCGACACCAGTGCAAGCGGTACTATCACCTTTACAACAGGCAGTGATACGGTCACAGCCTTGAAAATTGATGTCGACGAGTTTAACGGCCGCTCTGATGCTGATGGGCTATTCTCGGGTGGTCAGCGTGTCGTGTTGGAAGAGACCACGGATGGTGTTTATCGTGGTTACATCTTAGTGAATGGTGCAGAAGTCGATGTACTAAGTGTGACGCTTGACCAGTCTACTTTGGGCAAATACTCAGTGACGTTACTTCAAGAGTTCGACCATAGCGCTCAGGGGAAAGACAACTTAGAAGTTCACTTGCCTGTTTATGCAGTAGACAGTGACAACGATAAATCAGCTAACAGTGACTTAGTGGTCAATGTTGGTGATGATACCGCTACTATTGATGGCTTCAAAATCGGCAGTACCTTCTCGGTTAATGAAGATGATACCAATTCAGGATCTTCTCCGGGTACTGCAACAGCAACAGGCAGCTTTATCACCACTGAAGGTGCAGACACCGTTGTTAAGTATGAACTCGTTAATATCAATACAACGGAGAGCGGACTCAAGTCAGGTGGTTATGATGTTGATATAACCAAACAGACAGGGACTGCTGGTTCTACGATTTATCACGGTAAGGCAAATGGTGAGCTGGTCTTCACTTTGGAATTGAACAGTGATGGCAGTTACACCTACACCCAAATTAAGGCCCTCGATCATGCGGCTGGTTCTGATTCACTAACAATTCCTTTTGATGTTGTGGCGATTGACAGAGACGGAGATGTTTCTCCATCGGTTCCTCTTGCTATTGAAGTGAAAGATGACAAGCCAAGCCTAACTGGCACGACGGGTGAGAAAGTCGTCGATGAAGACGATCTGATTGGAATTGGCTCGGATCAATCTCAGGATACTCAAATCTCTGGCAACTTCGTTGTAAACGAAGGGGCTGATGGTGTCGTTGAGTATGAGCTTGTGGATGCAGATAATACGCTAAATGGGCTTGAATCTGGTGGTGAAAGCTTAGCGTGGGCGGCTGTTTCAAATAGCGGAACAACCTTTACCTATACGGCGCAAACAACATCAGGTGTACCTGTTTTCACTATCAAGTTTGATACTGCAGATAACAGTTATACCTTTGAGCTACTCAAGCCTCTTGATCATCCTGACGGTAATGCGCAAAACTCAATTGATATTAACTTCAAGATCATAGCTACTGATTTTGATGGCGATGAAAGCGGAGAAATTACGTTACCAATCACTGTCGTAGATGACGTACCAAAACTCACTGACCAATCGATAACCCGTGTTGAAGGCCAAGGCTACCGTGGCTCTGTGGTTGATATGTTCGCCGATGAGACGGACAAAGGTGCGGACAATGCAGCATTAACTAAGATTGAAGGCACAACCGATGCGAGTGGCGCGACGATAGTGTTTGGAGGCCCAAGAGGTACTTATTTAGACTCTGTCGATCTACGCGATGGTCGTCAAAACGTTCGTGTTTACGAACAAACGGATGACGGTAATGGCGGTACTGATACTCGTCAGTTAGGTATTTTGAGAATTAACTCGAACGGTGAGATTGAGTTCCGAGCAACCAACTATCTTGAGCACAATGGTGACGAGATTAACTTCAAGGTCAATGTAACTGCGACGGATGGGGATAACGATACATCGGTTGCGCCTCTAGATATTACTATTACTGACCGAGATGCTCGCCCTATCGCACTTAAAGTGACGACTTTCGAAGATGCGGGTCGCGACAGCAGTATCAATTATGCACCTGGCGATGAACCCGCTTGGGAAAACGCTCAAGACAACCAAGCAGGTCTACCAAATGAGCCTGCTAAGGTCTCTTTGTCAGTTAATCTATTCGATAGAGATAACGCCGAAGACATTGGTCAATTGACGATTAAAGCGGGTAATCATCGTGGCACTTTCTACTATGAAGAAAATGGTGTGCTCCACGAGCTTACGGCAGATGCTAATGGCGACATTATTTTTGATGGAACCGTGTTACAGCAAAGCTTTACGCAAAGTGGTAACAATACAATAGCGACAATTGATAACCTCTATTTTGTTCCAGATCGCAACTACTCAACCGGTAATGGCGGCGTCCGCATTAACTATCAATTGCAAATTGACAATAATGGCTCTGCTAATCATACCGTTGATTCAAACTTCAGAATTGAAGTAGAAAGTGTTGCAGATATTGCAACATGGAACGACAGCCGTAGCACTTATCAATACCAAGTGGAAGAGGATGGCGACAATGTACGCATTCAGCTTCGCGCTGAAACTCAAGACACGAGTAGGCCAGAGACAATCACTTATGAGCTGAAAGTCACGGACGGTGAAGGGAACTTTGAGTTACTTGACCGTAATGGAGATCCGATAACACCTGTTAACGGTGTCTATACCATTTCGGCCCAAGACATTAATCGCATTCAGGTTAATCCAGCAGATAATTACTCAGGCCAAATTCGATTTGAAGCGACAGCAGTGACAACTGAACGCGCCAATGCCTATAACGACGGCAGTCTTGATAAGACAAGCGCAAGGTCTGAACCGCAAGAGATCATTATAGACGTCACTCCAGATGCCGATATGGGCAGCTTTAGCGTCAATCGTATTCAGATTAATGAAGACAATATAGCTAATCCTGACTACACAGGTAGCGATCCAAACCACGAACCTTTCACGCTCAATGAAGTCATCACGATGAACCCTTCAGTTGATACCGATGGTTCTGAAACTCTACATGTGCGTATCTCAGATATTACGGAAGGTGCAAGTTTGGTTTGGGTTGGTCCTGGAGCGAGTCAAATCACTACAGTGACCGTGAATGGCGTGACATACCAAGAAATTCCCTATGACCAGCTTGGCAACGTCGAGGTCGTGCCAGATTTGCACAGCAACCAAGATTTCACCTTCAACGTGACTGGTGTGGTCAAAGACTCTGCTCTTATGTCTGATGGAACGGTTCACGTTGATGAAGCCATTATGGGCACCAAAACTGTCAATGTTGCTGTTAAAGGGGTTGCTGATGTTCCAGAAAACAACACGGGCAACTCAGCAGATTGGAAAGAGTTCACCGATGGCAATGTTTCTGGTGTAGAAACAACGATTGATGAGAATGGACATGCGGAGATCGAGTTCTCGGTCGTATCTGGCGAATTTGCCCAGCGCCCGTTAGATGCATCTGAATCGATTACCGTTCTACTGTCAAATATTCCCGATGGTGTCGTAATCGAAGATGGTAGCGGTAACGCAGTGAATCTAAACTTCACTGGCTATGATGCTAACGGTCAGCCTATTTACGAAGCAAACATCACTAATCTAGGTGCTGGGGCTAATTCTGGCATTGTGATTCGTCCTGTTACGTCATCGACAGAAAATATCCATATCAAAGAGACCATTATCGTCACGGAAAACGATGGTCACTCATTGACGTTTGATCGAGAGATTCGCGTTAAAGTTGAACCTGTGATTGACACCAAAATCAACTATTCAAATGAGTCTACCGGAAATGAAGACTCCAGAATAAATGTAGAGTGGCACCCTAAAGTGGGTAGCGATTACACTGATACAGATGAACATTTCACGTCGATAGAAATTAGTGGCATTCCAGATGGAGCCACTGTTTATGTAGATGGAAACGCTGTCGCAGTCACTGGTGGGACTATTGAAATAAACCCAAGTGCTGGTCAGTCTGCAGAGGCATTCACCCAGGCAGCGTTGCAAAATGGCTTTATTCAAATTGTTCCGCCAAAAGACTCGAGCACCGACTTTACCTTGAACACGACGGTTAAAGTGGAAGAAGTTAACCATGAGCATGCAATAGGGCAGCCAACTGACGAGGTTGAGCGGGCCGAGGCGACCTTAAACGGCACGATTACCGTCCATGTCAATCCGGTTGTTGAACCAGTAGATGCAAACAACCGATTGATCGTCGAAAACGAAGCTGGCACCGAAGTTGGCTCTGTGACCAATCAAGTTAAAGCCGATGCCAGCGGAGCTATCTTGTTTACCACCAATACCGCTAAGGATACTCAATCTGGCGAGTTCGTGATCCGCTATTTAGAAACAGATGACTCAGGGCCTGCGGGTCAACCGAATGAAGTGGTTACACAGCTAGTGGTACAGTTTGATGATACTCGTCAGGAGATCATGGATCAGCTCTTTATTGAAGGCGCCGTTTATGAAGGTAATGGCCGTTGGGTGATTACCAATGAGAGTGAGTTCAGCATAAAAGCGCCAAACGGATTAGACTATACGCCAACGACTGCGGGTGATCCTAGTGTCTTCAATAACATTGGCCTTACTATCTATGCGCAGGTCGTCGATATTGGTGATGATGGCAGCAAGCAAAGTGTTGTTGAACAACGTGAAACCAAGGTGACCTTGTCTTTCCCAGAGCATGTTAGTGGCAACGACTACAAAGCGGGTGAGGTTGATATTGTTGATAACAGCATTATCACAGGGACAGAGGATACGAATATTGACTTGGGCAGTCAGCTCAAGCCGATCATTTCTGTCACCTCGCACGATGGTCATGAAGATACCATCACGATCGTTATTGATAGCACAGTTACTGTTGGGGGTGAGACCTTCTCGATTGGCATTGGCGGATCGAATGTGGATTTTACCAATGGTCAGTATGTGTTTAAGGCCACTCTAACCGCTGATGGTGATATTGAGGGTCTAGATGGACTAACACTTACACCACCAAAAGACTATTCTGGTGACTTTAGGTTGCCCTTGACGGTCATCACGACAGACAATAGTTCGGGCCACGAGGTGTCTAGACCTGAGTCAGTAATCGTGAAAGTGGACCCTATTGCGGATGTAAGTAGTGGTAGCAATCCTGAACCGGAGATTACATTAGAAGTGAAAGGTTCACTTGATGATGCGATGAACCCGATTGATCAAGATGGTCAAGGTGGGCCAGATAAAGTGGGTTACGAAGATAGTTACATTCAACTAGACCTAGGTTATGACATCGCTGATAAAGTATCAGGCGTTGAAGGTGGCAATGAAGTTCTTTCTTCAGTAACGCTAACTTTGGCGGACACAACGATTGGCGAATTTTATGACCAAGCAGGGACGAGTTTGGGTACATCAGTGACCTTTACTCAGGCTCAGATCGACGCAGGCGCGCTAGACAATATTTTGTTTAAGCCGAAAGCGAACTACCCAACGGGCAACGATGATAACAAAGTCACGATCAACGTAACAGGGACAGTCACCGACACCGCAACTTTTAACGAGCTGGGCACATCCTCTAGCCATTCAGATAATTTTACAACAAGTGTGAGTTTTGAAGTCACTCCTGTTGTTGATGACGTCAAAGTGACTGGGCCAGGTGTTGACCCTAGCCAAACTATCGAGGTTACGGGCAATGAAGACGAAGCTATTTCACTTGGCAACTCTGGAGCAGTCTCTATCGAACTGACCGATACCGACGGCTCGGAGTCCTTTGTTTCGATCAAATTTACCGATGTACCTGATGGTTTCTTGCTTATAGCTGATCCATCTAGCGGTTACACGGTTAAAAACAACGGAAATGGCGAGTGGAGTGTTAAAGTGCCTGCTGGCACAACAGATACTCTCGACTTAAGTGCGATATCAGTGCAGCCACCTAAGCACTTTAGTGGTAGCGCAGAGTTTGGTGTGGCGGTCTTTACTCAGGAATCGTTACTTGGCGTGCCTACTGCAGCGAAAGATTTGCCGAACTTCAAGCTTACGGTTAACCCTGTTGGTGATATTGTCGATACTGACCCTACAGACTCGGCAACGGGATCTGAAGGTCAGAATATCGATATTGCTATTAACGCTTCTGTGATTGATAAGGCGATGTCCGCAACAGGAAGCGGCACATATACCGAAAACGCACCAGAAACGATTCGTGTCGAAGTAACCAATGTCCCTCAAGATGCGAAGATCTTCTACCCAGATGGAACAACACTGGCGAGTTACGATCCTGCAACTAAGGTATGGACGTTAGATATTCCTGCGCAGCAGATCGACAAGATTGTGTTTAATTCGGGCGAGCATAACAGTGATACTGGCAACGCAATGGGTATCGATGGACCCATTCATATTTCAGTGCAGTCAGTTGATAACGGTGCGTTAGGACCGAAGTCTGAGTTTGATGTCGATTTAGTTGTTGACCCAATCAATGATCAACCTACTTTCGTGAACGTTGTAAACCTAGAAACGTCGGAAGATGTTGCAGGTGGTTTAGCGATCAACCAGTTGTCTATTGCTGATGTTGATGCAACTTACGATGATCCCGATGCGACTTACACACTCACGTTACAAGTTGATAAAGGCTCGCTTGAGTTTGTTAATGACGCGAATGTTAACTTTACTCTTGCTGCTGATGGCAGTTTAGTCGCGACAGGTAAGTTGGCTGATATCAACGCTGCAATCGCTGCGGGTAAAGTCATCTTTAAACCAGATGCCGACAGTAACGATATCAACTCGGGTGGTCCTGTGACGGTGACAGCGACAGTGGATGATGGTGGCAACAACGGTGCGATCGACCCAAGTGATAGCAGCACATCATCGACTAATCAAACCACCTTCTTGATCAACGTAACAGAAGTCAACGATGCGCCAGAACCGAAAGATTTCAACTTAGCTGATCTGCCGGAAGAGGGCAGCATAACCATCAATGTGCAAGATCTTATTGATGGAACCTTCGACAAAGAAGGTGACACCATTAGCGTTGAAAGACTCACCTTGGTCGAAGGCCAAGGCACCTTGACACAGCAGGGGGGGAACTGGGTATTTGAAGCGGCTAAAGACTACAATGGCCCAGTGAAAATCAGTTATGTTGTCAAAGATGACGGCTCGACCAATGGTCAACCGGATCACTTAACTGGAAGCGCTGAAATAAACTTTGATGTGACTCCAGTTAATGATAAGCCAGTATTGGATATTGACGATATAACGACCTTGATTAACGAAGCAGCAAGCCAACAGATCAGTGGTATCAATGTTTCGGATGTTGACTATGTCGGGGCGTCTGCCAATGACTTAATGACGGTGACACTTAATGTAGATTACGGAAAACTGTCATTAGTACTGCCTGCAGGCTCAAGTGTTACTGTTACCGGAGAAGGAACCAGCACACTGACGCTATCAGGAACTCTTACGGATCTTAATGCGCTACTTGATACGCCGACAAGCACGACTGGCGTGTTTATTGACGCGAGTTTAGCGCCTTCAAATACCATTGCGCTTGATGTTACAGCGAAAGATAGTTGGAACCCGTCTGGTCTCCGATTAGAAGCTGAACCTAAGCACTATGATATTACGGTTAATCCAGTGGCGAATGCGCCAACACTGACGTTTGACAGTAAATATGCTTTCAACAAGAACATTACCGCGACGCAAAGTGCCAGCACCAGCGGTATTGCGGTACTCGGTATTATGGCTGCGCTAACCGACACTACAGAAGCACTCACTCTAGAAGTTAAAGATGTGCCTCCAGGTGCTACGTTAGAAAGCTCTAACGGGACCGTATCTTTCGAGAATGGGGTGTGGCATGTATCGCAGGATGCGATTGACACATTGACAGTGAAAGGTGCGACGGTAGGTGAGCATACTTTGCAAATTACCGCTGTGTCGGAAGAGCTTGATGGCAATGGTCAACCTCTCGATAGAGCAGAGTCGATCAACCATATTGCTATCGACCTTAATGTGGTAGACAACGTCAATGCACTAGAGATTGATAAGTCATCGCAAACTGAAGCGGTACACCTTGATGGCAGTGGATCGAATAGTATGCTAACAGGTGGTAGTGGTGATGACTTACTGGTTGGTGGAGCCGGCAATGACACCCTCATCGGTGGTGCGGGAGACGACACACTAATGGGGGGTGAAGGTAACGATATCTTAGAAGGTGGTCTGGGCTCTGATATTCTTGTCGGTGGCACAGGAATGGATACCTTTGTTTGGCGAGAAATAGATGATGGCTCACTTGATACCATTAAAGATTTCAGTGTCAGTGAGGGCGATAAGATCGATCTGCGTGAGGTGCTTCCTGAGCTGAAATCAGGTTCTTTGGATATGGATACGCTGCTTGAACATCTTGAAGTCAAAGTCGATGGTAACAATGTTGAACTGCATGTTCACCCAGGTGGAGATGGAACCCAAGACCAAGGTATTTTGGTTGAGAATCTTGTGCCTCAGCTCGACAGTGGCTTTAGTGGCATGTCTCATGAAGATATGGTCTCTTCACTACTGCAGCATGTTATGGTTCATGACAACAACTAGAACCGCTTAGTTAGCGATGAATACAACAACGCCCCTGATTAGGGGCGTTGTTTTAATTTATTGTTGATTCAACATATATATAGTTACTTCACCTTGTAGGTTGCAACAAAACTCGTCACGGCGTGTTTGATAGCACGCTGTACTTCTTCGCAGCTTGGAGGAGGCAAATGAGCCACGAGTTGCGGCCAGAAAACTACCGCTTTAATGCCACCAATGTATTGCTCTATGGCAATAGAGACGTCAGATATTTCAAGAGCGCCCGCTTTAATCCCTTGCTGTGCCCAATTCTGCAAACCACAAGAGTCTCCAAGTGATGCAAACTTAGACACCAATACCTTTGAGGTTTCATGGCATCGGATACACTCTGCCATCACTAACCTCGCTGTCATTTGGTAATCTTCATTGTTGATGAAACACATCTGCTTCAGCGTCAATTCGGCGAGCTGCTCTTCGATTGAGACCATAGGTTTAAATGTCACCTCACATTGGTCATCAAAACGGCACATTAGCTTGTCGACAATGACTTCAAATAGCGCTTCTTTGTTGGGGTAGTACTTGTAGAGCGTCCGTTTAGATACCCCTGCATGCTTGGATATACCTTCCATACTTGCTTGCTCAAAGCCTTTTTGAGAAAAAACTTCGATGGCAGATTTAATGATATCTTCTTGTTTTATATCGCTTCTTTTTATCATGAAAAATATCCAATAGACCAGAGTAAACGGTAGTGTCTATCTCCTATTAGGTAATTCATAAAGTATACAGCATCGTTTACTTTTGTGGCTAGATGACAGATCAGGAAAATGTCATTGTGATTGAGAATATTGATCTACCTTCATTTGTTGAGAGGTAAGATATAAATAACAAGAACAATGTAAGTTTTGGCTGGTTAGTACGAGAAGTTAGACTCAAAATATGGCTGATTGACTTCCCAAATTGGTGGTATTAACTACCTATTTTTAAATCCCTTTTCTAAGTAAATCTCTTGTTTATAGGCTTTAATGTAATCAATTCAATAATTCCTTTTGTTTTTATTGATTATTTGTATACTGACTAAATAACAATTATGCAACAAGTTGGTTTGAGGAGAGTCGTATGGAAAAGGAACAAAGTTTGTTTCAATGGGAGCGGGTGAGGCGGTTTAATCTTCCTGTCTGGACTGTGCTTATTGGTGTTCTTATTGCCCGAACCAGCTTCTTTATGGCTTGGCCTTTTTTGGTGGTATTTCTTTATCAAGATTACGCTGCGTCAGCGGTAGAAGTGGGAGGCATGCTCGCCGCGTCGGCATTTATTGGTTCATCTGCTGGCCTTTATTCTGGTTATCTTTCTGACAAGTTTGGCCGAAAGTGGCTAATGGTAGCAGGATGCGTTATTGCCTTCTTTGCTTATAGTGGAATCGCTTTAGCGACGGAGATGTGGCATTTCTATGTACTGGTTTTGCTTACTGGGTTAATGCACCCGTTAATTGATGGGCCAGCAAAGGCGGTGCTTGGAGATTCCTTGTCGGATCTAAAAGATCGAGAATTGGCAATGAATACGCGTTATTTCTTGCTAAATATTGGTGGGGCTGTTGGTCCTTTGATTGGTGTCACTCTTGCTCTTGCTGACCCTCAAAGCTTGTTTTTAATCACGGGCTTTACTCATCTTTTTTATGCCTTTTGGATCATGTTTGGCATTGAAAGAAAAAAACATAAATCCGGTAACGTAAAGGAATCTTCGGTACTGCCAAACTTTAGGCAAACGTTAAAGGTCATCAGCCAAGACAAAATATTTGTGCTGTTGCTATTTGCCAACTTGTTGTTGATGTTTGTATACGCTCAGTTAGAGTCCTCCGTTCCCCAAGCCATTGTCCGTAGTGGCGTCGAAGATGCCGCCAAACTTATCGCGATGTTAATGGTGGTTAATACAGCTACCATTGTTATCCTCCAATTCCCATTGTTAAGAATAATGGAACAGCTTCCTTTATTCAGTCGAACTCGAATTGGTATGGTACTGATAGCTTTAGGCCAGGTAGGATTTATCGTTTCGCCTAATGATTCCGCACTTGGTTGGGCTATTGCTTGCTTTATTATCAGTGTCGGTGAAGTGATTACCTTCCCAACGATTAATGTACAAATTGACCGTTTAGCGCCAGCTCATCTGCGCGGTTCGTATTTTGGAGCGACAGCGCTCTATACCTTAGGGTTTGCGATAGGGCCATTGGTAGGCGGGGTTATGATCGAGTGGTTTGGATCAACTTGGTTATTTGCCCTGTGCTTTGTAGCCTGCTTAAGTATGATTTGGCTATATCATGTCGCCTCGCATATGGAAGATGATATCGAGCGCGAGGTAGCGCTGCAGTAGCCCAATGACTTGGGCTACTCAGTATTAGGGTTAGATCGCGACGTTGGGAACTTTGTCTTCTCCAGCGTGTTGAGGGTCGAGTTGAATCGTTTGGGTTGGGAATGCGATGTCGGCATCGTGCTGCTGAATGATTTGATAAATCTTTAGTAGTACGTCCTGTTTGACTTCGTGATAACGGATCCAGTTGACCGTTTTGGTAAAGGTATAAACCATTAACGTCAAAGATGATGGGGCGAATCCGTTGAAATTAACGATCAAGGTTTGCCGTGTATCAATATCAGGGTGGTTTTCTAGCATGCTCTTGATATCAGAAACGATAATCTTAACTTTGGCGCCATCTTTATAACGTATCCCTATGTTCTCATTAATGCGTCGATTGAGCATTCTAGATGGGTTTTCTACCACAATATTGCTAAATACAGAGTTAGGTACGTAAATAGGTCGCTTATCAAAAGTGCGGATGATGGTCATACGCCAGCCGATTCGCTCAACTGTGCCTTCAATTTGCCTGTCTGGAGAACGAATCCAATCGCCGACTTTAAAAGGGCGATCAAAGTAAATCATCATCCCGCCAAAGAAATTAGAGAGTAGGTCTTTGGCCGCTAGACCAACGATTAAACCACCGACACCACCAAACGTAAGTAACCCGGAAAGGCTTAGGCCAAACGCCTGCATGACCGTCAGAGCACCGATGACAATAAAGAACAACCTTGCGACTTTGGCGACGGCTTGCACCGTCGTTTCGTCTCTAGTGCCCTGTTTAAGTACATACTCTTCGATGTTGTTGATCAAGCGCATAGTGATCCAGACGAAGATCCCGATCACCAAGATTAGCTTAAGTGTGCTTAGCCAATTTAGCTTTGAACCCATGTAGTCTTGAAGTAAGAAACCAGCTGATATGGTAGCTGGCCAACACCAAATTAAGGCACTAACCGGTGTTTTTAGAGCTTCTAACGTTAAGTCATCCCAATGAAAACTGGTTTTACCGACTAGCACCTCTAAACGGCCATAGACGATTCTCCAGACGATCCAAACAACAAAGCTAGCTAAAGTGATAAGCAAGACATTGGTGTCCCATGTCTGAAGCATATTCAACAAAGGTTGAGGAAGATGCGTAAGTAACTCGTTCATTTATTTGATTCTAATTTGAGTGCTCTGGACCAAGTATATGCGCTAAATGATAGTCAAACCAGTCGTTTAGCCTCGCCCAGTGGTGGAAACCATTTCGAACGTGACAAACAAGAAAGGTGGAACGGAAAGGCTATTTGTTTCCAAAGTGGTCAGAGAGTGCTGCGCGACGGTTTTTGGCTGAGCCACCACCTTCCATATCTATGGTATTTTCGTAACCTTCTTTGATAAACCTTTGTGTAGGGCTATTTGGCTCTAACCGACGTAATTGTGGAGAGCTAAATGTTCCTGCTATTTGATAAATGGATTCACCACCACCAGTATGAACTATGATGCGCTTACCGTCGAAGTCAAATTGAGTGGCAATTAATCTCTCATTACGGAATACACCACGAGAGTTAAGTGTCAGTACCTCAGTTTGGTATGGTGGCGCGCCTATTTCAATCCATCTGCCATAAACGTGTTTTGGGTGAACATAGTCTTGATAGCTGAAATAGAGTAAAGCGCTAAACGCGAGCGCGAGAGTCACGAAAACAACGACGAAGGCGGTTTTAATCGCAGAACTTTTAGTCATATCAACCTGTCTTCATCAAAGGAGTGAATTTACGGCGGACACATAGATTGTCGGAGATTGATTCTCAGCGCAATATAGGCGTAGAGAATTTTGACCTTTACCCCAGATTTGTTCAATCATTTTGTTCGCCTTTTACTCTATTTTAGCTGACTTCGAGCTAGATAACGAATATAGCCACATTCTCTGATTTTTGATTCAACTGAAGAGCACAATAATAGATTGAGTAATGCTAACGGAATTATAGTTTGAATACCGTCACTAGGTTGGAGGGCTATTACGCTGTTTTGTTGAACTGAAGAAAGTAAGTGGTTGCTGAATCGGTATAATTTCGATAAAACAAAGCACATTGATGGAAAAGATGTTAAGCCCAAGGAGAATCGTGTGATTAAGGCAAACAGTTATTTTGAAGGTCAAGTCCAGTCATTAGGTTTTACTCAGCAAGATGGTGATGCGAGCGTTGGAGTCATGGCGCCCGGTGAATACACTTTTGGTACTGCTGCCCCAGAACGTATGACAGTTGTAAAAGGGGCACTCACTGTAAAGCAAGCAGGTGAGCTAGATTGGATCACTTTTAGAGCAGGACAATCGTTCAATGTTAAAGGGGATTCATCATTTGACTTGCGAGTGGAAGAATCGACCGCGTATTTATGTGAGTACCTGAGCGAATAATCGTTACTAAAAACTAAGTAAAGCCACGCCGTCGCGTGGCTTTTTTGTATATATGATTGGCGTGTTGACCACCTTGTTTGCGATCTTAAACGGTTTGGCCAGCGGCAGGTGTTTTAATCGGTAGGGGCATGGCTGATGGGTTATTTGCAACGAATTTCGCACAATGATTGTCGAAATGAGAGACTGATTCTGCACGTCATGGGTTTAAGTTTGTTCAGGTAGGCAGCTCAATGACTTAGCTTTCATCTATTGGTTTGGAACAAATATTGCTTAGAATTAGGTGAGCCGGAACATTGATATTTGTTCCAACTGGTTTCGGAAATCCCGAAGATTTCAACAGTAATTATCAGATTTATTATTGTAAGTCTTGGCTATACTTAGATATAAGTGGTCAAAAGAGAGGAGGTGCTTATGGCTGTTGTCCCAAAACACACTGACTCCCATAGTCGATACGACCCTAAACAGGAGTTAACTGCGGACCAACTTCATCGTTTTGGTAAGACCGCGCAAAAAGCGCGTGAGCGACGCAAAGAGGAGATTGAGAGAGGTACAGTGTCTGCTGTTGCCAGGGCAGCAAAAGATGCGGCCTTTAAGCCCGTTGTTACTCCAAAACGAGATAAGCGCAATACGGTGCGATATGCGGCGTGGATGTTGGTCGTGATGGCTGTTTCGCTATGGCTTATGTATATGAATGGCTAACCTTGTTTCAGTGGCGTGACGCTAGCTAACGTTGCCTTACTACCTTCCTTTATGTTAACTGGGCCGTCAACACGATAGAAGCGATATTGATTTTTGCCGCCGTGCTTAGCGGCATACATCGCTTTATCTGCACATCGAGTCAATTCAGGTAAAGTGGAGGCGTCTTCCGGATAGAGAGCCACGCCAACGCTGACTGTCAGTTTATTGATACGTTCTGATGCTTGATAGCTATGTGTAAATAATCCACAAATCCGCTTTAGAATGTTTTCAAGGTCCTGCTTCGATTTTACGTCGTAAAGCAGTAGTACAAACTCGTCCCCCGCAAATCGAGCGATAGAGTAATCATGCTTATCGGTATTGCGGTCTTTATTGCGAACATTGTTTTTCAAGCGTTTTGCAAAATGTTGGAGTACACGGTCGCCGACATCGTGACCGTAGGTATCATTGATGAATTTGAAATTATCAATATCGAGAAAAACCATTGCAGTCAAACCGTCACTGTTTTGCTTCTCTTCTAACTTTCCGAGCGCCCAGCTTTCAAAACTCCAACGATTGGCTAGACCTGTTAAGTGGTCCAGATAGGCCAGGTCTTCTATCCCCTCTTGATAAAGAAACTGAATATAGCCCATGACTTTTGAATATTGGTAAGCGTAAATATTACACAGCAAGTAAAACGTGAACAGACTAAATAGGAATATGCTCTGTGAACCGCTCGAGGCATTTGGATCAGCACTAGATAGTAACACTGCAAGTAAGATAACGCCGAAGAACCCTGTACTGATTATCGCGCTTGCTTTGAAGTCATTTGCAAATATGACGGCTGCCATAATAGGGTATAGCCACAGCAAGCGAGCATCTAAGCTTTGCCCATAAGAAAGTAGAATGGCCCCTTGAAAAACGAGCACACCACTCAATATAAGATCGCAATACTTGGGTGTGGGGTGGCGTACTAAGTAGATAATGTTGAGTGTTAGAATCAAAGAGGTCAGAAAATTAATGGCAGCGAAGAAGTAATTTTGTTCGATAAATCGAACCAAGCAGAATGTAAAAATCGTCACTAAGGAAAGGACTGAACAAAGCAAGACAACTTTGCGTTTTCTTGTCGCGCGAATGTCAGCCATTTCTTCAATCTGTTGCCCTGCGAGCTGTGGCATATCTTACCTTCACTAAAAATACAGTCTCTCAAGCAAAGTCTAGAAGAAATTTTAAAGTCTGAACGAGTAAAGAATTATTTAGAATTGAATCACTTCAGTTATCTTTATGAGCTTTGATGAGTATGTAGGTGTTACGGTCATTAACACATTAAATTTGACGCATAGGTAACTTATTGTGCTGCTGCCTAAATTTGTTTGTCCGGTAGAATATTGACACTGAAGAACCGTACGCTAATAGCTCATATTAGGTATGTAACTTTGAACTCTTATAACAAAAAAATCTATTGCTCTGATTGTGGGCTTTCGTTGAACTCTCGCCTTATCCAACTGCGCAACTGCAAGATATTCTCATTCTTTAGTTTGTTTGGTGGGCAAGCAAAATAAAACATTTGATGCGGGTTCTGTACGGGTTTACCAACCTCAACCAAATACCCTTGCTGTACGTCGTCACGAACAAAAATTCGATGAGTAACAAATACCCCCAGATGACGAATTGCTGCCTGAACGGCTTGAATAGAAGCGCCAAATTTTAAGTTGTTTGCTGGGTTAGGTATCGAGGTATTGTTTGCCTCACACCATACTTGCCAGTCATGCTTTCGTCTATCGTTGGCAGCGATGATCGCAGGATGTTTCGCAAGAAGAATCTTAGGGCAATCACTATCAGTCGCCAAGTCTGGGCTAGCTACCATGACTAGTTCATCGTCTGCGAGCTTTTCACAGTAGTACTCTTGCCAATCTTCTATGTTGCCGTGTATTACAGCGACATCAACACCTTCATCTTCCAGTACGAATGTACCAATTAGGGTGGAAATACGAACATCGAGATTTGGTGCATATTGGTTTAACTGGTTTACTCTAGGTATCCACCAATGCATGGCAAGTGAGTTGACCATATTCAGAGTTAGGCGATGTGACTGTTTATCATCAATAAGTTGGTGGGTTGCTCGGGTAATCTGCTCTAAAGCAGGAGCGATACTTTTATAGTATTGTCGCCCAGTGGCATTGAGCGTCACATGACGTCCTACTCGATTGAAAAGAGCCTGCCCTAGATACCTTTCTAACGATTTAATTGCTTGACTAATGGCAGAGTGACTGACATTAAGCGCCGATGCTGCATCAGTCATGCTGCCTGTCTCTGCGACGGCAACAAAGGCATAAAGTGATTTTATTGGGGTAGGAATTCTAGGTTTCATCTGTAAGTGTTTCTTACTGTTTGTGTCAATAATACTCGTTAGTCATTTTGGTTCAACTTCCCTAGACTTGAGATAAAGGGAGGGGATTATGTTGAACCAGTTGTACCCAGTTTTGTTTATGTTGGCTTCTACTTTTAGTTTGTCATTAACCGGGCTATTTACCAAATACTTAGGCCAATATTTTGAACCGAGTTTACTCAGCTTCCTAAGATTTATAGTGCCCTCGTTCATCATACTGGTCATAACCAGAAAGCTCTTTACACGACCGCCAGGTGCAATTGATAAGATGATTTGGATTCGTGCATTCTGTATAGCTGTCTGTCAGGTGTGCTTTATCTACTCTTTGAATCATCTTAGCTTAGTAGAGAGCGTCGTCTTGTTTGGCACAGGTCCTCTGTTTTTGCCTATGTTAGAAAGACTAATCTTTTCCACTCCGCTCAATTGGATATCGGTATGGGGGTTAATGCTGACTTTTTCTGGTGTGATTCTTTTAGCCGGGGATGTCTCTGGAGTTAACCTGCGCGTGGAGCTGTTAGTGGGGCTAGCATCAGGGTTATTTAATGCAGGTTCTCAATTAAGTCTGCATCGCATTAGTCGATCTGATATGGGCGCATTTGAAATTAACTACTGGACATTTCTATATGCGGCGATTGTATTGTCACCTTATGTTGGTTACCGTTTCTTTACCACTGAACAGATGGTTGATACGCACGGTTCTACGCCGCTCCTCCTTACTGTTGTTATATTTGGTGTTTCTTTTCTTATTATTAACACTCAAGTATTTCGCGCCAAAGCATACCGGCTGGTTGAATCGGGCTCTCAGTTAGCCCCACTGATTTTTACCAATCTAATGTTTACTACCCTATGGCAGTGGTTGTTTTATGCACAGAGCTATAGTTTCTCTCAGTTGACGGGGTTAGCGTTTATTGTGCTTGCCAATATGTTTGTAGTGTTTGCTCCTATAGTGTCTACATGGCTAAGGGAGCCATCGCTGAACCAAAGATCAAGCTAGGCAATTAATCATGTCGTTTTGGAAGAAAGTGCGCTGCCAAAGAGAGTTAAGTAAGGATTTTCCATCGACTACTGGTTTAACACGGTTATTTTTTGAACTTACCTCACGTTTTGTAAACTAACGTTTGAATTGAATGAACTCTCGCTTCCAAAATGTGTCGATTATCAATAGCGCACATTTTTAAAGGAGAGAAGAAAATGCCACATATGCACTGTCACTGCTGCGGGAAAAGCACAGCTCATAAAATTGTCATGAGACGTTGTGAAATCCAGCATGACTCGATGGTAAAAAGTATGGCGTGTTTCTTTTCAACCCTGTTTCAAGGTGCGCACTATGTGAAAATGGAAAAGCAGGCGTTTTGCCGAGTTTGTAATACGCAATCTGACGTTGTGTCGAGACAAGATGCTTTTTCAGCCGTAAAAATCGCATAGCATCACAAAAATTCTATTTCGTTCTCGCTTAGCGATAAGGTCAGTTAGGCTTTTCGCTTAAGATGATGGAACGTTTCCCGTCACTTACTATGAGCGATAAATGGATTTAGACCGAATCGACCGAGAGATACTTCGCACCTTAAACCTAAAAGGTCGACTGCCGATTGTAGAGCTTGCTAAGCAAGTTAATTTAACCACTTCTCCGTGCTCTGACCGCGTTAAGCGGCTAGAAAAAGAAGGATTTATAACTGGCTACCACGCTGAACTAAATCCGGAAAAACTTGGTCTTGATGTCCAAGTATTCATTCATATCAGACTTGATCAAACCAGCTTTTCTATTTTCGAAAAATTTGCCCAAGCGGTGGCCGATATGCCAGAGATCGAGGAGTGTTACTCCTTATCCGGAGATTTTGACACCATGATCAAAGTTAGAGTTAAAGATATGAAAGCGTATCAAAACTTTATGTCGACAAAGCTAGGTACTCTACCTGGTGTGATCCAAACCCGAAGTGAAGTGGTTATCGAAGAGCATAAGAGCAGTTTTGGTGTCAATGCCGACCTGATATCTAAGTTGTAAAAAAGGGAAGCCAATGCTTCCCTTTGCAAATCCTAGTGCTGTTAAGCAATAAACGAAGACACAACCCCAATGAGGCCACCAAATACGCCACCCCATACGACAAGCCAGCCAAGGTGCTCTTTGATCATCTTTTGTACCATCTCTTTTACCAACTTAGGTGTTAGTTCACTTAATCGTTGATCGATGATGTTTTCAACATTGGTTCGAATTTCGTCTATCATCGCGGGGGCTTCAAACTGCTCTTTTAGAGCGTCTTTGATTGTATCGCTTTGGCTCATATCGACGATGGCTTCTTTCATCTTATCCACGAACGGTTGTTTCATCGGTTGAAGTGCTTCCGTGCCACCGAACATTGCTAACATGCCGCCAAACTGGGAGTTGGCAATTACATCAACAAGTGAGTCAAAAGTTGGATTGAAGTCGATTTTCTCAATAACGGGTTCAAGATTGAGAGATTGACCACCAGTCATTTCTTTACTTAGAAATTTGTCGATATTCTCTTGGGTGAAGAATTGTTCCATCATTAGATTTTTGATCGCGGCTTTAAATTCTTCGAAACGGGCAGGAATGACTCCAGAGCCATACAATCCTGGTACTTTTTCGAACAACATGTGAATAGCCAACCAATTGGTAATCGCGCCAGAGAAAGCAAATAAGCCCGCGTAGAATGCAATTTGATTATCTACTTGATGGCCGCCCGCAAGGAGAGCGAGTGCAATGATGTTAGTAAGTAAACTCTTGTTCATGTGAGAAAAGTAGCCGATCTATTGACAATGGAGCGAAGTATATAACAAGTTGATCTTTAAACGACACTCCTTTGGTGAGAAAAGGCGTTAGCTATTCAATATCACTTTTCTTCCGTTGCTATGATGGCTCGCTTAATGTGCTCAGGAATAGACACTTTGACTTGGTTCTTGAAATCGAACATGACACATGTAGCGGTGCCGATAGTGGTTACCTTGCCGATTTTTTTGCTGACGATAACGTACTCCATAGTAAAGCGATCCTCTTTTAGTTCTGCGACTTTAGAGCCAATGATCAAAGTATCTGGGTAGGTAACTGGGATTTTGTATCGGCAATCAGTATGACCTAATACAGGGCCTATATGGTGTGTTTTTAAGTCAACGAGCAGTTCAATTTTCTTAAAGTATTCAAGGCGGGCTGTTTCAAAATAGCGAAAGTAAACCGCATTGTTAACGTGTTGAAGCGCATCCATTTCCCCCCAAGCGACGGGCACTTCGGTGATGATAGGGTATTCGGCGAGAAACTCTTCCATGTTCTTCCTCCATTGGTATGAGTAATTAGTCTAAATTGAAAGAAGAACAATGTGTTTTTGATGTTATCAATTTGTGATCGGAATTTAACTTGCGTGGCTAGACCTAGCATCGTGCTAAATCAATCGCTGGACTCTAGGGGCGCTTTAGTTATCGTAAGGAACATCATTTAGCCGCCACATCTTCAATGTATGCGGGGCATCGTCGCACTTTCCAAGCAATATTTGGTATTTAGGATCATACGGATCACCAATATAGGTTGTACGAATAAGTTCACCAGTCTTCATATCGACTTGTGTTACCGTTCTACCCTTAAAGTTTTGCAACAGAATAAACTGCTCGCTCTCATAAACGAGCTGTTCTTTGTAGAACCAAAAGGTGTCTTCGGTGTGAAGAAGCTTACATTTTAACGGCAGTGAAGAAGAGTGTTGCGCTGAGCTTGGGTTGGTCAACAGCAGCACATACAGGAGTAAAGTGCTCATTTCGTCGTCCTTATCCCACCTAAAAGTTAGATTAAGTATAGATAAAGGAGGCTCGATTGGCTGAGAGTTTTGTCGAGATGAAAATAAAGGGCATTTAAGCCCTTTACTGATTATCTAAATTGGTTATTAAGTTCGATAGCTTTTTAGAATATCGGCCAACGACACAGATGCTTGTGTTAAATTTGCCACCCCTGAAGAAGATTGCTCAGCAACATTACGAATGGTGTTGGATTGGGAGCGTATATCGCTGAGCTCTGAAGCAATATCGTTCGCAACCGCGCTTTGCTCTTCTGCTGATGTGGAGATTTGGATACTCATGTCCATTAGTGAACGGGCTGATTCAGAGATCGATTGAACATCGTTACCAATATCTGCGACCAAGTCGCTACTAGTTTGCGCTTGGCTAACCGTTTGTTCAGTAATCGAGGCGATACTGTGGGTTTCAGACTGCAGTTTTTCAATCATTGATTGGATCTCTACTGTCGCTGATTGAGTACGACTGGCTAAGGTGCGAACTTCGTCAGCGACCACGGCAAAACCACGTCCTTGCTCGCCAGCACGTGCAGCTTCAATTGCTGCGTTCAGAGCAAGTAGATTGGTCTGCTCAGAAATAGCATTGATTGTGGTGATGACCTCATTGATTTGAGTAGTGTTGTCGGTGAGGGTAGCGACTGACTCAGAGGCCTTGCCTATGTAATCGGAAAGTCGAGCAATTTCGCTAATAGCCGACTGAACTCGACCGTGGCTTTGCTCAATATGCTCTGCGTCAGTCTCAGTTTGCGATGTAGCTTGCTGAGCAATACTGGTCACTTCTTTTGCTGACGCTGTCATTTCTTCCATCGCAGTTGCGACAGAGTCGAGTGAAGAATACTGCTGGCTAATCTGAGTCTCGCTCAATTTCATTTCTTGTTCGAAAGATGAAGATGTCTCACTGAGAGTAGTTGCGTTTTCTTTTACGGTAACAACCAACTCTGTCAGAGTATCCATCGCTTTATCCAGTGCACAGCCGATGGTTCCGAATTCGTCACGGCCAGGGTGGAAACCTAAACGCGAAGTTAGGTCACCTTCACCAATACGTTGTGTGGTTGTGTAGAGTACCCAGAGAGCTCCGCCTAAGAAGGTTGCGACCCAGTAACAGAATACGGCAAAAGGTACAGCCCACAGGAAGCTCAAACCAAAGCTAGTGAGGGCCTGAGATTTGAAATCTTTTGCTTGGCTTTTCGCATTGACAACCAGTTGATATGCTTGGCCAGTTGAAGCTTGCCCGGTCACAGTAGCAATGCCGTCTTTGTACTGAGGTGCTTGTACAGAACTTACCAACGAGATATTTGGTAATTGACTGATACTTTGTACAGTCCCGACACTTAAAATTCCGTTGAGTTGTTGCTCTGCGGCGTACAGGGTACTTTGCTCGAAAGTGTTCATCTCATGGTAATATCTACCACCTGCAAGTGTCGCCACTGTAACTAAGAACAGAGCAAAAATAACCCACACCTTGTCGTTAATAGACATCTTGATAAACAAACGGTCTATCGTTCTAAATTCAACTTCTTTCATATCAGGCATCCTACTCCGTCTATGCCGAATGGCTTATTCGTCATTTTGTAAAAATATGTTTATAAATTTATCGGTCTGAGAGGAAGAATTATGAGCCTTAAGTCCCACTAATTTGTAATCATTGGGTATATTAATTCGAAAACTGTGAGAAGGATCTGAGTTTGATGACTATTTAACCTGCTAACCACCGCGACTAATTCGCTAAATTTACTGGCAAAGCGCTTCTGATTTGAGTTGGTGCCAATTTTGCTTATTTAGAGTGTCTTAAAGCAAGGAGCTATTATGGAAATAAAAACGGGCCAGTTGGACCACCCCGAAATACGTAAGCTGTTAGAGGAGCACCTAGCAGACATGAATGCAACATCACCTCCTGAAAGTGTCCATGCTTTGGATGTGAGTTCTTTACAACATGAAAGCGTGACGTTTTGGAGTGGTTGGAGGGAAGGAAAGCTCTTAGGATGTGCCGCGATAAAGCGATTGGATGATCGCCATGTAGAGATTAAATCGATGCGCACGTCATGTAAGGCGCGAAACCAAGGTGTCGCTTCGTTTATGTTGAAACACGTACTCGATTTCGTATACGAAGAGGGGTTTAAACGTATCAGTTTGGAAACGGGCTCGATGGCGTTTTTTACCCCAGCGAGAACCTTGTACGAGAAGTTTGGCTTTGGCTATTGCGAACCGTTTGGTGACTATACACCCGATCCCAACAGCCAATATATGACGTTAGAGCTGCGTCGTTAATTCTGTTCAACCATTTTGGTGCGTTGGAGAATCTGGCGTGGTGAAAAGCCTGTCACCATCATGGTGCCACTGAGTACCAACATGGTGCCCACTATGGTGTTCCACCCGATCGGTTCTTCTAATATTAGTGTTCCCCATAGTATCCCAAAAACGGGTATCAAGAATGTTACCGATAGGGCTGACGCGGCACCTTCGTCTGCGACAAGCTTGAAGTAGAGTAGGTAAGCTGCTCCTGTACATATTACGCCTAGCGCGACAACAGACAACATTTCTTGTTGAGTCGGTTCACCTCTCATGGGAATGAAAGGAAGCAGGGGCAAAATAATTAACACCGCAGCCCACATATTGCCATGTGCGTTGTCAAATGCCGCAATTCTGGGCGCGGTTTTAGTGTAGTTTGTCGCTATACCATAGCTAAATGTTGCCAAGATACTAGCGAGAATTGGGTAGACTGAATCTAGGCCGATATTGATTGCATCCACCCCGACTAAAGTAACGACACCTATAACCCCAACTAGCATTCCAAGACTTACTCTAGGTGTCACGATTGCTTTATGCCAAAAGATTCCTATGACGGCTCCCCATATTACAGCGGTTGAGTTCAATACTGACAACGTAGAGGCGTTGAGCGTTTGCGCCGCATAGGCAAACAGTAGGAAAGGAAGCGCGGTGTTAAACAGCCCAATGATCATGAAATGTTTGAAATGACAGCGGAACGCTAATTTACGCTTTAGATACAGTGAAACAAACAGCAAACTGATTGCAGCGAATCCAACCCTAAATTCAATTAAGAATGCAGGGCCGAAGGTATTAGCGGCTATGCGCATAAATAGAAACGAGCCACCCCAAATAGCGGCTAAGCAGATTAAGCGAAGAAAGCTAGCTGTACTCATCATTATTCCCTTGTTATTTGTTACGCCAATGTGAAGCAAAGTGAGGGAATAGGCAATAGTAGAAAGGATTAGAATTCCGGAAGTGGCTAATATTATATATTGTTGAGTAGCCTAAGCGGGTTGAATGCAACAAGCCCAGAGCGAACGCTGGGCTTTAAATGACTTTTAGAGTGCTATGTCAGAACGGATACCAAAATAACTCACTCTCTAAATAACGCTTTACGATCGCCATTACCACGATTGCCGTAACCATCGCGAGACAAATCTTATCGATTTTATGCAGTGGCTTAGCGCTATACCAAGTCCGAGTTGCATGTCGGCCAAAGCCGCGCAGGGTCATTGCATTAGAAATTTCATCAGCACGATCAAGGCTGGAAAAAATCAAAGGACCTAGGATTTTTGCTACGTTCTGCATGCGTTGAAACAAGGGGGTATTCTGGGAAATATCCAACCCACGAGCTTGTTGGGCATGCATGATATTAACGAAATCATTTTTCACTTCGGGCAAGTATCGCAGGGTCAAACTCACCGCATAGGCAATCTTATAAGGCACGCCAATTCTGTTTAGGCTGGCAGCAAACTCGGTTGGATGGGTAGTAAAAACAAACACCAAAGCAATCGGGAACATACTGAAGTACTTGAGTGTTACTGTGACCAAATAAAATAACGTCTCTTGGGTAAGAGAGTAATCACCAGGTAGGACGAGCAGAACGTTATGACTGCCGATGAACTCTGAGCCTTGTTGAGGTGCGAGTAAAAACATAAATAGGGAGTTAAGGAGTAGAACACTCGCCGTTCCGATCAATAAAGGTTTATACACCTTAAAAGGCACTTGAGTGAGTTTAAGAAGATAAAGGCCAGCTAAAATCAACACACTGATCATGCGCAGATCAAAGGTAGTAAGAACAACCGTGACCCAAGCCATGAATAAAGCAAACTTGGTAATTCCGTTTAACGCATGTAGCGGAGACTTGGTATCGACATAGCTAATGCCAAACTTCATTTTAGAGGCATTCATGCGACATTCTTCTCTTGTTGGATAAAGTACTGCATAAAGGCGTTTTTGTTTTCCACCTCTAAACTTTCGGCCAAATCGTAAAGGCTGGTGGTAGTTAGGTTAGCCTTATCTAATAGCTCTGGTTGGGTAAACACATCGGTCATTGGAGCATCAGCGATGAGCTTGCTGTCTGAAATGACAATCGAGCGGTGGGTATACTCCAGTACTAAATGCATATCATGAGAAATGATGATGACGGTAATACCCAATTTTTGGTTGAGCTTGCCGATGAAATCTAGCATCGATGTGTAGTTTCGGTAATCTTGACCTGCCGTTGGCTCATCCAGTATTAATAATTGCGGTTCTAACGCGAGAATTGAAGCAATCGTAACTCGCTTTTTCTGTCCGTAGCTGAGAGCCTCGATTGGCCAGTTTCTGTACTTACTGAGACCACATAACTCTAGAGTATCAAGAACTTTCTTTTCGATTTCTTGCTCTGTTAAGCCTTGGTTACGCAGGCCAAATGCCACTTCGTCAAAAATCATATGATGAGAGATCATATGATTCGGGTTTTGCATCACGACACCCATCTTCTGACTGCGTTCGAAAATGGATAAAGTGGCAATGTCTTGACCTTGAAAAGAGATAGAGCCGGAATCTTGACTCAATACACCCATGATGAGTTTAGTAATGGTTGACTTACCTGACCCATTCTTACCTAGAATAGAAACGAACTCGCCTTGCTTAATGTCAAATGAGATATCTTCAAGCGCATTTTTTTCACCGTCGTAAGAATAGGTTAATCCCTGAATGGAAAGCAGAGAGTCGCTGTTCAAACTTGTGTTGATAGGGAGAGCTTGCCACTCAGAAAACAAGGGCTTGTAAGATTCAACGGGCATTGTGCTCAGGGAAGCACAATGGTTTGCATCTACTGGGCAACAAGCCGCTTTAAGCGCTGATAAATACAAAGGTTCACGAATACCATGACTGTTTAATAGAGAAGACGAGAGGATTTCGTTTGGTGACATGTCGGCAACGATTTCACCTTGCTCCATTAAGATCACTCGATCAACGTGTCGATACAGAACATCTTCAAGGCGATGTTCGATGATGATGATGGTTTTGCCTGTCTCTTTATGCAGTTGGTCGATGATATCAATCGTTTTGCGGCCGGTTTTTGGATCTAGCGCAGCCAGAGGTTCGTCAAACAGCAACGTGTCAACATCATCAATCAAGATTCCAGCTAAAGAAACACGCTGCTTTTGCCCACCAGATAGATCATGCGGTGAGCGGTCAAGCATGTTTGCCAGTTCAACCATCTTTGCAGTGGACTGTACCAGCGGGTACATATCAAGGTTAGAAGCAAGCTGGTTTTCCAGTGCAAAGGCGATGTCTTCGCCCACACTGAGCCCAACAAACTGGCTGTCAGTATCTTGTAATACGGTGCCAATTTGTTCGGTGTAATGGTGTAGGTCTAGATCTGAGATACTTTGACTGTTTAGAGTCAACTGCCCTGAAATTTCGCCTTTGATAGCATGAGGAATCAGTCCGTTTAAGCACTGACCAAGGGTAGATTTACCACTACCACTTGGCCCGATAATGACGATTTTCTCTCCTTTCTCTATCCTTAGATTGATATGTTTTAATGTCGGTTTATCCAGTGACTCATATCTAAAAGAGAAGTCAGAAAATTCAATTGTCATTGATGATTAAGCCTCAGTCAGATTGCGGCTTTGCTTATTGCGTTTCGCAACAGATTTAAGAATAAAGTAACCCACTACGGCAATGAGTACGGTGTTGCCTGCTGCGATGATTGATAGCTGAGTGAACACTTTGGTGAAGGGTTCAGCGTAAAGAATTGTATCGAGGAAGGCCGAGCATCCATAACCGATGATATTGCCAAACAACGCGAGCACGACAAAAAGTGAAAAGTCTTTTAAATTAAAGTGACCTTCAGCTAGGCGATTTTTGGTTAAGGTTGGGAAGAAACCTAGCACAAGACCTACGATACCTGAGCCTAGTACCCATGTTAGCCAAACGCCCCATCCTGCAAAAAGGTCGGTCACCCAGTGACCAATGAATCCCACTAAAAAACCGACCATAGGGCCAAAAAGGACAGAGAATAATGCGAGGACTGCCATTGCCGGTTTTAAGGTTGTGTTGGCGAATACAGGAATGCCAAACATCGGTAATCCACCAATACCGTATAAAGCAGCACCGATCGCTATAACTACAACAGTTTTAGCCGTAAGATTCATAGATAACCCTTTGTCGAAATCTTTAAAGAACTTAGTCAATAAGCGGTTATTTTGGTTGAATTTTATACGCTTGAGACGGTGAGGCGCAGATTATACCTGCTAAGTGAAGGCATGGAAAGGTAACAGGCTAGGCGTCTGGATACCTTGTGTGCAAATGGCCAGTTGTAGCCCACTCGACGAGCAAACATTGCCCAAAGAAACCTGTTCTGTCTCTTTGGGCTAGGGGGGTACTAATGATCTAGATAGAGGTAGTTTTGCCAACTTTTCATACGAATAAGCACTTTACGCATAATTGAGACATGGGTGAACTGATCTGAGTACACCGCAACTTCAACCGCAGTACCTAAAGGTAGATGGTAGCCAGAAAGGTCGTCGGTGATCTTCAATTTGGCAAAGACTCTACCGCTTGTTTTTAGCGCTTCGGTGCCCAGTAACGCGCCTCGAGCTTGAAATTGACTCTCGCCAATAGCGGGCAGTATTTCAATCACTTCACCCTTAAACACTTTTCCTGGCAAAGCTCTAAAGAGAAACTCAGCCTTAAAGCCTGGTTGCAAGCGTTGCAGAGAGTTTTGCCTAAAGGCGGCGGTATAGAAGATCTCTTCAGTATGGACAAAGGTCATGACTGGCGCTAGTGGCAATGGGACAGCCATAACACCTGGTCTTAGAGCCAACTGTGTTGCAAAACCGTCGGTCGGTGCACGAACGATGGTTTGATCTAAGTTGAACTCTGCTTGGCGCAGCTCTTCAATCAAACGCGCAACTGTAGTGTTTTCACCACCAATCTCTGAGTCGAGGGCTAATTGAGCTTGTTCGACCTTTGCATTCGCCACATTGACTGAAGATTCCGCCGCTTTGTAGGCTTGACGTCTAGTATCTAGTTGCTGCTCAGTAAACGCGCCCTTGTCAAAACCACGTTGGTAACGATCAAACTCTCGCTTAGCTTTATCTCTTTCAGCAACGGCTTTGTTTTTTGCTGCTAAGGCTTCTTGAAGAGAAGAGTCTAACCCGAGTGCACCTTGACTGGCTTCTTTGATTTGTGCTTTTTTCTTAGCGACCTCGGCTTGATAAGGGATAGGGTCGATGGCAAACAGCACATCGCCTTGCTTAAGTTGTTTGTTCGCCTCAACCGGAACTTCAATCACTCGCCCTCGAACTCCCGAAACAATCGGAGTAGTTGAGTAAACCTGATTGCCGATCTGAGTAAATGGGTGGTTGTAGTTCATTAAAAGAATCAGGGTGCCTATCAGAACGACACCGCCTAACACTGCGGTAGGAACTGTCCATTTATTCAAAGGAATATTGAAGATTTTAAACACAGTAATACACAACGCCGCGTAAGTCAGGATGAGTAGTAAGTCCATTATTGCTCCTCCTCATTACGATCTGTGTGTAGATGGATACTTTGCTGCGAGCTAGCGTACTGCTTTAGGTCCGAAACTTCTCTTTGCAGTCGGGTGACTTGATCGATGAGTTCATCGACACGGTGATGGATATCATGTTGTTCTTCTTCAAGTCTTTTGAATCCCCAGCCTCGCTCTTTGCGCCATAAGGTGGCCCATATCCATAAAAATGGCCAAATAGCATGGAGAGTGAACAGGCTTACCCAACCCGCATAATGTATTGCATCTTGATGAGGATGCTCGCGGTCTTTGGCGATTTCATAAGGGATATCGTGAATCACGATAATGCCGTAAAAGATAACGAGTGCGACAAAGATCAACAGACCAAGTGCGAAATAATCGAGAAACATACCAACAATCCTTGTTCATTGTATTTTATACAGATAATGGTGCAGTTCTATTCAGTATAGAAATAAAATCAAACAATTAGGTTTCTTTTGCTTGATCTGGCTAGCAATAATGGCAAGGCTCGAAAATCATGGGTGAGGTCAATAGCCATCTTCACGATATAGCATAAATAAAAAACGCCTAGAGCTTAGGGCAATAGGCGTTTCAATTATCTCTTGGTGCTTTATTCAGTACAGACTTGATTTCGCCCGTTGGCTTTAGCTCGATAGAGGGCTTTGTCTGCACGATAAAATGTTCTTTGCGTATTCTCACCTTCACGGTGCAGTGTAATTCCGATACTGACCGTCAGCCCTCGTTCTCCGAGAATATTCTGCCAGCCAAATTTGAAAATTCGTTCGCGATAGTTCTCGGCGTGCATTTCGGCTTGTTCAAGTGTTGCGCGCTCGATAATGACCAAAAACTCCTCGCCACCAAATCGTACACATGACGCACCACGGAATTTAAAATAGGCGGCGAGTTCGTGAGATACATTGACGATAGCTTTGTCTCCCACTAGGTGACTAAGTTCGTCATTGATAGATTTAAAGTGATCGATATCGACGACCATCAGAGCAAATGGCACGTCGTGAAGTAATAAATCTTTCAGTTTTACATCGAGCCAACGGCGGTTATGCAGCGAAGTTAGTGGATCGGTGAATACATCTTGCTGAAGTTGGGCTACAGCATGCTTTTGGCTTTCTGTTGTTTCTTTTAGTTCACGGTTTTCTTGCTCGGATAGGATTAGCTTTAATTGCAATTCGAAGCGTGAAAGCCTGCGTAATTGGCTAGCGCCTAACTCACCTATTGGAATCTTTTTCATCAGATCGCTTTCAATGCGGTAGGCGCTCTTTTGATATTCGAGTGCCCCTTTGAAGTTGCCTTTTTGCTCACAGATTTCGGCGAGAGAATTGCAAAGTTTTAGGTTGAGAATCGGAGAGGCGTAAAGCTTGATTCGACGACGAGCAGACTCCAAAACCCAGTTAGCAATATGGGGTTTGTTTTGTTCGCTCAGGCAGGCCGCAAGTTCCAAGCGGATCATGTTTGATAACCACGAAGAGTGAATATTTCCTGCTGCATACTGAACATTGCCAAGGCACTGCATGGCCAATTCCATTTGCTTGTTCTGGCGGTAGAGTTTGGCTTGATAAAGCAAAATTTGCCCCGATAGCACCTTGTCACTGACCAGAATACTCAGTTCATCACACTCTTTGATTAAGTCGTTCGCCGCAGTAGTACGCTTTAGCTCAATATAGCAGGAGAGCATATAGAGTTTGTAACGTAGCCGTAGCGAGCGGCTACTAATAGCATGATCGATACTGTCTATTTTCTGATAGTACCTTAACGCACGATTGTGATCGCCATATGCATCACACAGGTTGCCCATGCCCAATACTGCAAGTACGTAAGCGTCAATGTACCCATTGTCTACGGCAATGGTTGATGAGCGAATGTATTCCGTTAACGCGCCATGAAAATCACCATTCTCAACCAACCTATCGGCAAGTCCATTTCTTACTTCTAGGATTAGTTCGGCGTCTTCAGGTAGTGTCAGGTGGCCTAGCGCCTCTTTCAATTCGTCAATACTGGTTTGGAGTTGCTTTAACTCAACGCGGAATTCGGCACTAATGATGAGGCATTGAGCAACTTCCTGAGGGGACGTCGCAACGTGTTGGCGGACGTGGTTCCAAAAGATTATCGCCTCTTCGCCAGACACAGAAGAGGGATCTAAGCCAGAGTCAGAAATTTTATTGAGTAAGACTTCCATGCTGCTGTTCCTGTCGCTGACTATCTTCTAATTGTTCTAAAGTAAATGGGAAGGTAAGAATATCTTGGAAGATGACTTTAGGTAGCACATCATCCAGTCCTTTCCTATGCCAAGGGTATATTTCAATCATCTTGGCTAATACGTGGAATACGTTAACGGCTTCATCCCCTTTGTCGGCAAGCAATATCCCGAGTCGTTCGCTACTCAGGCGAGACAGCATATCGCGCTTATTACACAATGAATGTGCGAGTTCAGTGCATACTTCGAGGTAGTTAGCGTCGCTGTGTTGAATGACGATAACTGCATGGTTAGAACGTTTTAGCTCGGTTTTAAATAGAACAAGCTGTTCCCACCAATAGGTTTCCGACACCATTTGACTCAATTGTTTTTCTGGATCGAACTCATGTTGACCACGAATGCGGTTGATCAGTTTTCTCGCTCGTTGCTCAAGTTGGCGTTTGGAAGCTCGCGCTTTATCATTGCTTACTCGAGCGGTCTGCTCTCTGAGCATGTTAGTGGAGTGACTTCGATACTTTCGGAATGCTTCGAGCGCAGTTTTATAATCCCCGGACTCTTCAGCTACCCGAGATTGTTGAAAGCAGATCTGAGACAATAACTCGCCGTTGTCGAAGGTAACCGCTGATTGTTCCGCATGAATGAGTAACTCTGCTGCTTTTTGTGGTCGTTTGCGGAGCAGTTCAACACGAGCTCGGCTGATAAAAGAGTGTGCTTTCATCCACACTAAGTCGTGCCGCATCGCCAGTTCGTGGGCTTTACTTGTCGCTTCTTCAGCGTCTTCAATACGCTCTAATCCTAACAAAGCTAAGCCTCTAAAATCCCACACTTCCGCTTGCCACGTGTTGTCGCAATGATCTTTTAGGGCTTCGACGGCGCCATCAAGCACAGAGAGCATTTCTACATAGTTGTTCAGTAGGTAATGATCCCACGCAAGCAAGATACGCGCTTTTCCTTCAAGCCAGTTAATACGAGCATTGTTTGCGACAATGACCGCTAATTCGTGTGTTGATTTCGCTAGATGGTACTCGTGAGTAATACGCCAAACATTGCCCAAGCCAATTAGAGACTCTAGTTGAATCTCGACTTCATCAACCAATGCGGATTGTTCTAATGCGTTGATCCAGTACTGTTGAGCGGAGTAGTATCTAGCTTGTCCCCAATACTGAAGCGCATGGATATGAAGGATTTCGGGGAGAAGGTCGTCGGTGTCTAATACATTAAGTTTGCTGTGTGCCTCTTTGATGTACTTGAGACCCTTGCGGTACTCCATCATACACCATGCACAGCGAGACATGATAATGAGACACTGAATCTCCCCTTCGGGATAGAGAATTTGCGCAGCACGTGCTGCACACTGCTCAGCGATTGCCCAAACTTTTTCGGGCTCCGATTCGACCTTGCTTTTTAGCTGATCTATTTCGACCTCGAGAAGTCGCTGGCTTTTATCCAATGAGTCAATCCTTTAACGGTATTACTGCTGAGCACACAACTTAGTATATTTCATTATATGAATAGCGATACGCTAAACTCCACTAAAAGTACTAAAACGCGTGTTGATTAACGGTGCCCGTCACAATACTAATAATTATGAAAGTAGCTCGCGCAGAGTCAAAGGTGATTGAGTAATCTCTAAATTCTGGGCGGCTGTCTTTCCCGTTTTATCTTGGTAGCACAAATTATGCCAAGCGCGGAAAATATCTAGCATTGGCATTAGGCCCCCAGGGCGCAGTTTGCGTCTAGGCTCATTGACAAAGCTTTCGAATAAGGTTTGAAATCGCGCCTGATAAAACTGAGTGCGTCGGATAGAAGCGCTGCGTAACCATTGTTTTGGTTGGTTATTTTTACCTGCAAGATAGCAGATGCCCTTTGAAGAATTGTTGGCAGAAGCAATGGCCCAGCGATCTCGCCACCAGCCCATATGAACTATATCGACCTTGTCGATGGCATTGTCTTCGTTCCATTCGTAATCTTCTTCCACATACATAAGGTCGATATTTTGACGCAAAATGCGCGGCAAACAGACACTAAGCGCTGCAGAACGCAAAACAGGATCTTGCGGCAAATAGATCGACACTTGACGTTCGTCTTGGCATAAATCGAGTACATGCAGGAAGTGCGCGTATGAGGTGTATGGTGGGCGAATCAAAGCACCTTTGGACGGATAGTTAAATACCGTAAGGTTGCCCATAGGGTCTTCAACATTTCCCCGAGCAAGAATCGTTTGGTATTGCTGATCGATTCGTTCCCTTAAAATGGGCGAGGGTGTCGGAGCGGGCATATTTGCTTCAGAAGAGTGATCGCGGGAGACAAAGCGAGCCGGATATTGATAAGGGTCGTGATCGGTATCGCCTTTAGGTTCTTCTGTTGCTGAGTAGTTCACATGCTGGCAAAGAATGTAGCCACTATGTGCTTCACCCGTAGCCATCCATAACACGCCATTATTGCTCTTTGGTTGCAAAGGAACATAAAACGAAGCCAGTTCATAACTCGCCGCATGGTTGACCCAGCGAGCGTCAAACATGGCAAGTTTACGACGGCAACGACTCGCAATATGATCAAGGTGATCATAAAACGTCTTTGGGTTGATTTCTAATTTGCGGCATATCTCGCGTACTGAGTAGCCCATAAAAAGCAAACCAAGGAGGTTTTCTTGAAATTGTAATTTTTTGTTGGCACCAGACCATTTGTCGACGAACGTAGATTGGCAGCATTTGCAGCGGTAGCGCTGACGATCGCCGCTGTATCCGAACGCATGATAGAGGTGTTTGTGGGTGTGGACAGATAAACCAAAATTATCGCATTCGTCATTACGACAAGCAGGAAGGCCATCACTGTGAAGTTGACGAAGTCGGTGAAGCTCATTGAGAACTTCTTGGTTATTAAGTAAGGGGGGGAAAGCGCCACATTCCCGACATACCATCGCAGGTCGCTTAGGGTTAGCATGCTGCACAACGTAACGATGTGCATCACTCAATCCAAAGTTGTCACACGCCAATGTTTTACAAAAGTTGAGCTGTAACCCGTTCGCTTCTTTTGGCAGTTGGCCGGCTGTCACTATCTCCCCCTCGGGATTATTCGGGCCACCAAACCTAGGTTCAGTGGCTAAAAGAATGGAATTAGATGTTGATTGCAGTTTCTAGTGCTACTTTCATCATGTCATTAAATGACTTCTGGCGCTCTTCAGAGCTTAGTTTCTCACCACGAATGATATGGTCAGATACCGTTAGGATCGTCAGTGCTTTAGCGCCAAGATCGGCCGCTACACCATAGATACCTGCTGCTTCCATGTCTACGCCTAGGATGCCGAGCTTTTCCATTTTCTCAAAGATGTCTGCTTCAGGAGTGTAGAAAAGGTCAGCAGAGAATACGTTCCCCACTTTTACCGGAACTTCTTGAGCGCGCGCTTGGCTAACAGCCTCTTCTAGTAGGCCGTAGTCAGCGATTGCTGCGAAGTCGTGATTGTTGAAACGGATACGGTTTACTTTAGAGTCAGTAGAAGCACCCATACCGATAACAACGTCCATTAGTTTTACGTCGTCACGTACTGCCCCACAACTACCTACACGAATCACGTTTTTCACACCGTATTCAGCAATTAGCTCGTGAACGTAGATGCAGCATGAAGGAATACCCATACCGTGGCCCATAACAGACACTTTCTTACCCTTGTAAGTACCTGTGTAGCCGAACATATTGCGAACGTCACATACTTGCTTCACATCATCTAGGAAAGTTTCCGCGATGTATTTAGCGCGTAGTGGGTCACCTGGCATAAGTACTGTTTCAGCGAAATCACCTGGTTGTGCATTAATGTGTGGGGTTGCCATAGTTATTACTCCAAAAAATATTAGTAATTCAAACTGCTGATTACTAATTATGTTGATTTTGAAAAATCTGTTGAGGCAATACTAGCTATATCTGCCAATGCTCCGTGAGAAGTATGTCACAAAAGGTGGGTATTTGATGCTTTTGTTGCTCATTGATAACTAAATTTGTTGAAAGTGGTTGAGCAATCGATTTGTAAAAACGTTTGCTTCATTCAGTGAACCAAAATGCCTTTAATCTCGTAAGTCTTTTACACGTTATACAAACGATTTATTTGTATATCATTCGAGTATTGTGCTAATTCTTATACAACAAATACTTTTGTACAGCATGGCTGGATGAGGAACTTAAAATGAAGCGACAGCAGATTAAAATTGGGATCAGTTCTTGTGTTTTAGGCGAGCGTGTTCGCTTTGACTCAGGCCACAAGATCAGCAAGTTTGTTACCAAGGAGTTGACTCCCTACTTTGAATTTGTCCCTGTTTGTCCTGAAGTGGGCTCGGGAATGCCTGTACCAAGACCAACCATACGATTGATGTCTAATGAGGACCGAATCGCTTTGGTTGAAACTAAAGACCAAACCAAAGAGCATACCCAGACTGTGGTCGACTACTCGAAGCATAAAGTCGCAGAGCTGGAGCGTGAGGAATTATGTGGTTATATCGTATGTGCTAAATCCCCAACGTGTGGCATGGAGCGGGTGAAAGTATACAGAAAGAACAGCGCAGAGAATGTAGGTGTAGGCTTGTATACCAATGAGCTGATCAAAGCAATGCCTTGGCTCCCTGTAGAGGAGGATGGCAGGCTGAACGATCCCGTGCTGAAAGAGAACTTTATTACTCGTATTTATACACTCAGAGATTTTTACGATTCTATCGGTGATGAACCAACTCGAGGAAAAATCGTTGCATTTCATTCTCGCTATAAATTGACCCTAATGGCCCATCATCCTGCATCTTATAAAGAGCTTGGTCAGTTGGTCGCCAACGCGAAGAAACACCATATAAAAGATTTCTATTTTCTCTATAGAGAAGGCTTGATGGAGGCGATAAGTTATAGAGCAAACCGAAAAAACAACACCAATGTACTGATGCACATTCAAGGTTACTTCAAGCGCGATTTAGATAAGACTCAAAAGCAAGAGTTGAGACAAATCATCGATGATTACCGCGTCGGCCTTCTTCCTCTGCTTGCACCATTAACACTTATAAAGCACTATTTGTCAGCTCATCCGGATAGTTATCTGGCTAAGCAAGCCTATTTAGAACCATACCCACAGGAGTTACGTTTAAGATATGGGCTGTGAGAAAAAACTATATGCCATCCGGGAAGTTTCAGAGATTACTGGCATTAAACCTGTCACCTTAAGGGCATGGCAGCGTCGATACAATTTGGTTCAACCACAGCGAACTGAGAAAGGCCATCGTTTGTATTCTGATGAAGATATTGCGTTGATTGGTGAGATACAAGGGTGGCTGAGTAAAGGTGTTCCAATCGGCAAGGTAAAAGGCGTACTAGAGTCTAATGAGCTGAGTAAAGGGGATATATACCTTGCCACCGAACAATTAGTCGAAGTGAATGCGTTCTTACAAGCGCTGGCTGATCTAAATAAAGGTAAAGCTGACTCCATTGTCGCGACTGTTTTTAAAGAGTATCCATTGGATATTGTACAAACGCAGTTTGTTAGGCCAGTAGAGAAAGCATTATCCGTTGTACGAATTGGTCTTCGTGCCTTGCAAAAGGGGTTAATGAATTCGATATTCGTCGCGAAAATCAATTCGATTATTGAGGCTGAAAATAAGGCGACTAAAGCCGGGAAATGCCTATTTATAAACTACGATAATGTTAGCGACGTTCATGCACGCCTTTGGGCATTAAAACTATCGGAATCAGATAATAAACTAGTCATTATCGATGGAGTAGAAGACCTATCTGGCTTAGTCGAGAATGAAGGGTTAGCTGCTTACACTGCGATCGCTATCTATAGTTCACGTCCAGCTACCACAGGGCAAGCAGCCATAATTGAAAGAGTAAAATCATCATTCTCTGGACAAGTGCTGCTTTCAGATTTGGTCGAAGAGTAAAATTTAGCCATGAAAATTGTCTGGTTGCGAAGGGATTTACGTGTTGAAGACAACACAGCCCTGATTCAAGCCTGTAAGAGTGGTGCACCGGTTGTCGCACTCTACGTCGCTACTCCACAGACCTGGAAGGAACAATCACTAGCACCAATTCAAGCTGACTTTATTTATCGCCGTTTGTTTGAGTTACAAATTGACTTAAACAAAAACAGTATTCCCCTTTATTACACGCAAACCGATTCGTTTAAAGACGCTGCCCGATTAGTGGCTGCCGTAGCAGTTAAAGAAGGTGCGAGTAGCGTATATTACAATAAAGAGTATCAAGTGAATGAACGCTCGAGAGATACTTTATTGTCTGAACTTCTTCAACTAGAGGGGATAGCGTATAAAAGCTTTGACGATAAATGCTTACTTAAGCCTGGTAGTGTGATTAACAAACAAGATACCTACTTTAAGGTCTTTACACCGTTTAAACGTGCCTACCTAAAGCAAATGTATCACCAATCTGTTTCGGTAGATAAAGTCACTCCGATGGGCTCAACAGGAAAGTTAGAATCGGGACTAGTAACTGAGTTTTCAAGTCAGTGCCGATTTGACTATCCAAGATTATCGAGCAATAGATACACAGTGGAAACCGAGAAAATAATCCATGCTTTAAGAGACTTTAGCCGTACTAAGGCTGACGATTATCACTCCAATCGAGATTTCCCTGCGATTGATGGGACAAGCGTACTATCACCCTTTTTGGCAATTGGAGCGCTTTCAGTAAGACAGTGTATGGCGAGATTGATATATGCCCAACCCCTTCCTCTAACTGGAGGACGGGAAGTTTGGCAAAGTGAATTGATTTGGCGAGAATTCTATCAGCACCTTTCTTATTTCGAGCCAAAACTCTCGAAAGGGAAGAGTTTCATTCCTTGGGGAGACAATTTAACTTGGGTAAACGCCATCGAAGCTATTGAGGCTTGGAAGAGCGGTAACACAGGTTACCCGATCATAGATGCGGCAATGCGCCAACTCAATGAGACTGGTTGGATGCACAACCGTCTGAGAATGATAGTAGCGAGCTTTTTGATCAAAGATCTGCACGTTGACTGGCGGATTGGTGAACAATATTTCATGTCCAAACTTGTTGATGGGGACTATCCTGCCAATAATGGTGGCTGGCAGTGGTGTGCGTCTACGGGGTGTGACGGTCAACCTTATTTTAGAATCTTTAATCCCATAACCCAAGGGAAAAGGTTTGACCCTGACGGGGTGTTTGTTCTTCGGTGGATTCCAGAGCTCAAAGATGTACCTAGCCAGTTTATCCATCAACCTTGGAAGTGGAGCTATGCTAAAGCTTTGTCATATCCTGAACCGATAGTTGATCACCAGACCGAAAGAGCGATAACCTTAAGTTTATATAAAGAAGCCAAGGAAGTTTAAATGGTGCGTAAGTTTCTCGCATTTCTGTGTTGTGTTAGTTCACCTCTGTTTGCCGCAACCTATGAGTTGCCAGTTGAAGAAAGCAGCATTGTTGGTCGAACCCAGTATCATCAGGTACAAGAAGGGGAGACACTCGCTAACATTGCAAAGCAATATGATGTTGGCTTTCTGTCACTTATGGCGGCAAACAAAGGCGTGGACCCCTTTTTGCCACAAACGGACTATGTGCTGACTATTCCGACTCAAATCATACTACCTAATGTTGAGCGCGAGGGTATTGTGATTAATTTAGCAGAGCTACGGCTCTACTATTTTGAACCCGAATTGAACAAAGTTCATATTTTCCCTGTTGGGATTGGTCGGGTAGGGCGAGATACACCCGAAATGGAAACCACTATTAGCCAAAAGCGCCCAAACCCAACATGGACTCCGCCTGTTTCTATCCGTAAAGATTACCTAGCGAAAGGTATTGAGCTACCTGCCGTGGTGCCAGCCGGGCCTGAGAATCCACTGGGTGAATACGCACTGCGTTTGGCCCACGGGGTAGGGGATTATCTTATCCATGGCACGAACAAAGATTTTGGGATCGGTCTGCGGGTCAGCTCTGGGTGTATTCGCATGGAACCAAAAGACATTGAGTGGTTGTTCCCACAGGTTAAGCTTGGTGAAAAAGTCACTGTAATCAATGAGCCAATTAAGGTTGCTCTCGAACCTGATCGTAGCGTGTTCCTAGAAGCACACGAACCATTAACTCGTAGCGATGGTGTAAAGAAGCAACTAGAGATGCCACTAGAACTGAGTTGGTGGCTAGAGGAGTTCGACCAATCAGATGTAAAAGCAAGGGCTGCTATATTGGCGCAGAATGGTGTGCCAGTTGAAATTGTTGCTCCGACACTAGTCAATTAAGAATAAAAGAAAGGGTCTGCATGCAGACCCTTTCTTTTAGAAGACGTGATTACTTAGTGTAAGACTGAGCAATGTTGTCGATACGTTCGTTGGCGCGAGCTGCTTCTTCTTGTGCTGCCATTGCAGAATCACCAGACTTACGTACTTCTGATTGTAGTGCTTGAACGTCTTGGCTTAGTTGGCTTACTTGATTGCTTAGCTCATCCATTTTTGCCGTAGTCGCTGCATCTGGACCAGACGCACAACCCGCTAGTAGAAGCACAGAAGATGCTGCAGCTGCGATCAACATTTTGTTCATGTTAGAACTCCTTACATAAATAAGTATCAATAATATGTCCTATACCTTTTTATCGTATAGTGACGTCAATCAGTGTAGCCCTAATTTTGTACTTGCTAAAGCAGGCAAAAGTCAAAAAAACCCAAGAATTTAAGTAATTATCAAATTAGTTGAGCTACGTCTCATTGGTGAGAGCAATGGATGTAAGCGCTGTATTGTAGTCACTCTATCTAATGGAGGAGGCATAAGAATATTTTCTGTGATCTCTATCCTCTTTGGGTGAATCCAGTTATCATAGCCTGTTTTTATTATAATTTGTGTTGTTCGGCATAATCGAAAGCCGGATCAACTACGCTGTGTGACCCATTGGAGAATACTTTGCACTTTAAAGATTTAGGTTTAGACAATCGCTTACTTAAGAACTTGAAGCATTTTGACTTTAAGAAGGCGACAGAAATCCAGCAACGCGCCATTCCGGTCGCCATTGCTGGCAAAGATCTGTTGGCTTCTTCTAAAACAGGTTCTGGTAAAACGCTCGCTTTTGTTTTGCCTATGCTGCACAAGTCACTAAAAAACAAAGCATTTTCTGCAAAAGATCCGCGTGCTGTCATCCTAGCACCGACTCGTGAACTTGCTAAGCAAGTCTATGGTGAGTTGCGTTCAATGCTCGGCGGTTTAACTTATGATGCGACACTGATTGTTGGAGGAGAGAACTTCAATGATCAAGTGAAAGCATTGCGCCGCTACCCTAAATTTATCGTGGCGACTCCGGGTCGTTTAGCCGATCACTTAGAGCATCGCTCGTTATTCCTTGATGGCTTAGAGACGTTAGTGCTAGATGAAGCCGATCGCATGCTTGATCTTGGTTTTGCTCCTGAACTGCGTCGTATTCACAATGCAGCAAAACACCGTCGTCGCCAAACTCTAATGTTTTCGGCAACGCTAGATCATGCTGAAGTGAATGACATAGCATTTGAAATGCTTGATGCGCCAAAACGTATTGCAATTGGTGCAGCAAGTGAAGAACACAAAGACATCACTCAGAAATTCTATTTGTGTGATCACCTTGATCATAAAGAAGCGATTCTAGAACGTATCCTAGAAGAAGCAGAATACAAGCAGTTGATCATCTTTACCGCAACGCGTGTTGATACGGAGCGCTTAACTGAAAAGCTTAATGAGAAGAAGCTAAAAGCGATTGCTCTAAGTGGTAGCTTAAACCAAGCTCAACGCAACACCATCATGAGTCAGTTTGAGCGTGCAGTGTTCAAAATCTTGGTCACAACGGATATTGCATCACGTGGTCTCGACATTGCTAATGTGACTCACGTTGTTAACTTTGACATGCCTAAGCACACTGAAGAGTATGTTCACCGTGTAGGCCGTACGGGCCGAGCAGGAAATAAAGGTGACGCGGCTTCTTTAGTTGGTCCAAAAGACTGGGATAGTTTCAAGCGCGTTGAGGCATATTTACAGCAAGACCTTAGCTTCTCAGAGCTTGAAGGTTTAAAAGGTAAGTTCAAAGGTTTGAAGCCGCGTAAACCGGACTACCGCAATAAAGGCAATGCAGAGCAAAAAGCTAAGCCTAAAGCGAAGAAGGTGGCAAAGAAACCAGTCAAGCGTGATAAGAGTTTCCACCAGAATGTTGCCGTAGGTGATAGCGTATTTATTCCTAAGAAGAAGACGCCGCCTAAACCTGATAGCGAATAGTCAAATAATACGAAAACCACTTGGTTCGCCAAGTGGTTTTTTTGTACCTGAGACTGATATATCAGATGCAACAAAAAAGGAGCCGAGTTGGCTCCTTAATTATTCTTAATATCGCTTAGCGTTGTGATTAACCTTCGCTGTGGTTACCACGACCATGACCACGTTCGCCACGGTAGTTACCACGGTGATCACCACCACGGTTGCGATCAAAGCGACGCTCGCCGTCACGACGGCCACGGCCACCTTCACGGTTTCCATCACGGCCGCCTTCGCGATTACCTCGGTATCCGCCTTCACGATTGCCGTTACCTTCACGGTTTCCACGGTAACCACCTTCACGACGAGCACCATCGCGACCACGGCCACGACCGCCATCACGACCACCACTACGACGCGGTTCACGGAAATCATTGAAGTCACAAACTACTGCATCAACTTGTTTCTGACGAATACGTAGCTTACGAAGTTTACCAGCCGTCTCAGAAGACATCGCTTTTGGTAATTGAACGTAAGTCTCGCCTTGTGCAAGTTTGATTGCACCGATAGAGCCTTTAGTTAAACCTAGCTCGTTAGCTAGTGCGCCAACAATGTCTTTTACCTGAACGCCTTGCTCACGACCAACCTGAAGTTGGTATGTATCCCAGTCCTGGCTGTTAAAGTCACGGCGAGCTCCACCATCACGGCCATTTTCACGACGTTCTTTACGACGTTGCTTGTCACGCTCAATCGCTTCAATCATTGGATCTTCGCCAATGTAGAATAGCGGGCGCTTACCTTGTTGGCGCTTAAGCAAGATAGCAGCAAGTGTCGCTGCGTCTAGCTCTAGTGACTCTTGTAGTTTCTCAACCAACCCAGAGAATTTCTCTAGTGATTTGTGTTCTTTCTCTGTTTCTAGCTCAGCGCCTAGTTTCTCTAGACGAGCTTCTGCTACCTTGTCACGGTGCGGAAGTTGGATCTCTTCCATTGATGATTTAGTAACGCGCTCAATAGTGCGAAGCATACGAAGTTGGTTAGTACGAACCAAAAGGATCGCTTTACCTTTGCGCCCTGCACGGCCAGTACGGCCAATACGGTGGATGTATGACTCAACATCGAAAGGAATATCGTAGTTAAATACGTGTGTAATGCGTGGAACGTCAAGTCCACGTGCTACAACGTCAGTTGCAACTAGGATGTCGATAACACCTTGTTTGATGTGATCAACTGTACGCTCACGTAGAGACTGTGGAATGTCGCCATGCAGTGCAGATGCTTTAAAGCCACGTGCGCTTAACCAATCGGCTAGACGTTCTGTGTCTTGACGAGTACGTACGAATACGATTGAAGCGTCTGTCTCTTCAGTTTCAAGCATACGAGACATGGCTTCGTCTTTTTCTACGCCTTTAACAACCCAGAACTGCTGCTCTACTTTGTCTACTGTGTGGTTTTTTCCTGCAACGTCAACCGTTTCTGGATCACGCAGGAAACGCTCAACAATGCTTTTCAGCATAGGAGGCATAGTTGCAGAGAATAGAACGCGTTGTGCTGATTCAGGAGCGTGCTCCATGATCTCAGTTACGTCATCAACGAAGCCCATATTTAGCATTTCATCGGCTTCATCAAGAACAAAGGTATGTACTTCGTCAAGGTGTAGACGGTCACGGTTGATAAGATCTTGAACACGGCCAGGTGTACCAACAACAATGTGAGCACCGCTCTTAAGAGCACGCATTTGATCAACGATAGATGCACCACCGTAGATTTCAAGAACTTTTAGGCCCGAGATGTTCTTACCAAGGTTTTTGACTTCAGCGGCTACTTGAATTGCTAATTCGCGAGTTGGCGCCAGAACAATTGCTTGAGGCTTACGTTGTGCAAGGTCAAGCTTGTTAAGAAGAGGTAGAGAGAAAGCTGCTGTTTTACCAGTACCAGTCTGAGCTTTACCTAGTGCGTCTTTACCAGCCAATAGGTGCGGGATAGCAGCAGCCTGAATTGGAGTTGGTGAAACAAAACCCATACCATCAAGAGCTGAAAGGATAGAGTCGTTAAGCGCTAGATCGCTAAACTGAATTACAGAATCTGTCATTGGGATCCTACTATATAATGTCAACAAAAGGTCCCACGAGCTCTACCAATTCCAATACCAATCCAGTTGAGAGCTGATTCCGTTCAGATGCGGAAAAGTCGTAAATCGCATCAAGCCACTAGGGACGTAAGAATATCGATGCCGCTAACTATTTGCTCATTATGGCAGTGCATGTCAATAAACACATAGTTAGTAGCATCAATATAAGGGTGCGGATTATTCCCTAAAGGCACAAAAAAAGCTAGAAAAAATTGAATTTCATCACAATTTTTTCCTGATGTGAGAATTTTTGTCTACATCTCGTTCACCTAAGCGCTTGGTTAGGGTGAATTATGGTCAATTTCTTTTATTGCTAACTGTTTGAATTGTTCATGAAACACCAGATTGTCATGCTTCTAAGCTAGCAGGGGCATGGGCTGAATGGTATAGTAGGCGCAATTTTTCGGTTAGTGACTTACTCGGTAAAACAAGATAAATGTTTCAAGATAACCCTCTACTGGCTCAACTTAAGCAGCAAATCCAAGAAACTTTGCCTAAAAAAGAAGGCACGATCAAAGCTACTGAAAAAGGCTTTGGTTTTTTAGAAGTCGATAGCAAGACAAGCTACTTTATTCCGCCTCCGTACATGAAAAAATGTATGCATGGTGACAAAGTGAAAGCGATCATCCGTACAGAGAAAGAGCGCGAGCAAGCAGAGCCAGAAGAGCTATTGGAACAAGGTGTTCACCGTTTTATCGGTCGCGTTAAGCTGTTTAAAGGCAAGTTAAACGTGGCACCAGATCACCCTCAACTTAAAAAGTTATCTTTGAAGGCGAAGACGCGCAAAGGGATCAAGAGCGATGATCTAAAAGAAGGCGATTGGGTTGTTGCTCATCTTACGCAGCACCCATTAAAGGGTGATAACGGCTTCTTGGTTGAGATTAGCGAAAAAATCACAGATACCGATGATAAGATCGCGCCTTGGTGGGTAACACTGGCTCAAAATGATTTACCTAACAGCGAACCTGCGGGTATCGATAACTGGGAAATCAAAGATGATGCGGATCTAGAACGTGTTGATATGACGCATGTTCCATTCGTAACCATCGATGGTGCATCAACCAAAGATATGGATGATGCACTGTACGCTAAGAAAACAGAATCTGGTGATTTTGAGCTGACGATTGCGATTGCTGATCCAACGGCTTACATCACACCAGATAGCGAAATGGATAAAGTGGCGCGTGAACGTGGCTTTACGATTTACCTACCAGGTCGCAACATCCCTATGCTGCCTCGTGACCTAGCGGATGAGCTGTGCTCGCTGATGCAAGACGAAGTGCGCCCAGCGCTTTGCTGCACGGTAACAGTGGCTAAAGACGGCGTTATCGCTGATGACATCAAGTTCTTCGCTGCGAACATTAAATCACACGCTCGTCTTGTTTATGATCACGTGTCAGATTGGCTAGAAAATGGCGAATCAACCGAGTGGCAACCAAACGAAGAAATCGCACAAATCGTTCGTGACCTATATGACTTCTCTTTAGCGCGTGCCGATTGGCGTGAACAGAACGCGGTGGTGTTCCCAGATCGCCCAGACTACCGTTTTGAACTGAGTGAAGACAATGATGTTGTCGCGATTCACTCTGATATGCGTCGCAGTGCTAACCGTCTTGTAGAAGAAGCAATGATCACCGCGAATATTTGTGCTGGCCGTACTCTACAGTCGACGTTTAACTCAGGTGTATTCAACACGCACCTTGGTTTTAAAGCAGAGAAAATCGCCGATGTACTGGGCTTTGTTAACCCAGAAGGTGAGTTGCCGTTCACTGCTGAATCTGTCGCAACACTGGAAGGCTTCGCTGAGCTGCGTCGCTGGTTAGGTAAGCAAGAGTCAAGCTACCTTGATAATCGTATTCGTAAATTCCAAGCGTACAGTGAAATTGGTAACCAACCATTGCCACACTATGCGATGGGTCTTGATATTTACGCAACGTGGACTTCGCCAATTCGTAAGTATGGTGACATGATCAACCACCGTATGCTCAAAGCGCACATCCTAGGTAAAGAGCCTATTCAAACCGCTGATGAGACGGTTGGCGAAGAGCTGGCAATTCACCGTAAGCACCACAAGATTGCAGAGCGTAATGTAGGTGATTGGTTATACGCGCGTACTCTGGCTGAAGAGCCTGCGAAAGAGACCAAGTTCAACGGTGAGATCTTTGATATTAACCGTGCAGGCATGCGTATTCGCCTAATTGAGAACGGTGCCGCTGCGTTTGTCCCAGGTACGCTTATTCTAGCTAACAAAGAGCGTCTTGAGTGTAACGGTGAAAGTGGGACAGTCTCTATCGACAAAGAAGTGACTTACCGTTTGGGTGACGTACTCGAAGTGGTACTAACGGATGTTAATCAAGAAACACGTAGTTTAGTTGCCAAACCGACTCAAATCTTTGAAGACGTTAAAATCGTAGAAGAAGCGGCGACACCAACTGAATAGTATGTTTCGATAAGAACTTAAAGGCGCCATCAGAGCGCCTTTTTTAATACCTGGTTAATGAGGGTGATTGATTAAGTAAATAATGAGTTGGTGAAATATATACATTGCCAATTACAAAGCGCGGACAATTCCGTACATTTATTGTAAAGACCCTTATTGAGTATTCCTATAGTTTTGTAGTCGATTCAATCCACTAAGGAATATTAGGTAAGATTTATGAAAAAGGTTATTTTGCTGGCAGCTCTTATTTCACTCCCAACTTATGCCGCACAGAAGGTTGAAGGGTTTTATATCGGTGCAGGTATTGGTGATACAAGTTACGACGATGATGGATTTGGTAAAAGTGTTACTAATGGGACAACTTCAACCGAGACAGATGGTGCTTCGTTTAAACTGATTGGTGGCTACCAGTTTAACCAAATTGCGGCGATTGAAACACAGTATACAAAATACGGCACAGCAAACACTAAATTGTCTAACACCAAAGCTCTAACGATGGACAGTGAATCTCTCATGGTTGCGGCTAACTTAGGTTACACCTTTGATAATGGTCTAAGACCTTATGGCGTTATCGGTGCTGGTATTGTTAGCTGGGATGTGCGAAATGCCGGTGCGACAAACTATTTGGTTAACAAATCTTCAAGTACTTTTGCCGTTCGTGCAGGGTTAGGCCTTGAGTACGCACCTGCGATGTTTGACGGTTGGGCAGTTCGAGCAGGCTACGAAGTGGATGCATTTGAAGCGGAAGTAGAAGATTCATTAACCAAGAAGACAAGTTCACACACACTTGGAATGGGTTCTTTCTATGTAGGGTCGACCTATAAGTTTTAAGCAAGAGCACTACCACTAGGAGGGGGATCACTCTCCTAGTCTTGCCAAAACATCTCTTTAGGATCTTTATCAATTTCGCGCATGATCGCGGTTAGATCGCTGCTTTGTGCAAGATAAGGATATGGGATCCATTGCTCAGTACTTGAGTCTTGCTGTATGAACAACTGCCACTGATTTAGCTCACTGTTCCACGAGACCTTCGCGATAGGGTTCATGTAATCGCAGTGGCTCGAATCAAGCAGAAAGTGTTGCTTGATAAAAATTACCCCATTGTTCATGGTTTCAAAACTTGCCTTGCCTAATTCTGCGGGCATGCTTTGATTACGTTGCTTACATATTAGCTGCGCTCGGCTCTCGACTTGACGCTGTAGTAGACTCACTAGCCCCATGATGTTCCCACTTCACAATATGAGTATCTGTGTAACAGGTTACACTCCCCTAACCTAAGCATAGTATGTCCAAGATATTTCATTGTCTGCATAGGTTTTCACAAAAATGTCATCTAACCGCAATAACATAGCGCTGTATATTTATTTAGATATTTGACCAGTCGTCGTATCAGTTGGGAGTTTATTATGGTTCGTGTCGCTTTGGCTGCACTTTTGTCTACATCACTGCTTTCATTGCCAGTATTGTCAAAAGAAGTGAATGTTTCTGGTTCAACTTCGGTGGCTCGCGTCATGGATGTTCTAGCTGAAGATTACAACAGTAGTCACCCTGAAGGTTTTGTAGCGGTGCAGGGAGTGGGTTCTACTGCAGGGATAACCTTGGTTAAAAAAGGAGTTGCGGATCTAGGGATGAGCTCACGTTACTTAACTGAAAGTGAGCAAGATGAGTCTCTGACGGTAAAGCCTATTGCGTTTGATGGATTAGCGGTAGTGGTTAACAAATCTAACCCGATACAAAATGTGACGCGTGAGCAGTTGTTTGACATTTACAAAGGCAAAATTACCAATTGGAAGCAACTCGGGGGGCACGATCAGAAGATTGCCGTTGTGACGCGTGAAGCATCCTCGGGATCGCGATACAGCTTTGAAAGCTTGATGGGATTGACAAAAATCATCAATAGTCGCTTAGTGTCTGACATCAACCCAGATAACTTAGTGGTAAATAGCAACAGCATGGTGAAAACGATTGTTAACCACAATAAGCAAGCGATTGGCTTTGTTTCAACGGGTTCCGTTGACCACTCTATCAAAGCGATCCAATTTGACGGAGTTGAAGCCAGTAAGAAGACCATAGCAAGTGGGCAATACCAGCTGTCTCGCCCATTTCTAGTGCTGTACGAGACTGAAAAAATGAATGAAGATTTAAAGTCATTCATCAACTACCTAAATAGTGGTCACGCGAAGGCGCTGATTGAAGAGTATGGCTATGCGCCAGTTAAGCATTAACATAAATGCAAGATAAGAGGAGGGCTGCGGTCCTCCTTTTTGTTTTAGCTGTATCCCAAGTGTCAGTATAAGAAGGGAAAATATAGTCTAAACTCATAGAAGACCTAGCCAACTGGAAAGTTAGATGTCCTCATGGGTTACCAAAGTGCTTGTGTTTTGCCTTGCACTGTTTTCTGGACCATCAGTTTTGAGCTCAAGTGAGCCCACGCATAATGCGACCAAGGTGGTTCCTGTGGTCAAGATCAGTGGAGCAATCGGCCCTGCTGTGGGTGACTACGTCATCGAAGAAATTAAACTTGCTAATCAAACAATCAATACGTCTGCCCTGATCATTACTCTTGATACGCCTGGTGGGTTAGTGAGTAGCCTAAGAGACATCAATCAAGCGATACTCGCTTCCCAAGTGCCTATCTTGTGTCTGGTGCACCCTCAGGGGGCACGTGCAGCGAGTGCGGGCACTTTTCTCCTGTATGCATGTCATATCGCCGCAATGGCACCCGCAACCACACTAGGTGCTGCGACCCCGGTCAGTATTGGTGGAGGATCAAGCCCACAGCCAACAGATGAGTCACCGAAAGAGCCTTCGGCCATGGAGAAGAAAATGCTAAACGACTCGATTGCTTATATTCGTTCATTGGCCCAATTGCGTGGCAGAAACGCCGAATGGGCAGAAAAGGCGGTTCGTGAGGCGGCGACTCTCTCATCTAGTGAAGCATTAGAGCAAAACGTGATAAACATGATTGCCGACACGCCAGAACAATTACTCATCAAGTCTGATGGGCTGATGGTTAACTTAAACGATGAGGACACCCCGCTAACAACTGCGGAGGCGGAGCTTGCATATAAGACACCCGATTGGCGTCATCAATTTCTCTCTACCATTACAGATCCAAATATCGCCTATATATTGATGATGATAGGTATCTATGGCCTATTGCTAGAGTTCTACAGCCCAGGGTTCGGCGTGGCTGGCGTGACCGGAGCTATTTCTCTACTGATCGCGACTTATGCTTTTCAAATGTTACCAGTCAACTACGTTGGAATTGGCTTAATCTTACTTGGTATCGGACTGCTCGTTGCTGAGTCATTAATACCTAGCTTTGGTATTTTCGGTTTCGGTGGAGTTATTGCCTTTGTGCTGGGTTCTATATTTCTTATCGACAGCGATCTCCCCGAGTTGCAGGTTTCGCTAAATCTAATCTACTCCATTGCATTGATTTCAGCTGCACTTGTCGTATTTGTACTGCGTAGAATAATGCAACTAAGAAAAAGTCAGGTTGTCAGCGGGATAGAGAACCTTATTGGTCGGCAGGCGGTAGTTGATAGTCACTTTACCACAGACGGATATATCCTTGTTGAAGGGGAGCGTTGGGCCGCGCATGGTGATGGTCAGTTTTGTCAGGGAGAGGTTGTGATTGTGGAGGCCATTGATGGCCTAATTTTAAAAATTAAGAAACAGCAAGGAAGTGACTATGATGGAACAAATAATCACTAGTGGCATGCTGACTCCAGTACTGATTGTGGTACTGGTGTTTATGGTCGCGTTCAGCATGTTCCACGTGTTGCGAGAATACGAGCGTGGCGTCATTTTTTTCCTCGGACGCTTTCAAATGGTCAAAGGCCCCGGGTTGATCATTGTTATCCCCGTAATTCAACAAATCGTTAAAGTTGATATGCGGACAGTGGTGATGGATGTACCTAGCCAAGATGTTATTAGCCGTGACAACGTATCTGTTCGTGTCAACGCTGTCATCTATTTTCGAGTGGTTGACGCTCAAAAGGCGATCATCAACGTCGAGGATTATTTAGCGGCGACGTCTCAACTTGCACAAACGACATTGCGTTCTGTCCTTGGGCAGCATGAGTTAGATGAGATGCTAGCGAATAGAGATATGCTTAATACCGATATTCAGACCATACTCGATACCCGTTCTGATGGATGGGGGATTAAGGTATCGGACGTGGAGATTAAACACGTCGATCTCAATGAAAATATGATTCGTGCAATAGCAAAACAAGCAGAAGCAGAGCGCGCGCGAAGAGCGAAAGTGATACACGCGTCAGGTGAGATGGAAGCGTCAGAAAAGTTAGTAGAGGCCGCTAGTAAGATGGCGACCCAGCCTAATGCAATGTTACTACGTTACTTGCAAACTTTGACGGAAATTGCAGGAGAGAAGAGCTCTACCATCGCTTTTCCACTGCCTATGGAGTTAATGGAAGGATTGTTTAAACGAAGTGGCAGTAGTGACAAAAAAGAATAGCCTGAAAAACAGCAAAAATTGGCTCTCTAATCAAAAGAGAGCCGCGTTTGCATGGGTTATTTAGAGACAGTTCTGAGTTGATGCCCCTCTACATTAACAACGACATAGCTAACCAACTGCCCGTTGATGTCTTTTTGGTTAGTTGCCGTTGGTTGTCCATCAACTTTTAACGACGAGTAATCACCATAGAACCAAGCTTCCCACTCAAGAGGATTAGCTGAAGTGTTGGTCACACTTGTTTGATCAAGCCCCTCATGTCGAATGGTAAGCTCATGCTCGCCCATGATTAAGTGTTTAGCTTCTAGCCACTCAATGTCTTCTGTTAGGTGTGAAGCAGTAACGATTCGATCTTCAGATGCATTTGGCTTAATACCCATTAGTCCTTCAATGGTGTTGGAAATAAAGGTGAATGATAGCTCAGGATAGTCTCCGTTCGTTCCTTGAGTCGGACGTTCGTGCGGCTCGTCCTTGTTGTCCATGATGTATTGCATCCACTTCCAAGCTTCTTCATTGCGATTATAAGGGAAGTACGTCTCAGGGATGTAGGTATAGGCTTCGATGTTGTTCGGTGCTTCAGGAGTAGAGCCGATACCATCGCCAAGGTTAGCAGCGATAAAGTCGAGATATCTGTCATTGCGCTCACCCGGATTAGTAATGCGTTTCATCGGCATAAACCAGCTGTTTTCTTTACCAAAGTCATTTAGACGCAAACCGTCTTTTTGCACAATGTTGACGTAGTTCCCTAGTGGCTCGTTGGAATCTGCTATACTCCATTCTTGATTAAAATAGGTTTTAAGCTGTTGCGCTTTTTCACTCCAAACCGCCGCTTGACTGTATTCTTGGCGAGCTTCAAGCATTTTTGAGTAGGCTAGGGTAGCTTGATATTGAGAGCCAATAGCGTCGCCGGCTTCAATTGGAAATTCACCACGTTCATTATAGGTTGCCGAACCCTCGAATATCCCCCCATACCCCTCCGCGATACCATTGGGGTCTTGGTCGTCGTGAAGAGCGATATAGTCAGTTAGCACTTTTGTATAGAATTGCCAAAGATCTGAATCTTTGATGTAGCGTTTGTCACCTGTCCAAAGGTATTGCTGCCAAGCTTTTTCTACAAACTCGAATTGGGCTGGTACTTCTCTTACAAACCAAGAATCGTCGACGTAATCGATAGTGTGGGGTGTGCCATCAAAGTTCACTGCCCAAAGTGTGTACCATTTTCTTGACTCTGTAGAGTGCTTGGCAAAGGTCTTAAACATTGAGAAGTTCTCAGTATCGAGACCCGCCAACTTAGCTCCACTTGCCTGATGCAAGAAGTCGCGCGAGTAAAAAGCAGTTCGATCAAAATATCCCGCCCAATAAGAAGGGATGTAATCAGCTGTTCCGGTACCATCGTTATTGTTTTCATCTCGGTTCACTAGGTCGTGTTGCCCTGTCATTACAAACCGTTCAGTTTTATCCATGGCCCACGAAAAAGAGTCTTGTAGTTTTACATTCGAAGAGGTGACAACGAGTTGCTTGGGTTTTTCCATGGCGATAAGTACCCAGTTTTCTGGCTTGTGGCCCTCTGCAGTTAGCTTGACTTTAATAGGGTGAGTAAAGTCGAGAGTGTCTCCCTCTTTGATTGAAGTAACGCTACCGTCTGATATTTTAAGGTTGCTGATAGTAAGTTGGGTCAAGTCTGTCCCGTATGGCACCTGAAACTCAATGCGTTTGTTGTTTCGGTTGACGTTTGTCAGGCCTGATTGCTCTCTTGCATTGAATTGTACGATTTGATTGAAGCTTAATGGTTTGTTTTTGTTACTTTTAGCTAAGCTTACGTTGTCGACACTCACGCCGCCTTTGTCAGATCCAGTTAGTGAGACTTTTATCTGTTCGCCTCGCTCTAACGCGATATGTTTAAGCGTATTCAGCTTATATTTTTTGCTTTTCTTTACGGGTTTACTGAATAAGACTTCATCGTAAAGGTTTATAATTGATATTGTGGCATCAGTGGAAGGGCTGACTACGTAGGCAGACAGGTCATAATATCCTGTTTCTAAGATGGTGATTGTTTGGCTGATGTTATGACTGGTTCCCATTGCGATTCTGCCGTGGTATTGACCTTGGTAAGCCGAGTCATTTTTGATATTGGCGAACCAATAATCCCAGCCAAGCCCCTTGTTTTCAAAGCTAGGATTCGTGATTAGGTTGACGTTATGTTTGGCATAAGCAACGCCAGACGCAGCAATCGTACAGGCGATAGCGTAGGTTAATAGGTTGCGTTTCATAAACTTCTCGTTATTGATTTATTAGAGGTAGGGAAGGTTTGTATATTAAAAAGCGGGCATTACCCCGCTTATTTACTATGTAGCTTGCGCAGGACTGACGGCTTTTGGTTTGCCGATTGTTTCTGATTCGCTGTCCGTAACATGCTGGTACTTTTCGGTAAGCTGGTCTTGGATGTTTTGGTGGAACTGACCGTTTAATTTGTAGAAGCGGAAGTAAACAACCAATGCTATCGCGAAGAAGAGTGCGGGTAAGCCAACCATGATGCATTGCATGCCAAATACTGTCTCTGGGCTTTGCTCAACGTTCGGCACATAGTCGACGGCAGTAAGCGCAATACCAATAAAGAATGCGGCGAAAGCTGACCCTGCTTTTACAACCAAAGTTTGAACAGAGTAAGCGATACTTTCACAACGTTGGCCGAGTTTGAATTCGCCATAGTCTACCGTGTCCGCCACCATGATAACGTTCAGTACCCAGAACAGAGCGGTTCCGATTTGTAGCAGAACACCTGCTGCGGAAATTAAAAGGATACTTTGTTTATCGTACATACCCACATAGATAAGCACCGCACTACCCAAAATTGGCAGAGTTGAGGCGCACGCCCACAAGACTCGGCGAGAAAACAGTTGTGCGAGTTTAGGGAACAAAACAAGTGTTATCAGGTTTGCAATGCCAGCATATGCCATGTAGTAAGGAAATAGATCCTCGTTACCGACCACATAGGTAAAGTAGTAAACTGCAAATGCGGTAATGATGTTGGTTGCGAGGTTATATGACAGTGCCATACACAAAACGCTTGTTAGCTGGTCATTTTTGTAGATGAGCTTAAGGAGTTTATTTAATGTAACTTTTTCTTCGGGTTGACTATGGTCGAGCTTGCCAGTTGAGTAGCGCTCTTTAACATTTCTCAATGTGATATAGGTTGAGATAACAAAACAACCAATAAGTAGCAGGGTGAATACTTGGAAACCGTAGCCTTTATCTTCGCCTCCCACATAGTTTACAAACGGTATTGCGATGGCTGCGGTGACAAGCCAAGCAAGGCTAGCAAAAAATCTAGGGTAAGGGACGAGATCTTCTCGTTCTCGTTTATCTAAGGTCAGAGTAGGGACTAAAGACCAGAAAGGAATGTCCATTAAGGTGTAGGTCATACCCCACAATATATAGGTAACAGCTGCATAAGCAATAAGCCATGGGCCTTCTATATGGTGGGCGCTAAACAGCATAAACAGCACGATTGAGTTGGTAATCGTACCAATTAAAATCCAGGGTTTGAATTTACCCCATCGACTACGAGTATTGTTTACAACCCACCCCATAATTGGGTCATTGACGGCATCCCAAATTCGGGCGACGAGAAAGATGGTACCAACCGTAGCAGCAGAGATGCCGACTACGTCTGTGTAGTAAAACATCAGGTACATGTAGACAATGGTAATGGCAAAGTCCTTACCAAATGCCCCAAAGCCGTAACTCAGCTTTGTGTTCATTGAAATGCTCATGGGTGCTCCTTACGCCTCCTATACAGAAGGCGTATCTTGTTCACGTTATATTGTTATTAAAATAATTTGTTATTAGAAGTTAAGCTTGCGGGTAAACCCAATCTGGCAGCCAACCTCGATGTGCTTCGATTAAGTCATCAACCAATGCATAGATCTCTTCCAAGCCTAAGACTGCTGCTGTATGAGGGTCGAGCATGGCTGCGTGATAAATTCGGTCACGGTTTTCGGTCAAAATTGCTTCTGTGAGTAGCGTTTGTACATTAATGTTGGTTTGCATTAATGCTGCAAGGTGGTTTGGCAGACGGCCTGCTTTGATTGGCTGAACTCCATTTGCATCCACAAGACAGGCGACTTCAACACAACACCCGTGAGGTAAGTTGTCGATTAGAGCCTCGTTCTTGACGTTGCCATAGATGACGCTCGGCGCACCTGTCCAAATAGAGTTCATTATGGTACTTGCATACTCATGAGATTCATTGACCGTAATTTCATCCGCATTTTTAAACGCTTGCAAATCGTTCTTCCAGTCAGCAATTTGTTCTACACAACGTTTTGGATATTCATCAAGAGGCACTTTATAACGTTCAATTAAATCCGGACGATTGGGTTTAATAAAATATGGAGTGTATTCAGAAAAATGTTCGGATGATTCAGTGACAAAATAGCCGAGCTTCTTAAACATTTCGTATCTAACTAGGTTAGTGCAGCGACCGTTATGATGAAGACCAGGTTTAGGCGCTTGACCGCTTTCAAAAGCGGCGAGTAAATCCGGGTAAATGTCGACATAGTCACCTTGCTCTGTTTTTTTCTCTAGAGTTAAGTAGTACGCCATGTGGTTGATTCCAGCACAGGTATAACGTAGATCTTGGTAGTCTAGTTCAAGATCGCGAGCTAACTCTTCTGCTGTGCCTTGTACGGAGTGGCATAGGCCAACCTGTTTGATGTTTGGGTATTTCTCATACATCGCCCAGGTATTCATAGCCATTGGGTTGACATAGTTGAGCATAGTTGCGTGAGGGCACACTTCACTCATGTCTTCACATACTTTCCACAGATGGGGAATAGTACGTAGAGAACGCATGATACCGCCAGGGCCAAGAGTATCCGCGATGGTTTGTTCCAAACCGTGTTTCTTGCACACCTCAAAATCCGTCACAGTACATGGCTCGTATCCCCCAATTTGGAAGGCAATTACGACGAAATCTGCGCTATCGAGTGCTTCTTTTTGGTCGAGGTGACAGCTTATAGAGCCGGTCGCTCCAGCGGATTGCATTAACTTACTTACAACAAGGTAAGATTCTTCTAAACGAGTACCGTCTATGTCCATTAGCGCAATATGGGCGTTCTTCAATGCAGGCTTATGGAACACGTCGCCAAGAATGTTTTTGACAAAAATGGTCGAACCAGCACCGATAAAAGTGATCTTAGGGCTATTCATTATCTTGTTCCTTATTTATCACGTATTTGATTGAATAAGTACACATTACCTGCGCAAGCCGCACCGATTCGTCTCACTTAAAAACCGCAAACTCCTATTTCCTAATATTTATCCTCCCTGTTTCGTTAATCTTATTTTTTGGGACACATTGAAGATAAACCGGGACGGAAAACTAAGTTATTGATCATGAGAATGGTTGTCGGTTAGAAGGTGGTTTGACAGTATGGTTTAGCATGATCGCGGTCTGCGTATTTTATTGATAGGTTTGCTACAAGTACGTCATAGATGATTTAAAGGAACGGGCAATGGGTGACGACAATAGCGATGCGACGCATATAGTGACTCAAAACGAGTACACGGAAGATAATATGTTGGTGAGTCCGCTTTCTCTATACTCATCTTATGAAAAGATAGACGTTGAGTTTCGAGCTCCCCATTCAATGCCGGGTTATCATTGGCATGGTCAAGTTGAGGTCAATATCCCGTTTGGTGATGATGTCGAATATATCGTTAATGGTACACCAGTAGTAATAGAAAATGGTGCTATTGGCCTATTCTGGGCTTCAGTGCCACACCGACTAACCAATCCTGGTAGCAGCCACAATATGGGTATAATCAATATCCCCATTCATCAGTTTATGTCTTGGCCATTGAGTCGCGATCTCGTCAATCAAATCACTCATGGTTGCGTTTTACAATCGGACTCTAAAACACTTATCAGTGAATTTGAGTTGGAGCGTTGGGCAAGGGAAATGAGCGATAATTCAGAAAGCAGGAGGCAACTTGCCACTGATGAAATCGGCTTGATGCTTAGACGAGTTTGCATCGACGGTTGGAAGCAGTTGGTGTCGACCCAAGCGGATAAATCGGCAAAAAAAGGCGTTTCCAAGCATTCTCAGTTTTATGTCAGCCAGATGCTCGAATATATAGCGACTCATCATAATATGCCGCTAACGACAAAGAAAATTGCCGAGCATGTAGGGCTTCACGCCAATTATGCGATGAATGTATTTCAACGAACGATGCAGATGACGATTAAGCAGTACATCACAGCGATGCGAATCAATCATGCAAGGGCATTGTTGAGCGATACGGACAGAACTATTTTGGATATAGCTCTGACGGTGGGGTTTAATTCTAGCAGCAGATTCTACGAAACTTTTCAAACCTATATAGGCGTCACACCTACTCAATATCGCAAGCTCGCTAGAGAAGAGCACCGCTGGAGTCTTCATGGCAGCAATCCTTTGTATGATCTTGAGAAAGGGGCATGTGATGGCAAACGACCCGTTGGTGTGGCAAGCAACAGCAGATAATAAAAAAGCTCCTCGAAAGGAGCTTTTTCAATCAAGCGGGTAATTACTCGAAGCTAAGGCCAGCTTCTTTGTACAAGCGGCGACATGCTTTGCCATCGCTATGGAATAGATGGCAACGGTGAGCTGGAATGCCAACAGCGAGTTTGTCACCCGGCTCAACATCTAACGTGTCTGGTTGGCGATAGATCATGTCAGCATCAGCGGCATCGATATGTAGGTAGGCTTGAGTTTCGTTACCAAGCTTCTCAACAATGTTGACTTCACCTTCGATGGTTGCATCACCTTCGTTTGCAGGTAGTAAGTGCTCAGGGCGAATACCTAGCGACATGCGCTCACCGCGAGTTACGGTAGTGCCATCAACAGGAATCCAGAAAGCTGTACCGTTGGCAAGTTGAACCATCACGCGATCTTTTTCTGCTGCTTCAATGAAGACACTCATAAAGTTCATCTTAGGTGAACCAATGAAGCCCGCAACAAAACGATTTTCAGGGTAATGGTATAACTCTAGCGGGCGACCAACTTGAGAAACAAAACCAGCGTCAAGAACCACGATTTTGTCTGCCATTGTCATCGCTTCTACCTGATCGTGCGTTACGTAGATCATGGTACAACCAAGTTTGCGCTGCAATTTAGTAATTTCAGAGCGCATTTGTACACGTAGCGCCGCATCAAGGTTTGAAAGCGGTTCATCAAGTAGGAATACGTTAGGCTGAGAAACTAGTGTACGGCCGATAGCAACACGCTGACGTTGACCACCGGACAGTGCTTTAGGTTGACGCTCAAGCAAGTGGCTAAGCTGAAGAATTTCAGCAGCGTGTTCAACACGTTTGCTGATTTCACCCTTGTCAGCTTTAGCTAACTTCAGACCAAAAGACATATTATCGTAAAGGTTTAGGTGCGGGTAAAGTGCGTATGACTGGAACACCATGCCAACACCACGTTTTGAAGGTTCAACCTCATTCATGCGTTCATCACCAATGTAGAGATCACCCGAAGTGATATCTTCTAGACCAGCGATACAACGTAGCAATGTTGATTTACCACAACCTGATGGGCCAACAAAGACGACAAATTCGCCTTCTTGGATATCTAAGTCAACATTCTTGGAAATCAGTACGTCACCGTAAGCTTTACATACATTTTTTAACGTGACACTCGCCATCTAGCTCGTCCTCGATCAATTTTTTATATTTTACTGCCTAACATTATATGAATTATGGAGTAGGCAATAATAGTAGGAATTTGGTAAGGAATGGATTCTATATAATATAATGTAAGAAAATATGGGTGAAGGAGTTCCTCACATCACCCACCAAGCCAAATTCAGGTTTGCTTTCCCCCGTGTGACACAAGCTTCTCCCCCGAACGAATCAGTTTCCTGAATACCTACGTGACTTGTGCACTCATTTGCAAACCCTAGCGGCATTGTAACCAGTCACCATGAATCACGTGTTACTGGAAAGGGTTCTTACCATCCACTCTTGGATGTCTGTAGTTTGCGTAATTCACCCTTCAACTGCATCCTCCCAAGCCAAGTTTTTGTAGGGGTAGTAGGAGGGGAGGAGGTATGAAAGGGTATTGAAGATGTTGCGAGATCGAGTTCAAATATTTCCGTTCGGTTACATTGAAATCGATCACACAAAGAGATGGTTTTGAGACTTTGGTCACCAACCTGTGACGATGGCGATCACGAAAATAGTCCATAATAGCTAGGGCGTAGGGAGTAGGAGGATGAGCCTTTTGTCAGTTTGGCTGAAAATAAGTGCTGAAATACGGCGAAACCTCTGGTGGAGCCCTACAACACAAATATAAAAAGGATATGAACATGAAAAATGCCCTAAGCACAGTAGCACTTGGAACTCTTGTTGCTCTTGGCTCTTTTGGTGCAAATGCTGCTATCGAAGAAGGTCAATTAACAATCTGGATCAACGGCGATAAAGGCTATAACGGACTTGCTGAAGTAGGTAAACAGTTTGAAGAAGACACAGGTATTAAAGTGACAGTGGCTCACCCTGATGCGCTTCAAGATAAGTTCCCTCAAACAGCGGCGACTGGTGACGGTCCTGATATTGTGTTCTGGGCTCACGATCGCTTTGGTGGTTACGCAGAAGCGGGTCTACTGGCTGAGATCACTCCTTCTAAAGATCTTAAAGAAGGCATCGTAGATTTCGCATGGGATGCAGTGAAATACAACGGCAAAATCATTGGCTACCCAGTAGCGGTTGAGTCTCTATCTCTTATTTACAACAAAGACCTAGTGCCAAACCCACCTAAGAGCTGGGAAGAAGTAGCTACGATTGATGCAAAACTTAAGAAAGACGGCAAGTCTGCAATTATGTGGAACCTTAAAGAACCGTACTTCACTTGGCCACTAATGGCTGCTGATGGTGGTTACGCGTTCAAATACGGTGCTGCAGGTTACGACGTGAAAGATGCGGGTATCGCAAACGACGGTGTTAAAGATGCAATGAACTTTGTTAAAGGTCTTGTAGACAAGGGCGTTATCTCTTCAGACATGGATTACTCAGTTTCTGAGTCTGCGTTTAACCAAGGTAAGACTGCGATGACAATCAACGGCCCTTGGGCATGGGGTAACATCGAGAAGTCTGGTATCAACTACGGTGTAACAACGCTACCGAAGTTTAACGGTCAGTCCTCTAAGCCATTCGTTGGTGTACTAACCGCTGGTATCAGCACGGCTTCTCCAAACAAAGATCTAGCAGTTGAGTTCATCGAAAACTACCTACTGACTAACGATGGTCTACGTAAAGTTAATGACGATAAGCCACTAGGAGCTGTTGCTCTTAACTCTTTCCAGCGTGAACTAGATGCTGACAAGCGTATCGCAGCGACAATGGACAACGCGATGAACGGCGAAATTATGCCAAATATCCCTCAAATGAACGCATTCTGGGGCAGCGCGAAAAATGCAATCATCAACATCGTTGATGGCCGTCAAACTGTAGATGCAGCACTTGCAGATGCAGAAAAACAAATGACTAAATAATTCAGTTTTACCTTTTTAAGGAGGGGGTAACCCCTCCTTCATTTTCAAGTTTTATTATCGCTAGCAGGTTCTTTTATGCAGTCAGTTCAAGGTACAGATGCGATGTCGTCTACAACAACGAGCTTGCCATCAAGTAAAAGTGTATTCATCAAATGGGGCTTACTGGGCTCTGTAGGTATCATTAATGGATACGCAACGATTCTAATGTATTCTCGCGGTGAGTTGGCCTTTGCCCTACTTACCCTAATCCTAACCGCACTCGCGTTATTCATTTTCGGTAGTAAAAAGACCTACGCACATCGTTATATTTACCCAGGTATTGCAGGCATGATTTTGTTCATCCTGTTCCCACTTGCGTACACCGTTGGTCTTGCTTTCACAAACTACAGTGCGAAAAACCAGCTTTCCTATGAACGTGCTCAATCGGTTCTAATGGACCGCACTTTCCAAAGCGGTGACAGCTATCCATTTACGTTATATAAAACAGACGAAGGTCACCGCCTTGCTGTTAAGAAAGGTGATCAGCTTCTAGCAACCGATACGTTCAATCTTGCGACGCTATCTACTTCAGGTATGGATCTCTCTGTTGTAGATTCAGTGGCGGGTGAGAAAGAAAAAATCAAAACCATTATTAAGAACAAGTCGCTGCTCGGTAGCCTAGATCTCCATTTACCATCAGGTGAAGATATCCGCATGAGTGGCTTGCGTAAGTTTGCAGCAGTCGTGCCTCTTTACACCCTACAAGATGATGGCGAAACACTACTTAACAACCGAACTCAAGAGTATCTACGCCCAAATATGGAAGTAGGATTCTATCAACCAGTAGATGAAAATGGTCAGTTTGTTGGTTCAACCGTATCACCAGGCTTTATCGTTGATATCGGTACGCACAACTTCGAGCGTGTATGGAAAGATGATGGTATCAAAGAACCTTTCATCAGTATCTTTATCTGGACAGTACTCTTTTCAGCACTGACTGTTGGTCTAACAGTAGTGATTGGCTTGGTGTTGGCGAGTGTCGTACAGTGGGAAGAGCTGAAGGGCCGAGCAATTTACCGTGTTCTGCTAATCCTTCCGTATGCGGTACCTGCGTTTATTTCGATTCTGATCTTCAAAGGTTTGTTCAACCAGAGCTTTGGTGAGATCAATATGGTGCTTGAAGCCCTGTTTGGTATTAGCCCTGCTTGGTTCTCTGACCCTATTATGGCTAAGAGCATGGTGCTGGTTGTTAACGTATGGCTTGGCTTCCCTTACATGATGATTCTGTGTATGGGTCTGCTAAAAGCGATTCCAGAAGATTTGTTTGAAGCGTCTGCGATTGACGGTGCTAACTTTATCGACAACTTCCGTAAAATCACCATGCCGTTGATGATTAAACCGCTAACGCCGCTGTTAATCGCAAGTTTCGCATTCAACTTCAACAACTTCGTATTGATTCAGCTTCTGACTCAAGGTGGTCCAAACATGATTGGTACCTCAGAGCCAGCCGGTTATACAGACCTTCTAGTAAGCTACACCTACCGTATCGCGTTTGAAGGTGCTGGTGGTCAAGACTTCGGTCTAGCGAGTGCAATTGCGACGCTTATCTTCCTATTAGTAGGTGGATTGGCACTACTCAACCTACGTTTCACTAAGCTGTCTCAAGATTAAGGAGTACCGGATAATGGCAATGGTACAAGGTAAATCACTTAAATACCGTGTATGGGCGACACATGCAGCCCTATGGATTTTTCTTTCGGCGATAATCTTCCCATTATTAATGGTTATTGCGATTTCCTTCCGTGAAGGTAACTTTGCGACGGGTAGTATTATTCCTGAGAACCCATCTCTAGAGCACTGGAAACTGGCGCTTGGTTTCTCGGTAACCAATGCAGATGGTAGTGTTACACCACCTCCATTCCCAGTGCTACTGTGGCTATGGAACTCGGTCAAAGTGGCGGGCATCACTTCAATTCTAATCGTTGCTCTATCTACAACCTCAGCATATGCGTTTGCTCGTATGCGTTTTAAAGGTAAAGAGACCATCCTTAAGGCGATGATGATCTTCCAGATGTTCCCTGCAGTACTAGCGCTCGTGGCACTTTATGCCCTATTCGATAAGCTAGGTCAGTACATTCCGTTCCTTGGTTTGAATACACATGGTGGTCTGATTTTCTCTTACTTGGGTGGTATTGCTCTGCACGTATGGACGATTAAAGGCTACTTTGAAACGATTGATAACTCGTTAGAAGAAGCGGCTGCGCTTGATGGCGCAACACCATGGCAAGCATTCAAATTGGTACTACTACCATTGTCGGTGCCTATCCTTGCGGTTGTATTCATTCTGTCGTTCATTGGTGTGGTTGGTGAAGTTCCGGTAGCATCTTTACTACTTTCTGATGTAAACTCATATACATTAGCGGTTGGTATGCAGCAGTATCTATATCCACAGAACTATCTATGGGGTGATTTTGCAGCAGCAGCAGTGTTATCTGCACTACCAATTACCGTCGTATTCTTACTTGCACAGCGCTGGTTGGTCGGAGGATTGACCGCTGGTGGTGTGAAAGGTTAATAAGAACGATAAGGGCGACCGCGAGGTCGCCCATTTTGTGTCTCCGCTCAACAATTTTGGTTTGGCCGCCGATCAGTTAAGTAGAGAGCAGAACTGGCGTTACGCATAGCTGGCTGTTAGCTAGATTCCTTACTATTTCACTACTAACAGTTTTTGTAACCAAAACCCGGCTTTGTCCCGGGTTTTTTTGTACCTAAATAACGCTAAAACAGGGGCAGTATAAAGTGCTTACTTTGGAATGAAATCGCCAGGGTGAGTCGGTGCGACTGGGTATAGGTTCTGGTTTGTAATGATGGGTGTTGTTGCATTTACTTGCGGTGAGCAACACGCTGTTTGTTTAGAGTTCTCGGTTAGAAGGAGCGCATCCAAGGTATTGAAGTAGTACGTAGATGCTCTCTTGAGATAGTGCCACTTTTCTGAATAGGTCTGCGAAGGTATCGTCGCCACCAAAGCAGGTGCGGATATAATGGTTGATCTCATCTTCACCGTAACCTTCGACATACATGGTACGAACCCATTGGTATTCAACAGCTTTTAAGTTTGATAGTGTAGTTTCACTCAAGGTGGTTTCACTGAGTTCCAATAGAGGTTCCTTCATCCGCGATCTTTGTTTTAGTCAGCGGATTTAATCAAATCAAGATGAAGGAAAAATGACAGAAATGTGGCGTTGTGGTTACGGGTATTAGAATGGAGGCGCAAGGCCCCCAACTTGGAAGAAAGTTCACTATTTTAGGTACTTAACGTGTGCTTCCATCTCTTCACCAATCTCTTTACGCATATTCATTAAGCGGATTGCTGAGTCGCGTAATTCGATATCTTCTGGTGTTTCTGGTACCCACTCAGGCACTGAGGTCGGTGTTCCATTCTCGTCTACTGCAACCATGATGACGATGCAGTGGGTAGTTAGACGATTGTTCATTTCTTTAGGATCACTCGCTTGCACGTCAATGGCAATATGCATTGAGCTACGACCTGTATAGATGACTTTGGCGCTCACTTCGACAAGGTTGCCCACATGTATTGGCGCAACAAAGCGGATTCCACCTGCATAGGCAGTGATACAGTACTTACCACTCCAAGCCGCAGCATTGGCGTAGGCTGCCAAATCGATCCATTTCATCACGGCTCCACCGTGAACTTTGCCTCCAAAATTCACATCTCCTGGTTCAGCAAGAAACCGTAACGTAATATCGCGTTGACCTTTGCTCATCCGTTAGTCCTTAGTTGTTATTATGTTGCGTGTTCCATCTTTAATAACAAACTGATTAACTATCTGCAACAATTATTGACATTAAGTGTCTCCATAGCCGCGAGGGATAAAGGCCAAGCAGATATCAACGCTTCATATTTACTTTGATACGTCTTCATATTCTCCCTCTAGTACCGAGCGATCATTTTGCTGCGAAGAAGCAGAGCGATTCATCTTAAGCGATTTCTCGATCTTTTTACCTGTGATGACCGTTGCAATGGTCAATGGAATCACCATGATCAAGCTAAACAGAAGGGTGAATACACCAATAAACAATGCCAGAATACCAGAAATGACTCTATTCATAATTATTACCTCTCAATTACATGGCTAGATTAACCTAGGGTAAATGAATCAAACATGAACAGGTACACAAATTAAGGTGAATACAAAAAAGCCACTTTCTAACAAGAAAGTGGCAACTACGGGGGATTATTATAGGTATAGTGTTGTGGAGTTTTGCCCCAGAAGCTCCGGGGCGATATTCTTATGATTAATCTGAGAAGCCCAAATCGCTTACCCAAATTAATGAATCCCTGAGCTTATTTTGTTGGGTAAGTCTTGTAACGAACGCCCATCATTTGTTCCATACAGTGAACAACCTGACAGCTGTAGCCAAACTCATTGTCATACCAGATGTATAGCACGCAGCGGCTGTCTTGAGCGATGGTCGCAGCACCATCAACAACACCAGCAAAGCGAGAGCCCACTAGGTCAGTTGATACAATTTCAGTCGATTCTGTGTAGTCAATTTGCGCAGATAGTTCAGACGTCAGTGCCATTTCACGTAGGTAGTTATTTAGCTCTTCTTTATCTGTGCCTTGTTTAAGATTCAGATTAGCAATCGCCATTGATACGTTTGGCGTTGGTACACGGATAGCGTTACCTGTTAACTTGCCTGCAAGCTCTGGTAGGGCTTTCGCTACCGCTTTCGCCGCGCCCGTCTCGGTTAGAACCATGTTCAAAGAAGCACTACGACCGCGACGCTCGCCAGAGTGGAAGTTATCAATCAAGTTTTGGTCATTGGTAAACGAGTGAACCGTTTCAATGTGGCCAGAAATTACACCAAACTTGTCGTTGATTGCCTTAAGTACAGGGGTAATCGCATTGGTGGTACAGCTTGCTGCAGAGACGATGGCGTCTTCAGGTTGGATAACGCTGTCGTTAACTCCAAATACCACGTTCTTAATGTCGCCTTTACCTGGAGCTGTAAGCAGAACTTTTTCCGCTCCTTTACATTCTAGGTGCTGTGCTAAACCTTCGGCATCACGCCATACACCTGTGTTATCTACGACCAGAGCGTGGTTGATCCCGTAGCTGGTGTAATCGACTTCTTCAGGCTTATTTGCGTAAATAAACTGAATGTAGTTACCGTTGGCAATGATGGCTTTGCGCTCTTCATCAACAATAATGCTGCCGTTGAATTGACCATGTACAGAGTCTCGGCGCAGCAGGCTAGCGCGTTTTTCTAAGTCACCTTTCTTGCCACCGCGAACAACAACTGCACGCAGGCGAAGTGGGTAACCTGGACCTGATTTTTCAACCAGAAGGCGAGTCAAAAGGCGACCAATGCGACCAAAACCGTACAATACAACGTCACGTGGCTCTGTCACGGTCTCGCCATTCATAGCGCCTAGTAGAGATGAGTGAAGGAAGTCTTTAACACCGTGTTCATCATCACGACTTTGCCAGAATTCATGGGCAAGCTGGCCAATGTCGATACGGCATGGAGAAAGTTCCATTTCAGCAAGCGCTTTGATGAGAGGAAGAGTTTGCTCTGGAGTAAGAGCAGTACCTGTATAGCGACGTGCTAAACGGTGAGTTTTAATGATGTCGATGGTCGCTGCATTAACCAGTGTTTTACCAAAGAGTAGAACTTCGACGCCTTTGTGACGGTAAAGTTGACCTAGAAGTGGAGAAATAGTTTCCGCAATCGTTTGGCTCATTTGCCAATCTAAGAGGTGTTTCTCTGGACTCATTGTTTGTATGGACCTTTCACGTTTTTTGGGGACTGACTCTATTTCACCTGTAGGGGAGTGAATAGAGGAAATGTATTAATTTTGTAATTTTTATGCGGCAGGATTGTAAGGCCTAACATCTTATTCTGCTAGTAAAATTAATTCAGGTTATTTTGGCTGTGATGGTACTCACTTGTGGCGAATTTTACTATAAATTGTAGGTGGTAGTGTCTGTTGACATTTTAAAACAAGCAATCTTAATTTGTACTAAAAAATACTAGAAGCACATAATTTATGTAATACGATCTAATAAAAATCTTTTCAATTAGATCTGTGTCACTCTATCTACTTAAAAGGTAAACGATAAACCAATAGAGAACAGATCGACTTTGGTACTAAAGGGTTTAGTCGGATCTTGCGGCACGGTGAAGTGTCCACTGATCACGTTTTCTCTACCGTAGAAACGTTGCCATTCGATTGACGTGTTTAATTGGGGTGTCCAATCGTAGCGGAACCCCACTAAATAGCTTTCTGTATCATGTGTCAGTCGCGCCTGCCCGTACTGAATATATGGCGTAAGGTTTTCGAGTTGATAGTCAACACTAATGTACCAGTCTGAGCTGAAGTTCTGTGAAAGCATAGTCTCTGCTTGAAAATGGAGTTGTCCGAAATAGTGGCTAATACCAAGTGAGAATACGTCAAGGTCGTAAGACTTTGGGACTGTGCGTAATCCTGTAAGAGTTGCTCCAAGGTTGACATAGGCAATGTGTAGTAAGCTATCGCCGTACAAAAATTCAGAGCTAAAACCAAGGGCTCTGGAAATTTCTAACGAAAACGGTGCGCCATATTGGTTAACTTGTTCTTCGCGTGGGATAGCGATATAAGGAGAGAATACAATTTGATTACCATTATCAAATGCATGCAACATGTCTACAGAAACTCCTTCATAGTAAGTCAGCCCAAGGCTATTGCCGTATACTTCTGGCGGTAAGCGTATCCACGGGTACGCGCTAGAAACATAGTAGTACTCAGACATAATAAACATCGGAGTTCGTAATCGGCCAACTTTTGCTCGGAATGACTCTGTACTGTATTCAATCAATGCTCTTTCAAGTTCAGGAGAGGAAAACGTATCCTCTGGTCTTTTAACTACTTGAACCGTAGTACGAAGTTTCGAAGAGATTCGCCAATCGGCTTGAACACCTAAGGTAGTATCACAATCAAAACACCATTCATCGGTAATGTTTCGTCCAGAAAGAATGGGGAGTTGATTGTCACTCTTCGCAGCAGCAAATGTCCCAAACCCACTAAGCTGAATATTATCTGAAAGCGTTACCTGAGCCAGGCTGAGTGTAGGAATACCCCAAAGCATAACAATGGTTAACAACAGATAGCTATAATTAGTCCGCAAGCTGATATATGACATAGGCGTCCTCTGGAAGCAGTTCTTTAGGAACATACGCGATACCATTTGCGTTGTTCTCTAGCCAATGGAGAATGAGTTCGAGTGATTCATCAGGAAGTTCTACCGGGACAATCGCTTTACCTGAGAAAGATAATTTGGCCCAAATTGCAGACATTTGAGTCGGAGATTTATTGAGGAGTTTGCGGTAGAAGTATTCACGATTTTCGGAATCACGGGGAAGATCAAGGAGACGAACAGGAATACCATTTATGTGCGAAACGCGGCCACGATAAAGTAATTTGACTTGATTTGAGCGTAAAGCCTTAAGGTCTGGGTTGAGCGTAATAACAGCAAAGCTATTCGCACTGGCTTGAAAAGCGAACCAAAACAAAAGAGTTGAGAGTATTAGCCTGATCAAAATATCCTTTTCTTTCTGACGTTGATGGTTAATTAAAATGTTTTTTACTTGTCTGGTAGTCAGTCAGCCTTATTGTTTGTTGTTATTTCTTACGCCCCTGATTGAATAATCAACTAGACTTAGATTTCTATAGTCTTAAATTGATTCAAGGAATGAATCCGGATGTTACTGACTAATATGTCTATTAAAAGTAGACTATTTATTCTGTGTCTGATACCTACACTTGTCATCATCGCTTTCAGTGCTAACTTAGCTAAGGACTTTCAAGACAGGCTACATAGCTATCAATTAGTCGATGAGAAGAATGAGACCATCACACTATTGGCTGAGTTTTCTCATCACCTGTATGTCGCTCTGAATCAACGTTTAGCTGGCCAAAACGCGAATGCATCAATAAATCGCGCTCAGCAAACAATGGCGTTAATTGCCAAAACAGCACATACCTCAGATCATGTCCATCACGGGATTCAAACTCCAAATCAAGCCAGCAGTTTTATTGAAGAGTTGCAGTATTTGTTACCTGAATTGGTCAACTCTGACTCAGCTTCAACGATAGAGTTGGGCCAATTGATCTATACCATCTATCACGATTTACTTGTGGAAGTGCATAGTTTAGAAAGTCATGGCACTTCTCTCAGTGTTCATCATCTTGATTTGGTTTTGTCGGATCTAAGTTGGCTGTATTTTTGGATGGAAAGGGAAGCGTGGCTAACTCAAGAAATCCGATGGTTGGAATGGCAATATTCGGATTATGCAGAGGAATACTTTCGTATCAGAGAAAGGCAACAGCTTTACCTCGATAAGTTTGTCAGTTTGGGTGCGGATTCTCAACAGGTTCAGGTGCTTCTTGATCTCTTCGCGAGTCGAGAATTTCAGCGCGGTACATTGGCGAAAGAAGTTTTGTTGAGCCGTTCTGGAGAGAATATATCGCCATCAGAATTCGTTGAGATAATTAATACAAGGAATAAAGCTGTTGAAAAAAGACTCATCACCTTTTCCCTTAGCCTACGAGATCAGATTGCGGTTAGTATTCGCAATGCAGAAAAAGGATTATGGTTAATCGGAATCTCCGGCTGTTCAGTATTTATCATCATGTTTGCTTGGGGAGCAAGTACCGTTTATAGGATCAATTCTAAACTTGCCAAGATCATTTTGGTAATGGGGCATATGAAAGAGAAAGATGGTGCAGAGAAAATACCGATAGACGGCAACGACGAGTTCTCTTCATTTGCCAAACGATTGAACCAGATTATCGAGCAACAAAATGAATATGAGCGAAACTTGGTACAGGCAAAAGAGCGTGCTGAGGCGGCCAATAAAGCCAAGAGCATTTTTCTTGCCAATATGTCTCACGAAATTCGTACACCGCTTAATGGTATTATCGGAATGACAGAGATACTTTCTGATAGTCACTTGACCACGGCTCAAAGAGAGATATTGGCCGACGTTGATATCTCGTCACATGCGTTGTTACTGTTGATCAATGATATTCTTGATTTGTCCAAGATAGAGTCAGGGAACTTGGTGTTAGCCCCCCACAGTGTTGATCTAAGAGAAACCGTGTATGAAACCATAAATATGGTGTCAGCAAATGCACTCAAGCAACAGGTAGAAGTCCAAGTCTCTTTTTCTCTCCACCTACCTTCATTTATTGATGTAGATGACTTTCGTTTCCAGCAAGTGCTGATGAACTTATTAAGTAACGCGATCAAGTTTACCCGCAATGGCGTAGTAGCGATCGAACTTACTGCTGAATCACAACAACTCGTATGCCATGTCATTGATAATGGTATCGGGATTTCTCATGACAAGTTAAGTGAAATCTTCAAACCGTTTACCCAGGAGGATGGGAGTATTACTCGACGTTATGGTGGTACAGGACTTGGGTTGGCGATATGTCGTCAGTTAGCCGAACTAATGGGCGGCAAGATTGAGGTAAACTCAACTACTGGGGTTGGCAGTCGCTTTTCATTGACCATTCCGTTAACTATTAGCGAGAAGCAGCCAGAACCCATTAATTTGGCAGCACATGGCATTCTCGTTAGCAATGACTCCAATTACCTTCAGTTAATCAAGGTGGAAAGTGCCCGGCTTGGTGTTCAACTTGAGGTATACAACACAGTTGAAGACATCCCTTTGAAGGGTGATGAGGTGCCATTCATTCTCTATTGCACGGAACGCAGTCGAAGTGCAAGAAAAGATGTCACTAAGCTAAGAACCTATTACCCTTCGGCGGAAGTCATCGGCTTGAGTCATCATCTATTTACCAAGCCAGAATTAGATGTATTGCTTGGCGGTTCAATCGCGTTACCAATTCTAGGGCACCGATTTGAGTTTGTTCTGGAAGCAGCATTAAGCAAGCATCAACTAAAAGACATCTCGGAGACAAGCTTTGAACCAGATATTCACTTATCGGGAGTAAAGAAAGTTCTGATTGTTGAAGACAATCTAATGAACCAAAAAATCGCCTCATTTTTTCTTAATAAAATTGGCATTGAATACGTGATAGCAAGTAACGGACTAGATGCGCTTAACGCAGTTAAAACGGGTGAAAGCTTTTGTGCAATTCTGATGGATTGCATGATGCCGATTATGGATGGGCTAACTGCAACAAAGGAGATTCGTCGATGGGAGGCGGATAAAGGTAAACAGAAAGTGCCGATTATCGCCTTAACGGCGAGTGTCTTGCCTGAAGAAATTCAAAGCTGTTTCGAAGCAGGTATGGATGCGTACCTTCCTAAACCCTATAAATCTCAACAGCTATTCGACACTTTTGAGCGTTTAAAGGTTACCCTTTAATTTGCATGGTCTATCTGTTCCAAATCATCAAGCGGTAGCCAGTTAACTTTTACACCAGCTTGAAGGAACATTTCTTGGCTTACTTTGATCTTATCTCCCCATCGGGAAAGGAAGTCTTGTGTTTGCTCTGGACAGTGAACCGCTGAAATACCGGTCTGAATGATCTTAGCCGCACAATTAGGACAAGGAAAATGGGTGACCCAAATCTCACACCCGTCTAAGTCACGCTTTGCAAAAAGGATGGCATTCTCCTCTGCATGAAGTGTTTTCAAATACTTCATTTCGCGATCATCGGTCATCGCACTGTCTGAAATACCGTGTGGGTAACCATTGAAGCCTACAGAGACGATACGGTTTTGCTTCGTTATTACAGCGCCGACTTGAGTGGAGGGATCTTTACTCCAAGAGCCAACTAGTTCTGCCATTTGGTAAAAGCGTTGTGCCCATTTTGAAATCATTCAATCTTCCTCTAGGAGATAGTTAATGGATAGACCGGGTAGGTTTATCGCGAGTATTCAACGTTGTGTGATATGGATCTGCTTATAATATCCTAGTTTAACGTCGTATAGTCCAGAAAAAACCGCTGGTAAGTGAAGTTACCATCTGATGAGCCAAATGATAGTGGGATTTTGGTCACCTTTTGTCAATTGTAGAAGGTCTGTTTATATCGGATATTCCCCCGGGTTCGTGTGCGAGATCTCTTACAAAGGCGTGAGTAATGTGAGAAGCGATCACTGAGAAATTGGGCGCGTTGAGTTGTAACGTCATGAATAATAAAAGTATGTATATTTATTGAACTGCAGGCGGGGTGTGGGAAAATGAATAACAGCGTTGTGAAAACAGTAGCGAAGCCATAATCTTAAGTTGTCAGCAGGGAGCAGACACGGAACAGGAAAGACCCAAGGATTGGTCATCTTCAGGACGAAGATTCGATTATTCAGGACGAATAATTGGCATGGAAAGCGAAGGACATTGGCTGGACGCTAGTAACTAGGATGGTTACAAAAGGATAGACAATGGACGCTTAACGGACTAAGGCAATATCTATCAGGATGATAGAGTCAGGGACACCGCTTATGGATAAAGCGATGAGAGTTAGCGAGGATAGCTAACGGGCTGGATTGCCAAGGACACCGCTAGGATGGCGATGATAAGGAAAGTGCTGAAGGATTCAGCGTACTATCAAGGAATAGATGCAGGGAGCACCTATTAGTAGCCGGATTGCTGCGAGTAAGAATAGAACCCCACTAGGCGAGAGCTTAGTGGGGTTTTCTTTTGTCTAGATAAAACATGACTCATTCTAGAATAAAAAAGGGAAGCAGCCACTTCCCTTTATGCATTTCACACTAATGTCCTTTTAGCGTTTGAACGTCACTTCTTCTTGGCTATCAAGATGGATATGAGTCTTTGCTGGTTGTGTTTCAGCGATCACCTTACCGTTACGAACAGAGTAACGCACAGGTACTTGGCGACGTACTGCATCAAAGCCATTCTCTGCCGGTAGGATAAGTAAGCTACCTGGCTTGCCTTGCTCAATACCGTGTTTGTCTTGGATGTTTAACGTGCGCGCTGAATTAGTGCTGATTAAATCCAAACCATTGTTGACCTGATCGTAACCCATGACCTGAGTAACATGTAAACCCATATGCAGTACTTGTAACATGTTTGCTGTACCTAATGGATACCAAGGGTCAAACACGTCGTCATGACCAAAGCAGACATTGATACCAGCGTTTAGCATTTCTTTCACACGAGTCACGCCACGGCGTTTCGGATAATCGTCAAAACGGCCTTGTAGGTGAATGTTCACTAACGGGTTAGCGACAAAGCTGATGCCTGACATCTTTAACAGTCGGAACAAGCGGGATGCATACGCGCCGTTGTATGACCCCATTGCTGTAGTGTGGCTCGCTGTCACTCGGTCGCCCATTTCATATTTGTGTGCTAGTGCGGCAACAGTTTCAACGAAGCGTGATTGCTCATCATCAATTTCGTCACAGTGAATATCGATCAGGCGGTCGTACTTACGAGCGAGTTCGAACACATAATGAAGTGACTCGACACCATACTCGCGGGTAAATTCGAAGTGAGGAATCGCACCGATAACATCAGCGCCTAATTGCACCGCTTCTTCTAGCAGTTCTTTGCCATTTGGGTAAGAGAGAATACCTTCTTGCGGGAAAGCGACAATTTGAATGTCGACCCAGTCTTTCATCTCTTCTTTAACCTCAAGCATTGCTTTCAACGCGATTAAGGTTGGATCAGAAACGTCTACATGAGTACGAACATGTTGGACACCGTTAGCGATTTGCCACTTTAGGGTTTGTTTCGCGCGGCTTTTGACATCTTCAATTGAGAGTAGCTCTTTGCGCTCCGCCCAACGTTCGATACCTTCAAATAAGGTACCCGAGATATTCCAGCTAGGCTCACCTGCCGTTTGAGTGGTATCTAAGTGAATGTGCGGTTCACAGAAAGGTGCGACAGCTAAGCCGCCCTCGGCATCTAGAATATTACCGTCAAAAGCAAGGTCTGCATCGTTGTCGAGAATCTGCTTGAATTGACCGTCTTCAATAAGAATCTGCTTCAGACCTTCTTGATTGCGTAGCATTGCGTTTTTGATCAATAACTTTGTCATGATGCTTCCTTACGCTGTTTGTGTTTTCAGCGCGTGTTTGTTGAGTAATGGATTGAGAATTGCGTAGCAAAGTGAACCGCCTAGCACAGCGTTCAGGGGGACAACTCCAGGAATAAACTTGCCTGCAGCAACGCCGATTGCGACCGCAATAATGCCTGCCCAATTAATAGTTTGGAACTGCGCGTTTGCAAAATCTTTGTAACGTTTACGGTTGATTAGGAAGTCTGCGATGATAACGCCACCAATCGGTGGAATTGCCGTCGAAAGAAATGTCAGCCAACCGACAAAGTTATTGTAAAGCCATAGCGCGAAGATGGTGCCAATGATGCCGTTCATGATCGACATAGTGGTACTAGAACGACCTGTAATGTTCGAGAGTCCAAGGCCAGAGGCATACAGCGCGTTCTCGTTAGTTGTCCAGATATTCAAGCCAAGCACAATGATAGCCGGTAGTAACAGGCCCTGAGCGATCATGACGTCAGAGATGTCCGCTTGACCCGTTGCTGCGGCACCTGCTGCGCCGAACATGAACATCAGCGAATTACCGATAAAGAATGCCACCATAGTGACTAATACGGCGCTGGTCGGTTTTCTACCAAATCGCACGAAGTCGGCGGTTAGTGTGCCCGCACTAACGAATGAACCAACAACCATAGCTAGAGCGACTGAAAAGTCTATTGGAGTTTCAGGTTGAATTTGTTTGAGTTGTTCAAAGCCGCCAACACTATCGACTGCAATCGATACAGAGTAGCTGCCAAGAATTGCAATCGCAGGTACGGCAATCGCTGACAAGACCATTAGAGCCTTAATACCGAAGTAGACCGTGGCTGTCATCAGTAAACCAGACACAACAATTAGTGTATTGGTATCTATACCTGTCGCTTTTTGCACTGGGATGGCGAACATCGCAACACCGACGCCAAACCAACCGACTTGAGTACCACCTAATAGAGCTGAAGGGAGCCAAGAGCCTTTTGTACCAAAAGAGAAGCGCGCAAGAAGATGAGTAGAAAGACCAGTAGAAGCGCCAATGTAACCAAGAAAAGAAGTGTAGATACCTAGAATGAGGTTACCGACGAGAACAGCGAGGAAGAAATCATTAAAGGAGAGGCTAGTGCCGAGGGAGCCGCCTGTCCACATACTAGCGGAGAAAAAAGTGAGTCCAAGCATTACCATGGTAAGTGAAGCGACTCCTTTCCTTGCCGTTGTCGGCACGGGTCCAAGACTGTAGTTATTGTCCGCAGCCATTTATAACCTCCGCAAATAGATTATCAATACAAATTGTAGGTAGAAAATAGTTAAACGGCGCGTATTATGGTGATATAAATAATAGAGTCAATGATTTATTGATTATTTAATCGATTGCTTGGGGTGTTTACTTAATAAATATGTTAATTACCAATGTGTTATGAATTGTTAGGATGAATAAAAAGCTATCTTTATTTGTGTTTTTCAGTATAACTAGCGTCAATTGATTGGTGAATCTATGGTTATCTTTTTGAACTTGATGTATATGTAGTACTGTTTATGTTGCGCCAGTCAAAAGAGAGGGATTGTGAGTCTTTATAGCGATTTTTATGTCTGAATGACTATGGTTGAGTAGATTGACAGATATAAAATGGCATTTATGATGCTTTAACTCCTATATTGGTTTAGAAAGGCTATTTTACTACGTTATCTAGTTGTTGACCTTTGTCATTCTATAGACCGACGAAGGAAGGAGTATGAAGTGTTGTGTCTGGCTACTCAGAATAGGAAGTTGCCAACTCTTTTGGTTGCATGCTCTGTAAGTGATATATATGGGAACAATAGTGCGATGAGCTGATAGGTGATTCACCTAACCCATAAAAAGAAAAGGCCAACCTCAAGAAGTGAGATTGGCCGATATATGTGTGAACAAATGGGTTCACTAACAACGTCAGTTGGCTAGGTGACCCTCGGCTTAATTAAGGGTCACTATTACCATTGCACTATATGTGCCAACTTTTATAGCACCAAATTGCGTTAAAATTGAGCGCTTTTGTGACGTTTTTACCATTACATTTGCATATCGAAATTGCAAAATGCAAATAACCTTAAAAATGCTAATCATATAATTGTAACTAAAGGGTGGGTTCAAGCACAGTTAGGCTCACAGTTCTACCTAAAACCTAAGCCAACCATTGTTGCGCTTAGTACTAAATAGAATAGAAGAAATAAAGCTGGGACTTCATGCGAATGATAATTCCGCGAATCGCATCTAAGAATGCCATAAAGCCAATCGGTTTGTCGCCACTGATCCAAGCTAAACCCACAGAGCCGACGGGAATGTCATAGTCGTCAGTTTCTTCGATTTTCAATCTAACAAAGTGATGCTTGTTTTGTAGGTTTTGACCCGTCGTTGTACGCACTGGTTGATCAAATCCAAGTAAGTTACCCTGAGATTCTCCGGTCGCCTCAACGATGCCTTCAACCTGAGCAGAGAAGATCTTGCCCGGGTAAACAGAAGAAGCAAACTCAGCCGCATGACCCGGTTTAACATTTCGAATTGCCTGATGATTCACACGCATCAGCACATATTTCTCATCGGTATACATCTGAAGTCTTGGCATCATAGAGACACGTTGTCCTTCACGAAGTATAAAGTTAGTGACAAACCCATCAGCCGGAGCGTATACCTTGGTACTGTCCAAGTCCCATTGTTCTTTAGCTAGCTTCTCGCGAGCAGCCTTCCAATCGGCTTGTTTACTTTTTACGGTCAGCTTGGCCTTAGTGATGGCGAGTTTGGCTTTATCGGCATCCACTATTTTGGTACTTAGCTCAGATTCAATGGTTGAAATATTGTGTTGTGCTTTCTCGACAGCTGTCTCTTGTTTGTCGATATCACTCGCGGTGATGGTATTTTCCACGACACGGTTTTGCTCTTGATAACGCTTAAGCATTTTAACTTGCAGTTTGTGATCGACTTTTGCTGCTGCTAAACGGCTTTCTGTGGTCTTCACCTCTTGCTGCATAGATTGATATGTTGCTCGAGCAATCGCGATATCTTCTTTTGCTACTTGGTAAGCCACGTCTGCTGATTCTTCTGCAACTTGCGCTTGATTGAGCGAAATCTGGTATTGGGTAGGATCGATTTCGTAAATGAGCTGACCTTTTGAAACTTGCTGGTTTGGCTCAATATAGATTTTGTCCACTTTGCCTGTCACATTCGGAGAATCAGGACGCAGTTGTATGTGCGGCGACTGAACCACGGAACCACCAGAGAGATCCATTGGGGTAAAGTTGATCAGGCCAACCCAAACAAACATTAGCCAAGAGGCGCCACCTAGGTAAGCGAATGACTTAGTCGCTTTGTTCCAAGGCATACCAATAAGGCGAAGCAAATAAATAAACAGTGCCCAGACGGCTAAACCTTCTAACATTACGCTTCTCCTTCAGTGTTGTTACTTTTCGGGGCATGACGCCAGGTATCGCGCAGGTTGATGATGGCTTTTTCCATATCAACGAAGGCGAGAATAACGGCGACAACCCAAACCCAGTGCCAGATGAAACCAATCCATGTGAGTGCCGTTATCAATCCAATTTGATGATGATCTTTGCTATGGGCTTTATTGATTGGTAGTTCGTGGAATTTCCAAAATCCAAATAATGCAGCACCAACGGTGGCAACAAGAACAACCGCTGCGACGACGTGCAAAATTGTATCGGCATTTGTTCCGACGAACGGGACACTTAGTAAACTCATTCAAGGCTCCAAAGTTATAACAGAGCTTGATTGTGATCTAGAATTGAAAAAGTCGATGGGTTGTGACAGATTAAATCACATGACGCAAGATATTGAGTTGATCTGTATATGGATAAAGTGAGATTTATGCGAGCCATAGGTATTTACAATATGCACCTAGAAGCTCACAAGCGTTATGATTTGGAGCAAGGCTCTCTTGGGATACCGGATGAGGTTTTTCACAATCCGATGACGCTTATTCCCCTTTCGGAAGTTAATCAGTGGTTTGCCAAACTTGAACACAAGACTGGCAATCCGGATATTGTGCTTGAACTGATGCAAGACAATGACATTGCGCGAATAGGGTCAATCAGTCACTGGTTATTGTCAGGCTTTGACTTTGCGTCAACGATACGGCGTATGAACTATGGCCTCAATAGTTTACAAAATGGTGCGTTTTTATCGGCTGCTTTAAGTGGCTCCATCATTAAGTGGACATACCGAAACCCACATGTCAAACCTCAAGTCAAAGTCCACGATAGCGTTCGCATGGCAGTCGCGCTGGTTAAAGTGATGAGGCTCTATCTTGGCTCGAGTTATTCCCCTTTAAGAGTACGTTTATCAGGGACTCGCAAGAACATAGAGAAGTATCGAGCGTTTTTTGGGTGCGATATTGACTGGAGCCATTCAAGTACTGAGATTTGGTTTCACTCCGAGGTTCGTTTAGCCACCAAGCAACAGTCCAGTATCCGTAAGGGGCGACTCGCGATGAATTTCTCTGACTTGGATGAACTGCTCAATATGCCGGATCCAGAAGATGAAGTTAAAGTAATTTATGAAGTACTTAACTACAGTCGTTTTCATGGTTTACCGACACTTGAGCACGTCAGCAGCTTATTGGGTATGTCGACACAGCAGTTTCAGCGAGCACTGCGCAAGCTTGGAATGAACTTCTCGACCGTCTGCGGATATGTGCTGAGTAACATTGCTGTCTCTATGTTGACCAAAGGCGTCGCTATTGATGAGATCGCGCGTCGGCTTGGCTATCAGAACACTGCAAGCTTCAATCGAATGTTTAAGAAAAATAGAGGACTAACGCCCATCCAATATGTTCAGCATTACTGCTTAGATGAGCGTTAAGTGTGATGTTACTTGCCTTGTTGGTCGTGCCAGCGTGAACCATATGCTTGGCTGTAGTCTGGCGTTTGGCTGTGTTTGGAATCTGGCATTGCCTTCAGAGGACCAACAACGGTTCGATATGGTAGGAAGCCAGCAAAAGCGGTTAGGTCCATATCGCCTAGATCATCATTGACGTCTCCTTTGCTTACTTTTACTGAAGCTTCGGTTAGAGGAATGGCGAGCAACATCGTGCTGTTTAGCTCTCGCTCGCTGCTGAGCCTCACATCATTGGTTCTTCCAGGTGCGATTTGCTCAACAAAATGATTCAGCAATCGATTTTTTTCGTGCTTATCTTCTATCGTTGTGAACTGACCAAGTACAACTGCACTTCGATAATGAGCGCTATGATGGAACGCGCTTCTTGCCAAAACCCAGCCATCGAACAAGGTGAATGTTAAACAGGTCTTGGTCCCACTTTTTAAATTGCGCATCAGTCGGCTGTTGTTTGCACCGTGAATATAGACGGTATCTTCTACTCGCCATGCCAGCATCGGGATGACATAGGGTTGCTCACTGTCCGAGATAGCGATGTGTGCCACTAATGACTCGTCAATAATGTCGTACAACGCTTGTTGCTCGGTAACCGCTTTATGAGCCCCTTTCTTAAGTTCAGTTCTTTTGGTTGCTGATAACATTGCCTTGCCTCCTGCAAATATTTGATTTGCAGAAAATGTACCTTTAAATTGGTACTAAATTTAGAGCCACTTCTATTTAATGGATGGATCCACTTATGGCATTGATCGATATTGGCGATCTTCAATTAAGTATTGAGAGTTGCACCAAGCAAGAGGCGTTGTTCAACGCTGTTAGGGATAAAATCGTAGGTCAGTTATGGGGAAAGGGGCTAAAACTTCCGTCAACACGCAAATTGGCAGAGGAGCTTAACCTAAGCCGAAATACGGTGATCCATGCGTATGAACAGTTGCATGCTGAAGGTTATTTGGAGAGCCGAGCTGGCTCTGGCTACTTTGTTGCGCTTGAACTGCCAGACCAGTTCGTGACCACGGCTTATCAGTCCATTGAACCAAGCCGCCCGGTTAAATCTGCTGATTACAGTCGCGCGTTTTCGCCTGGTGTTCCGGACCTCGGCGAATTTCCAATCCAGAAATGGCAAAGATTGCTGTCCCGCCATATCAGCCGAGTAACCCTACTAGGTGGGCAAGATATTCAAGGTGACGGCAGCCTTCGACAAGCACTTGCAAGCTACTTGGCTACGAGCCGTTCAGTGGTCTGCGATCCGGATCGAGTAGTCATTACGTCGGGAGCACAGCAAGCATTGACGATAGCGGCTTTACTGACCTTGAAAGAGGATCACAGCATATTGATGGAGCAGCCAGGCTATGCGCAGATGGCTAAAGTTCTCAACTTGCTTAATTGTGATTGGAGCCCTGCGGTCGTTGTCCCTAAATCGGGTTTGGATTTAAACCTAGTTGAAAGCAGCAGTAGCAAGGTGATTTACGTCACCCCAAGTAACCAATATCCGCTTGGCACGACCTTAGACATTAATCAGCGTTTAAGGCTGATTGAATGGGTGAAAAACCGTAATGGCTGGATCATTGAGGATGATTACGACAGTGAATTTCAGTTTGCTCACCGTCCATATCCAAGTCTTCAAGGCTTAGCGGCTAAAACAGGTCATGATCAACACGTCATTTACGTAGGTTCACTAAGTAAAGTGATGTTCAATGGCTTACGACTAGGTTATCTGGTTTTACCTAAATCCATGGTTGAACAAGCGCTAAGTATAAAAGATGCGCTAAGTGGCGACTCTCCAAGTCATACTCAAGCTGCTCTAGCGGATTTTATTGCCGAAGGCGACTTGGTTCGTCATATTAGAAAGATGCGTCGTTTGTACAAACAAAAACATCAAATGATGCTGACTATGATAGAACGATACTTTCAAGGGAGTTTGGAGGTGATCAGCCAAGCGGCAGGGCTGCATGTCACGGTGAGGTGGCGAGGACATATTTCTGAAACCGACTTGGCTGCACGTGCGAGCTCTTGTGGCGTTGTGATTCGCCCTTTTTCTTATTACGAGCAGCATGAAGGCGGAATGCAACGTGATTGGTTTGGCGCTGTCTTAGGCTTTGGTAATGTCGGTCTAGATGAAATAGAGCCAAGTATCCGTACCCTTGCCGAAATCTTCAATTCATGATGTTATTGATTAAGGTGTAACTAGAGGGAGGAAGGGTTCGTATGTGTCGATGGTTAGCCTATCAAGGAGAGTCAATTTATCTCGATGAGTTGATTTATGAACCTGAACATTCATTGGTTCATCAGAGCTTAGAGGCGCGCAAGGCAGTCACAAGAGTCAATGCTGACGGTTTTGGGTTAGGGTGGTACACAGAGCGAGATACACCAGGGCAATTTCACGAGGTCCTTCCTGCATGGGGAGATGAAAACCTTCGCTCTCTCACTCATCATATTCGTTCTCATCGATTTATGGCGCATGTGCGTTCATCAACGGGCACACAAGTCTCACGGTCCAATTGCCATCCCTTTATCAGTGAAAACTGGATGTTTCTCCACAATGGCCAGATTGGTGGTTTTGAGCAGGTTAAGTTTGAGTTGGAACGCCAGTTATGTGAATCGCTGTTTTTGAAACGTATGGGTACGACAGACAGTGAGTTAATCTTTCTGCTTATGTTACAAAATGGCTTAAAGCAGAATCCTGTCGAAGCGATTAGAAACACCTTATCAATGATCTGTAAGTTGATGGCTGACAAGCACATTGAGGAGCCGTTAAAAGCCTCCATTTGTATCTCGGATGGCAATCAGTTTTGGGCTGTGCGTTATAGCTCAGATCAAGAAGCACCAACGGTTTTTATCAAACAAGATGGCGCGAATATTGTCTTGGCTTCAGAGCCGTTAGAAAAGAGTCCTGAATGGAAAAAAGTGAGCCCTCAGACCATTCTAAATATCTGCTCAGACAAAGTGGATTCATACGCTATTTAAGCAGCTGGCAATGTTCAGTTTCTGCCCAATTAATCTGAGAATCGAGAGAAACACAGAACAGCCTAGCCAATTTAAGTCAAAACGGCCTTGAGCTAATTGTTAGCAGACCAATTTACCATGCTCTACTATTGATAGAGTAGATACCTAATCAGTGAGATCAGTTGGTTAGGTATTTTGTCAGGTGGGGGGCGATGTATGGTACGAAGGTTATGGGTTTTGTCTTTGTGTATATTGAGTTTTTTTTCCTACGGGAAAGAGACGCTGAGAATTGTCTATTATGACTCGTTTCCCCCATATTCATATACCAATGCAGCGGGCGAGATGGAAGGGATATTAGTAGACATAGCAAAAGAGGTTCTGGAAAAGCAAATGAGCCTTGATGTGTCACACGAAGGATATCCATGGAGTCGAGCACAAAGAATGGTGTTCAACGGGCAAGCTGACGCGTTTATAACGGTACCAACACCTGAAAGGCTTAAATACGTCAATGCAGCGAAAGAGCCTGTATTTAGGACGCCAATTAACTTGTTTACCTACAAAAATCACCTGCATCTGAATAAGCTAGAACAAGTGTCTAGCATAGAAGACTTGAAGGAATTCGTGATTCTAGATTATGTCGGAAATGGTTGGGGAAACGAAAATTTCCCCCAAGAGTCTTACACTAGGATCATCGAGTCTGATCTCTCTGTCGCATTACAAATGCTTGCCAAGAAAAAAGGAGATGTTGTAGCCGTTGACAAAGTCGTGGCCGAGTTTCTCTTATCTAAGCATGATCGACGTAACTTGATTACTGAGCTTCCCGTTACTTTGACTGTTGTCCCTTTTGCGCTGTGTATTTCTAAAGCATCTGAGTTCGCTACGATACTAGAGGAGTTTTCCGAGCAAGTGCTGGCATTTCGTCAACAAGGTGGAGAAAGAGAAATACTGGCCAAGTATAAGTAACGTCATACACTATTTGATCCGCTGGCTGCGCGTGACTTTTTCCATGGTAGGCTGAGTAGTGCAAAGACGGTGACAGCATAGAGCATCGACCAACCAAGGCAAACAAATACAGCCGAGCATAGAATCAAAGAAACGGCAGCAAGGTATCGACTCAAGCCTGAGAGTAGCTTGTAGGCCGCAAGCATTGCTAGAAGGTAGACCAATACAAAAATGCCATTGGCGAGCTTGAGGAAGAATTCCAAATCCAATCCTGACAACTCTCCCGCGACACAAGAAAGCAGAGCAACGCCGCCGACAGCAAAGGTGGCATTGGCTGGCACGCCACGAATCGATAGCCTAGCGAGTGCGCTATTTGGACTGTATTCCGTAGCTTGAGCCCATACCATGCGAGATAAGCTTTGAGTATAGAGATTGACACTGGCAAAGCATGCCCCAAACCCCACGATACTTATTAAGGCTTTGAACTCTGGACCAAACAGATTTTCAGATATCCAAGGAATCGATGTGCTATCGAAAACGGGTGACCCGTAAGCGCCCATCTTTAACACTATGATTGAACAGATCCAGTATGTTGCTCCCGCAATAAAACAGCCAATCACAATCGCAATGGGAAAGTCTCTTTGAGGATTTTTAAACTCTTCTCCCATATGGGCAAAAGCTTCTATACCTACAAAACACCAGAACATGACACCTAATGCTAGCCCGACAGACCAGAAGTTATCACTACTAAAGGGGGGCAGTATCAAATCCTGAGAACTAAAGCCGCCTTTCCACCAGAAAGCCGCGATAAGAGCAAAAATAGATAATGCAATTATGGTTTGTAACCTTCCAGAAGATCTGGCTCCAGCGAGATTAACTCCGATAAGCAAAGCCACGGTCAGTAATTGGGCAAACAGAGCAGAGTTGATACTTTCGGGCATTAGCTGCTGTAAAAATCCAGCCGCTAACGCAATGGCGGCAGGTACACCGACAGGAACGACACTAAGAAACAACCATGCGACGCTTTTCTCAAGCTTAGTATTAAATGCCTTACGGACAAAATAAGCGGTACCGCCAGCACTTGGGTAACGTTTTCCAAGTTGGGCGAAAGTGAGCGCAATAGGGCAAATTGCAATAAATAGGATTAACCATGCCCAAAGAGACGCTTGCCCTGCGATACCTGCTGCGATTGCTGGCACCATAAATAGCCCAGTCCCTAACAGCGTTGTCGATAATTGGCCGATACCAGATAGCAATGTTATCTCTTTTTTCAGCTCACTCATTATGCTCTCCCTGCATCGTGTTCAGTTTTAAAACAAGGTTATCGTAAGCGGCTTAGGTATGCATTAGTCAATTCGTCACCGATAGCGGTCACATTGACTGTTTGTGGTTTTAGAACTGTCAATTTGACTGCTTTCATCTCTGGCAATTTTGTGTCACATTGCAATCAACCAACAGGATAAGTTGGCGTAAACGGGAATTAAAACATGGACAAATTTGATCGGCAAATCATAGATATTCTGAAACTTAACGCTAGGGAGAGTGTGAGTGATATCGCTCGAAAGGTGAACCTCTCACGTACCGCAGTAACGGCGAGAATTCAAAAGCTCGAACATGAAAAAGTGATCCTTGGTTATCATGCAGATGTGGCGAAAACCGAGAACAAAGAACTTATCAAAGCGTATCTTGCCCTTAAGTTTGATATGTCGAGTTCGACTCAGTACTGTGAAACCTATGCCGATCTGATTTATCAGATTGATGGCGTAAAATGGTGCCATGCGATTAGCGGAGAAACTGACATGATGCTGTACGTCGAAGTTGGTTCAATGACTCGACTTAATGTTATTCGCGATGAGTTACAAAAGATTCCAGAACTGCGCCATCTCATGACTCACACGGTACTCAATGAATTTTTTAATACGTTAAACACGTGACCTTCAAAATATGCTTAACAATCTTAATCTCAATTTGCTCCGCTCTTTGCATGTGTTGCTCGAAGAGTGCCATGTTAGTAGAGCGGCAGAGCGCCTGCATGTCACTCAGTCTGCAATGAGTAGGCAATTGTCACAGCTGCGTGAAATATGTGGTGATCCTTTACTGGTTAGGGATGGAAACCAACTGATACCGACACCACGTGCGCTGGAGATGAAAGATAAACTGTGCGAGCTACTTGGCGAGTTTGACGCCTTGCTTGCAGATAAGCCATTTGATCCTCAAGTTTGGCAGCAAGAGTTTGTCCTATCTTCAAGTGACTATGTCGCTCAATACATAGTGCCTGATGTCGTTTCTGTGGTTGTAGATCAAGCGCCTAAAGTCAATATTGCCTATCGATTATGGCAGCCCAATTTTTTAAGTCAGTTTGAGTCAACGGGTATTCATTTAGCTTCAACCATGTTGGCAGAGAAGCCAGAAAACCTAAGTAGTATAAAGATAGGTCAAGACAAGTCTGTATGCTTGATGAGAACAGATCATCTTCTTAGTGATGCAGAGAGTATTTCCTGTGAAGAGTTAGTCTCTTACCCCCATTTGAAAGTGACGGGTGGAGGAGACAAAGACTCCAATGCAGACATTGCCTTGAATAAGCTTGGCTTTCGTCGCCGGATTGCGCTTAAAGTGCCGTTTTTCTCAGCAGCAGTCAATGCGTTAAGCAGTAGTGACTATCTTATGGTAGTGCCGGAACACATAGCACGAAATCTAGCCAAAGAAGCCCAACTTGTGTACAAGCCTTTGCCTTTTGATACCGAAGCTCATCACTATTGGTTAATGTGGCACCCGAAATACGACCAGGATAAGGCGCACCAATGGATGCGAGAAAAAGTACTTCATGCGATGCAAACTTCGCCATATTCTATTGGTATGATTTGAAATCATGAGTGCCATGATTAACTTTGATTTCAATTCATTAATTGCATGCTTTAACGTGGCTGTTATTCAGTAGTAATGAAACATTTGATCTAAAGGATTCTGGTATGACGTTCACGGTATGGTTATCTCTATTCACTATTTGTATTCTCGGAGCCATGTCTCCTGGGCCGAGTCTTGCCATGGTTGCAAAACATAGCCTCGCCGGAGGGCGACTGAATGGTTTAGCTGCGGCTTGGGCACATGCAATCGGTATTGGCATTTATGCGTTCATCACCTTAATTGGCTTGGCGGTGGTGCTTCAGCAATCTCCTTTATTGTTCAAAACCATTAGCTATGCCGGTGCTGCTTATTTGGCTTATCTTGGTTACAATGCTTTGCGCTCGAAAGGTGGCGTAGCGGCAAGGCTTGAGTCAGGTGAGCAAACGAGTATCTGGCAGTCTGCCAAAGAAGGTTTTTTGATTTCTTTACTTAGCCCAAAGATCGCGCTTTTCTTTATTGCTTTGTTTAGTCAGTTTGTGGCAGTGGGTGATAGTGTTGCCGCTAAAGGACTGATTGTCATGACCCCTTTAGTCGTAGATGGCTTATGGTACACCCTGATTACATTTTTGCTTTCCAGTCCGCGATTAATTGATAAAATCCGCTCAAAAGCTTTGTTAATAGACCGACTGTCAGGCGCGGTTTTGATTTTGCTTGCTGTACGCGTAATCCTGACAGTTTAATTCCCAATATAACAAAGGCTAATGCTTCGAAGTTTGAATTCGATGTGATGGGTCTAGATTGGGTAGTCTGTTGGCAAAGTGTCGCAAAAGGAGAGTTAAGAATGATAAGACTGGCGATCATTGGTACTAACTGGATTACCGACCAATTTGTCGAAGCAGCTTTAAAGACAGGCGAATATCAGTTAAGCGCGGTGTATTCACGTTCGTTGGAGAGTGCAGAGCAGTTTGCTGAAAAGTACGCTTCACCTGTTTTGTTTGATGATTTAGATTTAATGGCGACATCACCGCTCTTTGATGTCGTATATATTGCAAGCCCTAACGTATTGCATTGTCCTCAAGCCATGCAAATGATGAAAGCGGGAAAACATGTAATTGTTGAAAAGCCAATGGCATCGAATCTCACCATGGCTAAGCAGATGTTTAAAGTGGCGGAAGAGAGTAATGTGCTGTTATTCGAAGCCTTTATGTCAGCGCATATTCCTAACTTCAAGCGCTTGAAAGATGAGCTGTCGTCGATTGGTCAGATCCGCAAGGGCTTTATCACTTACTGCCAATACTCTTCGCGCTATCCAAAGTACTTGGCGGGAGAAAACCCAAATACGTTTAATCCAGAATTTGCCAATGGTTCAATTATGGATATTGGCTTTTACTGTCTGAGTTCTGCGATTGAGCTGTTTGGCGAGCCGAAATCAGTTAAAGCTACCGCTCAGCTTCTTGATTCTGGCGTTGATGGTAGTGGTAGTGTTGTTCTCGAATACGATGGTTTTGAAGTGGTGCTTCAGCACTCGAAAACCAGTGACTCTTATTTACCAAGTGAGATTCAAGGTGAAGAAGGGGTATTGTTGATGGAAATGATATCAACCGCGAAGAAGCTGACTAAGTTTACCCGTGGCAGTGACATCGGTATTGATCTTAGTGTCAAACAAGAACCTAACCCAATGTACTACGAAGCACTTGAATTTGCCTCTCAGTTCAAGCAACAATCAATGAATTCAAGCTGCACTCAACGTTCGTTAATTGTAGCAAAACTACTTGAGGAAATTCGTCGTCAAACAGGCGTGGTGTTCCCTACAGATAAAAACAACTTTGCAAAAAAGAAATAGAGAGAGTCAGATGCAAGCTGAAGTAAAGTGGATTGAAGAGTTTAAGTTTCTAGGACAATCACAATCAGGCCATTCTATCGTGATGGATGGCAACGGTGGAGCCACCGCTCCTAGCCCGATGGAAATGGTGTTGATGGCTGCTGGTGGTTGTAGTTCAGTTGATGTTGTCGATGGCCTAAAAGAAGCAGGTCAAGCCGTGACTGCCTGTAACGCAAAGCTGACTACAGAACGTCGTGAGACCGCACCACGAATTTTCACACAAGTAAACATTCACTTTGAAGTGTCGGGTGAAAACCTTGCTCCAGAAGTGGTCGCGAAGGTTGCGGCTGACTCTTTAGAAAAATATTGCTCAGTGTGTTTGATGCTAGGCAAAGGCATTGAAATGACACACAGTTGGGAAATTATCTAACTCCTATTTAGCTGCTTAAGCCGAGCGCTAAGCTCGGCTTTTTTGTTTGAGAAAATCAAAATGATTAACCGTCCTCATAAGTTCACCGTGGCAGGTGTAGTCGCTATTCTTCTTTGGAGCAGCGTCATGGGCTTTGCCAGAGCGGTGACTGAAATGCTAGGTCCGATTGGTGGCGCTGCATCTATCTACACTGTGGCATCGCTATTTCTCGTTATGGTAATGGGAGTGCCCAAAGTACAAAATTACTCGCTTCGCTATGTCGTGATCGGTGGAAGCTTATTTGTAGCCTATGAGATTTGCCTTGCTTTAGCTCTGGCAATGGCAAACTCGCGTCAACAAGCGATTGAAATGTTGGTGATCAATTACTTGTGGCCTGCACTTACGGTACTACTGGCTGTAGTAACAAGTGGTAAGAAAACCAGCATTTGGGTTTATCCGAGTATTGCTTTAGCGTTCTTTGGTGTTGCTTGGAGCATTACTGGTGAGCAAGGGCTTTCTATTGCCCAAATAGCCGCCAATGTAGCAACTAACCCGGTCACATATACAATGGCATTTGTTGGCGCATTTCTATGGGCAATCTACTGCAATTTAACAAAGCGGATCTCTAATGGACAAAATGCGATTAGCTTGTTTTTCATTCTGACAGCAGTGACTCTATGGGTTAAGTATGCGTTAAGCGACGAGACAGGCATGACGCTTAATCTTGAATCTGGAGGGTTGTTGCTGATCTCAGGTATCGCTATGGGGAGTGGTTATGCATTGTGGAATTACGCCATCATTGGCGGAAACATGGTGTTATTGGCGACTTTATCGTATTTTACGCCTGTCCTTTCGACCGTGATTTCATCTTTTATTCTCGGGCTTGTACTGACGCAAAGCTTCTTGCAAGGTGTTGTTATGGTAACGATTGGTTCGTTGATGTGCTGGTGGGTAACGCGTGAATCATCCAAACCGAATCATGCTAAATCGGTTACCAAGTAATCTCTATTGGTGTACCAGAGGTGACGAGATCAAGTAACTCATCCATCTCTTGATTACTTATTGCAATACAACCATCCGTCCAGTCGAAGCTTTGTACATATTTGACTGGGCGAGTTTCTCCATTCTTTAAGCCGTGTATTTTTATATTCCCGCCGGGATCTAAGCTCAGTGAGCTAGCATAAGCCACGTCTCTGTCATTAGGGTAGCTGATGTGAATTGAGCGGTAAAACTCAGAGTCTTCAATCACAAAGTCTAAATAATAGCGCCCTTCAGGTGTGCGTTGGTCTCCCTCATACCTCTTATGACCTTTGGGTTGCTTTCCAAGCGCTATACGAAACTCTTTTATTACTTGATCGTTAGCAATCAGATACATACGTCGTTTGGATTTATCAACCTTGATCAAGTCGACATCTGCCCATGCAGGGAAGCAGAGTGCCATACTAATTATATATAGCCATTTAGCCACAATGATTCATCCTGTTGCTGCCTTATTCTTTTAGTGTACTTCACAAGCTTCGTGGTTGGTACGCAAGCACTTCAAACTCTCATCGAAAAGTTGAGTTGCAGCAAAAATGAAATATATGGAAACAAGGTCATACAAAATGCAGTAGGTATCATATAAGGATATATTCATTAAAGCTATTTGCGAGTCACTTAACAACAGATTGCAAAGATGTTTGCTTGCTTATTTGTAGCTGATACGTTCCTAAGCGTATAGCAGCAATAAAATGGTTTAGGCTAGGGTTATGCTTCCACGGGTGCTTATTAAAGATGTTATGTCTGCCAGAAATCAACGGTTTCTGGCTAATGCTCTATTCCAGTATTTAGATGAGTTAGTGGAACCTGAAAATATTGGTATATTTGCCGAACTTAAAGGAGGGCAAATAGGAGAGTTCTTGTATAAGCGTGGGCAACCTTTGCCTATTTTACGCTACCCGGAAACGTTTTGGGCTTGGGCCTCACAGTTCGATACCTCCGATGGCCTGATTCCTTTGGCTATGAATACTTGTCAGTGGGAATATGTGGTAAACATGGGGGCTGACAGTTATATCTTCATGCTCGACAACCATCCTGAAAGGCGTATTTACCTTATTGTTGAGAGCTTGAATGTAGAGAAATTCAGCCAACTCAACCAAAATCAGTATTTCGATACCCTTAAAGTTATGGCTTCTCGTTGGCAATGTGTTCGCGCTGAAACGGAAGCGGCCAAAGAGTTTAAGCAGCGTGACATCAAAGAAGCCAAGTACCTTGATGTTATCAAGCAACGAGAATTGTTTATTGACAATATGAAACTCGTGCAAACGGCCGCGGAAGAGATATCTAATCCTGCTAACCTCGATCAACTCTATCGTTTAGCCGTAGAGGTGATCAGAGATAGGCTAGGTTTTGACCGGGCCGTGTTTATGTTACTTGATATTAAAAAACGTTGCTTTAGTGGAACATACGGTACCGATGAAGAGGGCAACACGGTGAGTGAGCATCACACCCAATATGACCTTCATCAGCTAGAAGAAACGTATATTGATGCACTATTTGAAGGCAAAGAAAATCTTATTATTGTCGAAGAAGCACCTCTATATACGGCAGGCAAGGTCGTCGGTCAAGGTTGGAATGGTATGCTGATCCTTCGTGATGGAGAAGAAATCATTGGTTGGATAGCGATGGATAACTATATTAATCGCACGCCAATTACCTCTTATCAGCGCCAGATGCTCGAATCTTTTGGAACACTGCTTTCTCAGATTTATATTCGCAAACGCCAAGAGCAAAACGTGCGTATGCTTCATGCCAGTATGGTTGAGCTTTCTCGTTGCATGACAGTCAGTGAAGTGTGTAAGTCTGCGGTGACCTTTGCCATTAACCGCTTGGGGATTGATCGCTTCGCTGTTTTTCTCACCGATAAAGACTGTACACATATGCAAGGCACTTGGGGAACAGATATCCAAGGTAACGTGGTCGATGAGTCTTACTATCGCTCAGAGACAATAGACCGTTCGATTGTTCAAGCTGCGCTAACTAACCCCAATGAAGTGGTGTTTGAAGAATCCGTTCCGATTTACCATGACTTTCATATTGTTGGTTTTGGTTGGACAGCGATGACCATGCTGGTTAGCAACAGTGGAGAGCCTATTGCGTTTATCGCCGCAGATAATCTGATTAAACGATCGCCATTGACCCATCAGCTACGTGAAGTAATTCGAATGTTCTCATCAAACTTGACCGAAGTACTACTCCGAACGCGTGCGCAAGAGGCAATCCACGAGTTGAATGAAAACCTTGAGCAAGAAGTCAAAGCACGAACGAGAGATCTGCAAAAAGCCAACGAGCAGTTAGAGAGAATGTCTAAACTTGATCCACTCACCCGCTTAGGTAATCGTCGTATGCTTGAATCAATGCTCGAAGAGATCTGCTTTGAAGGCGACGACAGCACGTCATGTTATGGCTTGATCTTAGTGGATATTGATTATTTTGGGCTGTACAACAACCATTATGGGCATATGCAAGGCGATATCGCCCTAATGCGTATTGGCAGTATTTTACAAAACTACACTCAGTCGGAGCGAGAAGTCTTTTGTCGAATCGGAGGGGAAGAGTTTGCATTGCTCATCTCTAGCAAAGATGCCGAACAGGTCGACCGCTTATGTGAAAACATCCGCAACCAGATCGAGCAAGAAAACATTGCTCATGAGCAAAGCTCCGTGCACAAATCTCTTACCGTTTCTATCGGTTACTCGGTAATGGAACTTATCCAAAGTGAGTTCAGCTTTGATAAGCTCTACAATTCTGCCGATAAATCACTATACAAAGCTAAAAATGGGGGACGAAACCAAGTTATTGGTACAGTTTCGACGTTTGAACACATTTAGGCCTACTCAACAGTCAAGCTAGGCCTAAATGGTCGTTGCTTATTTATGGCAGTTAACGCTTTATATATCGCCTTGATCTCATGTTGCTACGGTTCAAATCTTGTTTGTCATTTTTATAACGGCGGCAAGATGTTTTTGTTTCGACTTGTTGGCGGACTTTTTTCACCTTGTTTGATCAAAGTAATCAGCGTTTTTGCCTGCCAAGCCACGTCAGAATCTGAGTATTGGCTTTGGTTCATTTCCATCACTTGATGCTCAATTTTTTTCTTCAACTCTGTACTCAAATCAGGAATTTCATCGAACCAAGTTTTAATTAAGAAGCTAGCCTTGACCTTATCGTCTTCTTTTAACGCTGTTAACAACTGCTCTGTTGTTGTGGTCGCCTTTTGCGCTGGAGTAATATGCGCTTGAGGTTTACGACGGTATTTAACCAGTAACAGTAGCGTGGCTAACCACAATGAAGCGAATAGGGCGGTGAGGTAAGGCCAAAAACCTGCATCATACACAGTTACGGTTTTGACTGTGTGGTTTTGTGGAACGGGGGAACTGATTGGCTCGTTGTTTAGGGTTGATCCGGGAGCGATATCAAGCACTAACCCTTTTAAATCAGACTCTTGCGCTGATTTGTTTTGGCTATCCCACCAGTTCAGTTTAATATCGTTAAGCTCAACCTCGCCTTGCTGCTCGGCGATGATCACCTGCTTAACCGTCATACGAGTAGTGCCATCTTCAAGTTCGCTAAAGGTTGGTTTTTCTTGGTAAACCCTGACTGTACTAGGGTAGTTGACTTTTAGCTGGGGAAAGCGCTCAGAGGCTAGCCCTTGGATATCTAGATGAAGTATACGAGTAATAGACTCGCCAACACGGGTACTATAAACCGCGGATGCATCTATGTTCTCACCGTTTGAATCTAGCCATTGCTGCGAGAGTGACAGTGATGCAGCAGGAAGCCAAGCACCCTGGTAGTTGCTTGGTATTGGATCGACCTGAATCTTAAACTGCTGCGCGGGGGTATCGGCTGAAACCAATTTAGTGGTGCCACTACGATTATCTCCATAAACCACACTACCTTGGAAGCCTATTCCGCTCAGTTGGTATTCGCCCGCCATATCTGCCGTGACTCGGTAACTTTGATCGACAACGGTGACTTCTACGCCATCTAAAACACTTTGATATTGTTTCGGTTCACCGAGTGCGGTGAGTGAAACGCCTTGCGCTTGGGGGGGGATGACATTAGGGTTTTGTAAGCGTCTTGGGTCAGCTTTTACAATCAGTCGGGTGTTAAGTTGAGCACTTTCATTGGGGTAGAGCTGCGCTTTGCTTAAGTGGCTTTGTACTTCAATTAAGTCACTTATCTTTGGCTCATTGCTATCAGCCGATATTTGGATTTTGAGAGGTTGAGACGATACGCCATCGATAGTAAAAGCAGGAATGGTCGCGATACCGAGACGATGGGCCGCTAGAGTGATGTTCCATTCGCTTCTCGTAGAGCGATCGCCATTGATAATATTGATTGAGCTGCCAAAGCTTGGACGCCCTACATAAAAATCGCTATCCAGCGCGCTTAAATTTAAGGCATCCGACGAGACCTTTTTATTGACCACCACACGCAGCTGGAAGACTTCGTTCTTTACCACCTTGTTTTTGCTAACTGTTGCCATGACAGTCGTCGCAAAGGCCAATGGACTAGTGAAAGCGACGATCAAAGCGAATAGAGCAACACAGAGTTTATTTTGTCTCTTCATTACCATTTCTTACCTGTATCTTGTGGTGGTTGTTTTTGTTGAGCTTGGAGGATCATTTGCGCGCGCAATAAGCGACTCGGATCTCGAGCGCTCTCGACCTGTTGTAGTTTTCTCAGTTCGGGCTCAATCGTTTGTTGACTATCCGACTCTGGTATTTGATTTTTTGAATCAATGGGTTGCGTATCTTCTTGTTTCATCTCTGTGTTATTCGCGTCAGCGGGAGGACCATCTTGTTCAGCACTATTTTTAGACTTTGATGATTGCTCTGTCTGCGGGTCAGATGGTTGATTCTGAGGTTGAGGTGGCTCGGAATCAGGCTGCTCATTCGGTTGCTGGCTAGCAGATGGCTTGTCTTTATCTGATGCGCTTTCGTTTTGTGAAGACTGCGTTTGCTCGGAAGTTTGTTCTTGTTCAGAGTTATTTTGTTGTTGACTCTGACCCTTACTCGACTCATTTTGTTGCTGTTGCTGTTGCTGTTGCTGTTGCTGTTGCTGTTGCTGTTGCTGTTGCTGTTGAGCTTGACGCACGACTTCAAGGTTATGCTTGGCATCTTGGTTGCTCGGGTCTTGATCTAATATCGATTGATACAGATTTTCAGCTTCATCAAGTTGGCCGTTTTGTGCATAGGCATTAGCAAGGTTGTACCGCCCCTCTTGGCTCGTTGCGCCTTTCAGGGACTTAATTGCATCTTCATAATTTTGGGCCTGATACTGAGCAATACCTTTCCATTCCTGTTGAGAGAATTGCTCAGCTGCTTTGTCATATTCTTTATTTTCAAAGTACTGCATGGCTTGCTGATCTTGGTTGAGCCAAGGGCTTGCCATTGCTGGTTTCGGGCTCAGCAACGGGATAAAGATCAGTGCAACACTAAAGAGTATGCCTCTGCGAAATAGTAATAAGGCAGGGACAATAAGCAGCGGCAGTAACCAATAACCTTGATTGATCTGCTCTGTAACGGATTGGTCTTTGTTCATATTACCTGTGGAGTCGATATGTGAGGTGAGTTGTGTGATTTTTTCGACATCACTATTGGTGATCTGGACTGGAACAAAATAACCATCTAAGGAAGACGCTAATGCTCTCATATTGTCAAAGTTCGATTTGGCGACCACGGGTTGACCGCTCGTTTTGGTCATCAGTGTGCCATCGCTAAGCTTGATGGGAGCTCCAGAACGAGAGCCCATTCCTAGCAATACGAGTTGCCAGTTCGTGCCGCTGAGCAGCGATTGGATGTCATCGCGCTCTTGGTCATCGATATCATCAGCAACTAGAACAATATTCCCCTGCGCTAAACCGATATTGGTCATCATTTGTATGGCGAGTTCAACTCCTGCGGCCGCATTGGCTCCAGGGTAAGGCATTAGCTCTGGGGATAAATTGGGAACCTGATTGGCTATGGTGAGTGAGTCACTGGTCATAGGACTGATTCGATAAGCATCACCCGCATAGGCAACGAGCCCTGTACTACCTTCTTGCCAATTTTCTAGTAAGTCGGAGACTTTATACTTGGCCTGAGTGAGTCGATTTGGCTTGATGTCAGTGGCATACATTGACATCGACATATCCATTACCACTACGCGGGCGCTGGTGTTGACAAAGCTTGGACGTTTTTGTTTGCTAAAACTTGGTCCTGCTAGTGCTACGATTGTGATAAGCCCACACACTGCCATTAGATTAAGTGCTATTTTGCTTGTTTGGGTGACTTGCAGCCCCATAGCCTTTGCCAAGTGAGGGGCTATCAGTGTTTGTGAGCGATTTCGCCTAGTCAGCCAGTAGATTAGACCCATCCAAGGCAGTGTGGCGATCAGCCATTGTGGGTAGAGGAAAAGAAAACTAGACATGATTCCTCCGAATGAAAACAAGAAAGGTGAAGCACAATAGCGCGGCGGTAAGTGGCAGTCCAAACCACTCAGTTTGAGGCCGCCATGTTTGGGTCGCATTGGTGACAGGTTCAAGGTTATTGATGGTGTCGTAAATGTCTGCTAAATCGTCTGCATTGCGTGCTCGGAAGTATTGACCACCTGTAATATCTGCAATCTCTTTTAAGGTCTTTTCGTCGAGATCTTGAGCGGTGTTTACTTTGCGAGTCATAAAGAACTCTTTGACCATCATTTCACCAGCGCCTACACCAATGGTATAGATTGTCGCATTGTACTTTTTAGCAATGTTAGCTGCTTCGATAGGGTCAAGGACACCGGATGTATTACTGCCATCGCTAAGCAGAACCATCACCCTTTGTGGAGCGTCGCTATCAATGAAGGTTTTTGTTGCTAAACCAATACCTTCACCAATGGCCGTTTTTTCACCAATAAGTTTGAGCACGAGAGAATTGACCTGCTCTGAAATAGTATTGCGATCTAGCGTTAAAGGGGTTTGCAGGTAGGCATGATCAGCAAAAAGTACTAAGCCAAGACGATCTCCCTTGCGTTGCTTGGCGAAATCACTGACCACGCGTTTGACTGCGCTTAATCGATCCATATAACCCTCTTCTTCATCTTGCATATCTTTCTGACTCATAGAATAAGAGAGATCCAATACCAGCAGTAGGTCACGATGCTTTGGTGAGGTTGTGACTGGCTCTCCATACCAAACGGGTCGAGCGATTGCTGCAATTAGTGCCAGCCAAATAACACAACAAAGCAACTTAGCAAAGTGATTACTAGGTGAAGTGTTGTCTGTCGACTCAGGCATATAAGGAAGTTGAATAGCGGCGGCCGACTTTGTTGGCGGCGCGATATAGTAAATGAGCAGTGGTAAGGGCAAAAGGAAAAATGCCCACCACCAAACGAAGCTAATATTAGCCACGTGTAACACTCCTTCTTTTCTTCGGTGGTAACGCCTGATTTACCCAGTCGCTGCAATCTTTAATGAGTTCTTCAGCATTGGAAATTGGCTGTTTACTGTACAAGGCTTGTTGCCAAGAATTGTAGTTGGCACTAAAACGAGGCGTAGATAGTTGGCTATCAAGAAACACGTACCACTCTTTGCCTGTTAGTTGGGCTATCTCTTCACGAGGAAAATAACAAAGTGCTGCTTGCCTGACTAATTCAATTGCCTCGGATGGTCGCTGATTTCGCGCGAGCAGGCGTAAGGCGGTTTTTTTCGGCGCTAAGCGTTTTTTATTCCAGCGAATAATCAACCAAGTTGTCAGGGCTAGCGTGAGCAGACCACCAATTAGCGCCCACCAACCCCAAGCGAGTGGCAACCACGCTGGGGGCTCTGGTAAATGCATTGGGTTTAGCGGCAAAGGTGAAGTTTGAGTCTCGGTGCTCATAGTTAAAGTCCATGTAATTGTTGAGTCAATGCAGCATCACTAGAGAGCGACGAAAAACTGATGCCCATCCTTAGGGCCATTTTTTGTAGTTGAGTCTGCTGCTGATCAAACGCCTTTTCTATACCAAGGCGAGTTTTGCTAGAAGAAAAATCAAGCCAGCGTGTTTGCAGTTTATTAGAGACTTTTTCTGTCCCCCTATAGGCGGTGTACCCTCTTTCTAGAGGATCACTAATTTGAATCATGCGAACGCGATTGTGCTGACTTAGGCGGCTAAGCTTGGACTCATGTGTGTTGTTAAATCGAGAAAAATCACTTAAGAGAATAATCTCACTGCCTTTGGGGCAAACTCGTGCAAGTGCTTGTAGAGCGTGGTTCACATCGTAGATAGCCCCTTTCTTCTCAGACAATTGTTGCTGGTGAATGTTAACCAGTGACTGTATTAAGGCTAATGCTCCTTTGTTGCGAGCAGTGGGTTTTAGCTCGATAAGTTGCTCGCCAGTATCAATCACAGCCCCTACTCGGTCTTGTTGAGAGATACTAAGCCAAGCAATCAAACTCGCCATATGCGCCATTTGTACAGACTTCAGCATCAACCTTGACCCAAACATCATAGACGCAGATAGATCAAGATAAAGCACAATCGGTTTTTCACGCTCTTCAGAAAAGAGTTTGGTATGTGGCTTCCCCGTACGGGCCGTGACACGCCAATCAATGGCACGAATATCATCACCTGCTTGGTATTGGCGAACTTCGCTAAAATCCATCCCCCGGCCTAGTTGGCGGCTTTGATGCTGGCCTAACATCTGTGCCCATAAACTCTTGGCAGGTGGCAACCATTGAATGCACTGTTGCTTATAGTAGAGAAGTTCATTAAGAGTGAGATTAACCCCATCACTGTAGGGAGGTAATGTGCTATTCATCAACTCTACCTAAGCGCTACCGACGAGCGACAACAGCTTATTTATGACTTGATTAGGAACTATACCTTCCGCTTGTGCCTGATAGCTGAGCAACAAGCGGTGACGCAATACAGGAAACGCCATTGCTTGTACATCTTCAGGAGACACAAAATCTCGACCGTTTAGCCAAGCATGGGCGCGAGCACAGCGATCAAGAGCAATTGTCGCACGCGGGCTGACGCCCATCTCTAGCCATTGCTGCAAAGAATCATCGTATTGGCTTGGCTGACGCGTCGCCATCACTAAGCGAATAATGTACTGCTCAATCGTCTCGGCTATATGGGTCTCTAGCACTGATTGGCGCGCGGCGAAGATATCGGCTTGTGATATGTTGGGAGGCGCGATTTTGGTCTCACCTTTCGCTTCACCTCGGTTTAAGCGCAGAATTTCTAACTCGCTTTCGGCATTAGGATAGTTAACGTCAAGGTGAATTAAGAATCGGTCGAGTTGCGCTTCAGGAAGTGGATACGTACCTTCTTGTTCGATTGGGTTTTGCGTCGCCATAACCAGAAACAGCTCGGGGAGCTGGTAGGTACTGCGGCCCGCAGTAATTTGTTTCTCTGCCATTGCCTCAAGCATTGCTGCTTGCACCTTGGCCGGAGCGCGATTGATCTCATCGGCTAAGATCAACGAATTGAAAATAGGCCCTGATTGAAAGGTAAACTCACCTGTTTCTGGGCGAAAAATGTCTGTACCTGTTAGATCGGCGGGAAGTAGGTCGGGGGTAAATTGGATGCGATGAAAGTCACCTTCAATACAGTCCGCCAGTGATTTAACGGCTCTGGTTTTTGCAAGACCCGGAGGACCCTCAACCAATATATGACCATCGGCTAGGAGCGCGACGAGCAGTTGATTCACCAATTCGCTCTGACCAATGATTTGGCTATTTAGGTATTCGCGTAGTTGTTGTAGAGCGTGTGAATTCATGATCTTGTTTCTCCTCATTTTTTCACTTAGTAGCTCGTTAGCTTAAAAAGTTCCGCTCAAGATTAAGGTTAAATTTTGAGTGACGGAATTATCATCATCTGGAATTTCAAGCTCCAGAACAAGTGCAATTATTTCAGATAGTTAAAATATGGGGATAAAAATCTCAGATCCAACTTTTCAATATTGAAAACTTACCTCGCATGAACTGTGTCACGTCAGTGGCTAAAAACCATTCACCTGGTGATTATTTGGTAAAGAAAATTGTCAATTAGTCGATATACTAAGCTGATTGGAGTAAGCGCTCTTACGTGGGGAGTGTTTGCCAATACATAATTAGATAATTGCTTCTTAAGGCAGGACAAATGGAACTAAACTCAATTAGCATAAAACAGAAAGTAGTGGCTGGTATTACCTTCGCTGTTTTAGCATCGACCATTATTGTAGGAGTGATGGCTCAACGCCAAGCCCGTGACGTGCTTGAGCACCGACTGATTGATATTGAGCTGCCTTCTATGCTCGAACAAATCAGCAGTCAAATAGATAACGAAGTTAGGCAACTCTTATTCGCTGCGGAACAGATTGCCAACAACGAGTTCGTTAAACAGGCAATTGACACAACGGATATCTCGCCAGAAGTAGAAGCTCGATTGGTAAAACAACTTAACAATGTGCGTTCTCAATACAATCTAAACGATGCTTCTGTGGCTAATCGTGACACCGCGTATTACTGGAACCAAAATGGTTTCTTGCGTCAGCTTAACCAGCAGCAAGACGGATGGTTCTTTGGCTTTACTCAATCTGGCAATACAACGTCAGTCAGCATCTTCCAAGAAGCCAATGGTGACGTGAAGATGTTCACCAACTATCAAGTACTAAATGGTATGTCGATGTCTGGTTTGTCGAAGTCAATGGATGACATGGTCGCGTTATTAAACGGTTTTAAGATTGAAAAAACTGGTTTTGTCTTTCTCGCTGACGCAGCTGGTACGGTGCAGATCCACCGCGATAGTAGCAAAGCCAAATCGACTTTAACAAAGTTATTCGGCAACGAATCTTCGGCGCTATTAGGTAAATCGAGCTTCAATCTAATCAATACAGAGTATGAAGGTCAGAACGTATTTGTTGCTAGCACTTACGTCCCTTCTATGGATTGGTTTGTTATTGGTGTCGTTCCTGTTGAAGAAGTGTTTGCAGACTTAGATGCCGTAGCTAAGCAAATGATGTTCACAACAATCGTTGTTGCGGGTCTATTTATTTTTATGGGAATTTTCTTAGCAAATAGCATTGCTCGTCCAATCCGAGAGATCGCAGCACGCTTTGCGGATCTTGGGAAAGGCGATGGTGATCTTTCTCAGCGTATTGAAGTGAAAGGCAGCGATGAAATTGGCCAATTGTCTGATGGGTTTAATGGCTTTATAGAGAAGATCCATGACTCAATGAAAGAGGTGGCTTCAACTAGCCATGCGCTGCAATCTGCGGCTGATGGTGTATCAAATAAGGCCAATACCACCCATGACAACAGCCAAATCCAACGTGATCAAACCATTCAAGTGGTAACGGCAATCAACCAAATGGGTGCGACGATTAGTGAAATTGCGGGTAACGCGGCTACGGCGGCGGAAACAGCCAATCATGCGTCAGATAATACTGAAGTGGGTCAAAAGGTAGTTAGCCAGGCTAAAGACGCGATTAGCCGTTTAGCGCTAGATATAGAAAACACTGGGCAGGTCGTAGAGCAGTTAGCATCGACTACGCAAGAAATTGGTTCCATTTTGGATGTTATCCGCGATATTTCAGAACAAACCAATTTACTTGCATTAAATGCGGCGATAGAGGCTGCGCGTGCGGGCGAGCAAGGTCGCGGTTTTGCCGTGGTAGCTGACGAAGTACGTAACCTAGCCAGCCGTACTGCAGATTCTACTGAAGAAATTCAGAAGATGATTAATCAACTTCAAAGCGATGCCAAAGACGCAGTAACCGCGATGGCAGCAGGTAAGAGTGTCACAGGTGAAGGTGTTTCTGCCTCTGATGAGGCGGTAGAGGTTCTGGTTAATATCTCAGAGCGCATTCATGACATCTCAGATCGTAATACTCAAGTTGCTACCGCAACGGAAGAGCAGTCTACCGTGGTTCATACCATCAATCAGAACATTGAAGAGATTAATGCAATTAACGAAATGACCACGGGGACAGCAGAAGAGCTTGCGGCAGCAAGTGCTGAGCTTAAAGAGCTTTCGCTTCGCCTTGATACAATGGTTGGCAGCTTTAAGCTATAAGCACTTTGCAACACTGGTATAACTGGGTCTAAGTCGTTAAACTTAGACCCAGTTTTTATTTATAGGGTAAGTGGGATCATGAGTGATTTCGAAAAAGAACTAGAGCAGATGTCACAAGAGATGGGCGATGAGCCTGAAGTGGCGCTACCATCGCTGGGAGAGCAAAAAGCGATTGCCGCAGAGCTAAAAAAGCTTGAAGCAGAAGGCAAGCTAACACCTGAAGTACTTGAAGAGTATTTTGGTAAGTTCTACACAAAAACTGATACACCGATTCATTAAGCTACAGCGTCTTAAAAGGCATGTATCACAGTTTCTTAAGTCGCCGAAGGCGGCTTTTTTTGTACCTAAAAACGTCGGAGTATTCAAAATGATATGCAACAAAATGATTTGTTTGACTCCCTTGATGCTCACCGATAACCTAAATGTTGAGCCCATGCACCTGTAGAGTTACAGCAACTTAGGTGAATGCCTTGTTCAAGAATGATGAATAAAGGAAGTGAACAATGTTATACGGAAATGCCGCGGTTACTGAATCAGGGATACCTCTCGCACATGGCGCAGTGTTCAGCCAAGTTGCTCGTAATCAGAACACTATTATTATTTCAAGGTCGGTAGGTAAATACGCGACGCAATTGATAGAGCAAAGCTATGCGACTAAGGGTTTTCACGTTAAAACCAAATCATGCAACTGGGGGCCAATGGCTGGTTTTGTTTTGGCGGATCCTCGTTTTTCCAAAAATGGTGCCGCTCCAGACAAAGTGAGAAGCCAGCTTAAAAGTATCAACAGTGCAATGAATGACGGTGCTACTTTAGCTGGGCTTTATATTACTGAAGCTAGACGAACTGCGTTACCAGCCCTATTCCTTGGTGATGGTACGACGACATATGTAGAGCGATATATTTCAGATAATGAGCGCCTCATTACCACTTCTAAAGGGAATTTGACTCTAGAATTTGTTTTAAAGAAACAGCTTCCTCACCGAGTGCCTGGTGCTGGCGCAGTTCGCGTTTGGGCGGTGTGCTATAGACATCGACATCACCATCCTGATGAAAAGTTTCTTGGGCCGAGAGTGAGTACGAGTTTCGGTAAGCTTTATCAAGTTATGGGTTTGACCGACCCAAGAGGAGATAAGGCGACAAAGGCGACTTATCGAGGTGTCATGACTGGTGATTATGATTTGTGGGGATGCTTTCCTCTGAAATCTCTCTATGAACCGCAAGGCCAAGATCGACGTAAGGTTCTTAACTCGAACTCACAGCTGTTTGACTACGATACATTTGGTCAGCATGAAAACCGTCATACAGGGAACATGACTCAGCGTATACAAACCATTCGCAATAAGCTTAATACAGGATTCAAAGGGGCTGGTTATCAAGGTGGGAATATGGTTCATCATAGTGATGAAGCAGGCCGACCCATGGTAGATAATTTAGAGGTTGATGCGGTCGCATTCTTTCCAAGTGGAGAGATCATGTACTTCGCTTCAGTCGCGGAATATAACGATTTTATTGCTATTACCAGAGCGCTTGGTTATCAACCCATCATCAATGCGTGGTGGCATGTGTATCGTGAAGCCGATCAAGCACGTATGAGCAATATTCTTGCAACCCGACATGCTCATGTTGGTATCTTGAATAGTATTAAGGCCCGAGGTGCTTTGGGCTGAGTCACAGCCCAAATCTTTCTAGTCAGAGAATGTTGAGATTTGGCTTTGGTTGATTTAGGCTCTCTTAAAACCGCTAGATCTGTTATCAGTGCATCATGAATTGATGTTAGAAAGCCGCAAATAGCGGCTTTTTTGTTGCATATAGTAAAAGGATTCTCCATGTTTATTTTGTATCGTTTGCTTAAATTAGCAATTATCTGTGCGGTATTTTTTACCATCTACGACTTTATTGCATTTGGTGAGATTACATGGCTTGAGCGACTACTTAGCTCGTTGAACGTCTAGGGTTAGTATTACAGTATTCGCAATGATGAAAAAGGTAAGCTAATGGATTTAGCAAGCAGACTGACGATGCTGTTAGAGATTTCAAGAACAGGTTCATTTGCTAAAGCGGCAGACAAACTTAATATTGATCGCTCAGTGCTATCTAAGCAAATCAAACAGCTTGAAGAACATTTGGGTGTCAAGTTGATAAACCGTACTACTCGGTCAATGTCTCTTACAAGCGTTGGGAAAAGAGTTGTTGAGCAAGCCGAAAAGGTTACCCAGATTCTTGAAGATACGGTAAGCATAGCCGACTCATATCATAGCGAGCCGATGGGCCATCTGCGGGTTTCTAGTGCCACTATGTTTGGCCGTATTTACTTGCAAACAGCTATTGAAAGGTTTTTAAAGAAGTTTCCCAAAGCTTCGGTCGAACTCCTACTCAATGACGAAAGAGTTGATGTAATTAGCGAAGGCTTCGACATCGTATTTCGTATCGGCCCTATGAGGGACTCGTCAATGATTGCTAAACCTCTGGCTGAAAATAAAATGGCCTTGGTGGCATCAAGAGAATTTATAGAACGTCACGGTATGCCAACGACTCCGGACGAGTTAGTCGCGCTGCCGAGCGTCATTTACGCAAACCGAAGTATTGTTACTGACAAGATTCAATTTGTCGATCGCGAGTCTGGGCAGTCGACAATATACCCTATCAAATCAAACTACCGAGTGAACGAGGCAGAGCTAATTGTAGAAAGCGTTAGAGCTTCAATTGGCTATGGTCACATTGCCCAGTTTATGATCTCGAAAAACATCGAAGAAATGGGCTTGGTGCAGTTATTACCCGACTATACGATTCCGTCATTTGGTGATATTTACGCTATGTATACGCATCGCAAGCAGTCGGTACTTGTTACTTCATTTATTGAAATAGTTCGAGATGTGATTGGTACTCCCCCAGTATGGGAAGGGAATTTTAAATCTTAAATAAGCAAAAGCCCGATGTACACTCGGGCTTTTTGACATCCATGTATTTCTGTTTAGAACGATGTTAAGTAACGTTGTTCACGTACTGCGACACCATTCTCACCTTCGATTTCGAATGTGAACGAGCGGCCGTGGTCGAGTAAGTTTGCTGCCATGAATGTACCTTTTTCACCTGTGGTGAAGTATTGGGTACCGTTGCCTTTCACTTTCACTTTTACATCGCTAACAGGTTCGCCATTTTCAAGTACAGTCACAATAGCTTGATTATCAATTGTTTTAATTCTAATTGATTGCTCTTTCGCTGGCATTGCTGATGCCATTGTAGAAGTTAGTGCCGCAATAAGTAGAGTCGCGATAGTTGTTTTCATAATCTGATTCCTTTGAATGCTTTTATCTTAAGAGCAGTTGCTCTTGGTGTGGGAAAGATTATGTGACATTTCTCAAGTGTGATAAATATCACATTGTGCATTTCACTGTTGCAAAAATATCTATAATAAATAGATTGCCTGAATGTATGGGACTTTATATTGGATGAGGTTTATCGGTAAGTGCCCAAACTAAGAGCGAGTCAAGTAGATAATATTGTGTCCCACTGTATCGTTTCGTTGCAGGTTCCCTTGATGAAAACACCTCATTGAAAGTCAATATGAATATCCTTCATGCTGCATGTGAAGTAATACCATTGTTATTCAACTGCGAATCAACGTTATAAAGAAACCTACTCTTATATCTAGACAGAATTAGTCCTTCTCGACTAGAGCTGCTTAAGATCCAAACAAAAGGCGTACAAAACTGACTAGAAAAATCAAAAACAAAATGGAAAGAGTAGGAACTAAACCAGCTTTCATCTAAGGAAATAGGATACACATCGTTATGAGCAAAGACTTCACATTTAGCATCAAGAGCCTCAGTCTTGATGAGAACTACAGTCCGTCAGACAGTACTCGTATTACGACTAACTTCGCTAATCTGGCAAGAGGCGAGAGTCGACAAGAGAATCTGCGCAATGCACTCAACATGATTAATAATAACTTCAATGCTTTGGCACATTGGGATAACCCTAACGGGGAGCGTTACTCTGTTGAGCTTGAAATCGTTTCGGTTGATATGGACATTGAAGCGGGTGCTGAAAGCTTTCCTTCGATTGAAGTGCTGAAGACGTACATCGTTGACCATAAAACAAATGAGCGTATTGAAGGTATTGTCGGCAATAACTTTTCTTCTTACGTACGCGACTACGACTTTAGCGTTTTGCTCCTTGACCACAACAAAGACAAGCCTAAATTCACAATTCCAGATAACTTTGGCGACCTGCATGGCAAACTATTTAAGCACTTCGTTCGTTCTTCAACCTACAAGCGGAACTTTAAAAAGCTGCCCGTAATTTGCTTAAGTGTTTCAGATAACAAGACTTACCATCGAACTGAAAATCAACACCCTGTACTTGGCTATGAATATCAGCCTAATGAGTCTTCTCTAACAGAACAGTATTTTCAGAAAATGGGGCTAGAAGTTCGTTACTTTATGCCGCCAAATAGCGTTGCACCGTTTGCATTCTATTTCTTTGGTGATCTGCTAAACGACTACACTAATTTAGAATTGATCAGCACGATCAGTACCATGGAAACATTCCAGAAAATCTATCGTCCAGAGATCTACAATGCGAATGCTGTTGCGGGTAAATCGTACCAGCCAAGCTTGAAAAACAGCGATCACTCTGTAACACAAATTGTGTATGACCGCGAAGAACGTAGTCGATTGGCAATAGAGCAAGGTAAATTTGCTCAAGAGCATTTCATCAAGCCATACCAAACTGTGCTAGAGCAATGGTCTGCTAGCTACGCTTAATAATAATGAGAAGAAATAAAAGCATGAAAACACTATTACCGACTTCTACGGCAGGAAGCCTGCCAAAACCTTCATGGTTAGCACAGCCAGAAACGCTTTGGTCACCTTGGAAACTGCAAGGTGAAGAACTAACAGATGGTAAACAAGATGCGCTTCGTTTGTCTTTGCAAGAACAGCAACATGCGGGTGTTGATATAGTCAGCGATGGTGAACAAACTCGCCAACACTTCGTTACGACATTTATCGAGCACTTAAGTGGCGTTGACTTCGAAAATCGCCAAACGGTAAAGATTCGTGATCGCTACGATGCCAGCGTACCAACAGTTGTAGGGCCTGTGAGTCGTCAAAAGCCTGTGTTTGTTGAAGACGCTAAGTTTTTGCGCCAGCAAACAGATAAGCCGATCAAGTGGGCGTTACCGGGTCCAATGACGATGATCGATACGCTTTATGATGATCATTACAAGAGCCGTGAAAAGCTCGCGTGGGAATTTGCCAAAATACTCAATCAAGAAGCGAAAGAGTTAGAGGCTGCTGGTGTCGATATCATCCAATTTGATGAGCCAGCATTTAACGTCTTCTTTGATGATGTGAATGATTGGGGCATCGCGTGTCTAGAAAGAGCCATTGAAGGACTAAAATGTGAAACGGCGGTTCACATCTGTTACGGCTACGGCATTAAAGCAAATACAGATTGGAAGAAGACGCTGGGCACCGAATGGCGACAATATGAAGAAGTGTTTCCAAAGCTACAGAAGTCTAACATTGATATCATTTCGTTAGAGTGTCATAACTCTCGCGTGCCGATTGAGCTGCTCGAGCTTATTCGCGGCAAAAAGGTCATGGTTGGGGCGATTGACGTTGCGACAGATAGCATTGAAACGGCAGAAGAAGTCGCAGAGACACTACGTGAAGCTCTAAAGTATGTTGATGCAGATAAGCTTTATCCTTGTACCAACTGCGGTATGGCGCCATTGTCGCGTGAAGTTGCTCGCGATAAATTGAACGCATTAAGTGCCGGGGCGGAGCTTGTACGAAAAGAGCTGTCAGCTTAGCTCACAAGGTAATTAATTGAATAGGTGCCTGAGTATCGTTAAGACTTCCATTTATGGTTCAACGATACTTGGGCATCGTATGAATTTTCGCTGAGAACAACTCTATTCCTTCCCTGATTTTTGGCATCGTACAGTGCTCTATCGGCGCGTTCTATTAACCGCTCCCAATGCTCGTTGGTTAATAACTCACTGACCCCAAAGCTTGCGGTACAGAACTCGCGGTTACTGGGTAACATCGTTGTTCGTTCAATAACGTTTCGAAGCTTTTCAGCGACAACTTTGGCTTGGTTTTTGTTGGTTTCTGGAAGTAATACTAAAAACTCCTCTCCACCATAGCGAAATGAAAAGTCATTCTTTCGTGTTTCTATTCTAAGTATTCTGCCTAATGTTCTTAGAACATGGTCTCCCGCTTGGTGACCATACACATCATTGATTTGTTTGAATTTATCTATATCAATCAGTAAGACAGAAAGAGAGTGTTCAAAGCGTTGTGCCCGTGCCACTTCCTTGGGTGCAAACTCTTCAAGTGCTCTGCGGTTATAGAGTCGAGTGAGTTCATCCTTGAGTGATGAGTCGTAAATAGTGGCAACCAATCTTCCTGTAAGCATCCAAGTAATCGCAAAGCCGATAAAAATGATCATTGCAATTATGGTGAGGAAAGCGAGTTGCTGAACCCAGTTAGCAACCATAAAGTCATCAATTTTGTCTTCAAAAGGAAGCATACCAAGGCGGAACAACCCATAGGCGGCGTAAACGAGCATCCCTAAAGACAGCAAATGTTTTGAAGGGGCAATGTCTTCTTTGGCACCATGTTGGTTTGCGTATATTGTCAAAAAGCTAAGCGCGGAAGTGTAACCAGCCATTATGGCGATACGAGCGTCTGTTGAAGATGAAAAGTAAGTGCAATAGGTGAGTAGAGTTATCACCACAGGGAGAGAGTAGTAGCCGTAGTTGGCGAGTGAGGCAGCGTACCCCCTTAAAAGGCAGACTCCATGTAAAATAAGAATAAAGCTTACTGATATAATGGAGTTAGCCAGAATCTTGGAAACCCACAAAGAGACCGTATTACCAAAGCTCATCAGCATAAAGCCAACGCCTAGCAGCATCAGTGCCAACGCAATTAAGTTGATCCCGCGAATACGAGGCTGAAGAGTTTGAATCAAAGCGAGCCCAACACAATACGTCAACGACAATATGACGCAGACGACGGACAGCGTGGGAATATCTAACTCAATCAGCATAGTGACCTCAAAATGAATGCTACATTGAGTTTAGGTTATATTGATAAAATGCTAAATAAAAACCCCAGTAACTATTATCTTGTTACTGGGGTTAGTCGATAGGATTAAATTAGGTATTTACTTAACTGTCCACTTAATCTCTTCACCTGCGCGAATAGGCACAACGACATCACCGCCAAACGGCATCGTTTCTGCAACAGGCCAAGCTTCTTTGGTCAGTGTTACTGTATCTTGGTTACGAGGTACACCGTAAAAATCCGGACCGTTGTGGCTTGCAAATGCTTCAAGATTTTCTAATTTACCCTCTAGCTCAAACACTTCTGTGTAAAGCTCTAGCGCAGCGTGCGCAGTGTAAGAACCTGCACAGCCACAAGCGGCTTCTTTCATACCTTTAGCGTGCGGCGCTGAGTCTGTACCTAGGAAAAACTTCTTACTGCCGCTCGTCGCTGCTTCAATCAGCGCTTGCTGGTGGGTGTTGCGCTTAAGAATCGGTAGGCAGTAAAAGTGGGGTTTAATGCCGCCAACTAACATATGGTTGCGGTTGTAGAGTAAGTGGTGCGCAGTGATGGTTGCTGCAACATTATCGTTAGCATTTTTTACAAAGTTTGCTGCGTCTGCTGTTGTGATGTGCTCAAGAACAATCTTTAGATTCGGGAAGTCATTTACGATTGGCGCAAGAACGGTATCTAAAAACTCTTTTTCACGGTCAAAAATATCAACATCGTGATGAGTCACCTCACCGTGAACCAGCAGTAACATTCCTACTTCTTGCATTGCTTCAAGAACGTGGTAGATATTCTTCGCGTTGGTGACACCTGAGTCAGAGTTGGTAGTTGCGCCTGCTGGATAAAGCTTAGCGGCTACTACAGCACCAGACTCTTTTGCTTTACGGATTTCATCTGGAGTCGTGTTATCCGTTAGGTAAAGCGCCATTAGCGGTTCAAACTGCTCGCTTGGCTTCTCTGCCATAATGCGTTCGCGGTAAGCGAGTGCCATTTCGGTATTGGTAACAGGTGGGATGGTATTCGGCATGATTAGCGCGCGGCCATTGTAGCGGCTAATATCTCGCACAGTATCCTTTAGAACTTCACCATCGCGTAGATGAACATGCCAGTCGTCAGGACGTGTGATCGTAAGTGTTGTCATTATTGCTCCCACCATAATAAGAAGTTTGTCTGATTGGAGCCTAAACGGCGCGAAAACTGTGAAGGCAAACGCTTACGCTTAGGCGACAGGATGATAGAGCAAACCGCTATGTATTTCATCCACTTTTTTTGATGAAAGCCTTATTTGTCGGATATCTGTGCGTAAATAGACGCTTAGCGTACAGTTAACCAGAGAGCATGGATAGAACCTGGGATAAAAAAGAAAAATGTAAGAATTAAATTAATCAGAAAGTCTTTGTTTAATCCTTTGTCCAAAAACACTGCTACAGGGGGGAGGAAGATACAAAGAAGAATCATAACAAGCTTGTTCATAATTAGAATCCTTAGAACGCATGAATTGAGTTTATGGTGGGTAACGGATTATCTTAATACTAGCCAGTATGTCTATTCGTCGGCGGTTTATCTATTAACATTAAGCGGAACCTGACGACTAGAGGCCTAGATTATCAAAACTGAGAACAACTCAATGGATTAACGCTTTGTAGAAGAAATCTAATCAAATCAAGTATAATGGCTGCACAATAATTCTAGCTTAGGATAAGCAATGTCAGCTCCAACTCTTTCTCAAATCAATGTCTATCCGGTGAAATCTGTGGGTGGACTGTCTCTTTCAACAGCATGGGTGGAAAAGCAAGGTCTGATGTTTGACCGTCGATTTATGCTCGCCCTTTCCGACGGATCAATGGTGACAGCTCGAAAATATCCACAGATGGTTAAAGTGCGTTCAAGCTTGTTACCTGATGGGGTGATATTTACCGTCCAAGGCCAGTCGCCGCTAAGAGTCCGCTATGCCGATTTTAAGATGCAAGAAGCGCCAGCCCAAGTGTGGAAAGATCACTTTGTCGCTTATACCACAACGGATGAAGCTGATGATTGGTTCAGTCAGGCACTAGGTCAACGTGTGGAACTATTGTTTAGTGGCGAGCAATCTAACCGCGTACGAGAAAAGCTAGGCCACAACGTCAGTTTTGCCGATGGTTATCCAGTGTTAGTGATCAGTGAAGCATCACTAGCAGAGCTAAACCGTCGTAGCCCAGAAGCTCATTCAATGGAGCAGTTTCGTACTAACCTTGTCGTGTCTGGCACGGAATCTTTTGGTGAAGATGGTTGGAAGCGCATCCGTATTGGAGAGGTGGAGTTCGAAGCAGTAAAACCTTGTGAGCGCTGCATACTCACGACAGTAGATGTTGAAAAAGGTGAGTTGAGAACGAGTAAAGAGCCGCTCAACACACTTTCTCAGTTCCGTGCCAACGAGCGTGGTGGTGTTTTCTTTGGACAAAACTTAGTCGCTAAAAATGAAGGTATGATTCATCAAGGTGATACAGTTGAAGTCTTGGAGTACAAAGAGAAAGAGTTCTACCCAGACAATACACCGAAACAGTTGCTTATGACGTGTGTTGAAAGAGAAGAAATTGCCCGTGATTTTGTCACTTTCTGGCTTGAACCACAACATGGTGAACTGCCAGTCTATCAACCTGGTCAGCATCTACCTATTTCGATTGAGATAGATGGTGAAGGTGTTGCCCGCCGATACACATTGTCTTCAAGCCCATCTCGCCCTGGGCGGTTAGCGATATCTGTTAAACGCATTGACGGCGGGCGTGTGTCAAACTGGCTCAGCGACAATCTTAACATTGGTGATACTCTGACGTGCGAGCAGCCAGATGGGAGTTTCCATTTGGGAGAAAAACATGGCCAGCCATTGCTACTATTATCTGCGGGTAGTGGTGTCACGCCGATGCTTTCTATGCTTCGTTATCTCTCAGATCACAATCAAGTCGAAGATGTAGTCTTCTATCATCAATGCAGCAGCGTAGAAGACATCCCATGTAAGGAAGAGCTGGATGAGTTGCGACGTAAACATGATGGCTTAACCGTACTGTTTTCCTTATCTCAAGCTCCGGATGATTGGTTTGGATTAAAAGGTCGCCTTACTCTCGCACACCTAAAGCAAATTCGCGATGTTGAACAAAGACAAGTCTTTGTCTGTGGGCCTGATGGCTTTATGCAGAAGGCTAAGAATTTATTGCTCAAGAAAGGTCTAGCAGAAGACAACTACCACCAAGAAGCATTTGGTGTCAGCCAAACTTCTCAGCAGCCATTGAAAGAGCTTACTTTGAGTGTTAACGGTCATGTGTTTGTTGGTAACAACCAAAAGACATTGCTTGAACAAGCAGAAGACGCAGGTGCGCCTATTGCAAACAGTTGTCGAGCGGGTCTGTGCGGCGCATGTAAGGTAACAGTGGAATCTGGAAAAGTGCATCAACCGGATGTGCCAGCCCTGCAAGATCATGAGCGCCATATGGGTGTTGCACTGGCTTGTTGTTGTGTACCAGAAACCGATATCGAAGTGGTCAGTTAAGTTCCTATTTAATAAAGTCAGCCTCTGATAAAGGGGCTGACTTTATTACTCAATAACGCTTTGATTTCTCCCTAAGTGTTTAGCCTTATATAGCGCATCATCGGCCCTACGGTATAGATCTAGAAATTCACTGTCATTGGGAGAGAGTTGTGTAACGCCACAGCTTAGAGAGAAGGGGGACTCTAAGACATTTAGTTCTGATTCAAGAAATTGATTGCGTAGCCGCTCTGCAACTTCATGTGCCTCTTTTCCTGTTGTATTGTTAAGTACTATCAAAAACTCTTCACCTCCAACCCGACCACAATGATCGCTTTTACGTAAGTTGTTGTGGATGATATTGGCAAGTTCGACGATCACGTTATCGCCAAAATCATGGCCGAATGAATCGTTGACGCGTTTGAAGTGATCAATATCGATGATGATACATGAGAGAGGGGAGTCATGCTGTGTCGATTTTTGATAAGAAGATTCAAAGTATTGCCAGATTTTACGACGATTGTAGAGTTTTGTTAGTTCATCCGTATAGGCTTGCTCTGTAAGTTTTTCCCTTAGTTCGACGATATCGGTGATATCGGTGATATCGGTAGCAACACCAATTAGACCAATAACTTGCTTGGTCTTAGAATGTATGATTGGCTGCTTGATGGCACGGTAAACACGAACCTTTCCATCCGTTACAGCTAAAGCTCGTTCTTCATTAACTACCTTCTGGCCAGAGTTAAACACCATCTCATCGGTTTTTAGAATGTCGGCCAGCATATGTGGCTCAAAAAAAGCGTAATCCGTTTTGCCTTTAAGATCTTTTAACGTGGTGTTAAACAGCTCCAAGGTAAGTTGGTTGGCATAAAGGTATTCACCTTGGCGATTCTTTACAAAAACGTAAGAGCCAATCTCACTCAGAACTATCTCATGCAATGTAAAATGGTCGTGATTATATATCTCTTCAATATGCTCCAATTCGATCATTTGACCTCCACTTGGAATGGGGTCTAGCCAATTTTTGACGCGGATGTATTGCTGATTCTTATAATTACCTGAAGTTGTGAAGTGATATATGCAAGTCAGTTTATTAAACCATATACCTATTTAAGCGAAAGATCCTATGTCTGCTTAACATTTTCTAACGTATTTTTCCCAGCTCGTTTGAACTTAAGTTGTGACAATATGACGCCAGATACTACCAATAGCCCCCCCATTAGGTGGTAATCATGGATTGTTTCACCAAGCATAGTGGTCGCCAAACTAATAGCGACGATAGGCATTAAGTTCATAAACATTGCACTAGAATCAGCACCAATAAGATCAATCGCCTTTACCCACATCCAAGGAGCAATCAGTGAGGCAGCAAGACCAGCGTATGCGATTAGAGGCAATGCTTGCTGACTCGGGATGAGATTATCACTGGTCAGCCATAGCGGAACCAGCATAATCACGGCGAGAATGCCCTGCATGTAAACCATAGTCCAATTTGACAGCGGCATTTTCCAGCGCTTAAGTAATACACAGTAAGTGGCATAAGAAACGGAAGCAATCAGCATGATCCCGTCACCTTGAGTGATGTCCTGATGTAAAAAGAATCCGACATCTCCCTTGCCTAACATAAAAGACAATCCGGCCAAGGCGACCACCCCCCCTACAATACTCAGCGGTGAGATGGGTTTAGACAAAATTGGAACGCTGATAAAAATCGCTATCAGAGGCACCAGTGAAGTAATAAGTGCCATATTTGAGGCGGTGGTGGTTAAACCAGCGTAGTAACCTAGAGATTGGTTTAATACCATGCCTAGCATAGCCAGGAATGTGAGTTTGGTAAGGTAAGGACGAATTACTGCCCAACGCGCGATCACTTTAGGTAAACAAAAAGGTGTCAAGACGGCAATGGCGACAAACCAGCGATAGAAGCTCATGGCACTGGGTTCAATCACACTTGCCGCCATTTTATTCACGATGGCGTTGCCACCCCATATAAATACGGTAAATAGAGGAAGTAAGTAAACCATGTGAACACCATCGCATTATTATCAGTAGAAGATAGTCTGACAGGTCGATATAATTATATATATCCTTAAAAAGACATTGTGAGTCACAGGAAGACAAGTTTGAGAAAATCGGCAAAACACCTTCACCCTTCATTATCAATCGACAAAGCGCCATCAGATGTGTTTATGAATTTTGAGGCTTTTCTATCCAACACTGAAACTCGAATGCACAGCCATCCATGGGGACAAGTGCAGCTGATCAGTGGAGGGATCTTAGAAATGGAAGCAGAAGATACGCGATTTCTTGCACCCCCTCATTTAGCCATTTGGGTTCCTGCTGGTATCAGGCATACCAGTTTCAATAGAAAGCCACTTTCATACTGTTCCCTCAATATTGCTCAAGCTTATACTGAGAATTTTCCAGATTGTACGAGTCTAATTAAGGTGACGCCTATTGTGTCGGCGATTATTGACGATTTTCGCCAGCGCAGTATTAATGTTGCAGAGTCAGAGCAGGATAGGCGATTGGTGCAGGTGTTACTGGATCAACTAGCCACAAGAGATACTCAGCATCATTTCCTTCCTTCAACCGACAATAAATATTTAGCAAAAATCTTAGCGGCGGTAGAAGAAAACCCGATTGACAATACTAGCCTATCGATATGGGCTGAACGCGTGCACACCACAGAACGCACCTTAGCTAGGCATTGTCAGGCTGAACTAGGGATGAGCTTTACCGAATGGCGTTTAAGAGTGCGCTATCTCTATTCAATGGAGTTGCTGAGAAAAGGGCACTCGGTAAAAGAGGTGGCTCTCACTCTTGGTTACAACCAAGCAAGCCCGTTTATTGCGATGTTCAAGAAATACTCCGGGCAAACCCCGGAGCAGTACAAGGGGCGGTTACTTTAGTTGAGTCAAAACATAATCAAGTCCACCCACAATAGCGGCGACTTGAGCGTCATTACACTCTTCGTCAGTCACTTTCGGGCTATCTGGGTAAACTTCCGTCGTGGTGCCATAGGTGCATGTCGTTACACCGCCACATAGGCCGAGCTTAACCATTGGGTAGTTAATCACGCCGTGCTGAACCACGGTAGAGCCAATAATTTCTCCTTTGTCATCAGCTGGAGCGATATGAGTCACTTTGCTGACTGACTCAATAACAGCGGCTTGAAACTCAGGTTGTGGGTTCTCACTATCACCTACGGTATAGAAGCCGTCAGGAATCATACCTTCGATGTATTCAATGCCGTCACGAGCGGCTAGGGCAGGGCGAAACTCGGTCTCGTCTGTATCGGTGGTTTCGTGCAAATCAATGTGAACCAGTACATCTTGGCCCAATGAGGCAACGAGCTTCATGAGGTTTGCAGATTCTTCTGCAGGAGAGTCTTTATAGAACGAGCGGTTTGGATCAAGGGCAAGAGGGTTCCAGCGGTTTATAACTTCGTACCCCCAAGGGCTAACGCAAGGTGCCACGACAATGTTGAACTGTTCGCTGTACTTTGCCATTTCGTTGGCGGCAAACTTTAGTGCGCCGTGGACGCCGCTTGTTTCATAGCCGTGAACACCACCCGTGATTAAAACCACAGGCTTATCATCTTGCCAGTTATTTGATTTAATGCAGAAAAGCGGGAAACGCTCAGTGTCATAGGAAAGCGCGCCATATTGCTCTACATTAAACTGTTCTGCAAGCGCCTGAATTTTTGGCACAACTTCTTTTTGGTACTCACGTTTAATCGTGGCTTGCTTACGCCAAGCAACTCGCTCTGTATCGCCCCATTTCTGACCTGGGGTTCCGATTGGATAAATGTAAGAACTGCGCATTACCTTGCCTTTATCGTTGTGTATGTAGAAAACGTCAAACAGAATAGTGTGCCTGTTTCGGTCAGGCAAATATTACCCAACAGATTAGCAAAGATTGACGCTTTTCTGACATCCTAGTCTCTGGCGGTCATGCCTGCTGAAAAGTTTAGCCTTCTAATTGGGCTATTTGGCGGATTGCAGAAATTAAGAGTTCGGTTGTTTGTGCTCCAGAAATTAGGTGTTTTCTGTTAATGATGATGGCTGGCACCGCGTTGATTCCCGCCTCAAGCCATTGTTGTTCAGTAGAGGCGACGGCCTCCGCCCAGCTTTCGTCTTCAATAACATTGCTTACCACTGCTTCATCGAGTTCTAATGCTTTTGCGCAATCGAGCAAAGTATTAGGGTCGCTGATGTCTTTTCCATCGGTAAAGTAGGCTTTGAATAGAGCTAACTCTAAATCAAATTGCTTGTTTTCACTTTGCGCCCACATTAAAAGCTGGTGAGCTTTACGGGTGTTGTAGATCCGAGTGTCATCCTTGAAGTTAAATATAAAGCCAACTTCAGTGCCGAGGTTAGTCAGAGTCTCGCGGGCTGAGATGCTTGTTTCTGGCGTAGTGCCATATTTTTCTGCTAAATGTTCACGCAGATTTTGACCATCGCCCCCCATTGCAGGGTTAAGCTCGAAAGGATGCCATTGAATGTCCGCCTCGACTTTATCTGCGAGTGATGTCAGGGCAAGCTCTAAACGCTTGTAACCAATAATGCACCAAGGACAAACTACATCAGAAACAATATCAATTTTAATTTTCTTCATACGCTAATCCTTGAACATCATAGAACAGAGTATAGCGGTGTCATTGTTGAGTTTTTACTAAACACCTCACTATTTCGAGAATCTACGCCTAAAACCTACTACGGCAAAAAACAATAAAAAGGGGGAGAGCCTGACGTGATTGCTTTGCTAGGATAAGAAACAGTGATCACTATAGGCTTTCTAGTAGCTTAGTTTTGCGTTGGTTGAATATTAGTCAAGCTGACATAGGCCATTTGGGTAGCGTCGTAGTGATATGGATCTTGTAAAGGAAATCGTGATGAACAATTCTCACGCGACAGACGTTATTCTGCATGCGTTTGATTGGCCATATGAAATGGTTGAGCAACGAGCGCGTCAGATACATCAAGCGGGCTATAAATACGTACTTGTTTCACCACCAATGAAATCATTAAAAAGGGAAGCAGGGACCAAATGGTGGCAACGCTATCAACCGCAAGATTATCGGGTCATCGATAATCAGCTGGGTAATACAGAATCATTTGTCAGTATGCTTGAGGCGTTATCGTCTTATGGTGTTGGTGTTTATGCTGATGTGGTGTTTAACCATATGGCAAATGAATCGTCTATGAGAAAGGATCTTCAGTATCCAAATAGTTCTGATATGCAGGATTACCAGAACGGCGCAGAGTATTATGAGCAGCAGCGCTTGTTTGGGGATCTGAATGAACCGCTTTTTGATCATCAAGACTTTGTAGAAGCATTTGGGATCGAAGATTGGGAAGATCGCTGGCAAGTACAAAATGGTCGAATTACCGGTGGCCCTACTGACCCTGGTTTACCAACACTCAGGGTTTGTCCCCATGTCGTGCACCAACAGCAGAGCTACTTAAAAGCACTAAAAGCAATTGGCGTTAAAGGGTTTCGTATTGATGCAGCAAAGCACATGACTTTGGAGCATTTGAAACAGGTATGGACGGACGAAATCTGCCAAGATATTCATATTTTTGGTGAGATCATTACTAGTGGTGGTGCTACCCAGCCAGAATATGAACTGTTTTTGCAGCCTTACTTAGCAGAGACCCGATTGGGGGCGTATGACTTCCCGTTATTTCAGACCATGCACGATGCGCTACAAGTTGAGGGCAGTCTAAAAAGCCTTGTTGACCCTTACTGCTTTGGCCAGGCGCTATCTGAATCGCGGGCGATTACGTTTGCTATCACTCATGACATTCCTAACAATGACGTTTTTGCTAGCTTAGTGATGAGTGAAACGCAGGAATGGCTAGGTTATTGTTATTTGCTTGGTCGAGATGGCGGTGTACCACTTATCTACACTGACTTAGACACTAGCGGTATCGTTAATGATGAGAAGCAACCTCGTTGGTTAACTGCATGGAAAGATGAGAAAATGATCGCAGCGATTGATTTCCACAATCGAATGCATGGATCTCAGATGAAGATTATTGAAGCTTCTGACGATCTCTTGGTATTTAGCCGCGGAAATGAAGGTTTAGTGATCATCAATAAATCTAAACGCTCTCAAACGATAGAGTTTAAGGCGAGTTGCGAATGGGTGGATCTTCTAACACTTGAGAGTTTTGAACCGAAGCAAGGCCAATGTAAAACAACTGTAGAGTCAAATACGGCAATGATGTTGGTTGCCATTTGAGGCAAAAAAGCGCACAAGCTAAGCCGTGCGCGTTTTGCTATCTAATCTTGATTAAACAGTAAACTTATTCAAGATAGAGTCTTGCTCTCGAATATTTTCTGTTTGCGCTTGCATAGCTATATTGGCGTTTTCAGCCGCGTCTGCCACTTGAGTGGAGAGGTCTTTGATCTTCACTGTATTGCCGTTGATTTCCTCGGCAACTAAGCTTTGCTCTTCTGCGGCAGAAGCGATTTGAATATTCATATCACTGATTTGTTGAATCGCATCGCGAATACTTTCCAATGCCACGTTAGCTTCTTGAGCGCGCTCTACAGCAGTCGTCGCGGTACTCTTACTCATATTCATTGCGTTCGATACTGAACTCGCGCCTGCTTGCAGTTGCTCAATCATATTGCGTATTTCAGTTGTTGACTCCTGAGTGCGCTGCGCTAAGGTTCTAACCTCGTCTGCAACTACCGCGAACCCTCGACCAGACTCACCAGCACGGGCGGCCTCAATCGCTGCGTTAAGGGCGAGTAGGTTGGTTTGGTCTGCGATGTCGTTTATCACCTTCAAGATGGTTTCAATATTATCTGTCGCTGATTCTAAGACTTTTACTTCTTCGACTGCTTCGTCGATTTTTTGCGATAAATTGTCGATAGCATGAGTCGTTTCACTGACGACTGCCGTACCTGTACTGGTGGCTTCATCTGCTTCACGGGCGGCGGCGGCGGCACCTTGAGCGTTATTGGCAACATCACCTGAAGTAGTCGCCATTTCGTGCATTGCCGTTGCGAGCTGTTCGAGTTCATGAAGTTGGTCTTGCATGGCTGATGCAGACTCTTGTAGCCCCATAGAGGTCATTTCTGAGCCGCGTAAAATCTCTTCACCAATTGCTTTTGATTGAGTAATGAGCTGCTGAAGTGTTCCGGTAAACTCGTTAAACCCAGACGCCAGTGTTGAGAACTCTTGGTCAGTATTAGTATCGAGTCGCTTGGTTAAATCCCCTTGACCTGTCGCAACATCTTGAATGGCATCGCCGAGCGTGTCGAGTGGGCGCATAAGAGTTTTAATCAGCACTAGTAAAATAACGATACTGATGACCAAGGCAATTATGGTGTAAATGATAGAGCTGTTACGGAGATCTGCTAAAGATTGATACGCCACTTCTTCATCAAGGACGACCCCAATATACCAGTCTTCTCCGGGTACTTTTGAAAAATCGAGCGTGTAAGCTTTACCATCGATCATTGCTTGTTGTGGGTCATCTTGGATCGGCGCGTTGCCCAGATAGTCGGACATAGGCTTGCCATTAAACTCGGTGGTAGGGTGGGCAATGGTTGTACCATCGCCGGCGACAATAAACACATAGCCAGCATCGAACAACTGCACCTTATTTACCACTTCAGCAAGTGCTGCAAGGCTCACATCGTAAAAAATGGCCCCTATGAATTGGCCGTTTTCACGTACGGGCGTTGCAATCGAAACAAGAATTTCTCCGGTTGCCGAGTCCGCGTAGGGAGCTGTAATAACGAGTTTCCCCGAGTTCTTAGCATCAATGTACCAAGGGCGCACTCTTGGATCCCAAGTCGGCCCTGGATTCCACGAAGGATCATTGTTGATGTTGGAACCATCTTTCTCAAAGCCCAAACCTGCTAGTAGAAAGGTGTCTTTAACAATAGGGCGAGTGATAACAGATGAGACTGCGTCAGGAGATAAATCCACTTCGAGCATACTTGTAGCGTACTCTGCGATGGCTTTGCGTCCATAAATTTCAGCGGCGGTAGTATTTCGGACACCGTCTACAATCTCGGTTACACTCGAGGTAACTTGCGTCTTAATTTCGCTTTTGACGGTATGGTATTGCTGCAGAGTTAAAAGGGTGACAGTCGCTAAAAGCAAGACAGACGAAGCGGCCACAATCTTATGGCTGAATTTCATTTCACGATCCTCATCTATAAATAAAGCAAATACTTATAGATCTATAGTTATGAAATGGGTATTCAGCCAGTAAAAACTAGAACTTTTATATCAATTAGCGACCTAGGACTGTTTGCTCTAGGTTAGTGAATAATGTGTCGTCACCATTAAATAGCGAATCTACGACAACAGGACGCTTTTTACCCGACTGCAGTTGCTTGTTGGCTTCTCTTACAAGTAGCACCAACTTTAGTTCATTGGATAAGCTAGACGACTGCTCTACCTGCCATTGATTAACTTGCTGAGTGTATTTCGTTGTTTTCAATTCGGGCTTGAGCGCGGTGAGTTCTGTTTGTACCACTTTAAGCAAGTCGATCTGCTCTTCACGTTTAGGTTTGAGTTCATCTAAACGATTGAGCAAGGCCGTTAGCAACGCATTTGCGTTAATGTAGCCCGCTTGCTTAGGAAAACGTCCAGCGACGCGTGAGGAAACAGCCACAATATTTGTGATAGTATTTGGTGTATAGCTCAGTGAAGTTAGTGTCTCGCAAGGAAGCCAGAAAGACTGCCCTGGCTCAAGCGTATATTCTATCTTTCCAAGCTTGACTAACACCAAACCTTGCTTAACGCTGATAAGTTGATGTTTTAGCGACTTCTTACGTGGAGTACAGACAAGAAATTCGTTAAGTTCAGACTGGAAAGAAATAGCGTAGTGCATGAGGTTCATCTCTAATTTCGGGCCGCTAAGATTAACGTTTATTGGAAAAAAAGCCAACTTTGTGCAGGAGATGACGCAAATTCCGATAAATGAGCTGGTCTGACCTTCACGAATCTGAGAGAACTATAGCTGCCAAGAACGGTTTCTATGCGTAGAATAGTCCAGCTTTTTACCTAATGTATAAAATAATGACGACAAACACCGACCCATTTATTGAAATTCGTCCTTACAATGATGACGAAATTCCAGCGGCAATTGACCGCTTAGTCAACGATGAAGAATTCATCAGTGCGATTTTGCAGCACCGCTTTTCAAACCACGCAGGTTGGTTTAAGACGCTCATGTCGCCTTTAGTTAAGATCTACTTAAAGATGAAATGGTCAAAGCTGAATTCCGTTGAAACTATTCAGTTAGAAGTGAAGAAGTATCTTGATCAGACTCTTAAGTCGACAACCCAAGGCGTGACGTACAGTGGTTTGGACAAGCTCGATCCCGAGCAAGCTTACCTGTTCGTTTCCAATCACCGTGATATTGCAATGGATCCAGCACTGGTTAACTACGGCCTGTTCCAAAGTGGGCACAAAACTGTTCGTATTGCGATTGGCGACAACTTACTAAAGAAGCCTTGTGCAACAGAGTTGATGAAGCTTAATAAGAGTTTCATTGTGAAACGTTCGGCGAAAGGGCCGCGTGAAATGATGAAAACACTAGGTACTTTGTCTGGTTATATCAAGCATTCTCTCGAGACAGGTCACTCTATTTGGATAGCGCAAAAAGAGGGCCGAGCGAAAGATGGTAATGACTTTACCGATCCAGCCATTTTAAAGATGTTCCATGTCGAAGGACGCAAGCAAAAGCTCTCATTCCCTGAATACATCAAGTCATTAAAAATTGTTCCTGTCGCGATTTCATACGAGAACGATCCATGTGACATCGCTAAAGCGCTTGAGTTGCATGCCAAAGACTCGGTCGGTAGCTACGAGAAAGGGGAGTTTGAAGATATCGAGAGTATCATTCAAGGTATTGTCGGTGATAAAGGTCATGTACATGTTGGTTTTGGTGATGTAATTGAACAAGATTTTGAAACACCAGAAGCACTTGCCGAAGAAATTGATCGTCAGGTGCACGCGAATTACAAACTGTTCCCAATCAATGAGCTTGCTGCAGGTAATGAAGACGTGAACGATGATGTGAAAGCGACAATGGCTGAAAAGCTCAACTTATTACCACAAGGTGCGCAGCCATTCTTAGTGGCTAGTTACGCTAATCCGGTAAAAAATCGCCCGTAGAAACAGGAAATAGCCTCTCGATTGAGAGGCTATTTTGTTTGTGTGCTAGTCGTAAATTGTTGGAATTGGCTGGCGTTTGTGCTGGGTCACCTTATAAATATGAATTAAGCGCTCTGTCACTTCTTCAGAAACAGGCTTACCTTCTAAGAAGTCATCTATTTGCTCATAGGTTAGATTAAGCGCGTCTTCGTCGGCTTTTTGTGGGGCTAACTCTTCTAAGTCCGCTGTAGGAACCTTTTTAACCAATAATTCAGGTGCGCCTAGTGTCGCGCCTACTTCGCGTACTTGACGTTTGCTTAGACCAAATAGAGGGGCAAGGTCACAAGCGCCATCACCAAACTTGGTGTAGAAGCCAGTTATGTTTTCTGCAGAGTGATCAGTACCAATCACTAACCCGCCAACATAGCCAGCGATCTCATATTGGGCAACCATACGAGCGCGTGCTTTCACGTTACCTTTCACAAAATCGACTTTAGCGTTGTCTTGTGGGAGTAGGCCAGTATTTTCTAATGCTGTGTGGCTTGCCGCGTGTAGGCCGTCGACTCCCGCCTTTATATTGACAGAAACAGATTGCGATGGCTGGATGAACTGAAGGGCAAGTTGTGCTTCGTCTTCGTCTTTTTGTTCACCATACGGTAGTCGAACTGCAATGAACTGGTAGCCACCATTTGATTCTTCATTTAATTGATCAACAGCAAGTTGCGCTAAGCGACCACAGGTTGTTGAATCAACACCACCACTAATACCAAGCACTAAAGATTTGCATCCTGCTTCTTGAAGTTTTCGCTTAATAAAGTCGACACGACGGGTAACCTCAAAGTGAGGGTCGATCGACGGCAGAACGCGCATTTCATCGCGAATCAACTGTTCCATTATGTTTCCTTCCTGCAAGCAATGTAGTTTAAAATTGGGCAATAAAAATTGGTAGCCTTAACAGGTCAACCTCAGCATGGCATATTTATGCTGAAGTGAACGTGTTAAAGTCACAGACCTATATCATACCGCAATCAAGGAATTAGAAAACTGTGATCACAGTTTTCAATACAGAGTGAATGAATAAAATGAGCAAAATTGCTGTATTTGGAAGCGCTTTTAACCCACCAAGCCTAGGCCACAAAAGTGTGATTGAATCTTTAGCCCATTTTGATCGGGTATTGCTGTTACCAAGTATTGCTCATGCTTGGGGTAAGAAAATGCTCGATTACGCTGAGCGATGTGAGTTAGTCGATGCCTTTATTGAAGACTTGGACGTGAGCAATATTGAGCGTTCAACTATCGAGGAATCTCTTTATTCACCAGAGAACAGCGTAACAACCTTTGCGGTGCTTGAGGCAGTAGAAGCTCAGTACCCTGATAGTGAACTGACGTTTGTGCTGGGGCCAGATAACTTGTTTAGCTTTGCCAAATTTTATAAAGCAGACGAGATCGTTAAGCGTTGGTCTATAATGTGCTGCCCTGAAAAGGTTCAAGTGAGAAGCACTGATATTCGTAGAGGACTTGAGCAGAAAAAGGACGTGTCACATCTTGTTACTACAAAAGTTTTACGTAAATTGCTCGAAAAGGAGTATTATTAAATAGGACTTTGTACTATATATTTGAGGCGTGAATGTTAAAGTGTGGAATGATATGTGTAATGTTATCGTTCTCTCCATTTTCTACGGCGTGTGTGTTGTACCAAGGAGACGGAGCTTCACATTCTTTGCTACTTGCTGGTGCTAACCATCCTTGCGTCTCGGCTTTTGACTTTGATATAGAAACTGATACGTCAAATGAAGTCTTCATGGACCTTACCCTTGCAGAGCAAAGCGATGATCACTCCTCATATTGGTCAGACTGGCTGATTAGCAATGACACAACCCCTCTTATTTCAACCAATAGTGCATCGTCTAAACACTTTGGTGTTGGAGTCTGGGTACCGAATGAGTTGGAAGAACACCTCGCAGACATGAGTGCAGAAAACTGGATCAAAAGTCATGGACTACAGCTTAGCTTGGGCTTTGGTGATTTAGACGCAGGAACGCCACGTATGCGACTCGATTACCGATGGCACGAGCAGTATGACGGTGATTTTATGATGCAGGTGGAGGTGCCATTCTAGTCGGCTAGCTCTTCCTCCATAATTAGTTTTTCACGCTTATCCATTAGAGACTTGCTGTTGCTGTGTAATGCGTTCGAAACTTTGTTGAATGATATTTTGTGGCGTGTCAGGTTTTGAAAAATAGTATCCTTGGATCTGGGTACAGCCCATATCATAGAGCTTCTCAAGAGCGTCTTGATCTTCAACACCTTCTGCAACTAATGATACGTTCAATTGTTTGGCAAGTTGAACAATTAGCCACACAACACGTTCCGCCGTCTCATTGGTGTGCATATTTCGAATAAAGGTGGCGTCTATTTTGATGCAATCGATCGGATAACTATGGATGTAGTTAAGACTCGAATACCCGGTACCGAAGTCATCCAACGCCACTTTAAATCCGAGGAAGCGCAGTTTGCAGAGTATTTTTTTCATTTCTTCTGTTTGAGAGAGAAGAACAGTCTCTGTAAGCTCGATAGTAAACTCATCGGGTTTAAAACCAAAACGCTTAATGGTATCTAGCAGGTGCTGTAAGTAACGGCTTGAATTCTGCAGTTCATGAGCTGAGCAATTGAGGCTCAGTTGTACATCATGTCCTAAGCCTTTTTCTAATGCTAGTTTAGCTTTACAAGCCAATTCAACGATATGCTCTCCTAGTACAACTATTAAGCCAGATTGTTCAGCGGCTTCAATAAACTCTAGCGGAGAGATAGTACCCAGTGCATGGCTTTGCCAACGAGCTAAGACTTCAAAGTAGTTCCATTGATTGCTATTTCGTTCAACAATCGGCTGAACTGCAACGTACAATTCACTGTCGCTGACGCTTTCTTTGGCAAGTTCCGTCCGCAGTGCATCAATGATAAGTGCTCGTCGGTAATATTGTGCACTTAAGTGAGTATCGTAGCACTGAACTTGCAAGTGACGAGATTGCTTGCAGTCTTTAAGTGCTAGGCTTGCGTTTAAAATAATTTGGTCAGCTGTTAGGCTTTGATTATTATTTTTCGCTAAGCCAATACTTGTGGTGAATTTAATTTTATGTACAGGATCTTGATATCCCTTTTCTAGATTCTCAATAATGGCGTGGCAGATTTTAAACGGATCACCCGCTTGAGTGATAAAGGCGAACTCATCCCCTGCGATTCTAAATGCAAACTGTTCGTCTTCTATTGTTCTTTTGATCGTATTGGCAACAAATTTGATGATCTGATCACCAATATAGTTGCCATATAGATCATTGATTGATTTAAAGTTATCGATGTCCAAATAGGCGAGGGTGAAAGGAATGTTTTGCGTTTCACTTAATCTTTCTAACCTATCTGACAGATAGCTTCGATTCAGTAGCCCTGTGAGGTTGTCATGGGAGACTTCATAGCTTAATTGGTCAACGAGCGTTTCAGAGCGGGCCGTTAACCATTTTGATTTAAGGTTGTGAGTGACAATATTGGCAAAAAGCTTATGGCTATAAATAAGGTCTTGCTTCTCCTCGGACTTAATCGCGCTTGTGTAAGCAGAGAGAAGAATACCGAGTACCTCGCCGTTATGGGTTTTCAATGGTATGGCTAAGTAAGACTCAATATTGTGTTCAGTAATATATTGTTCGTTAGGGTGCAGGCGCTGAGCGTCGGACGTACAGATGATGTAGTCTTGATTAGACTTAACTACGAAAGTACAGGTACTGTGAGTGAGAGGCGCAAGATAATCGTTTCGTTGCAATTTAACGCCACTAGAAGATGCCAATAGGGTTGATCTATTGGTAAATTGGTCGAGTTCAATAATGCATGTACAAAACGAGTCAGAGTAATACTGAAGTTCTAACGTCGCTTTGTTCAGTAGTTCTAGCCCATCCAAGCTCAGAGTTTCGTTAATCGTCTCGATGCTCAACGAGTTCTGTACTGACGTTGTCCTAACCATAACGGTAACTCACTGTTATTGTGATTTGTATCACTTAATTGTTGGTCTAGTTACTAATTAAATATGGTACGAGTCGCATATTAATGCAAATGACAAATATGACTTTCTGTCTGGAAAATGGTGCTATTGTTGATTAGAAAGGCGTTCTTTCAAGTAGTCTAGAAATAATTGAGTACGAGTATGCTGATAGTCAAGTTTTGGGTAGTAGGCGTAAACTGTTGCTTCGTCAGCAGTTATATCGGGTAAGATACGTTGTAAAGCGCCAAGCTTAAGATCCTCTTTGATCATCACGTCATTAGTCAAAAGTAATCCCATGCCACTTTTGGCTGCGTAAAAAAGTGCTTCTGGATTGGATGTGGCAAAATTGCCATTGAGCACAATCTTTTGCCCATTGGTCAAGCAAATCTCACGTTGAGTTCTCTCGCCCCAAACTAACATATTGTGCTGAGTAAGATCGCGATAGTCTTGCGGTTCACCAAATTGCTTTATGTAGCCTGGTGAGGCATAGAATCCGGCTCGATGCTCAAAAAGTGGAGTGGCTTTGAAACTGAGTGAGTTTAGTTGCTCAATCTCTCGGCTGATAAACAGATCCAAACTCAGTGTCGGTAATTGACCGGGAGTGGTTGTGATAAGTTGAATGCGGATGTCGGGATACATCTGCAAAAAATCATTTAGGTATTGAACCAAGAATTTAGATCCAACCGCAAGTGTCGCGCCAATCTTTAGCAATCCTGCTGGTGTCTGAGATACTGATCGGGTTTCATCAACAATCGACTGCCAACCATCAAGTTGAACTTTGGCGCGTTCATAGAACAGCGCACCCGCTTCAGTTTGTGTCACGGAACGAGTGGTTCGTTTTAGCAACTGAACACCGATGCGTTCTTCTAGCCAATGAATACGTTTACTGATGGCAGAGCTGGTGGTATTAAGAGTTCTTGCTGCACCATTAAAACTGCCTTCATCAACAACACGAATATAACTTTGAACACTCTGAATCCAATCCATCATACCACCTTATTATTTCTTATCTGGAACTAATTACTTTCCATAGCGGTATATTATCATTAGTTAGTGGATAATTTAAACTGGCATCACTGTTGAATGAGGAGGTGCTATGAAGAAAACACCCATTTTGTTAGCGATGATGATCATTGCTACTGGTCAGGTTGGGGTCAGCATCTATCTTCCTTCGCTGCCATTGATCAGCAATAGCCTTAATGTTGGCCAAGCTGATGTACAACTCCTTGTCACTGTTTTTCTTGTTGCGTTTGGCCTATCTCAGCTATTTTACGGTCCTTTATCTGATGCAATTGGTCGACGCCCAGTTTTTATACTTGGTCAGGGGATTTACTTGGCTGCGACAGTTTTGTGTATCGCGTTTGCTGACAACTTAACTATCTTGATATTAGGCCGTTTTTTACAAGGTTTAGGCGCTGGCAGCGCGTCTGTCTTAGGCCGAAGTGTCTTGCGTGACAGTTATGAAGGCGCACAGCTCACTAAAGCGTTATCCTACATTTCAATTACCGCTTCCATCATGCCAATCATCGCGCCTGTTATGGGAGGCTGGATCGCCTTTTATCTAGGGTGGGAAGCTGTGTTTGTGTTTGTTTTGCTCTACTTGATAGCGATCTTTACCCTTGGTTATTTTGTTCTTCCTGAAACCATGACTTATGGCAAGACACGCTTCAACTTATTGAATGTTATTAAGAACTACGGAGCACTGGTGAAGAACAAGCAGGTAATTTCAAGTGCGAGCTATAACTGGGTCACTTATCTCACTTGTGTTGTATCCTTATCTGTTATGCCATTCATCTTGCAGCATCAATTAGGCTTGACGGCAGCTGAATACGGTTCAGTGATGATCATCCCATCTGGTGGGTTAATGATGGGCAGCTTACTGCTTAATGTAGTCAACCGTTATCTTAATACCAAGCAAATACTTGGGCTGGCAATTTCAACCATGATGATCGCTGGACTGTGGTTGCTAGTGACTGAAGTGACCTTGTTTAACCTAGTGTGGGCATTTACCCTGTTGACAATTGCCCAAGGTTTGGCAACACCAATTTCAATTAGCATGTTGCTCGAACCACATAAAAGGCAGGCAGGTTCAGTGTCTGCGTTGTCAGGAGCGGTGCAAATGTGTTTATCGGGGGTGCTAGGAGGTTATCTCGTTGAGAACTGGGTCAATAGTCAAATGAGTATGGGAGTGTTCTATTTAATTTCGGCGACTACGATGGGCTTGGTGTTGTTGTTCTCGAAAAAGATGCTTGTCGCACAGCAAAAGTTTGCTTGATAGCGCTATGGGTATACAATGCCCGAAAATTTCTATTTTGAGATGAAATCAATGGAACTAAAAGATTTTGAAACACTGGTAAAGTTACTATGTGAAAAAGAAAACTTGCCACAAGCCTTGGAAGTTTTGAAAGCAAGTGAAGATCAAGAGATCGCTGAGGCAGCACTGTCATTGACAGGTCAGTTTGCTCTGGCTGAAGTCGACGAAGCAAAGCGTATTTATCACATCACTGTACAGACCAATGAACAAGGCGAAGAGCAAGAATTTGTCGAGCACGTCATGGATGAAGGTGATGATGTGATTCGTTTTGTTGCTTGGTTCTTTGATGTGATGTTTGATGTTAAGCGTAAAGACACTTACCAAGTGGCAGGAAAAACCTATCAACAACCAAAACGCGGTTAATGGTTGAAAATAATGTGATTTAGATCTTGTTTTTATTTTATTTGTGATTAAAATCACATTTAGACTTTGAGGAGATAATCATGAATCACGAATTAGGCAACGCATATCTAGGTCAGATGATCGCAAAGCAAGCCATGCAAGATGCACTTTATGGTAAGCCTAAAGCGAAAAAGAGCACCTTCATCAAGCGTATGATGAAAAAAGTGACCAGCGCGTAAGTGCAAGAGAATTTTCGTTGAGCCATGCAGGTTGCTTGTTTTGGCTCTTCAAAACAAAGCCCCGCTTTATCAAAAGCGGGGCTTTGTTATTTTTGTAGCTCTAACCTAAAGAGAAACCACGTTATCAGGCACAGTGGTTAGTCCTCTCTCTTCAACCCAAGCGGTTAAGTTATCCGCACCACCAATGTAATGACCATCTAACCAGATTTGTGGCACGGTCACAGGTGTTTTTTCTCCAATGTGCGCTTTTACTTCAGGAATCATTCGGTAGAGTGCAGCGCTGTCTTTTACTACGTCATAGTATTGGTAATCGATTCCCGCTTCATCCAAGGTTTTCTTCGCTTTGACGCAGTAGGGGCAGGTTGCCTTACCGTAAACGATATTACCTTTGAGTGTGTCGTGTTTTGTCCACTCTTGAATCACCGATTGTACTAACACACCACGGTTGAGTGCTTCTCCTTGGCTAACTACTTTTCCTTCGACCATAAGAATAGGTGCGTGCCATGCTCCTACTTTTAGCGGTTCCCACCAATGAGAGAGCCAATCTTTCACTTCAAGTTCTACCGGTATACCAGCAAGCTCATTTTCAAAGGTATCTTTAAGTATATCTTTGGTCAGAGTACATTCCCCGCAAGGGATATTGACCTTAAATGGTCCCCAACTGCCAGCCCAGCGATAAAGTGTTAATTTGATTGGTTGTGTCATAGAGATCTCTCCGTAAAAGCTATGACTTATTAGAACGAGTTAACTCGAAAATTCTTTCAGTGCTTTCGGCTTTTTTGCTTCCCAACGGGTAATAAAGGCTACTGACGCTATGATAATTGCTGCACCAAGCCATAGCCTACCCGGTGGAACCCAACCAAAAACCATCCATCCAGCGAGTACATTAAGCGGAAGTTTAGCGTGATCAAAGGGTTGAACAAATGAGGCGTCGGCGACGGAATATGCTTTAACAATAGCCCACTGGGCAAGCGCTGTCATCGTGCCCGCAGCAATCAAGATTAACCACAACGTGCCACCGCTTGGAATCTGCCAGTCTGGAATCGCCAGTAAAACATTAAATGGAGTGATCAATATCAGCAGATACACCACCATAGTTGAAGGTGAATCCTGAGAGGAAAGCTTCTTCACCATGAGAGCATAACAAGCCCAAAAGAACGCCGCCCCTACTGGAAGTAGTGTCGCCCAGCTAAAGTCATCAGCCCACGGCTCAAGAATTATCATTGCGCCAATAAAGCCGGTGATGGTTGCTCCCCAACGAGCTAAGCCAACTCTTTCTTTGAGAAACAAACCAGATCCAATGGTGGCAAACAGAGGAGAGGTCATAAGCAGCGCGATGCCTTGCCAAATAGGAACGGGATAAGCCAGCGCCCATAGCCAGAGCTGAATACCAATCACCGCTAAAAAAACGCGTAAGATGTGCATACCCAGATTCTGCGTACGTAATGACTGTTTGATCCCAAGTGTTTTCAAGTAGGGAAGAATTACCACAAGCGCAATTGCATATTGAATAAGAGCAACAGTGGTCGATGAAAGACCGTAATTGATACTCGCCATTTGAGCTAAGCTGTTTACGATGGCAAAAGCTAGTCCTGCGCTTAGCATCCAGCTAGCGCTTTGAAGTGGATGGTGGTTTTGGGTGCTCATGATATAAGTGTCTGAAAAATAGATAAGCTGAATCATACGATGTAATTTAGCTCAGGTCACCCGACGAATTTGATCGTTCTAGACAAATTCTTCGAATGATTCAGCCGTTTTGAACATCTCCGTCACTTCCTATTCAAGGTATAGACAGAGGTAACCACAAGGATGAGGCCAAGTGCATGCCAGATTGTAAAGGTCTCATCGAGAACTACCACGGCGATACCTGCGGTGATCGCGGGGCCAACATTGCTGGTTAAGCTAAGTGTGGTAGGTGTCAGCCTTGCCATTGCAGCGGCGACTAAGTAGGAAGGCAGAACCGTGCAAAATATTCCAAGTAGCACACCCGTTGTGATCAGTTCTCTGCTCCAGTCTGAAATGGTGGAACCACTCAAAGCTAAATGGACCATGATCGTCAACCCAGCACTGCCCATTCCAATACTAGTGAATAGTGAGCTGCCCAGATGACCAATCAGTGGTTTACTCCATACTAAGTAAAACGCAAACACCAGCGCAGAAGCGACTGCGAGTAAGCTACCAAGCAGCACGGATTTACCCAATGTGTTGAAGTCATGTACAACAATAAAGCCTATCCCTAAGTAGCCGATACAGGCTGAGAGGATCACTGTTCGACTTGGTCTCTGCTGATACAAAGCCCAACTGATTAGAACAACAAAGGTAGGGAACAAGAAGATCAGTAACCGCTCTAGTTGGGCAGTAATAAACTGGAGGGCGGCAATATCGAGAAAGCTCGCCAAGTAGTAGCCGATCACTCCAATCGCTGCGGCCTTTAGGCCATACTTTTTTACTCTATTTCTGTTTTCTTTGTGTCTGCACAAGTAGAGAAACATCAAAAAATAGAGTGGTAAGGAGCTAAATGCGCGCAAAGTCATGATTGAAGTGGCATCACCACCATATTGGTATGCGACTTTTACCAAGATAGGTTTTATAGAAAAGAGAACGCAACCCGCTAGGGCAAGCAAAATTCCAACTTGAGATAGTGATGCAGTTTCTGAGGGGGTGACTTGGGTTTCTTCAGTCATGTTTCTCGTATCCTTTCTTTAAGAGGGGGGGGCTACGAGAAAGGAGGTGCGCTGGCTACGATTCTCGCAGCCAGACAGGGATTTACCTACCAGCTACAGGCATTAACGAGGAGGAGCCAAAGGTAGGTAAATGCAAATTTCATAATTATTCCTATGTGGTGATTTTTTAGACTATCGACATATGCCAGAGATTGCAATCAACAAATTACGCAGATTGCAGTTTGTGTTCGATTTGGCCCAGTGCTCTTTGGTACATGCTCCAAGCGCAAATACCCGCTAAGATATTGCCACCGAATGCCCCCCAGAATAGACCTTGGATACCACCAAGCTCAGCGCCTAACCATAGACAAGGTAAGTAAAACGCGAATAAACGTAACGCCGAGATGGTTAACGCTGTGTATGACTTACCTAGCGCATTCGATATCGAAACCATCAACATACAAACTCCTAGTGGACCAAGACTGAAAGGGACAATCGCTAGGTGGTAATTTAAAATGGTTTCAACTTCTGATTCGCTTGTCATAAGTACAGCGAGCCCATTTGAAGTGAGTAACGCGATAGTCGCAATAAGGACCTGAAAGCCAAGGACAAATTTACAAGCGATCACAACGAGCCTACGAATATCCACTAGATTGTTCGCTCCTAGCAGTTTACCAACCATAGGAGGCATTGACATGGTCAGTGCGAGAACCGAGACAATCGCGAAAAACTCAAAGCGAGATCCTAGTGCCCAAGCCGCAACGGCAGCAGTACCATAACTTGCTAAAAGTTTGGTGGCTAGCATTGATGACAAAGGTGGAAGTAATTGGCTGATCATTGCCGGCCCCATGATATTGCCTATAGAGCGAACACTACTAATGACGTGCAAATCGCTCCAGTCAAAACTCATCCAGTGTTTACGGGTGACTTTAGGTGCAACAATCAGGATACCGATACCAAAGGCAAGAATGGTTGCTATAGCCGCGCCATTGATTCCCATATCGAGTGTAAAGATAAAAATTGGATCCAGAACTAAGTTAAGTAGACTGGTTACCATCATCATAGTGCCCGGAAGCATGGTGTTACCATTTGCTCGACATACACTGTAGAAGAAATAAAGTACCGCACCGACCCAAGCGCTAACCAACCAATAAATCCAGTAGCTATCGATAATAGGAAGTACGCTTTCTGGTGCACTGAGCAACGATAGAATGGGCTCACGCACAAGATAGATAAGAACAGAAAACAGTGCGACACCAATACTCCCCATAGCAATAACAAGACCGCCGAGCTGTTTTGCATATCTCTGTTGATTTGCTCCAATCGCTTTGGCAATGACAGCGGTCGTCGCAATCCCTAGACCAACTTGAATACCGATAATTACCATTTGAATGGGTAGTGTAAAACCTTGGGCGGCTAGGGGAAGAATGCCTAGTTGGCCGATAAACGCACTATCTACAAGCTGAAAGCTCATAATAGACAAAACGCCAAATACCATCGGCCAAGTCATTTTAAATAGCTGTTGCCCAAGTGGAAGTGCTGTTTCTTGTGTAGTTGTCGTCATAGTATATTGTCGCTGGGGTCATTCAGACCAGTTATCGATTCTATAGGTTGCATAACAGCAACGTGTTCCCCTATACATCGTTACGCATCGGCGGTATTTCAAGTCTGAGTGAAAATTAATAGTGAATGGGAAAATAGGGTAAGCCACTCAAACGCTGAGCATATGCCTAATTTCTGAGCGTCATTGTGTAAGAGAAAGAGCTAAAACCTGCTCTAAGTCATCTAACTGCTCTACGACTAAAGATGCGTAAGTATCGAATTCACTCGGTTTGCCATGCGTGATTAAACAAGATGGCATATCTGCATTGAAAGCAGCCTGCAAATCGTATAGATGATCACCGACATAAAGGATTTGATGTCGTTCTAGGTTCCATTCATGCGTGAGTGAGACTAAAGAGTCGGGAGCTGGCTTAGGAGGAAAGTGCTCTCGAGTAATAACACGCCGAATACGTAGCTCATTGTGTAGTATTTTTTGTGCAGCCGCTTGGGCACAATTTCGGGTAATGATAGCGGTGAGCAACTGATTTGAATGAATAAAGCTAATAAGTGATTGGCACCCGGGCATGGGATACGATGAATTTGCGTCGTCTAACTCATGCTGAAGAATCAGTGCGTTTGCTTGTTGAGAAGTTTGTTCGCACTCGATTTGGTCAACAAAAGAGAGCAAATCTTTGTCTAGCGGGCAGCCGACTTGCTCTCTTAACCAGCGGAAGTCCATATCAGAGCTAACCAGAGTATTATCCAAATCAAAAACAATCGCTTTGATATGGCAAATATTCAAAGGTATATATGACATAGACGTTCCTTTTGCTTATGCGAACTCTTGCTCCAAGTACGCAACAATATCAGATGATTCATACATCCACTGTACGGCACCATCTTTTTCGATTCTTAGGCATGGTACCTTCACTTTACCGCCGCCTTCATGTAACTCTGCGCGGTGCGTCTTATCATTCTTTGCATCGCGAAGATCAAAATTGACTGATTGGCGCTTCATCGCACGACGTACTTTTACACAGAAAGGGCAAGCTTCGAACTGATACAGTGCCAGTGACTGTGCTTTTGCATCAACTTGTTGTTGAGCATCGCTAGAGCGTTTAACGCCCCTAGGTGAAAATACAAAGTTGAGCAGTAGGATAACGCGTCCTAAAAACCAGCGGATAAACTTCATAACAATCCTATTTATATAATTCTATGTTCAGATGACATTTACGTTACGCATTGTAACCGAGATGTGAACAATCTTAAATCTCAAAAGCTCAGCTAATCCTTAGCTGGTGTTTTTTGGTCACCTCGATGCCCAGACGTTTAGCGAGACGTGTTAGGTTGGCACGATCCGTTTTCAATGAACGAGCCGCTTTGGCCCAGTTAAACTCGGCGTCCGTCAAGGCTGATATGATTATTTTTCGTTGGTATTCCTCCGTAGCTTCACGTAGTCCTACAGAGGTGCCTAGTTCAGTTTGGGCACTTGGCGAGTCTTGGAGCGTATCGTTGTTACTCACAATTGACTGCAACTCACCAATATCTTCGACAGAGACGGTAATCAGCTTGCCATTTTTGCCACGGGCGCGAGCTTTCAGTGCTGCGCGGTTAATAACATGCTCTAATTCACGTACATTGCCCGGCCAGTTGTATCGAGAGAGAACAAACTGGGCATCTTTACCCAGCTTGATTTGTACGATGCCGAGTTTACGTCTTGCCTGCTCTAGGAAATAACCAGCAAGAAGTACGATGTCCCCGTTTCGTTCGCGTAGTGAAGGGACCGTAATTGGATAAACACTCAAACGGTGATAGAGGTCTGAACGAAAATGTCCTTGTGAGACTTCTTCTTTTAAATCTCGATTGGTAGCAGCTAATACGCGTACATCGATCGTTTCAACTTTATCTTGCCCTACAGGTTGAATTTCGTTGTTTTGCAATGCACGCAGAATTTTACTTTGCGCAGCGAGGGGAAGTTCACCTATCTCATCTAAGAACAGTGTTCCACCATCGGCTAAGGCAAATTTACCCATACGGGATTTATCTGCGCCAGTGAATGCCCCTTTAACGTGCCCGAACAATTCGCTTTCCACTAAATTCTCTGGAATGGCGGCGCAGTTAACATATACCAAAGGCTGTTTTTTTCGAGGTGATAGGTGATGCAGGCTACGAGCGACAAGTTCTTTGCCCACACCCGTCTCACCGTGGATCAAAATATTAAAGTTAGAAGGAGCAACCACCTCTATATCGGCTTTCAGAGCTTGCATTGCAGAACTATCACCGATGATTTCGCCACCGTCTCGATCCCACGCATCTTCATTCAACTCTTCAAAGCGCTGCTGAGTTTGTTTCGCCTGCTGCTCTAACTGACTTACCGTTAAAGCAACTTTCAACGTAGATGCCGCGATTGCCGAGAGTGCATCTAGGCTGCGAGTTGGAAATTGCTCAAACACACCAGGGGTTAAGCTATCGAGCGTAAGAACGCCTAGCAGTTTATCGGCATAAAATAAGGGAAGCCCCATGCACGAATGCATAGGTAAATCACCATCGTAATCAAGTAATAAATTGTCAAATGGATCGGGTAAATGACTATCGGCATCGAACCTGACCGCGGTTTTTGACCCACAGATACGGGCAAACCGTGGATGCTCGTCTATCTTAAAGCGACGGCCAAGTGTATCTCGGGTTAAGCCTTGAATCGCCAATGGGACTAATGTCTCTCCCTGTAGTGACAGTAGGGCAACACTATCACATTGAATCGATTTACGAATCGCATCTAGTAGGTTGTTGAATCGATCTTGGTCATTGTCGCCACGTGCGAGTCCAATCGTCATATCAATAAGGGTGGAGATCGAGATATCTTGCATAAAATTACCAACAGCAGCCAGAGGCAGAGCCTAAGAAAAATGGAATGTCGCTAAATTAATCACACTGTGTGCGGCAATGCAACATATATAAGTCAATATGACATATATGAAGAGTGTCTTAATGACTTGATGAAAGTGAAAAATGGTTGAAAAACTAGCAATTTAAGGTGTTATTCAGTTGGCACATTTCGTGCTTTTAACGGATATAAAAACAAAGATAACTAATGATAACTACTGAGGAGAAAGTCTCAATGCTTAACAATCAACATATCGAAGTCGTAAAGAGCACCATCCCACTACTAGAGTCAGCTGGCCCAGCATTGACGCAGCACTTCTATCAAAGAATGTTTAGCCACAATCCAGAGCTAAAAGACATCTTTAATATGACGCATCAGAAAACGGGTCGCCAAGGTGTTGCTCTTTTTGAAGCGGTTGCGGCTTACGCAAAAAATATTGAAAACTTGGAGGTGCTGACGTCAGCCGTTGAGCGTATTGCTCACAAACATACTAGCTTTAATATTCAAGCAGAGCACTACCAAGTTGTTGGTCATCACCTAATTGAAACACTAAGAGAGTTGGCGACAGAAGCCTTTACTCCAGAGGTGGAAGAAGCATGGACCGCCGCTTACCTGTTCCTTGCTCAAGTATTCATTGATCGTGAAGGAGAGCTGTACCTTCAACGTAAACAAGCGGTTGGTGGATGGCAGAATGCGCGTAACTTTGTCGTCAAGGAAAAAAAACCGGAATCAGAGCTAGTGACAAGTTTTATTTTGGCGCCAGAAGATGGGGGTGAGGTGTTAGATTACCAACCCGGTCAATATATTGGTATTGAGTTAAAACCAAGTCAGGGTGAATACAATGAGATTCGACAATACTCTTTGTCACAAAAACCAAATGGTAAAGATTATCGTATTTCGGTTAAGCGTGAAGTGGGTGAGCACATTGGCTTGGTATCTAACTTCTTACATGATGAAGTAAACGAGGGAGATAAGGTTAGCCTATACGCACCTGCGGGTGACTTCTACTATCAAGAAAAGCAGAAGCCAGTCGTGCTCATTTCAGCGGGAGTAGGGGCAACGCCAATTCAATCTATGATGCAAACCCTAGCCTCACAGGGTAAGAAAGATGTGAGCGTTCTCTATGCTTGTAACGACCAAAATCAACATACCTTCAAGGAAGAAACAACGCAGCTTGTACAGCAGAACAGCTGGAAGCGTTTTACTTGGTACTTAAACCAAGCGAGTGCTGACTTCTCGGGTGAGCTTGATCTGAATTTAGTAGCAAAAGAACTGCCGCTTGGTAGTGCAGATTTCTATTTATGCGGCCCGGTGGGCTTTATGGAGTCTGTTGTACGTCAGCTTGAGGCACTTGGTGTTGGGCGTGACCGAATTCACTACGAAGTATTTGGTCCACACACCTACCTCTAAATTTCTAAATCACATATGGCCCTCCTTGAGGGCCATTTTGTTTATCAGTTATTGCTGCGAGTAAGCCCTACTTAACTAAAAAGTCTTTTCAACCAAGTAAATGGGTTTACTGAGCCAGTTGTTTCTATGGGTGAGCGTTCTAACCCTAAATAGTAGCTTTGTAAATACTCAGTTCTTAGGGATTGAATATCATACTTATTAATTGAAGATACAAGCTCGGCTGTGTTGAGTGCGTGATCATTGGCAAGGCTAAAATCAAGTTTCAAATAACCTTGTAGATAAAGCCACAAATGCGTCGAAAGGACCAACTGATCCACTCCTTGTTCTTCAAACTTGGAAGTGTACTCTGTACCCAAGTTATCATTGAATGCTTGATACATAGCTTGTATCGAATCAGCATTCGACTCCACATAGCTGCTCGCTTCTATGTGAGCTTTGGTTAGAATGCCAAGAAGGTGGTGAACCTCTGGGCTATCTGGTTTGTTGCGTTGCGCTTTTTCAAATATGGGTGAGTGAATCTGACATAACAGCAGCCACGCCTTGGTTTGATGTTTCACTGACGGCAGCGTGTCAGCACCAATGACTTTAAGCTGCTGGTGTAAATCAGTCATTAGACTGTAAGCTCTCTAGAGAAATTTCAAATGAGCCTTTGTCTGAATCAACGAATAAGCTATCTCCGGTGATCATCACAGACAGATCCATACTGCGCTCAATCACTTCTGAGAGTGCTTCAATGCTATCCCAATCAAATCGGTAAATGCTCGCATCGTATTGGTGAGCTTTATTCTTTGTCTGCTCCCACCAAACGTCTGATTTACTGTTGAACGAGAATACGTCGACCTTTTTAGCCAAGCGGCATGCTTTTTTAATGCGATCTAACGATGGTTCTCCAATATCAACCCAAAGTTGAATTTGGTCATCAAGAGACTTTACCCATAGATCGGGTTCTTCTGTAGTCGATAAGCCTTTAGTAAGTGCTAAATCAGGTTGCCATTTAACACAAAAAGCCAGTATGCGTGCCATCATACGAGGCACAGTTTCAGACGGATGCTGCGCGACGGTGAGCTGTGTTGAGTCATACAGATCGCGGTTGGTATCAGAAAGAGAAATTCGGAACTTATAGATAGTCGGTTTAAGAGCCATGAGCCTTACTTACATAAAAAAATAGCCAGCGTAATGCTGGCTATTGTAAAACTTTAGTACTAAAGAATTAAAGTACTTTGATGTTCTCAGCTTGTGGGCCTTTTTGACCTGTAGTAACTACAAACTCAACTTTTTGACCTTCAACAAGAGTTTTGAAACCGTCGCCAGTGATTGCAGAGAAGTGTGCGAAAACGTCTGGGCCGTTTTCTTGCTGGATGAAACCAAAACCTTTAGTTTCGTTGAACCATTTAACTGTACCAGTAACAGTGTTAGACATAATATATACCCTTGATAAATCTTGTAAAAGCCATACGGCACCGATAGCGTGGAAAAGGAGATTGCTATTGCGTACGACGTTACGGCAGATACTCAAGTAATCTAACGAAACGGCGAAATTAGACAAGAACCGTTTTCTAGCTGCGATCTAGTGTAAAGCGAAGTGCAACTAAGTCAATAAAAATAAGGAGCTATGTACAGTTAAATATTGTGTTTTCACTAGAAATTTGCGCTAGGTATAGTTTCGAAAATATTACTGATTGGCGTATAAATAGTGTAACATTCGTTTGGCTAGTGGATCGTACGGTTTTAGTACGTATTGGCTAGTATTTGATCATTAATTTTTGGAGGCTGTATGGCTAAGAAAAAACGCACAGCCGATATCGATGAGGTTTGCCTCATTAGTGATGTCGAGTTGGGAAGAGGCCAGGTAAAAGACAACGCATTAAAAGCGATGGTAACAAGTAAGCTTTACCGGGCGAAAGTTGAAAAAGCGAAAAAAGGTAAAGGCAGTTATCAACGTAACATGAAGCACAAGGGCAAAGAGCCCTATTCAAAAGCCGCTTAGTCAGCGGAATTTGAATAGGGCTTTTTCTTGTTTGATTGTTCGACTATCTCTCAATCTTAGGAGAGTAAATAGAGTAGGCGGTGATTTGGCCTGCGACGATCGCCGAGAACATGAATAGAGCCGAGAGGCCAATACTAGGGATGGGTAGTACAGATTGTTCGAATACCGACTGGCTGGCACTGACGAGCACTCGACTCCCAGGGACAAGAATAATGATCCCTTGCACAATATAGATAGAACCCGTTAAATCCATCTTTTTCGCGACCCAGGTGCCATATAGGGTTATTAGAACTGTGGTGATCCAAGTTCCGACCACCCATCCACTTTCAAAACCTAAATAGAATGGCCCCCACATACCCAGTGCAGCGACTGGTAATCCAAGCAAGATGTCTGTTGGACGGGCATTAAAAATTATTCCCAATGATATAGATATGAGGAAAAGGCCAAACACATGGAGCCCAAACGGTACTTCATTTGTGTATTCTAATGATTCCGCTTGCCCCCAAATCGCTTCACCAATACTGAGCCCCATCACTATGCCAACAAACAGCTTTATCAGCGTTAGTGCGCTTTGACCCAACAAACTGGTCCCTGACACTAAGTCATTAAATGCGAGACACTCTAATGAGTTAGCGATAGAAAGTCCGGGAACAAAGAGAACAATCGCAGCTATACATAAAGCCCATACTGGTACTGCCGCACCAGTGCTTGCAAACCAAGCAACTAGCATTCCAGTCACAAGTGCGGCGATAAACTCAACCGCAATAGAGCGACGAGCTTTACAAACCTGCTGAGCGCCCCAAACCATAAACCCTAACAATGCAGAAAACAGAACAGCATCCAAAGTACTGCCCACAAGCATAAGATATGCGGGTGGAATCCCCATATTTGCTAAAGCGATCACCCATTTCGGATAGCCCACGGGCTCGGGTACAGGTTCACTGCTGGGTTGATTAATTCGAATAATCGTATTTGCGAGCAAACTCAAATTAATTGAAGCGGGCTGGTGTCGTTTCATCACAACTGCATTGTTGTCATCAGGAAACTGATAGTTAACCGTAGTGGGAGTCGCTTGGATCATGACATCCACACCGTGTTTACGCGCGTAGAACTGAGTGTATTTTTCTAGCTTATAAGGGGCGCAGCCGCTGCGGTGAAGAGTATCGCCGATCTCTACAATCTTCTTAATTCGGTACTGGGAAGGCATGGCATGTGATACATAATAATTTGTGACGCAAAGGTATCAGAGCGCCTTCTTGGAGACGAGTCACAAAGTAGGGAACAGTGGCTAAGCTCACACAAAATTACTGACTTTTCGCTCGATTATGCATTGATTTTCGGAAACTAAGTTTTTAATCAGTTAAATGCTGAAAATTGGCGACACATTTAGTGCCTTATTTCACATATATTGAATTATTTTAAAGTGTAACAAATGTTATTTAAATGTAATAAGTAAAACGACACCTTTCGAGTTAATGCTTTAACTCCTGACCAGCAAAGAGTTCTTTTAAAATAATTATTTAACAATGAATTAACATTGGTTGTTCATATGAATTCTGTGTAATAAATCGATTCAAATATCGCTTGAATTTCGCTCTAAATGGGCGAAAATATACGCAAAATGAGTTTGCAGAAATGAAAGGATGCTTTTTCTAGTTTTTAAAAGCGAGGCGAAAAAATGAAACTATTTATTCTATTTATGGTGTCTATTACTGCAGGTGTAGCGTCGGCAGAACATCTTCATTCATTCTTGCTTGGCCTGTATATCTCAACAATGGCTGTAGGTAGTTGCTACTGGTTTGCATTCCGAAGCAGCCGCTTTCCTCAATTGGCTCTACTACTACTTATCTGTGGTCTGTTCTCGAAAATTGCTATTACTGTCGCAGGTGTATCGTGGGGCATGTCACAAGAGTTAATTAGCTCACCGTTCGTGTTTGCGCTGTCGTACTTGTTCTTCTCTATCGTCGCAACCTATGCTTGGTTTGTTCACAGAGAAAGGTTAATGGCCAAGCAGCAAGCTCAACAAGAGCTTAAAGCGGCGTAGTAAAAACTCAGCTAAAGATTTCATAAACCAGCGTGCTAGGCGCTGGTTTTTTGTGCCTATATATTGCGTATATTAAGATATTTACAAAAATCCTTACTCAATAGTAACGATTGATGTCAAAGCTGCTGATTCTATTGCAAGCTTGTCTATACTGAGGTCGTAACTAAACCATTCAAAGTGAGACGTCGCATATCATGACAACGCGTTTTCTAACAAACACAGCGGTTCTTTCGACACTTTCTCTTTCATTTGCTGCGTTTGCAGCGCCAACCATAATTCCTGATCCACCAACATTGGGTTCCAAAGGGTATATCCTGATTGATTACCATACTGGTGATGTGTTGGTAGAGAAAAACGCCAACAAAAAGTTAAACCCAGCAAGCTTAACCAAATTGATGACAGCCTACGTGGCAGGGCAAGAAGTTAAGAGTGGTAATATTGCTTTAGATGACAAAGTTCGTATCAGTCGTAAGGCGTGGGCGAAGAATTTCCCTGACTCTTCAAAAATGTTTATTGAAGTAGGTACAGATGTGTCATTGATCGATCTGTATCGTGGCTTGATTGTTCAATCTGGTAACGACGCCAGTGTGGCGATTGCTGAACATGTTGCAGGCAGCGAAGGCGCTTTTGTTGGCCTAATGAATAGTTGGTCGCAAAAGCTTGGTCTTGAAAACACCGGTTATACAAATCCACATGGCTTAGATAGTGATGGTCTGTACTCAACACCTCATGACATTGCTCTACTAAGCCAGGCAATCATCCGCGATTTGCCCGAGATCTACTCGCTATATAGTGAAACCTCTTATACCTATAATGGCATTACGCAATACAATCGTAATGGTTTGCTAAGAGATAGAAGCATGAACGTCGATGGCATGAAAACAGGTTATACAAGTGGGGCTGGTTATAGCTTGGCAACATCGGCAACCAATGGTGACATGCGTTTGATTTCGGTTGTTATGGGTTCAAATAGCACAAAAAGTCGAGAATCCGAAAGTAAACAGCTACTGAGTTATGGTTTTAGATTTTTCGACACGGTTTCGCCATCAAAAGTAACCGAAACATTGGCTGAAGCAAAAGTTTGGATGGGCAGTGCAGAGCTTGTGCCTGTCGGTGTTTCTGAGCAGGTTCTGATTACACTACCTAAAGGTGACGCAAAAAAACTTAAAGCGGAGATTGAGTACAACGAAGAACTCATTGCACCAATTAATCAAGGGGATGCCGTTGGTCAGGTTATCTACAGTGTAGACGGAGAAGAGGTGGCAAGTGCCACACTGATTGCCCAACAAGACGTTGAAGAAGGCAGTTTGTTCAAGAAATTGCTCGATTGGTTTAAGCGCTTAATCTCAAGTTGGTTCTAAATCAACTTAAACTAAGAAGAGGATGCACTAGGCATCCTCTTTTCGTTTATAGGTTAACTAAAGCTTACTCCAAGCCGATGGCCAATGAGAGCCGACCCCCGGTTCATACTGAGTGGCTGATGGGGACCACTGAATACAGTAACCAGAGTAAGGGAACTCTTTACACTGATAAACTGCGCCATCACTTGCAAGTACCTTTGTACCCGAAGTGTAGCTTTCTAAACCTTCAGGGAAGACAAAATCATAGTCGCCCGGTGGTGGTGTTTGATCTTCAACAAGATGGAAATCCAACGTATTTTGATCAAGCACTTTACCTTGTTCATCTTTCGTTACCACGACTAGCATATGGTGACCCGGTTCGGATTTAGACAAGGTCATCGTGGTGTTTTCAACATCTCCGTCTTTTAGCGACTCTGAATAAGAAGCTAAAGGCTCGCGGTGGTGGTTGTAGACAGTTAACTCAGCCGTTAAGTCGCCTGTCACAGTCAATGTTAGGTCCAGTTCTGTCGGTGAATCGCCAATCACGTATTCTGACTGTAAACCTGCGATATCTAAATCGTAATCAGGCTCGGGTGTTTCAAATTTATAGCCAATTTCAACGCTGTTTAGTCCTGAACCTGCTTTTAAGTAGACTGGGTTGGTTCCATAAACAGGTGTAAATTCACCTTGATCGTTTAACTGGCCTGAACGAATTTGGCTCTGCTCTTGGTTGATTTTACTGGCTAGTGCATAAGACCAGTTGTTCGCTTTACCTTGCTCTGCGTTTTGAATGACAAGCTCAGTGCGGTACGAAGGATTTTCACCATTGTTATCAAATACACGGGTATAAACCGAATCACCAACATTCAAATCTAACGCTGGATTAATCTGACCACCTTGGCTCCAATCAGGAATCACTGGGCCATCACCATCAAACTTCACATCAATTACGTTGTAGAAAGATGCCGCAGTATCACCCACATCCCACACCGCAAGGACAACTTGGTAACCCTCTCGTTCTGGAACATTACACAGGTGGCTCACACGTTTTGGTGGCTGAACCATGCCGCCATCTACAACACAGAAAGGCGTGAGATCAAATGAACTGCGTGCAAGAGGTAGGTTAGGATTCCAATCTGGTTTGGTAATGTAGTATTTCCAGTCTTTAGTCACGTGATTAGCGGTGAATGTCCATTCGAAGTACTGCGAACCAGATTTGATGGGGCGCTTAACCCAACGATTGGCTGTTTGTTCATCTAGCGCTGCAGCTAGTGACGTTTCAGCACTGGCTATTTTGCCATCTTTTGGCCCTGCTTGAGGGAAGCCATCAGGCCCTTCAACACTTTGTGGTTCATATTGGATCGCGCCACAGTTAGTGTTTTTTTCGTTGGTATCACTTGCTGGGAACTTACATAGAGCAGCACGACCTTCAGCAACACCATTTTCGTACGCCGAGACGTATCCATGGCCATAGCTGGCGCCGCTTGCACTAATTAGTGCGATAGCAATGAGAGACTTGTTTGGGAGTTTGTTCATCATTTGTCCTTATCTAATGGATAACAAAAAAGATGACACTCCGGCACGCGAAACATTTAGCAAAACTTGCTAAATGGCAACCCCGCTATCATAGACATTATGTATCGACAGACCGGTGGCTTTGCGTCCTAACCTTTCGGATAGTTTGCCTGAAGTGCAGCTTATAACTGTTCCAATGATTATTAAGTAATAAGTTACCGAATGCTGTATAAGCAGGCGAAATGTAGCCAATGATAAATAGAAAAGCTAAGTCCATTCTAAAAATGTGGAATGATAATCTCGAACTGAATTGGTTGTAGAAAATTAACTTGCTATTTACATAGTTATCTACCCATTAACTCATTGAATAGCAATGGTTATTGCCTTTATATGATGGGTTTTGTGAATGATTCAAGAGGGGGGGAAGGCACACTAAAACTGGCGAGACTGACTTTAAGCAGACAAAGCCTTGACTTTGACTTACCAAGCTCTGACAAGCTTATGTAGCAAAACGACGACAATCCATCCCAAAATGCTACACAAGGAATCATAATGGATTTTACCGACAAAGATAGAGAAGCTCTCTACCAAATCTGGATGTCAAAGAAATCAAAAATGCGTCTAACACAGATGGAATTTGCCAAAAAACTTGGAATGAACCAACTGAGTTTTTCTCGTGTATTAAGAGGCGAAACACCGATCACCATGTCGTTTGTAAGCCACTTCTGTCGTTTACTTCATCTAGAACCTAAAAATGTGGTTCCAAGCCTAAAAGAGACCAATGAAAATGGACCAAAGGTGGTCTACCTGCAAAGCCGCATGAGTGTCGATGGTGAAATTCAAAACGCTTATATTGAAGGAAATCAAGTGATTGTCGAGTATGCGCATACCGTACATACGCCTTGAGATAAATATAATAAATTTGAATAGGATACAGGTAGACATCTGAACCTTATATGGTATAGCATTCTGGTTGATATTATAAAACCAGAGTGCGTTACATGAACTTTTTCAAGGCTTTGCTCCTTATTACTGTGAGTGTGTTGGTTGTCGGTTGCGCAAGTGGCCCCGTTCAACAAGCTACCAAGTTTACCAGTTATGAAGATTTCCGACCTGGCCCAGAGGGTGGTGTTGATCTTGTTTGGGCTCGTATTGGGTTAAGAGACGCGCACAGGCTGCAAGCAAAGCTAGGTGAGTATGACTCTGTTGTTATCGATCAGGTGTTCGTGGTTGCCGAGGAAAGTTCGTTAGCTCAGGAGGAGGTTCAAGAGCTTACCGATTTTATGATTGCCCGCCTTGAAGAGAAAGTTTCTGTTCATAGAAAGATCGTGCAAAAGCCTACGGCTCAAACCCTTCGCCTGAGTATTGCTCTAAGTAATGTGGAAACCCCTAACCCTGTACTTGCAGTAACCAGCAGTGTCTTACCATTCGGTTTGGCTATTTCAACCATCTCCAAGGTAACGACCGGTGAGCATACTAACGTTGGCAGCGCCAGCGTCGAATTGCTTGTCAGTGACGCACAAGATGGCACACCTTTGTTTGCGGCAATTGACCGAGAGGCAGGAAACAAAGATTTCTCTACTATGATTGATTCGCTTGATGATGCCAAAGATGCAATCAACTATTGGGTAGACCGATTAGGTGTTACTCTACAGGGCTGGGAACAACCATAGAATGAAGTCACCATGCTTGAAAAAGAAAACCTAATTAAACTCGCGCGAATGCAAATGCCTTTTGGTAAGTACGCTGGTCGAGTGCTCATCGACCTTCCCGAAGAGTACTTACTTTGGTTTGACAAGAAAGGCTTTCCAAGTGGGGAGCTAGGCGATTTACTTAAGTTATGCTTGGCACTAAAAATCGAAGGGCTTGATAGCGTGGTTAAGCCTTTAAAGCGAATGTGACTCGCCACAGTAACATCAGTCTGTCACACGATATTAGGTATTTTCATGCAAAAGCGTCAGCCTGTCAGGCTGACTCTTTCTTCCTTTCTTTCTTGACGCTGCTTTCCCTTTACTGTCTGTTCGTGTTTAACGTTCTAATTAGACGCTGTCTTGCTCATTATTTCGCCACATTAAGTGAGCCAGATCTAAGAGAGCTCTCAATTACCCACACCATTAGTGATTAGCATTAAAGATATAATCAAGACAAATGCATGTTGGTTAAAAATTGTGCAGCATTAAGATAGCTGTTGAATAAGGAGGCATCTCCTCTGTGCCCGACGTTCCTTACACCTGCAACGCTAACAAACAAAGCGCACACCAACCCCCGATTGAGTGGCCATATTACAAAGTGCAGCGTGTTCAACAGCCTGTGTCTAACTTTATGAATGAGAGATCTATGAAAAGAACAACGTTAATTGCACTCGCTGTGAGCTCTGGTCTTGCTCTCAGCCCTGTCGCACAAGCTGCCACCCCAAAAACCGCTTTTGTACACCTATTCGAATGGGGATGGGAAGATATTGCTACTGAATGTGAAACTTTTCTCGGGCCAAAAGGCTTCGCTGCAGTACAAGTTTCGCCACCGAATAAAACCATCTCTGGCAACCAGTGGTGGACACGCTATCAACCTGTCAGTTATGCGTTTGAAAGCCGAAGTGGTGATAGAGCCCAGTTTCAAAGCATGGTTCAACGATGTAAAGAAGCCGGTGTTGACATCTATCTTGATGCTGTAATCAACCACATGGCGGCGTGGAACCGTTCGTTTCCTGAAGTGCCTTATGGCAGTAATGACTTCCATACGTGTACCAGCAAAGATATTGATTATGCAAACCGCTGGCAGGTGCAAAACTGTGACCTAGTCGGGCTTAATGATCTAAAAACTGAGTCTGAGTATGTGCGCCAAAAGATCGCTGACTACATGAATGATGCGATCAGCATGGGGGTCGCTGGTTTCCGTATTGATGCAGCAAAACATATCCCCGCTGGCGATATTGAGGCGATCAAAAATAAACTTAACGGTAATCCCTACATCTTCCAAGAAGTCATTGGGGCTTACTCAGAGCCTGTCAAACCCTCCGAATACAAGCATATCGGTGATGTCACTGAGTTTGATTATGCTCGACGTGTGGGACCTGCATTTAGAAACAGTGACATTGCGAGCCTTCGCAACATCGGACACGAGCTTGAGCTTTCAAGTAGCGATGCAGTGACGTTCGTGACCAATCATGATGAAGAGAGACACAACCCCAATGGACCAATCTGGCATGGAGTCTCAGGTAATGGCTATAATCTAGCAAACATCTTTACCCTAGCGTACCCATATGGTTATCCAAAAATCATGTCGGGTTATTTCTTTGGTGGTGACTTCGATGCAGGCCCACCGAGCAACGGTGTTCATACAGGTGATGCCTGTGGTTTTGACGGCGGAAGCTGGGTATGTGAGCACAAATGGCGTGGAATTGCCAACATGGTCTCATTCAGAAACCATACGGCCGCAGAATGGAAAGTTACCGATTGGTGGCAAAACGGTAACGACCAAATCGCCTTCGGGCGCGGTGGTCTAGGTTATGTGGTGATCAACAAGCACTATGGCAGTGATCTATCTCAACGTTTGTACACTGGCATGCCAGATAATGTCTACTGCAACATCATTGAGGCAAACTATGATGAGCAGACAGGGCAGTGTATTGGTGCTCCTGGATCACAAGGCCCATCGACGATCACAGTCAGCGGTGGCTACGCGGATTTCTCTGTTGCCGGTGATCATGCCGCTGCCATTCATGTTGGCGCTGTAGTGGGTGACGCATGTACAGACTGTGGGCCAGATCCAAAACCAGCGACAGAGCAAGAGATCTGTTTTGACAATCAGCAGAACTTCAGTTCTCCAACTCTGTACTATTGGAACGTAGCTAGTGAATCGAATATCGGTAATGCCACTTGGCCGGGTGTCCAAATGCAGCCCAAGAACGGCGTTTACTGCCATGACTTCGGTAGTAAGATAAGTAGCGCCCAAGTTATCTTTAGTGACAATGGTACTAACCAGACAGCTGACCTTACCGCATCTCAAGGCGCGTTCTGTTACCTTTCTGGTGTTTGGGCTCCGCTCAGCCAGTGTAATAATGAAGGTAACGAAGTATGGTATTTCCGAGGTACATCTAACCAATGGGGTCTCACTCAGCTAAGCTATGACGCTGCAACCAAAAAGTACTTTTCGATCCAGTCATTTAATGGAGAAGAGAGCCCTGCACGCTTTAAGATTGATAGTGGTAGTTGGACAGATGCTTATCCAAGCTCAGACTATGTAGTCAGTGACTACAAGACCTATCGGGTGTCTTTTGACAGCGACAGTAAAACTATAACAGTTGTCGAGCAGAACTAACTCACTATAAGGCTTCTATCTACCATCTGATGGAAGCCTTTGCTCCATTCCATTTTGGAGCGCTTGAACATTCATATCTTATTGACAGCAATTTGGGTTAGATTTGGTCATGTATACAACATTACTTCAATCTGACTACTGATCTTGTAGGTTAGTTACTCCCGTATAGAACTACTACTCGTGCCAACCAGTTGAAGACATACTGTTGGTAGGTATACGTTTCACATCGTACAAAAACTAAAGATAAGCCGATTTTTGATAAATTATAGCTCTGCTAGTCATGCCCATCGGAAGGTAAAGTGTCTGTCTAATTCATTACCGATGAGAGAGTGCTACATGGACTTTGGACATGACCCGATAAAACGCTTATTTTTTAAATTATATTGGCCAACATTAACCGGAATGCTCACAATGGCGGCTTACCAACTAGCTGATGGCATTATTGTGGGTTACGGCGTTGGCACTATGGCGTTAGCGGGCATAAGTATGAGCTTCCCACTTTTGTTCGTTGCAATCTCTATTGCTATGTTAATTGGCATTGGAAGTAGTATGGTTGTCGCGATAAAGCTAGGAGAAAACCAACCCGCAGCCGCCAATCGAATCTTCCACTATAGTTGTAGCTTTTCTGTATTGAGCTCTATCGTTTTAGCTTGTGTATTACTGGCGTTTATCGACTCATGGGTTAGCCTACTTGGGGCCAGTGCTGATATCCAACCTTACCTAAAAGAATACTTAATGTACTGGGCGATATTTTTGCCTACGCTTTTCTTAAGATTTGGCTTTGGCTTCTTTGCCAATAACGACAAGTCCCCCCATGTTTCACGCAATGCAAATATTTTATCGAGTATTTTGAACGTCTTGCTCGATCTGTTTTTCATCCTCGTTTTAGAGTGGGGAATAAAAGGTGCTGCTATTGCAACGGGTATTTCTCAAACTGTTGCGGTCATATACATGGGGTACCATTTCTATCTTGGTGAAAAACACCTTTCGTTTGAAAATTATGTGTTTAGGGTACGAGATCGCGAACAAAAGCGAATTATAGGGTTAGGTTTTCCTATTTTTATCTCGGAAATTTCTGGTGCTTTGGCTTTTGCATTACTTAACAAAACAGTAATCGATCAAGGTGGAAGTGAGGCAGGCCCAGCTTTGGCGGTAATTAACTTCACGCTTTTTCTGGTAATGAAGTTCCTTATTGGTGCTGCTTTCTCTGCGCAACCGGTATTTGGTTTCAACCACGGGGCCAAAAAACCGCAACGAATCGAAGAGCTGCTAAATTTTTCATTGAAATTCGTTTTTGTGATAGGCGTGGTGGCTTACACCTTCATTTATCTGTTCGCCGGTCAAATTGTCACTCTATTCAATGTTGTGAACCCTGAGGAGGTAGAGTTTGCGACTGAAGCATTGCTATTATTTTATCCTGCTACGGCCTTTATGGGCGCAAACTTGATACTCGGAGCCTACTTTCAATCGGTAGAACAAGTGAAAACTGCAACTAGCTTAGCGCTAATGCGAGGTATTGTGTTAGTTACCTTTTTCTTAATGGTATTGCCAAAGTTTTTAGGAATAATGGGAATTTGGTTAGCGATGCCATTGGCTGAGTTAGTGGCATTTTTGATCTCACTCCCTTTCATTGCATCTAAGAATAAAGAACTGTACGTGTAGCTCAAGTTAGCCAGCTAGCGGCTTGTTTTGTTTGCTGCTAGTTGTCTTCGCTTGTTTCTTTCTCCATTGAGCAGGGGTCTGCCCTGTCACTTTTTTAAATTGGCGAATGAAGTGGGTAATGTCTTTCCAATCTAACTCACTGGCGATTTCTTGAACCGATAGAGTGCTGTGGGACAATCGGTAAGAGGCTTTCTTTATTCTAGCCTGACAGATCCACTCGCCAACAGTGAAACCGGTTTCCTTTTTAACTATGGTCGCGACATGGGAGGGGACGCGGTGAACCGCAGTTGCGACTTCTTTCAGTGAAATGGCAAAATTGCTATTTTGATTAATGAACCTTAATGCTTCTGAGGCTATTCTACTAATTGGGTTATGGTATTGCTCTAAATTCATACCTCGGTATATATCACCGAACAATATTGAGAGATAAGAGCGCAATAATGGTGTTGATTCAACACCTGATTGATTACTTTCGTTGCTCAAAGCTTCGAGAATTTGAACCAACCAAGAAAGTCGACCTGCATCAATGGGCACTGTAGGCAGAGCGCCATCTGACACTCGCTGAAAAGGTTGCATCAATAGACTGTCTTCATTGATGCCCAAACAGCCAATACAAAAAGACACTAAGTACATATCAGCATGCTCAGCTCTTAGAGCTTTATGCGGTACTCCGGGAGGTATTATGATAATGGCCGGCGCAACAATTCTTATGTTTTCACCATAAACCATCTCGACAGAACCTTTGGTGAGTAAGGCTAGTCGGTGTTCTGGATGATGGGCTGTGTGTCCATGCTCTTCAAATGACATGTCAACGAAGTTTTCGACTTTGACATTGTGAATGTGCTCCATCCGCAGTTCCTTCGGCCATGAATCAGAATATTTGCCGATTTTACCTTAAAGCTGACTCTATTGCATTCAGTGTCAATAAACTAGGATGAGCATATTGTGAAGAGTGAATAGCCACTAGGGTGAATTCCTAATATTTTACACATGCGTTGACCGGGCCGACTGGTTCGCTTTAATAAAGGGATACCTCACTCCAATAGTTCTCGATAGATTCTCTTATGACAAATTGCGAGGTGTACACCTCCTGTATCGCAAAGACTATAATCATCCACAATAATCTCAATAAATGTTTAAAATGAATAAATTAATAAAACCGCTGTTAACGCTCTACCTACTTGTGCCTTCTTTCTCGTTTGCTGTCACCACAGATTTTGTTGCGGTCGAGAAAGCGATAGAGCGACAAGAAGAAACCCTCTCCGCTCGTATTGGTGTAGCTGTTTTGAATGTTGAAACCGGAGCACTCTGGAGTTTTAGAGGTGACGAGCGCTTTCCGTTGACGAGCACATTTAAATCAATTGCCTGTGCAAAGTTGCTCTATGATGCAGACCAGAAAACAACTGAGCTTAAAAAGACAGTGACGGTCAATAGAGAAGGCCTTGTTGCCTATTCTCCAGTCTTAGAAGCTTACATCGATAAGGAGATTACTCTGGGTGATGCTTGCCAAGCAACGATGCTGACAAGCGATAATACAGCGGCAAATATTGTTATTGCATCGGTTGGTGGTACAGACAGTATCACAAGTTTTGTAAGAGAACTCGGAGACGAGAACACTCGTTTAGACCGAGTTGAACCAGAGCTAAACGAGGCATTGCCAAACGATCCAAGGGATACGACAACACCTATTTCCATGACAAACACCTTGAATGAATTGGTATTCGGGGCGGTACTTTCCGAAAACAGCCGTGCGCAATTAATAGATTGGATGAAGAGCAATGAAGTGACAGGTAACTTATTGCGTTCGGTATTGCCTGTTGGCTGGGAAATAGCAGACCGTTCAGGTGCTGGCGGCTTCGGTGCGAGAAGTATTAATGCGGTCGTTTGGCTAGATAAAAAATCGCCGATCATTGTCAGTATCTATGTTAGTCAGACTGATGCTTCTATGGATCAGCGAAATCTGGCAATAGTCGAAATCGGTAAGTCGATTTTCGACCTATTTACTGGCAGCACACAGCAATAGTTTTAGTCCTATCAGTCATAAGTATGAAACTCAGAGATTGGTGATCTTTTAGACTGTAACAAACTAGATTACAGCCAAGCTAATCGGAACTACCTGGTTCAGAGCATCAGTTCTAAGCCTTCATTATGATTGTTTGGCTTGTCAAAGTGACCTTTTGGGTAGTGAAGTCATCAGTACATTTTACTGGTAATGATAAATCATTGAAAATATTGTTATCATCCTTTTTATTTATCAGTAAAACCGACTCCCATGAGATATGAATCTGCTCCTGTAGCTCCAGAAGTAAGACAAGAAACCACAAGAGAGCGTGCAGCACATCAACGCCTAGAACGCAGGACTGAATTAAAGTATTCAGAAAGTGATGAAGAACGATGGGCAGAAAACCGAAAAAGAGTCATTGCTGAACGTGAAAAAGCAGCACAGGTCTTTGAACTTGGTTGGATGCAATCGCCAGTGACACAGTCACAAGAGGCGCTGTGGGCAAGTCTGTTTACAGATGAAACCAAAGAAGATCAAAAGCAATATATTAAGCAGTGCAATGCCCATTTGAATGAGCCAGTGCGTCAGGGCGAGATTGTTTTGTTACCCACGGGAGAGCCAAAAACTTCTGATGATCAACGCTTGTTTGATGAATGGCTGGAACAAGCGAAAATTGCCAGTGCTGAGCTAGGCAAGTTAGTGGATGAAGAAGTCGCCACGCTCAATCGTCACTTTGATTTATTTTCTCATCAGTTAGATGAACGGATCCGTAATGATGGGTTGCCTTCAGATTACTATGCACAAGTGGCAACAGGGGTGGGAGCAACATCAGCGTTGGTCGAGCAGAATCTGAAAAATATTCAGAATGTGCTGTTAGAAATCAATACTCTGCATGTGAAGCATCTCGAAACCAAGCGTAAAGTGGGCTATGTCAATTTTGATCGATTTTTTGAACAGCGTGCCGCTTTGTTTAAAAAACTGGATGGTTCGTTTGCTATGTTGTCTAAACGAAGTGTTCAACTTCCGATTCACACGCAAGTCAAGCGTAATCTCAACCTCTCCTCAAGATCAATGATCCATAATGCTGATGAGATTCTCAAGAAAGGGTTTGTGAAAGACTTAGGGAAAAGGATTGCCAATATTGCGATTGGGATTTCAGCATCTAAAGGCTTGGGTTACATCGGTCTCACTGTTGGAGCGGTAAGCGGCGTCGATAACATTTATGAAGCCTGTAAGGTGGATGGCTCAGGGAATTGTGGTAAGACGACGACTAGAGAGTTTGCTGGATTTATTGGTGGCGTTGTCGGTGGTGCTAAAGGTGGATCCGTCGGTGCTGGTGCAGCTGTGGCAACGATTTCTGGTATTGCCTTAATTATTGGGGTAACAGCCTCGGCCCCTGTTCTGGCGATTGCTGCAATTGGCGGCGCGGTTGCAGGTGGTGTTGTCGGTGGTGTGGCTGGCTCAACCGCTGGTAAGTGGGGAGCTGATGTTATTTATGAAAAGGTTGAAAACGTTTTGGGTAATAGATAAATGTTGGATTGGTTGATGGTTGTTTTCGGTGTTATTGCTATTGTCTGGTGTTTTCCATCAGTGATTGTATTGCCAGTGATCTCGTTAGGTAGTTTTAAACACATTATTTTTATAGATAAGCAGTTAGCGAAAGATTTAAATAAGTATTACGACGATAAAGGTTATATGCGACCGGAGTATCAAGCATCTTGGGATGTCGGAAGTCGGTTTACTAATTATTGCATTGCGTATCCTTTTATTCGGCATCGTGAAACAACGAATTCTAAAAAGTTTAAGGCTTTTATGTGGTGGAATGCTTTGGGGTTTTGGAGTTGGATAATGGTTTTCTTTCTGGCTATCCTCGAGAAAGGTCTAGGTATTGGACTCTGACGGAACATAACTACATTATCTGCACCTCAACCAAGCCTGTTCGCTAGTGCGATCTAACTCGTCGCACTAGCTCTTCACAATGACTTTGTCCTACCTGAAGTTGCTGATTGTTTTCCAAATTAGAAAAAACGCTGACATAGTTTTGTCCAGAACCTTCATGGCGGGCACTTCTAGCTCAGAAATGCCCCAAAGTTTGTTTGGATAACCCCAAAATTTCATAAGATTAATTTAGTCAACAGAGTCAATTCAAGAACTCTCATTTCTAAAAAGAGTTGTATCCCCATCCGAATGCTGTAGTTCTATCGCTAGGCCACAAAGTAAATAGAGTACCTTTTGCCTTGATTATGCAATAAATTGCAATCAAAATCGTAGATCCCTTTTGGACTGGCTGAGCGCTCAAGAAGTGTCTTGGTAGGTCAGAACTCAAACTAAGCAGTAAGTGTTTGCAGGTGATTTCGTGAAAAAAATTATATTAGGTGTCCTTTTCAGTGCATCGGTCTTTGCTTCCTCAAGCAAAGACGTTCCAACGATGGATGATAAGAACGGTTATGTAGAACCGTTTCAGATGTTTGATAGTGTTTATTATATTGGGGACAAATGGGTTTCATCATATGCAATTGATACAGATGACGGACTAGTGATAATTGATACACTTGATTTCCCTTATTCTAAGTGGATTCCTATCAATCTTGAGAAGCTAGGGTTAGAAGATGAGCCAATAACGCACATATTGGTAACGCATGGGCATTCTGACCATGTTGGGGGCGCTCAGTTGCTTCAGAAGATGTATGGATCTTCTAAAGTTGTGATGACTAAAAGCGCTCATGAGCTATCCATACAGCAATCAAACAAAAGCAAAGGTGAGAATAAGTTCCTTCCACCAACCCTAGACATAGAGATAAAAAGCGATACCTCTATGGTTATTGGTGGTCATGAGTTTAAGTTCTATCTCACACCGGGTCACACCGAAGGTGATTTTTCCCTAGATTTTACAGTCAAAGATAAAGGCGCTGAACATCGTGCTTTTATCGTTGGTGGCCATAGCGTAAGTGGCAATGATCCAAAAATGATTGAACAGTTCTTAAGTAGTATGGAGAAAATTAGAAAGATTTCACTCCAGCCGCCTGTAGTGAGCGTTAACCTTTCGAACCATCCACATAAAAATTACCTATTTGAGAACAGGGAGAAGCTAGGTGCAAATGGGAACCCATTTATTAGTGAGACAAACTTCTTCATGTTCCTTAAGCAACAAGAAAACTTAGCTAAGAATAACATAAAAGGGTTATAACAATTCTTCAGATAATGTGTAGCCTTCGCTGCTGGGTTAAAAGTTTAGCGGTACCCAAGATAATCCGTTAAATGCTAAATTAGCAAAGTCACTGAAAAGCTTCTGTCCAATTGTGAGCTACAGCAAAATATAAAAGCTCCGGTAGGAAGTTGCTATCTGATGCCACTACTAGCTAAATACCGCGACACTTTGTCGACTGATCGCGATGAGTTCTCCTGAATTGTCCCAAATGTCCGCTTCTAAGTGAGCGTACCCGTTAGCCGCTTGGCGTGTCGTCGCTTTATACGCGAGAAACTCGTCAGGCTTCATGGGTTGATGAGGGTGAATGAACTCAAGATTCCACATCATGGTACTTGCTGGCGCAGGCTGACTCATCATCTGTAAGACCGCTGGTGGCCACGCATCAATCAAGCAGATCAAGTGCGCATCGGTGATTTCTTGGGGTGCATGTTTAAAGCGCATCCAACCTGATAGGTCTGAAACCATCTTACCGCTGTAGGGCATCTCACCTTGTGCTATGGCTAAGTCTATGTTGCCTATAAAGCTGGGAGTGACCCCCTGAATCACTGGTACTCTTGGCAGAGACAGTGGCGATGGCATTTCATGAATGTCGAGACTCGGTACTTCAATCTCAGAAAAGCGCTCGATACCAAAACAAGCTTGTTGAATAACCGCGACCTGATCGTTTTGAATGATACGTGCGGCTAACTGCGACGCACTTTTGCCTTCACGGAGTAGCTCAATCTCAAATGTGAAAGGGGTCTCGGCAAGTAAAGGCCCAACAAAGTTCGTTGTTAATGATCGTAATGGTCTATTGCCTTCGACATGCTGTCTCATAGCGGCATAGAGTAAAGCTGCAGACAATCCACCAAATGCAGTTCTACCTTGCCCCCAGCTTTCTGGAAAGGTCATGGATTCTTGATTGATGATGCAATGCTTGGCTTGGTGTAACAATTGGTCAATATGCATGGTCTGGGATTTGTTGCTAAATTGTTATTTAAATTTATTCTGGTCAGACCTGTTTTGTCAATGATATGGCAAGAGTAGTCGCGATAAATGTCGGATAGGGTCGATTAAGGTGATTACTACGACACAAGACAATTTATGCAGTGGAGATGAGATAAATCGCAGTGTGAAAAGTGGTGTCGTGGTGTTGCTAAGGGAATCTTGTGAAGCTGCTATCAGATTTAGACGAAAGTCTGCGTATTGAGATAAATCTTAGCTGAGTATGTATGCACTTTTAACGCAAGACTAAGTCTTTAAATTAAATAATCTTCTAATTAAGCTGCGCAAATTAGGATATTTAATCTCGTAATGACTAAATATCCTGATTGAGAGGGCTTTCTAGTGAAATTAGATCTTGATTGCCATCACAAATAGCCGTGAATATTTCACTTACTATCATGTCACTTTAATTCCAATAACGAAAACCTACCCAAGATAAATTATATCTAGCGTGAAATAGAAGGATAAAAATCGACATGAGTGGCGCAATTATTAAAGTTTCAAGAAACACCGAAAATGCACCCGTTTCAGAGCTTTCTACGCAAAGCGTAGCATTCTCTCACTACAACAATATTTCTGCGCAATTACCTCTAGACCCTACAACGGGTGAGATTGTCGTCGGTGATGTTAAAGACCAAGCGAAACAATGTTTAAGCAATATTAAGGCGATTGTTGAAAGTATTGACCACGTCATGGACGACGTTGTTCGCATCAATGTTCACCTGAAGAACATTTCAGATCTGGCAGCTGTGGATGAGGTATATTCGACCTTCTTCCCTAACTTGCTACCAACGCGCACGACCGTAGCTGTCAACGCACTACCACATGGCGACGCTCTGGTTCAAATGGACGCACTTATCTCAAACGGTGAAGGCACTGCACCTCAAGAGCCTTGTGCACTGATCAAGCTATCTAGAGACAGCAAAAAAGCCCCATTTAGCCCTGTATCGACTCAGACCGTCGCATTTTCTCACTACAATAATATTTCTGCGCAACTACCTATCGATGCTGAAACAGGCAAGTTAGTCGAAGGTAGCGTGCAAGAGCAAACCGCGCAGTGTCTGAAAAACATCAAAGCGATTATGGAAAGCATTGATGTACCATTCGACGACATTGTTAAGGTTAATGTTTACCTTAAAGATCTCGCTGACATGGCAGCTGTTGATGAGGCATACAGCACTTTCTTCCCAGATTCGTCAATCGCGCGTACTTTAGGCTACGTACCAGCGCGCACTTTTGTTTCAGTGGCTGATCTACCAATGGGCGCTCGCGTTCAGATTGATGCGGTTGTTTCGCACGGTGACGGTACACCACCGCAAGAGGTTGAAGACAGACACGGTATTGTTATCAGAGCGCACAACACTGAAAACGCACCAATCAACCCGCTACACACTCAGACAGTCGCCTTCTCGCACTACAATCATATTGCAGCGCAGTTACCTATGAAAGCTAACGTGAGCCAACTTGTTTCCGGTGGTGCAAAAGGTCAGGCTGCGCAATGTCTCAACAATATCAAAGCGATCGTTGAAAGTATTGATCATGTGATGGACGATATCGTCAAGGTCAACATCCAACTACGTGATATGGCAGATTTAGAAGCAGTGAATGAAGTGTATAAGACATACTTTGAGCGTGAGCTTCCTGCGCGTACTGTTGTCGGTGTATCAGAAATTGCTATGGGTGCACTAGTACAAATTGATGCAGTGGTCTCCAACGGTGAAGGCACACCGCCAAACGCATAAGAATAGATTCTAAATATAATTAAATAAGAGACTGGTTAATTATAATTGGTCTCTTTTTGTTTATAGTAACTGGACAACTGGATATTTATCCGAAATATTGGATAGTGTTTGTTTTTTGTTATTATCGGTGAGAGTTTAAAGTTAGTTAAAATTAAGCCCGCATAAATGCAGGCTTATTATCTGTTTATTTTTATTAGTGGGGGCGTTTAGGTCCATTTCGAACCAAATCTTGGCCTGTCTGGAATACCTCTTCTGTTACCCAACGACCTAACACCAGTTGATGCTTATCGTCTAATACTGCTACAAATCGACGTCCGTCACTGTTATTGGTCTTGGATTCAAGTACGAAGTGCGACACCTCTGAACATAAAAACAGTGAGATGCGATAATCATGAAGTTTGCTCCCGCCAAGAAGTAAAAAACATGAGATACACGCACCTCACTGAGAACGAAAGGTA
>NZ_LBLS01000002.1:0-1079 GCF_001188205.1 Vibrio sp. VPAP30
AATCTAGAGTACTGGACTCACTTACTGAGCACTAGGGCTTTGATTAATCGTATTGACACATTAGCGTACGAAAGTGGCGGTCGAATTCTGTCACCGAGTATGTCATCAGAGATAAGCTTAGAATCTGTTCGTGTAAGTCAAATCGGGGTGACAACAGCAGATAGAGATTGGGACTTTGGCCTCTCAACACTAGAGCAAAAATTACGTCAAGCGGTTGAGTTCGGTTTTACCGAAGATGAGATAAAGAAGCAGCTTACAGCGTTAGAAAATGAACTACAGCTTAGTGTCGAAACGGCTGGGGATTCGTCAAGTGCCACTCTTGCTAACAGAGTCATGAATGCCGTTGATAGTGGTTACGTTATCGCATCACCACAAACCGACCTATCCATATTCTATGAACTACGAGACCAATTGACCGTTAAATCAATTAATGAGGCCTTTCGGAAAAGGTGGGCATCTCAACCACCTCGTCTCTATTTAACCGAGCGTAGCAATGCCCCAGGCCTTGAGAAGACGTTGCTTGAAACATATGCGGAAAGCCAACAAACTAAGGTAACGCCCTATGTGGAGAAGGCTGCCACTGAATTTGCTTACCAGAACTTTGGTAAGCCAGGCAAAGCTAAGCTAATTGGTACGTCCAAATACGGACATATTCTTCGCTATCGTTTTGATAATGGTGTCATGTTGAATATTAAACAGACCGATTTTGAGAAGAGCGTTGTATACATCTCTGCCCGTGTTGGTAAAGGGCTGATGGCATTAACTCAAGAGCAATCTGCTCTGATTAATTTGTACAACGTCGGCATGTCTACTGGTGGGCTTAAAGCTCATGATATTAATGATTTGAAGCGCATATTTGCAGGCACGACCATGGGCCTTGAAGCCACGGTAGAGACTAACGCATTTGTTTTGAAACAGGCAGTGAAAAATGAAGATGCGCTTAATCAACTTCGGGTATTTGCCGCCTTAATGATTGACGGTGGCTACCGTGAACAAGGCAAGTCTTTCACGCTACAAATGTTAAGTAATTACTTAGAAACCTACCAGGAAAGCCCAGAAGAAGTTCAGGCTGTTAATAT
>NZ_LBLS01000014.1:0-1054 GCF_001188205.1 Vibrio sp. VPAP30
TAATGTGAGACCCAGGCTTTAGCTGCAACTAAAGCTTTCCATGTAGTAGTTCGATTGAACGCTGGCTCCTCTATCGAGAGACCGATAACAAACATGAACACTGCATAGGACTCCAAGCACAAACCTCGAATCGTCGACTGGGTCTCGAACCCGCATTACGCAAGCATGAGTTAGCTTATTATGAATACCAAAATGAAGCAAAGCATCAACGTCGGAGTTGATACAGGCAAAACACAATTAGACATCCACATTCGACCTTTGGACATGTTTCTCTCGGTAGAAAATAGTGATAAGGGAATCAAGGATGCACTCAAGGTCATTAAAAAATATAGCCCTGAACGCATCGTTATCGAAGCAACAGGCCGGTTAGAGATGCCATTTGTACTGGCTTGTGCCGAGGCTAATTTACCAATAGTTCGAGCGAACCCAGTGCATATTAAGCGCTTCGCTGGAGCAATTGGGCGTAGAGCCAAGAATGACCGTTTAGATGCTGAACTCATCGCACATTATAGTGAGGTGTTCAAGCCTGCACTAACCGTTATAAAAGCAGAAAACATAAGATTAATGAGTGACTTAGTCATCCGTAGAAATCAGTTGCTATCCATGCAAACCATGGAGAAAAATCGCATTCATATACTCCCCAAGTGCCTACATTCAACCATCAAACCGATGCTTACAGCAATGAAAAACCAAATCACAAAGATTGAAAGCAAGCTGATGAAGCTCATTGAAGAAAGCCCCGAGTACCAAGGAAAAATGCAATTTTACAAAGTGTGCCTGGGATCGGAAATATCGCAGCTGCCTCAATCATAAGCAACGTTCCAGAGCTTGGTTACATTACCAACAAACAAGCGGCTTCTCTAATTGGAGTCGCCCCGATTACAAAAGAAAGTGGCCGTTACAAAGGTAAACGAGTCATCCAAGGAGGCAGAGCCCAAGTAAGAACGGTTTTGTATATGGCCATGATGTCTGCCATGCAGTGCAACGCAATTTTTAAGGCGACTTACACACGACTCGTCAATGCAGGTAAACCCAAAAAAGTAGCCATCATTGC
>NZ_LBLS01000023.1:0-1017 GCF_001188205.1 Vibrio sp. VPAP30
CTTACCAAAGTTCTGGTAAGCAAATTCAGTGGCAGCCTTCTCCACATAGGGCGTTACCTTAGTTTGTTGGCTTTCCGCATATGTTTCAAGCAACGTCTTCTCAAGGCCTGGGGCATTGCTACGCTCGGTTAAATAGAGACGAGGTGGTTGAGATGCCCACCTTTTCCGAAAGGCCTCATTGATTGATTTAACGGTCAATTGGTCTCGTAGTTCATAGAATATGGATAGGTCGGTTTGTGGTGATGCGATAACGTAACCACTATCAACGGCATTCATGACTCTGTTAGCAAGAGTGTCACTGGACGAATCCCCAGCCGTTTCGACACTAAGCTGTAGTTGATTTTCTAACGCTGTAAGCTGCTTCTTTATCTCATCTTCGGTAAAACCGAACTCAACCGCTTGACGTAATTTTTGCTCTAGTGTTGAGAGGCCAAATTCCCAATCTCTATCTGCTGTTGTCACCCCGATTTGACTTACACGAACAGATTCTAAGCTTATCTCTGATGACATACTCGGTGACAGAATTCGACCGCCACTTTCGTACGCTAATGTGTCAATACGATTAATCAAAGCCCTAGTGCTCAGTAAGTGAGTCCAGTACTCTAGATTGAGTGCCTTACTGTTGGCTTCAGGTGACTCCTTCTCGAGAAAGTTAAATTCTATTCGCGTCTCTACATTTGGATCTGTAAACACTTTCGCTTCAACTTTACTCGGCAACACGACGTTAAACTCCGGGTCAACAGCGGGCTGAAACTCTTTATTGCGCCAGTCAGAAAAGAAATGTTTAACGCGTTCAAGCATAACGTCATGACTCACATCGCCAGCCAAAACCAGAGTCGTATTCCTTGGCGCGTAATAAGTTTGATAAAAACTTCTTAGGTCCTTTTGGGTGACTTGATCCATCCCTTTGATTGTCCCAAGGCCAATTTTATTGGGTAGATTTGCTCCTGCATAAATATAATCTGAAGAGTCAAGGAAACGGTCCAGCCCTACCGACTGACGCTCACGAACTTCAGA
>NZ_LBLS01000001.1:0-1017 GCF_001188205.1 Vibrio sp. VPAP30
CTTACCAAAGTTCTGGTAAGCAAATTCAGTGGCAGCCTTCTCCACATAGGGCGTTACCTTAGTTTGTTGGCTTTCCGCATATGTTTCAAGCAACGTCTTCTCAAGGCCTGGGGCATTGCTACGCTCGGTTAAATAGAGACGAGGTGGTTGAGATGCCCACCTTTTCCGAAAGGCCTCATTAATTGATTTAACGGTCAATTGGTCTCGTAGTTCATAGAATATGGATAGGTCGGTTTGTGGTGATGCGATAAAGTAACCACTATCAACGGCATTCATGACTCTGTTAGCAAGAGTGGCACTTGACGAATCCCCAGCCGTTTCGACACTAAGCTGTAGTTCATTTTCTAACGCTGTAAGCTGCTTCTTGATCTCATCTTCGGTAAAACCGAACTCAACCGCTTGACGTAATTTTTGCTCTAGTGTTGAGAGGCCAAATTCCCAATCTCTATCTGCTGTTGTCACCCCGATTTGACTTACACGAACAGATTCTAAGCTTATCTCTGATGACATACTCGGTGACAGAATTCGACCGCCACTTTCGTACGCTAATGTGTCAATACGATTAATCAAAGCCCTAGTGCTCAGTAAGTGAGTCCAGTACTCTAGATTTAGTGCCTTACTGTTGGCTTCAGGTGACTCCTTCTCGAGAAAGTTAAATTCTATTCGCGTCTCTACATTTGGATCTGTAAACACTTTCGCTTCAACTTTACTCGGCAACACGACGTTAAACTCTGGGTCAACAGCGGGCTGAAACTCTTTATTACGCCAGTCAGAAAAGAAATGTTTAACGCGTTCAAGCATAACGTCATGACTCACATCGCCAGCCAAAACCAGAGTCGTATTCCTTGGAGCGTAATAAGTTTGATAAAAACTTCTTAGGTCCTTTTGGATGACTTGATCCATCCCTTTGATTGTCCCAAGGCCAATTTTATTGGGTAGATTTGCTCCTGCATAAATATAATCTGAAGAGTCAAGGAAACGGTCCAGCCCTACCGACTGACGCTCACGAACTTCAGA
>NZ_LBLS01000041.1:0-1010 GCF_001188205.1 Vibrio sp. VPAP30
GCTGCAAAAGAAGTAGGTAGTTTAACCTTCGGGAGAACGCTTACCACTTTGTGGTTCATGACTGGGGTGAAGTCGTAACAAGGTAGCCCTAGGGGAACCTGGGGCTGGATCACCTCCTTATACGATGATTACTCACGATGAGTGTCCACACAGATTGATGGTTTATGTAGTTTAAGAGATAGAACATCCCCCAAGATGTTCGACTTAGTGTCCCGTTCGTCTAGAGGCCTAGGACACCGCCCTTTCACGGCGGTAACAGGGGTTCGACTCCCCTACGGGATACCATTGGGTCGTTAGCTCAGTTGGTAGAGCAGTTGACTTTTAATCAATTGGTCGCAGGTTCGAATCCTGCACGACCCACCATTTTCTCAAGATATGGGGCTATAGCTCAGCTGGGAGAGCGCCTGCCTTGCACGCAGGAGGTCAGCAGTTCGATCCTGCTTAGCTCCACCATTCTTGATTCGATGGGCGATTAGCTCAGTTGGGAGAGCACCTGCCTTACAAGCAGGGGGTCACTGGTTCGAGCCCGGTATCGCCCACCATCTTTAAGTGTTTTCTCGACAGAGAATATTTAAAAATGGTTCTTAAATGAATCTAGCTCTTTAACAATTTGGAAAGCTGACGAATAACAACAATCCCCATATCTTCGGATATGCGTTGTTATTCAAATTAAAAGTTCTCAAATCCTAGATGACTTGTTCATTTAGGTACCAACACACATTCAAGTGTTCTTGGAAACATCCTTGTGATGTTCACTTTTTGTTTCTACTTTTTCTTAAAAAGTGGAAGTAAAGAGTTATTTGAGTCCGGCAAAATCGTGCCTGCGCATGTATAAAATTGCAGGCAACTTTGGTTGTTTAACAACATCCTCAAGATTCGCTTTGCGAAACTCTTTGGGGTTGTATGGTTAAGTGACTAAGCGTACACGGTGGATGCCTTGGCAGTCAGAGGCGATGAAAGACGTAGTAACTTGCGATAAGCCCAGATTAGGTAGTAACAACCATTTGAGT
>NZ_LBLS01000016.1:0-404925 GCF_001188205.1 Vibrio sp. VPAP30
TAGACCTGCAGTGCTCTAACTAAAGAGACTTCAATAATGGTGCGGAAGGAGAGACTTGAACTCTCACACCTTGCGGCGCCAGAACCTAAATCTGGTGCGTCTACCAATTCCGCCACTTCCGCATCAATTTTGTATTCATATCGCTAATTGGTAAAAGCCATATGAAATTGTAAATGGTGGCTACGACGGGATTCGAACCTGTGACCCCATCATTATGAGTGATGTGCTCTAACCAGCTGAGCTACGTAGCCACTCGTGAGCGAGACAATATAAACTCTCTAGCTCTTAGTGACAAGCCCTTTTTTAATTAGGCCCGCACTGGAAATAATGGCTGACTACAAGGAGTCAACCAGGGACAATGGATGGGGCATCAAATGATGCTTTACCGCTACTGAACCAATACTTTAAACCGAACTAGGGACAATAGACGAGGCATCAAAAGCTGTTATCCACTGTGCCTATAAATAGTGGCAGGTCTACCTGGATTCGAACCAGGGAATGGCGGCATCAAAAGCCGCTGCCTTACCGCTTGGCGATAGACCTGCAGTGCTCTAACTAAAGAGACTTCAATAATGGTGCGGAAGGAGAGACTTGAACTCTCACACCTTGCGGCGCCAGAACCTAAATCTGGTGCGTCTACCAATTCCGCCACTTCCGCATCAATTCCTAACTACTTTCAGAAGAAAAGTGTTTAGGAATGGTGGCTACGACGGGATTCGAACCTGTGACCCCATCATTATGAGTGATGTGCTCTAACCAGCTGAGCTACGTAGCCATACCATATTTTGTTCTCTTCGATTCGTTGCCTTATCGTTGGGAACGGCGCGCATTATGCGAAGTTGAGGCAAAGCCGTCAATAGTTTTTTTGAATAAATCCTCATAAATCAACCGTTCGGTTTCTTTTTAAACAAAGAGGCGTGTTAATGATCGAAAACTGATAACAAATTGGCATCAGTTTAAAGAGTTAATTGGTTTCTTTGTAAAAGAACAATAAAAAAGCCAGCGAGAGAGCTGGCTTTTAAAGTCAATGACTTGGATACAAATTAAACGTTGAAACGGAAGTGAACTACATCGCCATCTTTTACGATGTAATCTTTACCTTCTAAGCGCCATTTACCCGCATCTTTCGCACCGCTTTCACCGTTAAACTGGATAAAGTCATCGTAGCCAACAACTTCAGCACGAATGAAGCCTTTTTCAAAATCAGTGTGGATCTTACCAGCAGCCTGTGGTGCTGTTGCACCAACAGGAATAGTCCATGCGCGAACTTCTTTCACACCGGCGGTAAAGTAAGTGTGTAGAGTTAGAAGTTCGTAGCCAGAACGGATAACACGGTTAAGACCAGGTTCTTCGATACCCATATCAGCAAGGAACTCTTCCCGATCTTCATCATCTAGTTCTGAAAGCTCAGACTCGATAGCTGCACATACTGGAACAACCACATTATTCTCTTTTTCAGCGTACTCGCGTACTGCGTCTAGGTATGGGTTGTCTTCAAAGCCGTCTTCGTTAACGTTGGCAATGTACATGGTTGGTTTTAGCGTTAGGAAGTTTAGATAGCCGATTGCCGCTAGCTCTTCTTTTGCTAGTTCTACAGTGCGCGCCATGCCGCCTTCAGTCAGTACTGGAAGTAGCTTTTCAAGTACAGCAAGTTCGAACTTAGCGTCTTTATCGCCACCTTTTGCTTTTTTTGCGTTGCGTTGAATTGCACGCTCACAAGAGTCAAGGTCAGCCATCGCTAGCTCGAGGTTGATCACTTCGATATCTTCGATTGGTGATACTTTACCTGCAACGTGGACAATGTTTTCGTTCTCAAAACAACGTACAACGTGACCAATCGCATCAGTTTCACGGATGTTGGCTAGGAACTTGTTACCTAGACCTTCACCACGAGATGCACCAGCTACTAGACCCGCGATATCAACGAACTCCATCGTTGTTGGCAGCACTTTCTGTGGGTTAACGATCTTTGCTAGTGCGTCTAGACGAAGATCGGGTACAGGTACTACGCCTGTATTTGGCTCGATAGTACAAAACGGGAAGTTAGCCGCTTCGATACCTGCTTTAGTGAGTGCATTAAACAGAGTTGATTTACCTACGTTTGGTAGACCAACGATGCCACATTTAAAACCCATGATAGTAACCTTATTCAGCTTTGAACGTGTGTAAACGATTTTGCGCCTTTGATAGGCCATCCTTAATTAGGATATCCAAACAGCGAACAGATTCATCTGCTGCTGCATCAAGAAGCTCTTGTTCTTTTGCCGGAGCCTTGCCTAAAACAAATCCGGCAACTTTGTCTTTGTGCCCAGGGTGACCGATCCCGATCCTTAGGCGATAGAAATCTTTGCAATTGCCAAGTTTACTAATGGTATCGCGAAGGCCATTGTGGCCGCCATGGCCACCACCTTTCTTAAATTTAGCGACACCCGGTGGTAAATCTAGCTCATCGTGTGCAACCATTATCTCTTCTGGTTTTATTTGGTAAAACTTTGCTAACGCAGCAACCGATTTGCCTGAGAGATTCATAAAGGTGGTCGGAATAAGCAGACGGAGATCCTGTCCATTGACCATTATGCGCCCGGTTAACCCGAAGAATTTAGCTTCATTCTTCAATGTTACATTGTGAATACGTGCAAGCTCTTCTACTACCCAAGCGCCCGCATTGTGGCGAGTTCTTGCGTATTCAGGCCCTGGATTTGCAAGGCCGACAAGAAGTTTAATTTGTTGACTCAAGGTTAGGATCTCTCTTGGAATCTCAAAAAGCGCCGTATGATAGCATACAAATCTCGTCGCGGGCGAGATGAGCAATAAGGGCAAATAAAAAAACACCCCAGAAGGGGTGTTTTCAAATTAAGTTAATCGCAGTTGCGATTAGTTGAACATAGCAGAGATTGACTCTTCGTTGCTGATGCGGCGGATGGCTTCAGCCAGCATGCGAGATAGGCTTAGACAAGTAACTTTGCCTGTAGCTGCCATCTCTTTGGGTAGCGTAATTGAGTCAGTCACGATAACTTGGTCTAGCACAGAGTTACCGATATTCTGTGCTGCGTTTCCTGAGAATACAGCGTGAGTAGCGTAAGCGAATACACGCTTAGCACCGCGCTCTTTTAGTGCTTCTGCTGCTTTACATAGCGTACCACCCGTATCAATCATGTCATCAACGATCACGCAGTCGCGACCTTCAACATCACCGATTAGGTTCATAACTTCAGAAACGTTTGCACGTGGACGACGCTTGTCTACGATAGCGATATCGATGTCACCTAGAGCTTTCGCTGTTGCACGAGCACGAACAACACCGCCGAGGTCTGGAGATACCACTACTGGGTTCTCTAGGCCACGAGCTTGCATATCTTCAAGAAGTACTGGAGTCCCGAAGATGTTGTCTACAGGAACATCGAAGAAGCCTTGGATTTGTTCAGCGTGAAGGTCGATCGTAAGAACACGGTCAACGCCAACGTTAGAAAGGAAATCTGCAACAACTTTCGCAGTGATTGGCACACGAGCAGAACGTACGCGACGGTCTTGACGAGCGTAACCAAAGTAAGGGATAACTGCTGTAATACGGCCCGCTGAAGCGCGGCGCATTGCGTCAATCATCACTACAAGTTCCATTAGGTTGTCGTTAGTTGGTGCACAAGTAGATTGGATGATGAAAACATCACTGCCACGTACGTTTTCGTTGATTTGAACAGCGACTTCGCCATCAGAAAAACGAGAAACAGTAGCATCACCAAGAGAGATGTATAGACGATCAGCAATACGTTGGGCTAGTTCAGGTGTAGCGTTACCAGCAAATAGCTTCATATCAGGCACGGTGGAAACCTCAGGGTTGCGTCCAGTTTTTAAATAGATTGTGTGTGGGCTAAGCGATATTTAGCCAATGTCTCGTATAAAGGCGAAATATTCTTTCCTTTAGCGACAAATGCGGAGACAGTGTCTGGCAGTTTCCCGAGGGTAGTTTCAGCTTGGTTTTTGCTCGAAAATTCGGCAAAAACGCATGATCCCGTCCCGGTCAACCGCGACGGCGCGTATTGTAGCAGCCATGAAAGTTGCTTATCAACCTCTTGGTACAGCATTCGAACAATTTTTTCGCAATCGTTTCCGTAATCACTGTCAAGAAGGGTTGCCAGAGTTCGCTTTGGCGTATTTCTAGTCAAATTGGGATGGGTGAAAATATCGACAGTGGCAATTGAGACATTAGGTCTTACTATCAGATACCATTTTTCTTCTGGTTCAGCTTGAGTTAGCTGTTCACCGATTCCCTCAGCAAAGGCAGCAAAACCTCGAGTAAACACAGGTACATCTGCCCCTAATTTTAGTCCGATCTTTGCTAGTTCATCTTCAGATAGGTTGGACTGCCACAAATGATTGAGGGCAACAAGCGTCGTTGCCGCATTGGATGAGCCACCACCAATTCCGCCACCCATAGGGAGTACTTTGTTAAGCTCGATATGAGCGCCGAACGTGCATCCCGATTTTTTTTGCAATTCGGTGGCTGCTTTCCAGATTAAATTATCTTGCAGCGCTACACCGGGAATCTGTGGAGAGAGTGTAATGTCACCTGAGCCGTTAGCTGTAATTGTGAGGTCATCTCCATGGTCGAGAAACTGAAACAAAGTTTGCAGTTCGTGATAGCCATTGTCACGGCGCCCGGTAATGTAGAGAAATAAGTTGAGCTTTGCTGGAGAAGGCCAGTGAGTGGTCTCGGTGATCATTAGTTTATGTTCCACTTCGAAATAATAATGTTAATTGAGATATCGCCCTGAGTCAGTTTCATTTTTTTTGGCAGCGGCAAGGTAGTACCATCAATCAACACATCTTGGTAGCTGGTGTAGTTGAGCTGCCAAACTTGATCGCCAACTCGCTTGGTTAAAGACGCTAGCGTGTTGGTCTGGTTCAAATCATAGTAATCGGCTTGGGTTGGTCTACCGAGCATCCAATCATTGAGCTGCTTTACTGGTATGTTTAGGCCAGTTAGCTGTTTTATCAATGTTTCAGGGGTAGAAGCTTGGAAAGTTTGCTCGTCGTAGGTTTCCACGCTTGCACCATCGGGCGTTGTTTTTAAGTTAAGCGCTGTTTGACCGAGAAAAGTGGTCATTCGCAATTGAGTCAATGTTGAAGAATGGTGCCAATGGAAATTAAGTGATTGTCTTTGATCTGGTGCGATATAGCCGAGTTTGCCGTTGGATTTGTAATCTTGAATGGTAGCTAAACGTTGTTGATGAGTCTGCCACTCGACGTTGGTTGTGCTGTCAATGGTGGCACAGCCGTGTAGAAAAAGCGCACCGACGAGCAAGAGAAAAATAGATCGAAATTGTTTCGCCATTGCTGATTAATTACCCAGTTTGAGCCAAAGTATCCCCTCACTATATCATTGAAATCACGAACTCAAGAAAACATATCCTATTCCCCTTTCAATAAACGGGGGCATCAAGTAAAATTCCGACCTTATTTGTCCATGCCCGATTCAGAGAACCCACGATACATGTCTTTGCTTGCTATAGGTATCAATCATAATACGGCCTCCGTCGAACTTCGTGAAAAAGTCGCGTTTGGTCCGGAAAAGTTACCTGAAGCCTTAGACCAGCTCGGCCAAAACACCATCGTAAATGGTAGTGTGATTGTTTCTACCTGTAATCGCACCGAAATCTATTGCGATGTAAAAAGTGGTGGTAAGAGCAAAATTATTGATTGGTTGTCTCAGTTTCACCAAGTGAGCCCAGAAGATCTTAAACCTAGCCTTTATATCCATGAGGAGCAGGCAGCAATTCGCCACTTGATGCGAGTTTCCTGTGGTTTAGATTCTTTGGTCTTAGGTGAGCCACAGATCTTAGGCCAGGTAAAACAAGCCTTTTCTGATTCGCGTGGTAGTAAGATCGTAGACTCGGCAATGGAGAAACTGTTTCAAAAAGCCTTCTCTGTTGCTAAGCGAGTTCGTACCGAGACTGATATTGGCGGTAATGCGGTATCGGTGGCCTATGCAGCCTGTACGTTAGCGAAGCATATTTTCGAATCACTTGAGAAATCAACCGTGTTGTTGGTAGGCGCAGGTGAAACGATAGAGTTGGTAGCAAAACACCTCGCGGCAAATGGTTGTAGCAAAATGATTGTTGCCAACCGGACTAAAGAGCGTGCGCTTCCTTTGGCGGAACAGTTTGGCGCTGAGATTATTGGTTTGCCCGAAATTCCTGACCATTTGCCTCGAGCCGATATTGTGATTAGTTCCACCGCCAGCCCATTACCTATTATTGGTAAAGGTATGGTTGAGACAGCGTTGAAAGCACGTCGTTTCCAACCCATGCTGTTGGTTGATATCGCCGTTCCACGTGATATTGAATCGCAAGTCGGTGAGCTTAATGATGCCTACCTTTATTCGGTCGATGATCTGCAATCTATTGTTGATAGCAACATGGAGCAGAGAAAAATCGAAGCGATTCAAGCAGAAGCGATTGTTAGTGAAGAGAGTGCGGCATTTATGTCGTGGATGCGTTCATTACAAGCCGTTGACAGTATTCGTGAGTACCGTCAATCTGCCAATGAAATTCGCGAAGAGCTACTTAGCAAAAGTTTACAGTCTCTTGCAGCAGGAGCCGATGCAGAAAAGGTTCTGCTCGAGCTTAGTAATAAGTTAACCAACAAATTAATTCATGCGCCGACTCGTGCACTACAAAGCGCTGCAGAGAAAGGTGAGCCAGCACGGCTTGCTACTATTAGACAAAGTTTAGGTCTGGACAACTCTTAGTTTTAGAGTGACAGACTTCATTAGACCCCTGAGTTAAAGAAAACTATGAAAGCCTCTATTTTAACTAAGCTAGAAACCCTGGTTGAGCGTTACGAAGAAGTTCAACATCTACTTGGCGATCCTGATGTGATCGGTAACCAAGATAAATTCCGCGCGTTATCAAAAGAGTATTCTCAACTAGAGGAAGTCACTAAGTGTTTCCAAGCTTACCAGCAAGCGCAAGAAGATTTGGTTGCTGCTGAAGAGATGGCAAAAGAAGACGATGAAGAAATGCGCGAAATGGCTCAGGAAGAAATCAGTGAAGCGAAAGAGACCATTGAGCGTCTCAGCGATGAGCTACAAATCTTGCTACTGCCGAAAGATCCTAATGATGATCGTAACTGTTTCCTAGAAATCCGCGCGGGTGCGGGTGGTGATGAAGCGGGTATTTTTGCTGGTGACCTATTCCGTATGTACAGCAAGTTTGCTGAAAAGAAAGGTTGGCGCGTTGAAGTGATGTCTTCGAACGAATCGGAACACGGTGGTTATAAAGAGATGATCGCTAAAGTTTCTGGTGACGGTGCGTACGGCGTATTGAAATTTGAGTCAGGTGGTCACCGCGTACAACGTGTACCAGCGACAGAATCTCAAGGTCGCGTCCATACTTCAGCTTGTACGGTAGCAGTTATGGCAGAAATTCCAGAAGCGGAGATTCCAGAAATCAAAGCTACAGACCTTAAGATTGATACTTTCCGCGCGTCAGGCGCGGGTGGTCAGCACGTTAACACCACTGACTCTGCTATTCGTATTACCCACTTACCAACGGGTACGGTTGTTGAGTGTCAGGATGAGCGTTCACAACATAAAAACAAAGCGAAAGCGATGGCAGTTTTGGCTGCGCGTATTATTCAAGCAGAAGAAGCAAAGCGTGCGGCTGAAGAGTCAGACACACGTCGCAACCTTCTAGGTTCTGGTGACCGTAGTGATCGTATCCGTACTTACAACTACCCTCAAGGCCGTGTTTCAGATCACCGTATTAACCTGACAATCTATCGCCTCAACGAAGTGATGGAAGGAGAGGTAGCAAGCTTGATTGATCCTGTTATTCAGGAGCACCAAGCGGATCAGCTAGCTGCTCTAGCAGAGAACAACTAAACCAATGTCGGCTGACAAGAGTGTTGAAAGCACACTAAAAAAGGCCGTACAGCAACTTCAAGAGAGTGGCAGTGATTCGCCCTCTCTTGATGCCGCGGTGCTTCTTTGCCACGCCTTAGATAAACCACGCTCCTTTCTATTGACTTGGCCTGACAAAGTTCTTGAAACTGGGCAGTTAAGTGTCTTTCAAAGCTTATTGCAGCGTAGATTAAGCGGAGAGCCGATAGCCTATATCACGGGTGAACGTGAATTTTGGTCATTGCCGTTAAAAGTCTCGCCAACGACGCTTATCCCAAGACCTGATACTGAACGCTTAGTCGAGATTGCCCTTGATAAAGCACTTCTAAATCAAGGTGATATTCTTGATTTAGGGACAGGAACTGGCGCAATAGCTTTGGCTTTAGCGTCTGAACTTCCCAATAGACAAGTTTGGGGGGTTGATCTTAAAACCGACGCCCAGCAGTTGGCGCAATCGAATGCGAGCTCATTGAATCTGACCAACACACAGTTTTTGGCAGGAAGTTGGTTTGAGCCTATTTCGAATGGCACAGAGTTTGCTCTTATAGTTTCCAACCCTCCCTATATTGAGAAAGAAGATCCACACCTGACTCAAGGAGATGTGCGCTTCGAACCACTGAGTGCATTGGTCGCCGACGAGAAGGGGCTAGCCGATATCAGATATATCGCAACGCAAGCTCGTTCCTATCTTATCAATGGCGGATGGTTGATGTTCGAGCATGGCTTTGAGCAAGGTGAGGCAGTAAGAGAGTTATTATTATCACTTGGCTACGACCAAGTGGCGACCTACAAGGACTATGGTGACAATGATCGAGTAACCATCGGCCAATATCACCACTGAAGTAAGAGAGACAATCAATGTACGAAGGTTTAAAACATTTCCATCTGCTCACTATCGCAATCAGTGCCACGTTATTATCGGTGCGCTTTGCCATGATGATGGCGCATTCTCAACTGTTAGAGAAAAAGTTCTTTAAAGTTTTTCCACATATCAATGACACTTGTTTGCTGCTATCAGGAATTGGTTTGATCTTTATTACAGGCTTTATGCCATTTACTCCCGCCGCGCCTTGGTTGACGGAGAAGATTACCTGTGTTTTAGCCTATATCGCGCTAGGTTTCTTCGCCCTAAAGTTAGGCAAAAACAAGTTGTTAAGAACATTTTCATTCTTTGGTGCGTTAGGTTGGCTAGCTATGGCAGGAAAAGTTGCCGTAACTAAGACGCCAATGTTCTTTGGATAACATCTTTGGTCGATGAGGTGATGACAACCAATATGCTTGAGCTATTTGATGAAGATTTTGATGCCTTGGAGCTTGCGGAAGGTGCTTTGGCTTTAAACAAAGCAATCAACCCTCAAACCCAAGTTCATTGGGCAGAAGCGGAGCTAAGTCGGCTGGTGCAAGAGGCTGAAATCGCGTTGGTTCATGAAGCGAGCGACAAGCACCGCTTTGAAGCCCTCCTGCGTCTTTTCTATTATGAGTGGGGGTTTCAAGGTGATAGAGAGAGCTATTTCCACTCAGAAAATGGCTTTGTCGATAAAGTTCTTGAAACGCGTAGAGGCATTCCGGTTAGCTTAGGAGCTATTTTACTCTATATTGCGCGTAAATTAGGCTTTCCATTGGTAGGAGTAACGTTTCCTACTCAGTTCCTTGTAAAACTGGAGTGGCATGGGGAGCAAGCACTCTATATTAACCCGTTCAATGGCGAATACGTTTCAGAGCATACCTTAGGAGCTTGGCTGATCGGCCACAAAGGCCCTCTGGCTAAACTTGAATCTAAGCACTTGCTCGAAACCGACAATCCAACTGTCATTGGTCGATGGTTGGCGTTACTGAAAAGTGCCCTACTGCGTGAGGAACGCTATACTTTGGCGTTAAAGTGTACCGATCTTGCGCTAGCTTTTGTTCCTGATGACCCATACGAAATCCGCGATCGTGGGTTTATCTATCAGCAGCTTGATTGTCATCAAATCGCATTGAGTGATTATCAATATTTTATCGATCAGTGTCCTGATGACCCAGCAGCAGAACTGCTCAAGAATCAAGTGACCGCCATGAGTGACACTCAGGTAACCTTACATTAAGTCCATCTCTTAAGAGCTGGCACGACATTGAAATAGAGAGAAGAAAATGGAACAGAAAATTGTTCAAGTTGGCGACATTCCAGTTGCGAACGACAAGCCATTCACGCTGTTTGCAGGCATGAACGTTTTAGAATCTCGTGATCTAGCAATGCAGATCTGTGAGCACTACGTAAAAGTAACCGAAAAATTGGGTATCCCTTACGTATTTAAAGCGTCATTTGATAAAGCAAACCGTAGCTCTGTCCACTCTTACCGTGGCCCAGGTCTTGAAGAAGGAATGAAAATCTTCCAAGAGCTAAAAGATACCTTTGGTGTGAAAATTATCACCGACGTTCACACAGAAGAGCAAGCTCAGCCAGTCGCAGACGTGGTTGATGTTATTCAGCTTCCTGCGTTCTTAGCACGTCAAACTGACCTTGTTGAAGCGATGGCCAAAACGGGTGCAGTGATCAACGTTAAAAAACCTCAATTTATGAGCCCAGGTCAGGTAGGTAACATCGTTGATAAATTTAGCGAATGTGGTAATGAGAACATCATTCTATGTGAGCGTGGTTCTTGCCTTGGTTACGATAACCTAGTGGTTGATATGCTGGGCTTTGGTGTCATGAAAAAAGTATCTAACGGCAGCCCAATTATTTTTGATGTGACTCACTCACTTCAGATGCGTGACCCTTCTGGCGCAGCTTCTGGCGGTCGTCGTGAGCAAACGGTTGAATTGGCTAAAGCTGGTCTAGCAACGGGGATCGCGGGTCTATTTATCGAAGCGCACCCTAACCCAGATCAAGCGCGCTGTGATGGTCCATCGGCATTGCCACTTGATAAGTTAGAGCCGTTCCTTGCGCAAATGAAAGCGCTTGACGATCTAATCAAAGGCTTTGAACATATAGATATTAAATAGATATTAATAATGTAGTAATGAAAGTCAGCATCGTTGCTGACTTTTTTTTAATCTAATTTGATGGAGACAAACAGGAGCGGTATTGAAATTTGAATAAGGCTAAACTAGGTGCATATTGATTTGGTGTTATGGTATTGCAAAGGCTTTAATTAAAACTGACTTATTGTTCTGTTATAACGTAACAATAAGTGCTTAATTTTGTTGCTATAAATTGCGAAGTTCGCCTTTTGTGTTGATTAAATAATCTAAGTCACAATTACTGTTAGACAGTTATTTATGGCAGACAAACGTTTGCTTGTGATCTTTTATTTATGGCTGTGTAAATCTCAGCATTTATTACATGATTAATAGTTGTTAAGAGTGATCTGGTCATCATAAATATGAAATTCAAGTGTCACTTTCGTCACCTTAATTTAAACTAGTTCAAGTTTTGCTGCTCTCTCAGCCTGTTTTTTCCAAGTCTGTCTATTGAATGAGAGCAGTATAAAAAGCAGTGGAAACCCCTAAAAGTTCAAAAGGTATGACAATGAAGCAACGCCTGATCGTAAAAAGCGCAATTAGCGCGGCTATCCTGGCAACTCTAGCTGGTTGTGCAACGGCACCACAACATGAGTGGGAAGCAGATAAAACTTACAAGTTGACGGTTCTACACACTAACGACCACCACGGTCGCTTTTGGCAGAACAAATACGGCGAGTACGGCATGGCTGCTCGTAAAACGTTGATCGATGAGCTTCGTGCTGAAGTCGCAGCAGAGGGCGGTAGCTCACTACTGTTGTCTGGTGGTGACATCAACACAGGTGTTCCAGAGTCAGACCTACAAGACGCTGAGCCAGATTTCAAAGGCATGAGCAAAATTGGTTACGATGCAATGGCGCTAGGTAACCATGAGTTCGATAACCCACTTGAAGTACTAATGAAACAGAAAGATTGGGCAAACTTCCCTATGCTTTCTGCAAACATCTACGACAAGAAGACTGGCGAGCGTATGTTCCAGGCTTATGAGATGTTTGATCTACAAGGCATCAAGGTAGCCGTAATTGGTCTAACAACTGAAGACACTCAAAAAATTGGTAACCCGGAGTTCATCGGTGGTATTGATTTCCGTGACCCTAAAGAAGAAGCGAAGCAGCTAATTGCTGAACTTGAGAAAACTGAAAAGCCAGATCTAATCTTCGCTGTTACTCACATGGGTCACTATGAAGACGGCAAGCGTGGCGTAAATGCTCCTGGTGATGTAGCCCTAGCTCGTTACCTAGGTGAAGGTTCTCTAGATATGATCGTTGGTGGCCACTCACAAGAGCCAGTATGTATGGAAGCGCCAAACGTTGTTAAGAAAAACTTCAAGCCTTCTGACGAATGTAAGCCCGACCTACAAAACGGTACTTACATCGTTCAGGCGCACGAATGGGGTAAGTATGTAGGCCGTGCTGATTACGAATTCCGTAACGGCGAACTAGAAATGGTCAGCTACGACCTAATCCCTGTTAACCTGAAGAAGAAGGTTAAGATTGACGGTAAGAAGCAGCGTGTTCTTATTGAAGATCAGATCGCAGAAGATTCAGAACTACTAGAATTCCTGCGTCCATACCAAGAAAAAGGTAAGGCGCAACTAGACGTTAAAATTGCTGAAACTAACGGCAAGCTTGAAGGTGACCGTAACGTAGTTCGTTTCCAACAAACTAACCTAGGTCGTTTGATCGCGACAGCTCACATGGAGCGTGCGAAAGCTGACTTTGCGGTAATGAACTCTGGTGGTGTACGTGATTCTATCGACGCAGGTGATGTGACATACAAAGACGTACTGACTGTACAGCCATTTGGTAACATCCTGACTTACACAGACATGTCTGGTCAAGAAGTGATGGATTACCTAAACGTTGTTGCAACTAAGCCTGTGGATTCTGGAGCTTACGCTCAGTTTGCGGGTATCTCTATGACAGTCGCTGACGGCAAAGTATCGAACGTATTCATCAGTGGCAAGCAACTTCGCCTAGACGAAACTTACCGCTTTACAGTACCAAGCTTTAACGCATCAGGTGGTGACGGCTACCCTAAACTTATGGGACACCCAGGTTTTGTTAATACCGGTTTCGTTGACGCAGAAGTACTAAAAGAGTACCTAGAGTCAAACAGCCCTATCGATGTAAATAAATACGCGCCATCTGGTGAGATTGTTTACAAGTAAGTTGACAGCAGCTTAGAACACTAATTAAGCTAAAACGCCACTCAGTAGAGTGGCGTTTTTTGTTTGTCTAAACAGGGGGGGAGCATGACTCCTGCAATCAATCTCGCTAAAAAGAAAAAAGTGGCTCACACTATCCACCAATACCATCATGATCCAAGAGCGGAAAGCTATGGTCTTGAAGCCGCTGAGGCGCTGGGGCAAAATCCAGAACAAGTATTTAAAACCTTGCTATTTTGCCTAAACGGCGAACCGAAAAACCTCGCGGTTGCGGTGATTCCGGTTGATCAGAAGCTCAACCTAAAACAAGCAGCGAAAGCGGCAAAAGGTAAAAAAGCAGAGATGGCGAATCCCGATATCGCGCAGAAAACAACAGGGTATGTCGTGGGAGGTATCAGCCCACTTGGACAAAAAAAGGCATTGTCGACCTTTATCCATCAAAGTGCCGTTGGACAAGAAACGATCTGTGTCAGCGCGGGTAAACGAGGTTTAGAAATTGAGTTATCACCTCAAGATTTAGCAATGCTAACCCGTGGTCAGTTTGTGGAGTTGTGTGGGTAGACGGAGGAACGGACTGCGTCCTCGGGATATTGGAACGGGCTGCGCCCTATGGAACACTTCGTTTCGGGAAAGCGGGATCGGGCTTCGCCCTGCGAGAAAATATGTGTTTACTCTTTAAGCAAAGATGAGCAACGATAGTTTTCTAGTTTTCTAGTTTTCTAGTTTTCTAGTTTTCTAGTTTTCTAGTTTTCTAGTTTTCTAGTTTTCCAAAAAAGGGTTGGCGCAAAACGCCAACCCTCCAAAAATCAATCCCGAATCCCGAATCCCGAATCCCGAATCCCGAATCCCGAATCCCGAATCCCGAATCCCGAATCCCGAATCCCGAATCCCGAATCCCGAATCTACTTCGTTTCTTCTTCCATCTGCGCATTATCCACCACGTGGTTTTCGCCCAAATCTTTTGGAAGTACTAGGTTTAGTAGAATCGCCACGATACCACATAGGCTGACACCTTGCAGGCTGAACTCGCCAATACCGAAAGCCATACCACCGATACCAAATACTAGAGTAATCGCGACAATCACTAGGTTACGCGACTTGTGTAGGTCAACATTATTCTTAATCAGAGTGTTTAAGCCAACCGTCGCGATAGAGCCAAACAGCAGAATCATAATACCGCCCATTACCGGCATCGGAATGGTTTGCAGCACAGCACCAAGCTTACCGACTAAAGCCAGTACAATCGCGCTCACTGCAGCCCAAGTCATGATCACAGGGTTAAATGCTTTGGTCAGCATTACCGCGCCTGTTACCTCAGAATAGGTTGTGTTTGGTGGTGCACCAACCATTGAAGCCGCAATGGTTGCCACCCCGTCACCCGCAATTGTGCGATGTAAACCAGGCTTTTTAAGGTAATTTTTGCCGGTTACGTTTGATATTGCCAGCATATCGCCAACGTGCTCAACAGCAGGAGCAATCGCCACTGGAATCATAAATAAGATGGCGTTGATGTTGAATTCAGGTGTAGTGAAGTTCGGTAGAGCAAACCAAGCCGCTTGCTGCACTGGCGAGAAATCAACAATGCCGTAACCGAGGCTTAGTGCGTAGCCGACTACGATACCGCCTAGAATTGGTGTTAATTTGAGGAAACCTTTAGCAAACACGCTAAGAACAATTGTTGTTAATAGCGACGCCACCGAAATCACCAATGATGCGTCGGCATCGATAACCTGTGCTCCATCTACCTTGCCTAACGCCATATTGACTGCCACAGGAGCCAGACCTAAACCGATCACCATGATGACTGGGCCGACAACAACAGGTGGAAGTAGCTTGTGAATAATTTCAACGCCACGGACTTTAATTAGCGCGCCCATCGCCACATATACAAAACCTGCGGCCATTAAACCACCCATGGTTGCAGGTACTCCCCAAGTTTGAACGCCATAGAGAATTGGGGCAATAAAAGCGAAGGAAGAAGCGAGGAAGATAGGAACAGAGCGGCGGGTGACAAATTGAAAGAGAAGAGTTCCGACGCCGGCGCCGAACAGAGCGACACTAGGATCTAAGCCTGTCAACAATGGGACTAATACTAGTGCCCCAAATGCGACGAACAACATTTGCGCACCTTGAATGGCGTTTTTCATGGGTTATTCCTTTATGTGGCAAAGCAAAGAGCAATAATAAACTGCTCAGCAAAAATAAAATTCGCGGGATTTTATCATTATGCCAATCGTTTGCAATCTGAACTTGATCAAATATTTCGTCATTTATTTATTTGTTAACGTAATGGCTTTGTGGGTGGAAATTCAGAATACCGCCAAGATTCTAGACCTTTAGTTGCTCCGGTCCCGATAGTTGCTTATCATCAACCTTTAACGTGTAAGAAACTGATCTTAGGAAGTGTATGCGTCATCTAGCTTTGTTCATTTTGGGACTGGTTACTCTGCCTGCGTTGGCGTTAACTAATGTTGATTTGTACCAAACTGAAGTTGTATTAGACCAAACGGTAGATAATGCCGATGCCAAAGCGCGTGCTGAAGGCATGAAAGAAGTGATCGTTCGTGCTTCTGGTGACCGCAATGCGGTTTCTAATGAGGTGGTACTAAAAGCACTTAAGCAGAGTTCTCAGTACGTCGCTCAATTGAGTTACGGTAAGGTTGATGAACAGCAGTCACTGCGTATGGTGTTTAGTGCGCCGCATATACGCTCACTATTGAGTCAAGCCCAGTTACCCGTATGGCCTGCGGCTCGCGCCAATCTACTGGTTTGGCTGGTGGAAGAAGGACAAACAGATCGTAACATCATTTGGGAACACTCGTCGTCACAGGTGCTGGATCAGATGAAGCAACAAGCTCTGAAACGTGGGCTTCCACTCACGGTGCCTGTCGGTGATTTTGATGATATAACTGGTATTGCGGTTTCTGATCTGTGGGGGGGATTCATTCAACCAGTAGGTCAAGCTAGTCAACGTTATCCGGTTGATGGTGTGCTGGTGGTGAAAGCTCAAGGCAATAGCCTTAGATGGACCCTTTATGATCAAAGACCGGCGAGCATAGGTGTCACTCGTCAGGCACCTCTTGCGGGTTCGAACAATGGTGTAGACGCCGCCGATAAAATGATTAATCACATCAGTGACTACTATGCGAAGAAGAGTGCTGTGGTTGTGGCAAGTGAGTCTTCAGAGGCCGTTAAAGTTCGATTCACTGAGCTAAATGATGCGGTGAGCTTCTTTACTCTTGAGAATCAGCTTAAGAAGCTAAGTTCTGTCGCGTCTTTAGATATCCTTAAGATTCAAGGCAACCAGGTGACGTTCGATGTTCATTTACTTTCTTCACAGCAAGAATTTGAACAAGAAGTACGTCGTATGCGCGACGTGATTCAGCTTGAAAGTGTGACTGATGAGCCACAGTTCAAGCCTGAAGTTCATGACCCAGTGGTAAATCCATTACCAGTTGAGAGTGATAGTTCAGTTCAAAGTGAAGTCATGACCTCTTCTGAATCAGTGCAATCTATTGAAGCTGCGCCACAAGTGATTCCAGCGGAAATGATTCTGTTGTTTGAATGGCAGGGTCAAGCATATGTTACGCCTGAGCCGACACCAGATACAGCAGACTCTGCTACAACTCAAGTTGAAAGTAGCAAGGTAGAGCAAGACGTTATCACTCAGTAACTCGTGTGGAACGATTGAAATACAAGCCCGGCATTGAATAGCCAATGCCGGGCTTTTGTGTTTTAGAGGCGCAAAACTAAACAGTCAAATCTGATGCGAAATAGCGCCGCGCATGGTTGCTAACCCTACATGATCAGTTCCAAAGTAATGTCACTGTATTGGTAAACGTTCCCCCCAAAGTTTGCGCTAAATGCCTTAGCGTCTTTCTCCTTGCTAAAGCTTGCTAAGGTGCTGCCCATCGCTCCTGTCTGGCTCGATCCAATCACATACCATGCCATTTTTGCATCAATAAAGTGTTCGTCGTTGGGCTTACCCCATGGCGACTGACTCATATCATGCACAAAGACTTCTTGGACTAAACGAGCGTTCTCCGGTTGAAGAAGATACGCAAATAAATCTCGAGTGGAGCAGAACTTACTGATGTCTTTCTTATCCTTCTGGTAAGCCTCCCCCTTTGGGCCGGGAAAGTTGCTGATGATCATGCCACATAGGTGGCATTCATCAGCACTCTCTATGGCTACTGCATCGCGTAGCATGGATTGCTGTGAATCTTCTCCACAGCCAATTATAAGTAGTGGGAGAAGGAATAATCCGCTCCATTTAACCAAAAAACGTTTAGTCATGATCTGCCTCGTTTAGAGTTTTTTCTTTCTGAAGATAGCCATGGCAATGCCAAGAGGAATGATAATCCAAGCCACCATTGTGATAAGTAAAGTTTGTGTGGAATAGCTAGCGTTGATTGCAACAGCGAGAACACCACTGATATCGGTTGTGTTTAGCGCAGATAAATTGACGAGACGAAATAAATCTGCCGGATTGAGCATCATCACTTGTACTAGGTTGTGCTGTGAGAGTCCGTCATCAATGCCGATAAGAAGAGCAAGGAGAGTTAAGTCGAAGACTAAGACGAAGAACAGCCAAACAAGAAGAGCGGCGCCTGCGGCCTTTGATTTTTCGGCGGACAACAAGCTAATGATATAGGCTAAGCCAATGAAAACCAGACCGAGTAAAATTGAACTGAGGATAAATAGCGCAAAAGAGCTAAATACGACTTGTGAAGAATTAGAGAGTCCAATTAATAGCCCTGCACTACCAAAGCCAATAAATGTGGCTAAGGAAATAATGCTGCCTTGGCCAAGAAACTTACCCAATAATAATTGAGAATGACTAATCGGGTAGGTCATTAGTAGCAGCAAGGTACCTGATTCTTGCTCACCAACGAAGCTGTCATAGCATAGCAGCAAGGCGATAAGTGGAATGATAAAAACCGACAAACTCGACAAGCTTGCAATAGTTGTTGAGAGAGAAGGTGTACTTATTTGCCCCGATGCTGCACTGCCGTAATAACTTAGGCCAATGGCCAACAACGAGAAAATAAGGGTAATTGAAACCAACCAACGGTTTCTTAATCCATCTTGGAATTCTTTAATGCCTATTGCGATGATCGGATTCATTGTTTTTCCTCCACCTGTCGGCACGCCGTATTGGTCAAATAATACTGATATATCTGCTCTAAATTTGCTGGGGTGACCTGAATGTCTTGCAAGCTTTCGTTGCTGATCAGCTCTTTTACCACAGCCATTTTGTGTGACTCTGGGATCTGAAGGCTATCACTGTTAGTCATAAAGCCAGAGAGAGTAGGGTGAGCCGCCAAAGCACCGTTCAAACCTTGAGTTTTAATCGTAACGGGGAGCTGTGCTTGTTGACGTAGACTCGCCAGTGTACCTGCTGCAATGCAAGTCCCTTTTGAAAGAATCATAGCTCGGTCGATGTGTTTTTCTACGCCAGGTAACACATGAGAGCAAAGCAGTACACTTGCCCCTTGGTTTTTGAGTTGATCGACACTGGCATAGAACTCCTGCGTTGCAATCGGATCTAATCCAACCGTAGGCTCATCGAGTAATAACAGTTTGGGTTCACCCAGAAATGCTTGTGCGAGCCCAAGGCGTTGTCTCATACCTTTCGAATAATGCTTAACCTGCTGATTTTTAGCGTCACTTAAGCCAACATCTTGTAGTAGAGACTGAACCTGTCCTTTGGGTGTGGACTTTAGACGTGCAAAGTAGGTTAGTACTTCTAAACCAGTGAGTTGATCGTAAAACGAAACATTTTCCGGCAAATAGCCAATAGACTTGCGGCTATGCCAAGCCTGCTTAGAGCACGGGTCGGTATCAAAAACGCGAGCCGTTCCGCTAGTTACATCAATAATGCCAAGAATGACCTTCATCATGGTAGTTTTTCCGGCACCATTATGGCCGAATAATCCCAAAGCTTCCCCTGCCTCAAGGGTAAGATTGACTTGATTTAATGCACGCAATTGCTTGTATTGCTTAGAGACATTATCGAGTTGAACAATCGCTAGACTCATGAATGGTCTTCCTCTTGGTGAGAACAAGTGGGCTGTAATGCTAGATTTGGTGCAGAGCTAGTTTTGCAACTGAGAGCGGCTCCGCTATCTGCTTTTACGCAGTCGCTATCGGCAGGTGACATAAGTGGGTAAGAATCTTTAACCCCAGCTGGCTTTAATATCGGGAATTGCTTTTGAATCCAACGCAGCATCAACACGGCAGGGCTATCCAGCAGTACTTTAGACTCAGGGTATCGCCATACCAACTTGTCGATACCATCATTTGGTTCAAATGGGGTGTCGCCAACATTGTTATTATCTAAGTCCCAACCAAGATAGTTGCTCCAATAATTGCCGCTCCCTTGCTGACTCCACTCTTGCTCTCGGGTAGATACGTATTTAACTTGCGTCGGGTTATTGATGAAACTATTGCCAAAGATCTTACCATTTTCGGATCCAGCGGTGAGGTGAATGCCAATCTCAGCGGTATCAATGGTATTGTAGCTCAGGGTGTTATAGCTTGAGTTGTAAACGAAGATCCCTTTTCCTTCACGGCCCACAACTTTATTTTCAGGTTTAGTCCAAACATTGTTGAGTGTGTTGTAGGAGATATCTGAATAGGTGATAAAGTTCATCAATATGCCATAATCTTCGCTACTTAAGCTGCGATTTCCTCTGACAGTCAATTGCTTGGAACTCATCAAAGCGTACCCTGCACGAGTGTCGTACGCGAGATTATCGAGCACTTGATTGTGGTGGGAATACATATAGTGGATACCGTAGCGTAGGTCGTGCATGGTATTGCCCCTGAGTTCGCTATCGGTACTTGATATGATGTATAGCCCGTCTCGGGTTTTACTTACTTGATTGCCAATGACTTGTGCATTTTTGACGCCTGAGAGCTGAATTCCATTACCGCGGTCAGCAGAGCGAAGCTTAGGGTTGCCTTGAATCGCATTGTTTTCAATCAAGACATGCTGCGCGCGTTGAGTCCAAATACCAAACCCGTCGCCTTGAAGAGTGTTGTTGCGAATCACCAAGTGACTAAGTGCTACATCGCTATAAATTCCGGCGTTTTGTTCAGTCAGATCATCACCCCAGTTAACAATTTTTAAGCCATCAATGGTGATATTTGAAGCTAATAGAGTCAGGGCATTGCCTACCCCTTGGGCGTCAATGATGGTTTCATGTGTTCCGAGCAGAGTTATTTCGTATTTGATAGTAAAATTGCCGAGATAACGTCCCGGTGTGAGTGTGACGATATCGCCTTGTTCAAGGTTATTAAGCACACTCTGCAAGTCATCCTTGGTGGTGACAGTAATCTCGCGACCATAGCTGCTGAGGCTAACGAGTACCGCGATTAGTAATAAAAGCGAACGGTTTGCTTTCAATGGCTTTCCCTTATAAACATGACCGTTGGGGAGCCTTGCCCCTAGCAAAAGAGGCAAGGGCTTGGTGCTAGGCTTCTACCAACATTCGGCCACGCATTTCCATATGGAGAGCATGACAGAACCAGTTACAGTAGTACCACTGGACGCCCGGTTTATCGGCGACAAAGGTTATCGAAGCGGTTTCTTGTGGACTGATCTCCATCTGCACACCATGGTTAGTCATACAGAAACCATGAGTCACATCTTCAATCATATCTAGATTGGTAACGACGATGGTCACTTCATTGCCCAGCTTGACTTTAAACTCGTTCATACCAAACGTTGGGGCGACAGAAGTCATGTAAACACGGACCTTATTGCCATCGCGGATGACTTTATTGTCGGTCATGACATTTACGCCATCTTTCTTCGCCATCGCGATCGTTTCAGCAAAGATGGGATCATTGCGGTCCCAGATTTTATTGGGTTTGACCTTGCTGCGATGGATAATAGTACCGTCGTGCGGTTCGGCAAAGGTTGGACCATCGTGAACGAGCTTCATCTCATCACCAGAGATATCGATCAACTGGTCATTTTCAGCCTTTAATGGCCCTACTGGCAAGAAGCGGTCTTTAGAGAATTTACACAGTGAAACCAGCCACTTACCATCAGCATCACGTGTCTCACCGCTTGAGGTACTATTGTGACCTGGTTGGTAATGAACATCGATTTTCTGACGAATGTAATTGATTTTTTCGCCATTGTAGGCGCGAATGGCTTCTTCAATATTCCACTTTGCTACTTGACTATCAAGGAACAGTGTCGTGTAAGCATAGCCATTTTGATCGAATGCTGTATGCAGTGGACCTAATCCGAGTTCTGGTTCACCAACGATGGTGTCACGTGGCTTAATTTTATCTTCGAACAGGTCGTCGAGCTTAGCGATAGAGATGATCGAAACGGTTGGTGAAAGCTTGCCATTAGCCATGAAATACTTACCGTCTGGTGAAGTGTTCATGCCGTGAGGAGACTTAGGCACTGGTATGTAACGAGTTAAATCAGACCCTTTACGGCCATCAAGAACAGGAACCTTGTTGCCATTATAAGTTTTGAATTTACCGGCCTTAAGGGCAGTTTCACAGCGAGCAAGGTTGAAAACCACAACATGGTCGCGCTCGGCGGTGATCATTTCCCCAAGGTTCATGCCCATTTCAGAGTTATAACAGGTAGAAGCAAAGTATTTACCGTCGTAGTCAGCATCAGTGTTATCTAAGTTACCGTCCACCATTACTTGGAAAGCGATTTCCATACTTTCTGCATCAATAACGTTAAATAGCGAGCGGTAACTGCTGACATCTTCAAGTGTCGCTTTTCCATCGTTGTTCATCGGTATTTCGAATTCACTGTTGCAGATGACGTACTTAGTCTCAGGTACTTTTTGTACACGTAAACCATGAATTGCTTGAACGTTTGGAATGGTAATCATCTTGTCGACTTTCATTACATCACAGCGAATACGCGCGACTCGTGAGTTAGCCTTGTCGTTGATGAACACATACTTACCGTTATAGCGACCATCGGTCATACTCATATGCGGGTGGTGTGAGTCTCCTGACATGATATGAGCACTATCACCTTTGATGCGCTTACTTTCGTCGGTAAAGCCCCAACCAGTGGCACTACAACTGTTGAAAACAGGGATACGCATAAGCTCACGCATAGATGGAATACCTAGGATTCGTACTTCTCCAGAGTGACCACCACTCCAGAAACCATAGTATTCGTCTTGTTCGCCAGGGTGAACGAATGGGCTATTGGCCATTTCATCAGCTTGCGCTTTGGCCATTGAAGCAAACATGGCTGCTGTCATAGGGGCGGCGGCAACGCCTAAGCCTAAAGCTGCACTTTTACCGAAAAACTTTCGTCGGTCAGAGTTGATTGGCGAGTTGGTATCGTCATATTTACTCTTATCATCGCTCATTGGTAAATCTCCGTTTTACGTTATTGTTCAACTGATATTGGGTAACGGTTAAAACTTGCTCACCAACCACTTATACTAGGTGTTTACAATTGTGTTACGGGTATATCAGAACTCATTTGTTGACGTTTTTTACGTGCCATTTTTTTCAATGGTGGACACTTGCCATCGTTGGAATAGGTTATCTGGCAATCAAGGCAGTAATGGCACTCGCGCATATTAATCACACCGTCAGGATGAATCGCTTGAATCTCACACTCCTTCGCGCATATTTTGCAAGGGGATCCGCATTCAGGACGACGCTTAAGCCAATCAAAGAGACGGACACTGTTTGAGATTGAGAGTGCGGCACCGAGTGGGCACAGGTAACGACAAAAGGTCTTGCGGTTAAATAGATTAAGACTGAGTAAAAAGAGCGCCCAAGCGACAAAGGGCCATTCGCGGTCAAACTTGAGCAAGAAGGTGGTTTTAAATGGCTCTATTTCGGCAAATTGTTCTGCCAAAGCAAGAGAGTCAAGTGAGATAGCAAACAGGGCGAGTAAGATGAGATACTTGATGGCCCAAAGTCTTTCGTGTACTGCCCAAGGTAGCTCAAATTGAGGAACTTTAACGTAGCGAGCGACTTGATTAATCAGCTCTTGCAATGCACCAAATGGACACAGCCAACCACAATACACAGCGCGCCCCCATAGCAGCATGGTCACGGCGGCGGCACACCAAAGAATAAAGATGATCGGGTCGAGCAAGAACAAGTCCCATGAGAAGCCTTTAAACAGTGACTGTAAGAAAGTAAACACGTTGACCACAGAGAGCTGACCACCCCAAACCCAGCCAATTAATACTACTGTGACGACTAAGAACCCATGACGTAAGCGATGCATAAAAGTAGGGTGCCTGACCAAAATATCTTGGAAAAACAAAATGAGAATAAGGACGGCAATTAACGCCAGCAATATCACAACCTGAATCTGCCGTTCATGCCAAATTTGTTCTGTCGGGCTGAGTTCTTTCGGTGGAATAATCGCTGGTGGCGTGTCGACATAATTCTCAAGGACGTCGTAATGGCCTTTAAAACTGGTAAACACGCTATCAATAGGGCCCGTTTGGCGCCTCACTAAAAGTTCGATTTGCCAACTGGCCCCTGGGTCAAACTCGTGATGGGCTTGCACCTTAAATATCGACATCTCTTTAAAACTTGGTGCGCCTACCGCATATAAATCGGCGATGCGGGTGTGGTCTAAGTCGCGAAATGAGATTTCATTGTCGTTCTGGTGCACTTGTAAACGATCAAAGATTCCGCCGCGTACATAGCCAGAGCCTTTGTATGAATAGCCGTTTCCGAATACAGCGATAAGGTGTTCATCTGGTTGAAGGCTATCGGTAAGCCACTGGTATTCGGACTCACCAAATAGGTTAATACCTATGGTTGGAATGTCGGCTAAGGCGTAGTAAATCTCGGAGAACATATCATTACTTTTGGATTTTGCTACGGTATCGATGTTCTCGGCATCTGTACCATCAAAAGCTTCCTGAACAACTTGGTTGGTTAGATAGAGCTTACGAATTGATCCATCGCCGGTTAAATCAAGCCAACTCTTTTTAGCAAAGACATCTTTCCTGATGGTCGAAATGGGCTGAATGATACCGTTAGAAGGTGTGATAATGCCTAACGATTCCGCTGCTTTTGTCGCGGCTTTGGTGATGGCGACATTCATTACCATAACGGTAACGGTTGCTCCTGAAAGGCCGTCAATGGGAACATAGCCTTGCTCAGTTTTTCCTCCGACTTTAATTCTGTCTTTGACTGAGAGACCGACATATTGGTCACTAAACTCCCTTAACTTACGTTCGGGTATTCCGGCCAAAATAATCGGTTCGTGATGCTCCAACACTTTCGAAGCAAGATATTCGCCTTCGGGGCTTATCACCACCAGCATATTGACGGGCTCACCTGAATAAGCGGGTATTCGAGCAATATCATTGGTTTCAAATGCGTAGCCCAAGATACCGTCGGCCCCTTCTATGGTGCGAATCAATGGGGTGCCTTGTTTATCGGAGATCGATGTAAAATTTGGGAAAGTTTCTTGGATAAGTGGAATTGGGTCTTTGGGAGGACTTACAAACAGCGCATGAGCAGAGAGAGAAAAAAAGAACAGCGCGAAGCAGCAGAACGATACGATTCTGGACAGCGATAATGCGTAGCACGCATTCACGAATTTAGCTTTGTGTTCCATTTCAAGCTCCCTGCGAAGCAGAACAAACAATGCGTAGTAGGTTAATGTATGAGCAACAGAAGAAATTGATTTAAATCATTAATCACTAATTAACAATCTATTGATTTGATAAACTTTAAGCTCAATCACGTAAATGAGATGTTTATATTTGTTTAATAAAATGTCATTGTTTTTGCTGTGGGTATTATGGCGGAGAGGTGATCTCTCCGCTTTAGAGTAAATTAAACCTTGCTATTTGCTTTCCTCAAAGCGTGCTTTTTCTTCTTTCTCAACCTTAGACAGTCTTTTCAATTTCATGCCGAGTTCTTTACCTCTCGCTCTGGTATAGAGAATATTGCCGAAGAAGGCGAGTGTTGTGAGGGCGAGTTCAACTACCGCCAACCAACGTTCGCCATCATCAACGTATAAGATGGTAAAGCCGTGCAAGAAATAGAGCATCAAAACAAAGTTTGCCCACGCATGGGTATAAGGCTTACCAGCAAGAATTCCTGGAAGAGGTAATAATAGAGGGACAGCCCAAGCGATAGCTAATGTCGTGCTACTAATATGTGGATGAGGGGACAGCGACAGTTGCCATATCATTATCCATGTGAGTAGGGCAAGGTTGCCAAACAAGGCCAGCAGGCGATAAAGCTTAGTCGTTGACTGCATATCTTGCATAGTTATTGGTCCTTCAGTTTTAAAGCGGTCTGCGCTAAACGCTTCCCCAGTTGTTGCGACAATTCAATCTCATCTCCACTTAACGTTGAGCCCGTAGAGCTAACCGATGTCGCGCCATAAGGCGTTCCTCCGCTTTGTGTCGTGTGTAGTTTTGGTTGTGAATAGGGAATACCTAGAATCATCATTCCGTGGTGTAATAGCGGTAGCATCATGCTGTTCAGAGTTGTTTCTTGCCCGCCATGAAGACTCGATGAAGAAGTAAACACACATGCAGGTTTGTCAATCAAATCACCTGCCACCCACAGGGAGGTAGTTTTATCCCAAAAGTGTTTAAGTGGCGCTGCCATGTTGCCGAACCATACGGGGCTTCCCATCGCTAAACCATCACACCGCTTGAGTTCATTGGTGGTGATGACAGGATCGTCGGGCTTGTTTTCACCGTCTAGTTCATCAACAGTGCGCAGTATAGCTTCACAGTGTGGGATGGACTCCACCCCGCGTGCGATCTGTCTGGCAATGGCTCGCGTAGAACCATGCCGACTGTAATACAAGATGATGACTTGGCAACTCATAGAATGTCTAAGACTTGCTCCGGTGGTCGGCCATGCTTGGCTTTGCCGTTAGCAATCACGATTGGACGTTCAATTAACTTCGGGTTTTCAGCCATCGCTTTAAACAGGGTTTCGTCATCCGCTGATTTCAGCTCTAGCTCTTTGTAGATATCTTCTTTAGTGCGCATCATATCGCGAACTTCAGAAACACCAAGTTGAGTCATCAGTGTTTTAAGCTCATCGACACTTGGTGGAGTTTCGAGATACTTAATGATTTGTGGTTGAAAGTTTTTTTCTTCTAATAGAGCCAGAGTTTGGCGGCTTTTAGAGCATCGAGGGTTGTGATAAATCACGACTGACATAGAGTTTTCTCCATTTATTATTGTAAAGCGAAAAAACGATCCCTTTGTACCATTAATTGGTCAATACGGGCATCATATCTCGCTTGCTTTAAGCTTCCTAATTCAGCGATTTGACTCGCTTGTGTGTAATATTGAATTGCTTTGTCCCAATTGGCTTTGAGCGCTAGGATTTCAGCGCGGGCAGCTAAGTCTTCGTCACTTACGCCAAGGTGAATATTGGCTTCAGACAGCAAGTGCCAACCATTGACATCATTTGGATTATCATGGGTATAACGTTGCAATACTTTTATTGCCTCTTTGTTCTTGTCTTGCTCCATAAGCACGTTGGCATAGTTGATTGTCAGTACCGCGTTGTTGGGTGCTGATTTTAATGAACGCTTAAGCATTTCTTCTGCTTTTTCTGGTTGCTTCATTGCGATATAGAGATCAGACATCGCATCAAGATAGAAGCGATTATACGCATCTTGTTTTAGCAGGTTTTGCAAAATGGAGTGCGCTTCTTCAAGCTGATTGTTATCTAGGTGAACTAGCGCTTTACCATACTGAAGAGAGGGCTTGATATTGTTCGGCGCCCGTTTTTCCTTGCGGTTCATCCAATCCAGAGCGGCTTTTGCCTCGATACCAGTATAACGAGCGACAACTCTCGCTCTGGCAAGGTGGTAGTTAAGGGACGGGTCGACTCGGCGGGCTGGATAGTTCTGTGCTCGAGCGCGGCTGTCAGAAATACGATCTTCTGGCAAGGGGTGAGTTAACAGCATCGGTGGCGGCTTACTTGCGTAACGGAATTCATCCGCCAGGCGGCCAAAAAATCGCGGCATAGCGTTCACATCAAATCCAGCTTTGGACAATGTGCTGATACCAAAGCGGTCTGCCTCTTTTTCGTTGCTACGAGTGTAGTTAATTTGGCCTTGCATGTTACCTGCAGTCGTTGCAGTAATGGCTGCCATACCTGCCTGAGGCGAAGCGATTGCCAGTAATAAAGAACCAGCTAACGCGGCTAACGTTGCTGGAGAGCGTCTGGCTTGCTCCTCCATGCTTCGTGCTAAGTGGCGTTGTGTCACGTGGGCAATTTCGTGAGCCACCACTGATGCAAGTTCACTCTCACTTTGTGCATAGAGAAATAGACCTGAGTGAAGTGCGACGTAACCGCCAAAAAACGCGAATGCGTTGATGTTGCGGTCGCGGATCATGAAGAAGGTGAACGGTGTTTTAACATCTGATGCATTCGCGACCAAGCGATGACCTAAACTGTCAATATATTCGTTGAGCACGGGATCATTAACAATCGGTGAGCCGCTACGAAGCATGCGCATATAGGCATCGCCATATTGCTGTTCTTGGGCAATGGTCAAAGTGCCACTTGCCGCGGTGCCAATATCAGGAAGGTTTAGATTGTTTGCAAACGTAGGCGCCGGAGTGCTTAATGCGGTGGCAATACAAAGGCAAACTAATGAACGCGTATGTTTAAACATATTTAACAGGTGATACTCCGTAGATTTCCTCATCCTTGTCACGTTTATCATAACAAGACGGATATACGCTTGGACACCATAACGATAATATGGTTTCCAATTCGTTAAGTGATTCATTTAGTGAATGTAAAAGCAGCGATTCACCCAGAGTTCACAGCCGTGACCTTACCACTATTATTTGCACTGACGACTGGAATAAAACACTATACAATACCTATCGGTAATAATATGCATCGGGCGATAGAATGGAACCGAATATTTTGGATTTACGCCAAGAACGCTGTCCAATGGCACTGTTACTTGCTAAGCGTCACACAAAAAATTTGGCTGCTGGGGAGCAAACATTGCTCCTGGTTTCTGATTCAAGCTCATATGTCGATATCACTCATTACCTCCACCAGCACGTATTTAAGCTAATCTGTGAAGAGATGGACGGTTATTATCGTGTGCAAGTCAGCCGCTCAACAAACCCAAAGGAATTATGCTGAATGTTTGAAATGGTAAGTCGCTGGTATAAGCGACGTTTCTCTGATCCACACGCTGTAAGCCTTGTTGCGATTCTCTTATTCGGCTTCATTACGATTTATTTCTTCGGCAATCTAATTGCCCCTTTACTGGTCGCTATCGTGTTGGCGTATCTGCTTGAATGGCCTGTTGTTCAGCTTTCTCGCTTAGGTATCCCACGAACGTTATCCGTAGTGCTTGTTATTTTGGGCTTTAGTAGCTTGATGATTGTCGCTATTTTTGGCTTAGTTCCAACAATTTGGGAACAGGTTGGCAACTTAATCAATGATATCCCAACTATGTATGGTGGTCTGCAAGCGTTTATTGCTGAATTACCGCATCGCTACCCTGAGCTAGAGAACTTTCAGATTGTCGAGTCACTGGTCACTAATGCTAAAAACCAAGTGATAGTGATGGGAGAGACGGTTGTTAAAGGTTCGCTTGCTTCCTTGGTCAGTTTGGCTACTTTGGCTGTCTATTTGATTTTGGTTCCACTGTTGGTTTTTTTCTTGTTAAAAGATAAAGACGAGATGATGGATATGACCAGTGGTGTTTTACCACGTAATCGTCGCTTAGCAACCAAAGTATGGGATGAGATGAACGAACAAATCTCTAACTACATTCGCGGTAAGGTGATGGAGATCCTTATTGTTGGTGGGGTGAGTTATGTGACTTTTGCCATCCTTGATCTGCGATACTCCGTGCTGCTAGCTGTTGCGGTGGGTTTCTCGGTACTTATTCCTTATATCGGCGCAGCAGCCGTAACGGTTCCGGTTGCGATTGTTGGGCTATTCCAGTGGGGGCTGTCCCCACAGTTTTATTGGTTGTTAATTGCTTACGGTATTATTCAGGCCCTAGATGGTAACGTATTGGTGCCTGTACTTTTCTCTGAGGCCGTGAATCTTCACCCTGTTGCCATTATTGTTGCAGTACTAGTATTCGGCGGCTTATGGGGGTTCTGGGGGGTATTCTTTGCTATTCCGCTAGCGACTTTGGTTAAGGCCGTGTGGAATGCGCTGCCCAGTCAGGATGATGAAGTGACGACATAACTCGCTTTGGTGAATGCAAGCGATTACATATTAAGCCCTAAAGTTACCTCTTTAGGGCTTTTTGTTTGTGCTCCAGTTGGCATTTTTACCTACTATAGAATTTACTTAAGTGTGTATTTGTTAGAAATTTCTTAAGTAAACGTTATTCGTGACGATAACTATACTAATTACAATAACAAAACGCTTGCTGACTAATTGAGGGAAAATATGAAATTTAGCCAAAAAATCGTTGCGGCTTCATCGGCACTACTGCTGGTGACTGTAACCCTGTTGTCGATTCAACAGCTAAGCACCGTAAAACAGGAAGTCGAAGCACTCGTTGATACCAGCTTAAATGAGATGGTAAAAGGTGTGAAGAATACAGTGGTTTCAGAGATGGAAAGTAAAAAATCTTTGGCTCAATCAACCACTGAGGTTCTTGAACTTGATCCGCAAAACCGTCAACTCGTTAAACAGATTCTAGAAAAACCAGAGTTAAAAGGCAGTTTCCTTGCGGTTGGCTTTGGTTATGAAGCGGACGGTTTTGTCGTAGAAAATGATGATGGCTGGGAAGCAGGGCCTGACTACGACCCTCGAGTACGTCCTTGGTTTAAAGATGCGAAAGCGCAAGGCAAGTTAGTCGTGACGGACCCGTATGTTGATGTCTCGTCGAAAAAAGTGATTATCTCTATTGGTACACCAGTCAAAGAGAATGGTCAGTTTATGGCGGGTATGTTCTACGATATGGAGTTAGGCGGTTTAGCCGATCTGGTCAATAGCGTAAACCTACTGGATGCGGGCTACTTATTCATCGTAACTGCTGACGGTACTACTATTGCTCACCCACAAGCTGAAAATAACGGTGAAAACCTCACAAAGTATTTGCCTCAAGCAAAAGTTCAGGGCGGAAATCAAAGGTTTGAGCAAGATGGCAAGCGCTTGTTAGTTCACTTTGAAAAAGTTCCTTCTGAAAACTGGTACATCGGTGCGGTTGTTGATGAAGATATTGCGTTTGCGGCAGTGGATGACATGCGCAGCAGCTCAATTCTATACGTTGTGATTGGCGTTGTACTTAGTGTGTTGGTACTTAGCTTCTTGATCAAAGTGTTGATGAAGCCACTAGCAACATTGAACGATGCAATTCAAGATGTGGCATCTGGTCAAGGGGATCTTACTAAGCGTTTAGATACCAACACAGACCAAGAGTTTGCCCAGTTGGCGGAAGGATTCAATACCTTTACTGAAACACTGCAAAAACAGATCCAGCAATCTAAAGCTATTGGTGCAGAAATACTCCGTGGTACTGAAATGACGGTGGTTGGCGCACAGCATTCAGCAGGAGCTATGCGCAGTCAACTTGAAGAGTTAGAGCAGCTAGCTACAGCGATGAACGAAATGGCTGTGACGGCGACTGAAGTGGCAAACAACGCACAAGGTGCGGCAGCGGCGGCTAAAGAAGCGGATGAAGCGACTCAGGATGGCTCATCGGTCGTGAGTGATACAACCAATTCAATAGACATGCTCTCTACACGTATCGATCAAGCGGTAGAAGAGGTTCAAGGACTTGAATCTGCCACTGCCAATATTGAAACTATTTTGAAAGTCATCAATGATATTGCAGACCAAACTAACCTACTGGCACTGAATGCGGCGATTGAAGCGGCTCGTGCGGGTGAGTCTGGACGTGGGTTTGCGGTTGTAGCGGATGAGGTCCGCACTTTGGCTCAGCGTACCCAAGAATCAACCACTGAAATTCGTAATATGATTGAACAGCTTCAAGCTGGGGCGAGTTCGGTTTCAGTAGCGATGAATGAAAGTAAAAATACGGCAGTTGATGCGGTTGACAAAGCACAAGCGGCAGATGGTGCGTTGCAGCGTATTCGTGACGCGATTCAGCGTATTAGCGACATGAATATGCAGATCGCCTCTGCGGCAGAAGAGCAAAGCTTGGTGGCTGAAGAGATCAACAGCAACACAGTGAAAATCAAAGACTTGTCGACTCAAGTTGCAGACTCAGCTGAAGAAGCAAACATGGCGATGCAAGTTCAAACTGAGAATGTTCGTGAACAAGACGCGATTCTAAACAAGTTTATTGTTTAGTCGTTCAGTTGTGTCCCGCAAAACTAAAACGCCAGCGATTAAGCTGGCGTTTTTATTAGCAAGAGTTAATTATTTGTTTTCGTTTAAATAATCTAAAACCACTTCGTGGTGAGTCTTTGTTTTAAACTTGTTGAAGACATGCTCAATCACGCCTTCTTCGTTGATCAAGAAGCTAATACGGTGCAGGCCATCGTATACCTTACCCATGAACTTCTTCTCACCCCATACACCAAACTGGTCTGCAACCGCGTGGTCTTCGTCAGATAACAGCGTAAAGTTAAGCTCATCACGTTCGATGAACTTACCTAGGCGCTTAACTGGATCGATACTGACGCCAAGGACAACGACGTTGTTAGCATCAAGCTCAGCTTTAACATCGCGTAGCCCTTGTGCCTGAACGGTACACCCGGGAGTCATCGCTTTTGGGTAAAAGTAAAACAGAACTTTCTTACCTTTGAAATCGCTAAGTGATACGGCTTCGCCATTTTGATCAAGTAAAGAGAACGCTGGCGCAGGGGCACCGGCTGTGAGCGTGTTCATGGAGATTCCTTTTTATTGGCTGTTTTTTAAGAAATTTAGTGAGCCTTGAACGGCTAAGTCTTGGCAGAGATTATCGAACTCTTCTTGTAGCTGCATTAAGTTGCATTCTGAGTCTACAGTTGCGGTTATCGCAATATGGAACTGGTCTTTTTCCGAGTCGATTTTTTGCTTGTCTATAGTTTGAGCACTGAGTGACGAAAGACCGATATTCTTCTCTGCGAAAAAATTGGTGAACTTTTCTGTCAATCCTGGCTTATCATTTGATTCAACAAACACTTCTAACGTGTAGGCGTTGTCAAGGTGAGCGTGAGTAGAAGTACGTTTCATGATGGTGATGAGATCATGCTCCTGACCGAGAAGTGGGAGAGTGGTCTCTACACGAGTCACCGCTGCTTTATTGCCGGTCAGCAACATGATTAGGGTAAATTCATTGCCAAATAGGGCGATACGACTGTCAACAATATTGCATCCAGACTGAGTGACCAGGTGTACAACTTGGTTGCATACGCCTGGGCGATCCGTTCCTACCGCAGTAATCACCAGATGTTGAGTCATAGGTTCACTTCTATCAAAGTTAGGTTTATTAATGAGATAGCTTAGCACAGTTATATGCTAGAAAAATGGCCTCGGTACGCTTTTCTAATTTGCTTTGAACGTATTTTAGTCTATTGCGTCGTACTGGGTTAATTCCTAACTTGCTACTGACACGACCGGAATTGAAAGGAGTAAGTTGCCAAAGTTCTAACATCTGATAAATATTCATTCATTTAGGTGATTTAAGCGGCTTTAAGCGCTTGTCTTTATCAATCGCCTTACAGTACCATGCGATTAGTATCTAAATTAGGGAGAAAGACATGTTTTCAGGAAGTATAGTAGCGTTAATTACACCGTTTAATAATGATGGCGAAGTAGATTACGTGAGCCTGAAGAAACTGGTGGAATACCATGTAGCGGCTGGTAGTGACGGCATCGTTGCAGTGGGTACTACTGGTGAGTCGGCGACGCTTACGATTGAAGAGCATGTCAAGGTTGTGATGAAGACGGTTGAGTTTGCAGAAGGTCGTATCCCTGTCATTGCGGGAACGGGTGCCAATGCCACTCATGAGTCTGTTACCTTCAGTCGTCTATTAAACAACTCTGGTATTGCGGGTTGTCTAAGCGTAACTCCTTACTACAACAAACCTACTCAAGAGGGTTTGTTCCAACACTACAAAGCAATTGCAGAAGAGAGTGATGTACCACAAATTTTGTACAACGTACCGGGGCGAACTGCGGTAGACTTACTGCCTGAAACCGTAGCTCGTCTTTCTGAAATTGAAAGCATTGTTGCATTAAAAGATGCGACAGGTGATTTAAGCAGAATTGCAATTCACCGTGAACTTTGTGGCGAAGATTTTATCTTACTAAGTGGCGATGATTCGTCTGGGCTCGAATTTGTCAAACAGGGTGGTAATGGAGTGATCTCTGTGACCAACAATATCGCTGCAGAAGATATGGCGAAGATGTTTAGACTGGCGAGTGAAGGTAAGTTTGAAGAAGCGGAAATCATTAATCAACGTTTGATGCCGCTGCATAAGAACCTATTTGTTGAGTCAAGTCCGATTCCGGTCAAGTGGGCAGCCCATACACTCGGCCTTATCGAACATGGTGGCCTGCGATTACCGCTGACAGAGCTGTCTGAAAATGCTCGCCCAATAGTGGCTCAAGCGATGACGGAAGCTTGCATTTACTAAATTTAAAGATGGACTGCCGGAGTGTCACTGCTCCGGCAAGTATGTATCAGGAGTTTCAATGAAATTGTCTCACCAGCTAGTCGTCAGTTCACTAGCTGTTTTTGTTTTAAGTGCATGTTCCGGTAGTGCCACGCAGCGTCGTCAAGCGAAGGATGACTTCGAATACTTGAACACGCCACCCTTGAAAGAGTGGACGCTAGCTGAAGGCGCTAACCCTCAGTTCTATAAAAATTACGATATTCCTCAAGGTGATTTTTCTGGTGGGGTTGGCAAAGATGTTGATATCCGTTCTCCACAGCAAATCCTTGAGCTTATTCCTGGCGCACGTGCCGAGCGTAAACAAGGTGAAACGACACTGTGGTTATTACGTGAAGATGAGCTAGATAAAGTATGGCAGACTGCTTTGAAGATGCTTCAAGAGCACGGAATCGGTATTCTTGAGCAGACTGACACTCGTCTTGAAACAGACTGGGTATTATGGACGGAGCAAGACGAAGAGCTAGAAATTGGCTCACGTTACTCGATTGAACGTATTCTTGTCGGTGGTCGCCACGGGTTTAAAATTTCTTTGATCGATTGGCGCGAAGGTGGCAGGAAAGTACCTGTGACCGAGACCAACAAAGAGCGTTATAATGCTTTGATGACTAACTTAGTCACGGCTCGTTATGACCAAGACCTTCGTGAAGAAGCGGCGCGTAAAGCGCAAGAATTGGTTAAGCAGATCCCAATTTCGATGGGCTCTGACCGCAGCGGATTCCCGGTTATTATTGCGCGTACTCCATACAATGTGCTTTGGTTACGTATTCCGACATTGCTGCCAGAAATGGGCTTTACGATTGAAGAACGTAATCAGTCACAAGGCACGGTTAAAGCAAAATATGCAGCGCCAGATGATGAGTTCTGGACTGAGATAGGTGTGAAGCCAATCCAGCTAGCATCAGGTACATACACTTTCCTTCTGGGTGATCTTGGTAACCGTACGTCAATAAATGTGACAGATTCCGCGGGCAAACCAGTAGAAGAAGAGTTATTGCAAGATATGGTGCCAATCATTGCTGCTGTTGCTGAACAGACAGACGAGTAACAAGCAGATAGCAAGTATAAAAAAGCTGACATGATGTCAGCTTTTTTTATATCTATATCGCCACGGTGGTCAGTGGCAAAGTAGTTAACTACAGCACCATAGCGGCAATCCAACCAAAGACAATTAATGGAATATTGTAGTGGATAAAGGTGGGTACTACAGTTTCCCAAATATGCTCGTGTTGACCGTCAGCATTTAGACCCGACGTCGGACCCAGCGTTGAGTCTGAAGCAGGAGAGCCTGCATCACCCAGAGCTGCAGCTGTACCGACTAGCGCGATAGTGGCCATCGGAGAGAAACCGAACGCGGCTGCTAAGGGAACATAGATGGTTGCGAGGATTGGAATAGTTGAGAACGATGAACCGATCCCCATAGTAACCAGTAGACCGACTACCAACATGAGTAGTGCGGCTAGTGGTTTGTTGTCACCAATGCTTGTTGATAGCGCTTCAACTAACGACTCTACACCACCAGTCTGCTTCATTACCGCCGCAAAACCCGCTGCTGCAATCATGATAAAGCCAATCATTGCCATCATGTGTACGCCTTTGGTGAAAACATCGTGCGTCTCTTTCCACGCAATAACGCCGCCAAAAGTAAACACCATAAATCCTGCAAGGCCACCAATGATCATTGAACCAGTAGAAAGCTGCACACTTAATGCCGCAACAATACCTGCCGCTGCGACAAGAATGTTTTTCTTATTGATCGACTCAGGGTTCTCTTCTACGTGGGTCAGTTCCGTCTCTTGATACTGACGAGGCTTGCGATAGCTAAAGAAAATCGCTGTAAGTAGACCAAAAATCATCCCGGCTGCTGGAAGTAGCATCGCGACTGGCACTTGGCTAGCTACAACGTTTTCTAGACCGTTCTCATGTAAGTTCTTAAGCAGAATGTTGTTTAGGAAAATGCCACCAAAACCAATAGGTAGAACCATATAAGGCGTTACCAAACCGAAGGTGAGTACACAAGCGATCATTCGACGGTCGAGGTTAAGCTTTGCAAAAACGCCTAGTAGAGGTGGAATAAGAATCGGGATAAAGGCGATGTGGACTGGAATAACGTTTTGTGACGACATAGTGACTAACACTAAGGCAATCAGTACCGCGTATTTTAGGCCAGTCGAGGCTGACGCGTTCTCTTTACCGTTAATACGTTTGATGACGCTATTTGCTAAAAGGTCGGTAATACCAGAGCGCGAGATAGCAACAGCAAAGGTACCGAGCATAGCGTAGCTAAGTGCGATAGTGGCACCACCTCCAAGTCCGCTTTCGAAGGCAGCAACCGCTTCATTAAGTTCCATACCTGAAACCAAACCACCAACGATAGCGCTAAATGTCAGTGCTACGACGACATTGACGCGCATCAGTGCTAAGGCAAGCATGACACATACAGAAATGACAACAGGGTTCATAATTTACTCGTGTGTTGTGTTTACATTTATTCTTTTATTTCTTCTTCGCCAGCATCAATTAACGGCCAACCGCCAAGGGCTTTCCATTTATTGACGATGCCGCAGAAGAGCTCTGCCGTTTTTTGTGTATCGTATAGAGCAGAGTGGGCTTCTTTATTGTCAAAATCCATCCCTGCGGTTTTGCACGCTTTTGCAAGCACCGTTTGGCCATAAGCCAAACCACTTAACGTTGCAGTGTCAAAGGTAGCGAAGGGGTGGAAAGGGACGCGTTTAAGTTTGCTACGCTCGCTCGCTTCCATCACGAAGCTGTGATCGAAGTTTGCATTGTGAGCGACCATGATTGCACGGCTACAATCAGCGGCTTTTTGCTCTTTGCGTACCAACTTATAAATCTCTTTGAGGGCTTCAGATTCTGTCACTGCGCCACGTAATGGGCTGAATGGGTCACGAATGCCGTTAAATTCCAGCGCTTCTTTCTCTAGGTTAGCGCCTTCAAATGGCTCGACATGAAAATGAATGGTAGAGGCAGGGACAAGATCGCCGTTTTCGTCCATCTTTAAGGTAACGGCGCAGATTTCGAGTAGCGCATCGGTCTTTGCGTTGAACCCAGCGGTTTCTACGTCAATAACAACTGGAAAGTAGCCGCGAAATCGTTTTTTTAGCGTCAATGCTTCGTTTTCAATAGTCATGTGTGCTTAAAATAATGTGACAGGGCAGACATTATTGCAGATTCTTTAAGCGAGAAAAACCGTTAATGCTGATTGAAAATGAATCATTGGTAATTTGTCCTATACAAATCAGTTGGCGAGATTATTGCATTGCTCTATGTGAAGGTAATCGGGTGGCAAAATATGGCTGCCCAAGTTGAGTTAAGAGATGAAGTATTCTATGAAGAAGTGGTTGGCTCCTAGTGTTGCAATGGCAATAACAGCGTTTACTCCCAATGTATTTGCGTTGGAGAAACACTATGTGGCCAAACCTCAGCAGTCTATGTGGCAAATGGTTGCCAACACACCACTTGAATGCCGTCTTGTTCATCCTATTCCAAACTATGGTGACGCGGTTTTTTCATCGCATGCGAGCAAAAAAATTAACCTCGATTTTGAGCTCAAGATGAAACGCCCAATGGGGCAAACTCGCGACGTAAGCTTGATTTCTATGCCACCGGCTTGGAGGCCGGGAGATAGTGCGGACAGACTAACCACCATCCGCTTCTTCCAACAGTTTGATGGCTATGTTGGTGGTCAAACCGCTTGGAACATACTGGGCGAGTTAGAAAAAGGTCGTTATCCGACATTCAGTTATCAAGAATGGCGCAGTCGAAATCAGCGAGTAGAAGTGGCGCTCTCTTCGGTGTTGTTCCAACAGTCCTATAATGTGTTTAGCGATTGTATTGCCAACCTTCTGCCATACAGCTTCGAAGACATTGCCTTTACGATACTTCACTATGACCGTACCAGTGTTGAGCTAAATAAACAGTCACAGAAAAGATTGGCGCAAATTGCCGAGTACATTAAGCACAATCAAGATATTGACCTTGTATTGGTGTCGACTTATACCGATGCTGACGATGGTAAGAGTGTCAGTCAAAGCCTTTCAGAGCGCCGTGCTGAGGTGTTAGAAGAGTACTTTAAGTCTCTTGGCTTACCAGAGGACCGAATTCAAGTTCGGGGGTATGGCCGAAGACGACCAGTTGATGATAATGCTTCGCCAATTGGTAAAGACCGAAATCGACGTGTGGTCATCTCATTGGGAAGAACGCAAATATAGTCAGCTAAAACAGAAACAGGCCAGATTGACTGGCCTTTTTGTTGTTCCGTTTAGCGTGCATATACCAACCAAAATAAATATCTGATCACATATTTATCTAGATTGGTACTAGTTCAAACGGAATTTAGCAATAAGGTTACAGTTGGTGGCGGTATCGATATCTTGTACCAACTGAGCAATCTTGGGATTTGGGTGCCTTTTCATAAACTCAATCAAGGCTTTTTTGCAACAGCCCATCGAATCGATGAAGGCATCACAATCATTGTTCGGGCATTGTGGTACGAGAGTCAGCACCTTCTCTGACGCGAGCTGGAGATATTTAAGTTCATACTTTACATCACCGACGTTGCGCCAGAACATCGCCATGTTATGGCATGAAATCACCGAGATCATTAAGCGGTCTTCAACGCCAACCTCTTCAGCTTCACTAATGCGTTCACTTAACGTAAGCGCTTGCTGATAATGAAGGATACCTCTTAGGTGATCTTCATCGTTCATTGCCATGTCTGCTAGTAAGGTATGTTTCTCCCACTCTTGGATGCCCATTGTTCTAATCTCCTAACCGCGAATAGGCTTGAGATTAAATGATAATTATTATCAAGTAAAGCTAAAAAAATAGGACAGTGTGATACTGTCCTATTTAAAACATCGCCTGAAGTAATAATTAACCTTCTAAGCCTGCTGATGCTTGTTTATTTTGAATCAGCTCTAACATGTAGCCATCAGGGTCTTTGACGAACGCAATATGAGTTGTGCCGCCTTTAACTGGGCCTGGCTCACGAGTCACATTACCACCCGCCGCTTTGATTGCGTCGCATGTTGTGTAGATATCATCAACACCAATCGCGATATGACCAAAGGCACTGCCTAAGTCATACTCTTTTGTACCCCAGTTATACGTTAGCTCAATGACTGCACCTTGAGACTCGTCGCCATAGCCAAGGAAAGCTAGAGTATATTCATACTCTTTATTTTCGTTGGTACGAAGTAGCTGCATGCCCATCACGTCAGTATAAAATTGAATTGATTTGTCTAGATCACCGACGCGAAGCATGGTGTGCAGGATACGTCCATTTGACATTGTCGTGCTCTCCTAATTTTCTGGATAAACTTTTTCTTTGTATTCGCAAAGGTCTTCAATGATGCAACTACCACAGCGAGGCTTACGTGCGACACAAGTATAGCGACCATGTAGGATTAGCCAGTGGTGTACATCTAGCTTAAATTCTTTAGGCACGACCTTGAGTAGTTTTTCTTCTACTTGGTCGACATTCTTACCCATTGCAAACTTAGTTCGATTTGATACGCGATAGATATGAGTATCCACCGCGATAGTTGGCCAGCCAAAGGCGGTATTTAGCACTACGTTTGCTGTTTTACGTCCAACGCCGGGTAACGCTTCGAGAGCTTCACGGTTTTCAGGGACTTCGCCATTGTGCTGCTCGAGTATGATCTTACAGGTCTTAATGACGTTTTCGGCTTTGGAGTTAAACAGACCTATAGTCTTGATGTACTCTTTAACGCCATCGATACCTAAGTCAAACAGCCCTTGTGGCGTGTTGGCTACCGGGTACAGTTTATCTGTGGCTTTGTTGACACTGACGTCAGTCGCTTGTGCAGAGAGCAGTACCGCAATCAATAACTCGAATGGTGTACTCCAATTTAATTCGGTTTGAGGGTTAGGGTTATTTTCCCTCAGTCGCTCCAGTATTAATCGTCGTTTATCTTTGTTCATTTGAGGCTGCTTTCCAGTGCTCCGTTTGATGCGATAAGCTCAAACTGTTGTTGTTGTTATTGATTGGTCACCCGAGCTCGCTCAATGGCTTGTTTTTGTTGTTTCGGTTGGCGAGCTTCTAACTGTTTATCTATGACATTTTTCGCGGCAATAAGTAATCCGACGCCAATGAAAGCACCTGGTGGAAGCAGGGCGAGCAGGAAGCTATTGTCGAACTGAAACACCTCGATTCGTAAAGAGGTTGCCCATTCACCGAGTAGCAGGTCTGCACCGTCAAATAACGTTCCGTTACCAATAACTTCACGCATTGCCCCTAACACGACCAGTACGCTGGTCATTCCGAGCCCCATCCAAAAGCCGTCTTGTGCAGCAGGAAGTAGGTCGTTCTTAGACGCAAAGGCTTCGGCGCGACCAATGATGATACAGTTAGTTACGATCAAAGGAATAAAGATACCCAGAGAAAGGTACAGGCCGTACGCGTAGGCATTCATCAACAATTGAACGCAAGTTACCAGGGCTGCGATGATCATTACGAATACAGGGATACGTACTTCTTTCGGTACATAGTCACGCACCAATGAAACGGTCACATTTGAACCGACCAGAACGAGTAGGGTGGCAATCCCGAGCCCAAGTGCATTGGTCACGGTCGATGAAACAGCAAGTAATGGACACAAGCCTAGTAATTGAACTAGAGCAGGGTTGTTGTCCCACATGCCGTTCTTAATTAAGGTCTTATGCTCACTCATTGTTGCCTCCACAGTTCAGTGGTTGTGCCAATATTTGTTCACGATGGGTATTAACGTACTCAACGGTGTTTTTAACGGCTTTCACCACAGCGCGAGGAGTAATGGTTGCCCCAGTGAATTGATCGAACTGACCACCATCTTTACGCACTTTCCAATCTGATAGATTCTCTTCGCTGACAGTTTTACCTGCAAAACCGAGGATCCAGTCGGTGATACGTAAATCTATCTTATCACCTAACCCCGGTGTTTCTTTATGGCTTAAGACCCGCGTTCCGGTAATTGTTCCATCTTGTTGGATACCGACAATAATTCTGATAGCACCATTATAGCCGTCCGGTGCAATGGCTTCGATTGCTAAAGCCGATGGTTCATTATTGATGGTTGCCATATAGACAGGCATCGGTGAGTCTGTGCCAAGTGCTGTGTCACTGACTAAGGTACAAGCTTGATAAAGATCGTTATCGTGCATCTTGTGAGGAATCACTTGGTTGAGCACCGAAAGCAGCTGCTTTTGTTCCTGCAGCTGAATCTGATCTTTAGTTAAATAGTTGGTCAGCGCTACTACACCGGTCGAAGCACAGGCAAACACCGCTAGAACCACACCATTTTTTCTAATCGCATTTAACATGATGAAACCTTAGTGACCGTACGTTCTTGGTTTGGTGTAGTAATCAATGAGAGGTACACACATATTACCCAGCAATACTGCAAAGGCCACACCATCAGGGAAGCCGCCCCAACTGCGGATGATAAATACCATCGCCCCGATAAATGCACCAAACACCAATCGCCCTTTAACTGTCGTTGAAGCAGAGACTGGATCGGTGGCAATAAAGAAGGCACCAAGCATGGTTGCACCAGACAGAAGGTGAATAAGCGGTGACGCCGTCGTTCCTGGAGTTAAAATCATGAATAGACTGCTGATTAGCGTCAGGCTTAGCAAAAAGCTCACTGGAATATGCCAATTGATCACTCGTACCTTGATCAAAATTAGACCACCAACAAGGTAAGCAAGGTTAACCCATTCCCAGCCGATACCCGCCAAGCTACCAAATTGTGGTTGGGTTAAGGCTTCACTGGCCGTGTTGCCCGTCGTCAACGCGGTCTTAAAGGCATCTAGAGGTGTAGCCATGGTAACGCCATCAATACCGGTACGGATTTGTTGAAGAGAGAGCCCCTCTAGGTTAAATCCGGTAAAGATCAGAGAAAAAGCATCACCACTGGAAATCGCCGTCGCTTGCAGTTCATTGGGAGAGATCCAACTCGTCATCTGTACTGGGAAAGAGATCAGTAGTACCACATAAGCGACCATCGCTGGGTTAAATAGGTTTTGACCAATACCACCATAGAGGTGCTTGGCAATCACGATGGCGAAAATAAGCCCGATGGTAATGATCCACCAAGGCGACAGAGGTGGAATCGCAATCGCAAGCAGCCAAGCTGTGACTAAGGCGCTGTTATCGCGTAGCGCTGACATCGGGTGACGTTTTCTGGCAAGCATGACCAAGGCTTCTAAACCTAGACCGATAACAATGGCAAGAATAAGCTGGATTATTGTGCCCCAGCCAAAGAAATAGGTTTGTGCTGCCAATCCTGGCAAGGCGCAAAGCGCTACCCATTTCATTAGATCAGGAGTGCTTCTGCGACTATGCGCATGGGGTGAGCTGGCAATAAAGAAGGCCACTACTCTTTCTCCTCAAATTGTTTTTGTTGTTCTTTTTTAGCTTTACGTGCTTTCGCGCGTGCAATAGCGGCAGCAACTGCGGCTTTCTTAGGATCTTCGTCAGCTGTTTCTGCATCAGGCTCTTGTTCAACAGGCTCAGATTGAGCTTGCTGTTCGGCTTTACGCGCTTTTGCTCGTGCGATAGCGGCGGCAACGGCAGCTTTTTTCGGATCTTCGTCAGTTGCTTCTGATGCAGGCGCTTGTTCAACAGGCTCAGATTGAGTTTGCTGCTTGGCTTTACGCGCTTTGGCTCGTGCGATAGCGGCAGCTACTGCGGCTTTCTTAGGATCTTCGTCAGTTGCTTCTGCAGTAGGCGCTTGCTCAACAGGCTCAGATTTAGCTTGCTGCTCGGCTTTGCGCGCTTTCGCCCGTGCAATAGCGGCAGCAACGGCAGCTTTTTTCGGATCTTCGTCAGTTGCTTCTGCAGCACCTGCTTGTTCAACAGGTTCAGATTGAGTTTGCTGCTCAGCTTTACGTGCTTTCGCGCGTGCGATAGCAGCGGCAACGGCAGCTTTCTTCGGATCTTCGTCAGTTGCCTCTGGCGCAGGCGCTTGTTCAACAGGCTCAGCTTGAGCTTGCTGCTCGGCTTTACGTGCTTTTGCTCGTGCAATAGCGGCAGCAACAGCAGCTTTCTTATCTTCTGCTGGTGGCGCTTGATCAGTTTCTTCTGTTTGCGCTTTCTTCGCTTTAGCTCGGGCTATTGCTGCAGCGACCGCAGCTTTTTTATCTGTAGCGGGTGCTTGAGCGCCGTCAGAGCCAGCTTGCTGTGCTTTTTTCGCTTTAGCTCGCGCTATCGCAGCAGCGACGGCATCTTTTTTGTCGTTTGTTGACGTGTGTTCAGATTGCTGGGCTTTCTTCGCTTTCCGCTCTCTTGCCTGACGTTTACGCTCTTCACGCAGTTTGGCCATTTCACTGTTATCAGGTTCAGCTTGGCCGCTTTGCATCGCTTCTGCTTGTTTAGCTTTTGCTTTTGCAATAGCGGCAGCAACGGCTGGCTTAACTGTTTTTTCTTCAGCCACAGGCTGTGATTTTTGTGCTTTAACTCGCGCAATGGCGGCTGCAATGGCATCATCGCCACCAGAAGATTTCATCTCTTTACGGCGATCATCTGCGGCTTTCTTGAAGCGATTTTCGCGAGCGGCTTTATCTCGTTCTAGACGTGCTTTTTTCTCTTCAAAACGAATCTTCGCGCGCTCTGCCGCTTCCGCTTCTTCTTTGCGAGTACGGATCTCAGCTTTCGCTTGGCGGTAGTATTGAACCAGTGGGATTTCACTTGGACAAACGAATGCACAAGCACCACACTCAATACAATCTTGAATGTTCAACTCTTCACATTTATCAAGCTCTTCTGCTTTGGCATGCCAAACGAGTTGCTGAGGGAGAAGAGAGGCAGGGCAGGCTTCGGCACACTGACCGCAGCGGATACACGCCATTTCGTATTGATTCGGTGAAATTTCTTTGCGAGTCGGAGCCAGAATACAGTTGGATGTTTTGGTGATTGGCACCTGCGCATGAGGCAGGGTAAAGCCCATCATAGGACCACCCATAATTAGGCGCGGTAATTTCTTATCTGCTTTGTAACTAAACTCATCCAACAGAGCTTGCACTGGCGTGCCAAGTAGCGCCCAAACGTTTCTTGGCTGTTTAAAAGTATCACCAGTTAAAGTTACGATGCGTTCTACCAGTGGTTCGCCATCGCAAACCGCTCGTTTGATTGCATGCAATGAGCCAACGTTTTGCACCAATATCCCGATATCTGCAGGAATACCGCCGTTCGGTACTTCTTTGTTGGTCAAGATTTTGATCAGCTGCTTTTCACCACCTGAAGGGTACTTAGTTGGGATAACGCGGATGACGATGTCTTTGTGCTCTGCGGCTTGCTGTAGCGCTTTGACCGCTTCAGGTTTGTTATCTTCAATGCCAATAACCGTTAGTTTCGGCTTGAGGATATGCTCAACGATCTCAATTCCTTGGATGATCTCTTGGGCATGTTCACGCATCAACATATCGTCGGCAGTAATGTAGGGTTCACATTCTGCAGCGTTGATGATCAGAATCTCTGTTCTTGCCAGACCGGATTGAATTTTCTTCGCCGTTGGGAAACCTGCGCCGCCCATACCGGATACACCAGCTTGGCGAATTTTTTCAATCAGTTCGTCAGGAGTATGTTCAGTATAGTTAGTCCAGCCTTCGCGTTCGGTCCAGCGTTCGGCCATGTCGGGCTTAATAACAATACAGGTTTCACTCAAACCGGAAGGGTGAGCAGTGGTTCTTGGTTCAATAGCAACCACAGTACCCGATGTTGGCGCGTGTACAGGAAGCATAAAGCTGGTGTCGTATTTAGTCAGCGACTGACCTTTAAGCACTTGCTGACCAACTTCAACCGTAATAGTGCCAGGTTTACCTATGTGCTGTTTAACTGGTAGGACAATTTCTGCGGGAATGGCCGCACGCGAAAGTGCATGACTTACCGACTGAGACTTATTTTCAGCAGGGTGGACGCCCCCCGGGAAACTCCACAAGGCGCCAGTTTTGATTTGTTCGATTAATGACAGCATACCAGCCCTTAACTCCCGCTGTTCTGCTTGACGGCAGAATCGGTAATATCAACTACAGGAATGGCGTTCATCTGCCACTTCCAGCTCGCTGTAGTGGTTTCTACAGGAATCATTTCAATACAGTCTGTTGGGCAAGGAGCAACACATAAATCACACCCAGTACATTCGTCCTTAATCACGGTATGAAGTGCTTTTGTTCCACCAACAATGGCATCGACAGGGCAGGCTTGAATACACTTGGTACAGCCAATACACATATCTTCATGGATAAAGGCGACGGTTTTGACTGCGTTTTCAAGATCGTGTGCAGAGTCGGTGGCCTCAACGCCCATTAAATCGGCAAGCTTTTCTATAGTAGCTTGACCTCCCGGTGGACATTTATTGATATCATCGCCGTTTGCGATAGCTTCAGCGTATGGGCGACAACCTGGATAACCACACTGGCCACACTGAGTTTGGGGCAAAATACTGTCTATTTGATCAACGATTGGGTCTGCTTCGACCTTAAAACGGATGGATGCAAAACCCAAGATCGCGCCAAAGATAGCAGCGAGCACGGCTATGGCGATAATTGCGATTACTATTGAGCTCATTACAGTTTCACCAAACCAGTAAAGCCCATGAATGCTAGAGACATTAATCCAGCGGTAATCATCGCAATTGATGCGCCTTTGAATGGCATAGGTACGTCAGCAGCGGCAAGGCGTTCGCGCATAGATGCAAATAACACCAGCACCAATGAAAAGCCAACAGCCGCGCCGAAACCATAAATGATCGATTCGATAAAGTTATGATTTTCATTGATGTTAAGTAGCGCAACACCTAGAACAGCACAGTTAGTGGTGATAAGGGGAAGGAAAATACCCAGTAGGCGATACAGAGTCGGGCTGGTTTTATGTACTACCATCTCTGTAAATTGAACGACTACCGCGATCACCAGAATAAAACTCATGGTGCGCAAATATTGCAGGTTGAGCGGATCTAAAATGTAGTTCTCTACGAGATACGCGCACACGGAGGCTAAGGTCAAAACGAACGTTGTCGCTAACCCCATCCCGATAGCGGTTTCTAGTTTTTTAGACACACCCATAAATGGACATAAGCCCAGAAACTTCACCAGTACAAAGTTATTGACCAGCACAGTGCCGACCAACAACAAAAGATATTCGGTCATAGTTATATAATTTAGAAATTCCGATCCCGACATTATCCTGCTTTGCTTGTTCAATAACAACCAAGGAAAGATAAGGTTTTATATTGTTGAATAAAAATTATACGAGATTGTGCTAAAAAAGTTGAATAAATACGACTTAGTAAAGGAAAACTGGCATTTAGATTTTGCCTAGTGAATGTTTGGGGTAGGAGAGAGAAAAGAGCAACACTAGGTTGCTCTTTGGATTTGGGTTATTCCATTGTGATGTGTTCAAGCAAGACCTTGGCGTTAACCCCAATTAAGTATGGTCCAGTTCGACTGGTTCGCGTGTGCTTTTAAACGAGGGCATGGATTGACCAAATACGCGTAATCAGCGTATTGGCACAGTGGTAAGTCATTGATTGAGTCAGTGAAAAAATGCAGTTCAGAATACGACTCTGAACATTCTTTTAACCACTGCCTTAAGCGAGTGACTTTGCCTTCACGATAACTTGGTACACCTTGTATCTTGGCGGTGTAATGACCTGCCTCTGAAACGAGATCGATACCAAGTGCGGTGTGAATGCCTAAGTGACGCCCCACCGCTTCAACTAAGAAAGTCACACTGGCAGAGATAATCAGCATATCAATACCATCACGAGATAGTTGCTCGATTAAGGTTTTAGACTGAGGAAACTGTTTATCTAGAATACGAGTTTTTACACATTCTTCTACCAACAGATTAACCTGTTCAACAGGCATGTCAGCTAACGGTGTCATAGAGAAGGTTAAGTAGTCTTCCATATCTAACTTACCTTCGGCATACAAACTCATCAAACGTAGATCTTCTTCGATGAAGTTCGACTCAGTCGCGATACCCTTGTCAACCATAAACTCATTCCAAATCATTGCACAATCGGCATTGATTAAGGTCTCGTCTAGATCGAAGACGTACAAAGGTTTGGACATGTTCACACTCTTTTTAGATTTGAAAAATGCCTGCGAAACTAGCAGCACAGCGTTTCGGTATTATGACAGCTTAGGGATAGTCGCCTTTAATATCCTTTAAAAAAGCCACCATCTAACAAAATGTTTTGACCTGTCATATGATTGCTTAATGGACCAAGTAATCCAGTGACGGCATCAACAACATCTTGAACGGATGCGTATTTTTTTAGTGGGATATTGCTTGTTTCTTCAGCCATTTGCTGTTCAAAACTCACACCGTTGAGTTCGGCTTTAGCGTGCATTTTATTGGTATAGCTTTCAGTCATCACGCCTCCGAGCGAGAGCGTATTGACTGAGATACCTTGCGCACCTAACACGAGAGCCATGGTTTTGGCTTGCCCCAACCAGGCAGAGCGAAGGCAATTGTTGGTACTGTAATGAGAAAGCGCATTTTTGCTGCTTAAGCCTGAAACTAGCACGATTTTAGCACCCTGATTGAGTCGCTGATTTTCTACCAAGTATTTCATTAAGCTTAATGGACGGATAAAGAAATCTTGGTAGAGGGCTTGCCACACATCACTATCTGGAAACAGTTCTTGCGAAGGTGGAATCCTTGGGATAATAAAAACAATTTGGTCTAGCTTATCAAATGCGGATATCTCTGCAGCTGCTTGCTCGATACTATCGTCACAGCTGAAGTCCAAGCGTACAGATTGACAAGGTATTTGAGTCGTTGAACATAGCTTGCTCAACTTCTCGCTATTTCTTCCGGTAACAATAAGCTTACCAGTAATTGACTGAGCGATAGCGCTGCCCATCCCACTTGTGGCACAGGTGATTAAGGTCGTCTTCAAGTTCAGATTCCTCTGGAAATTAAATGCATTAAGTTATCTTGATAGTGATTACTCACTTTAAGCTCGTATTCTTTTCCTTTTATCCAAATCGTCACAATATGGTGGTCTTTACTTGTTTTAATATCGACGTTTTCACTGCTGTCGAACAACGATTTATGTACTAGTGTAGAACGATTGAGACGAACGAAAGGAATAGGGAATGACTGCTCTAGGTCGGTTAGAGAGCATTTTATTTTAGTTGATAGACCCGACTTATAAATGATTTCAGAGTAAGGGTGCTTGTAGGTAACTAGGGTAACGTCTTCGTTGACTGCGAAAGCGCGTTTATTACCGTTAATGATTTTATGTATGTTGTTCAGGCTTTGTTGCTCGAGTGAGGCATCTAACTTTTCTATCGGTTGTTGGTGCTCGACACTATTTTTACTTGTTAGCAGTGACTTAATGGCAACGCTGAATGCGCAAAGCAATAGTATTTCAGCCAAAACCACTAACCCCAAAACAAAATTGGTTATTTCACCTAATAACGAGCGTTGACCCCGAGCTAAGTAGTAGCTAACAACGGCAAGCTGTTTACTTGCGATGGTAATAGGTATCGAGCCGGTGTGTAGAGTTACATTGGCAGCATTTGCGGTTAATTTTGGGATCGAAGCTCCTTTTGTACAGTGTTCTGATACGTCGCGGTCATCTGCTGAAAAGCTACTAACCGTGACCTGTATACACATGTTAGCGTTGGTGTTTGATTGTTCATAAGCAGCCAAGAAATTTTTAAGACTAGATCTAATGCCATGTATATTAAAGGTGTATACATCATCAAGGAACGAGTCTGTTTTGGTCCACGCCACTACCAGTGCGCTAGCAAGCATATGGTTAGGTGCTTGTTTTTTTACTATGTAGAAGTAACTAGCCGCAAATAGAGCTTGGCTGCAAAATAACAATATTCCAACGAGCAAAAGAATGTGTGATGTAGCGAAGCGCCTATTCATCATTTGAGGTCTCACTGAAGTACAGAGTCGCTACTTTTTGATTACCGCGCGCTGTCACTTCATATAGGTACATCGGCTTTTTATTATGACCTGTGTTGTTTATATCAATGTATTGACCATCGATAGCTGTTTTGTAGTTTGAGCTTTTTAACGCGTTGAGAGCGTCTATTTTGTGTTTAAGGGATGATAATTCTGTTATCTCGCTTTCAATGAGTTGAATTAGGTCAAAAGAGTAAGCGCTCAGGAAAGAGGTATATTCGAAAGGACAGTAAGCACTTGCATATGATTTAAATAACTCCTTGTTTGGGCCTTTTACTTTTCCATCCCAATTTTTTAAGAACCTCAAGGTAATATTTGGAGAGACTTCTTCGATGATGTCGTAGAACTCCTGCCTTCCACCAATTGAGTCAGGACCTAACATGGTTATATTTTTGATATTAGTCGTTGCCAGTTCATGATAGAAGGAGGCGATGTAAGGGTTAAACAGAGGGGCGAAGATAGTGTCACCAGTGTTGATCTGTTGGGCAATTTCTTTTTGAGAGTCAAAGGTAAACTGATGAGTTATTGTGTCGATGTCCGGACGTTTTGCCAAGACTAAACGGAGGAATTCACTTGCCACTTCGACTGAGTATTGACTTGATTGAGACATCACAATATGCAAGGTTTTGGTATCGGTTTGCTCTAAATAGTATTCAGCAAGGAGCTGCGCTTGGTAGAGATTCGAAGGCATTATAGATAAGCCAAACTGAGTATCCTGAATGACATCCATTGCTGTTGCTGAAGTAATAAAAGGTATTTCGGCTTGAGTGAGGAAACTCGCAGCGGCTTCTGCTTCTTTAGATATCAGTGGGAGCACCGCGATATCTACATCTCGTTCAATCAGTTTCATTGCGGCTTGCGCACTACCGCTAGCAGAGCGGTTGTTTTCGACAAATATAATGTCTATATCTTTGGCTTTATTACCCAAAGTATCTGTGGTGCTTTTCAAAATACACATTTTCTCTGTATTTGACTTTGAGCTGTTCTTCGAAGTATGACCGACAACAATCCCAATTTTATATTTGTCACTGTCAGCGTGTGCACAAAAAGCAAGCAATAATAAAAGTGAAACACATACCTTGTTGCATATTGTCTTGGTGTTTTTGACGGTGAATTTAATAAAACTCATCCACGTATCCCCGTATTTAGTTAAACTAAAATTTTTATTTAATTAAGCTTATGTTTTTGTTTTAAAAGACTATTTGTTCTGTTTTGATATCTTTTTATTTTTTTTATTAATATCAGGGATGATTATAATTGAACTTATTGTTAACTGAAATATCATTAGGTGGAGCGATAGGTTTGTTTGATTGATAATTAACCCAGTCTTCAGTGGGTTTGGTTACTATATTTTCCAAACATGAATAGAATATGAGAGTGTTTATCGAAACTCTATGCTGAATAAAAGTTGAACAATGCTGATAGATGCTGATGGAGTCAGTAACTAGTGACTATTTTACATGTGGACGAAATTTGCCCATATTGCTACGGAATAATAAAAACACGTCTGGCTAGGGCGTTATACTGGGTAAGTCATTCTCAGTGAATAGAAAAGCCCGAACAATGTTCGGGCTATTTCTTATTAGTCGAGGTGCTTGTATGACTAAATCGAGCTGTAAGTGACCATGCGAGAGAGCACTTTTGATTACAGTGCTGGTCAAGCATTATTGAGTTTTGATCACCGTAACACGGTACTTTCCATCAAGGCAGTTGATCAGTTGCAACTTTCCTAGGCTTGAGTCAATAAATTGATTGATGGCATAAAGTGAATTTGTTTCATAGAAGTCACAGGTGACCTCGAACAAATTAAGCCATTCACTGTCCTTAACGAGCGTTCGTAATGCGTCATCGACTCGCTCACTCAGCGCAACATAGCAAGGCTCAACTATGGCATCTAAGTATTGTGTTAAGCCCTCAAGCTCCATCATCTCGGAAACATGTACCACTTGTGCTAAGGCGTTGTCTTTATTGTTGCTAAGCAACAGCCAGTTTGAACCTTCTCCTATCATCACCTGTTTATCCAAACCTAAGTAGTCATGTGGTGACGTCGTTTCGCTAGGTTGCTCATCGATCCCCCCCAGCAGGATCTGCGTTTCTCTACCTAGGCTTAATTTCGCATCAGATAGGCGCAGTGCGTTTTCGACCACAAAGCCGTGATGTGACAAATTTAAGTTTGTGCTATCGAGACCAAGGAATTTGCTGATGTAAAAGCCTGCTGTATTGCTCAATGAGTTAATAAAGTCGACCGGTTTCGGAGGGGTTTTATCAATATATCGCTGTTGACAAGAGCGATTAAATACAGACAGATCGCCCTGACCGGAGACAAGATACAGAGCCGTATTGCTAGGTAATTCTGTTATACCTGATACCCCAAGAATACCCAGTTGAATGAAGCGATCAGTTCGTCGGATATAGTTTGCTGCGACTTTTTTACACGTCTGCTTAATATCAACCGCCGGATCTCGGTGAACATAAAATGACGAGACTTGATGGATATACATTATAGCGCCTTCTTTTCGATCACAAAGGCGTTATTGTTGCCGCCAAAGCCAAAACAATTCACTAAAAAGGTGCCATGTTCACAAGGAACAGGCACTTGAGTCGGCGCCCAAATCATTTCAGGGTCAAGCGTTGAAAAGTTGGGTGTTGGTGGAATAAAACCATGGTCTATTGCATTCATCATTAACACTAATTCGCTTGTTCCGCAGCTACCTAGCGTATGGCCGATGTAAGGTTTGAGAGAGAAAAATGGAGGCGGTGTTTCAAAGATTGATTTCATGCCATTAATTTCAGCTAAATCACTGAGATAACTTGCTGTACCGTGCGCTTTAATAGCGGAAATATGTTGGCAAGTCACCTTGGCATTATCGAGCGCCTGACTGATTACCTTAGCAATACCAGAACCATCAGGGTTAACACCTGTGACGCTATGAGTTTCACAGCGGCTATCTCCCCCAAGAAAATGCCAAGGGGAGGATTTTACATCACTTCGGCTCATTAATACCACACTCAGAGATTCACCTAGTAATAGGCCATTTCGGTTGGCATCAAATGGTTTGCTACTCTCAGGTGCCAAAAGCTGCATAGAGACAAAACCTTCAATCGAGTGCTCGGCAAACGTTTCAATCCCGACCACGAGCGCATAATCGACCACTTGGCTCTCAAGCATGGTCGCGGCATCTAAAAGAGCGTTTGAACTCGAAGTGCAGGCGGTATTGTAAGTGAGGCTAAAATCACTTAGACCAAAGTGGTGGCTTAAGCGTGCAGCGTATCGGCCATTTCCTACCCTTTGGTTTTCTATTAATAGGGTCTGTCGCTGCTTAATACTTTCACCAAGAGGGACAGAGAGGGAAAGATCATTCGAAGCGCAACCAACAAATAACCCACATCGAGCACGCTGCTCAACATCGATAGAACACTGCTCAAAAACGGAGTCGATTAATCCAGTCAAGTGCGGAACAGGGTCGAATAGGGCATCGAAACTGCCTTCGTTGCGTATTGCATAGTAAGGAATCGTCCTTTGCTCTTCAAAAATAGCGATTGTTTTGTTTTGAGCAAAAAACTCTCCTTTACGTAAGGCTTCAATTTGCTGCTGATTATTGCCCAACGCACCGAGAACCTCACCAGCTAGTAAAGTTATCATGACGTTACTCAGGTTGAAGGTGATCGGCGAGATGGTTGATGGTTGTGACAACCCGGCGGAACTCTTTTGGGTCGACTAAGCGTAAGTTAAAGTGGCGTTGAAGAAGCATCGAAATCTGCAAACCATCTACAGAGTCAAATTCAAGCTCACTTTCAGGAGAAAAGAGCATGACATCGTCAGATAGCTCAGATGGATCAATTTCGTCACGATCGCACTCTTCAAGAATCAATGTTTTTAGTTTTAGTTTAAATTCGTTGTCTAAAGAGCCTTTCATGCTTCTTTCCTTTTTTTAAATGTGAATACAACGGCTGCTAGACTAAGTGACACAACACCAAAGAGGGCTAAGGCTGCTGCTTCTGGAACGATGTCGTGCACACTGCCACCACGCAAGAAAATATCTAGGAACCCTTCAAGCCCCCAGGACATAGGAGAGATATTACTCAGAGTCTGCATAGATTCTGGCATCACAACCTTTGGAACCATTACCCCACCGATCGCCCCTAAGAGAATATTAATAATCCCACCTATGGTAGTTGCTTGCTCAACACTATCTACGGCGCTGGCAATTAAAATAGACAGACCTATAGCAGAGATACTCAATGCTAGGGAGACGATGAGTAGGCCCAAAATCGAACCAGAAATAGTAAGTGGTGCAGCGCCAAAATACGGCACTATATAGACACCAACCGCAATCATTAACCAGACTTGAACTTGATTGATCAACATATACGGGATGATTTTTCCAGCAAATAAGTTGGGGATGCTGACGTTCATCGTCATAAGGCGTCTTAGCGTGTTTTGCTTTTTCTCGTTAATAAAGATGGTCGACATCGGAATGACGACGAAAAATAAGCCAAACACTATCCATGAAGGAACACTTTGCTGAGTTGATGTCGGTTTTTCATTGTCGGCAAACTTAGCATACTTCACATCAACAAGAGCATCTTCGAAAGGTTTGACCTTACCATTGCCTGCTAAATTTGACTGAGCTTGCTTCGCTGCATGGAGAGATTCGAGCTGAGTAGTCATCCAGATAAGTGACAACTGGTTTTTGAAAAGGCTTAACATAGATGGGGATGTATCGGCGGCAACCGTCAAATTGATGGGGGCTTGAGCGCTTTCAAATCCGACTGGTATATCAAGGATAAATTGAACCCCTTCCTCTTCCGGCGAGCGGTAGCTATCTTGGTTGTATTCGTGTTGCGAAAAAGAGGGAGTTTCTGCAAGTTGGGTCAATAAAGTTTGACTTGCTTGGCTCTGATCGCGATCAACCGCGATAAAATTCATCAGAGATTTGTCTTCATTCATCACATCCTTCAAGGCGATAGACATGATCAAAATAAACACGCAAGGCATTATAAACAGAGCGGCTAATGCGTGCTTGTCTCGACTGATCAGTAAAAACTCTTTAGTCAGCATTGCCTTAAACATCACATCGCTCCTTAGAAGTTAGCTGAATAAACATCGACTCTAAGGTAGTGGTTCCGTAACGGATATGCTTAGCTTTTAGTTGTTCTTGTTCTAGCTTGTTAAGAACGGAGGCGACAACCGAGGCTTCTGTGGTGTTAATTAGTAGCGTTTCGTTGTCAATAATTTGCACCATGTCGTGCAGATCAAACAGGCCCTTAATGGGCTGAGTTTGGGGGTAGAGTTCCACGACCACTTGTTGCGACTCATGATTGTTGACCATCTCGTCTATGGTGCCTTGCTTGACGATTTTTCCGGCGTTAATAATCGCAACTTCATCGCAGATTTTTTCGATCTCAGGCATATAGTGAGAGGTATAGATGATGGTTTTATTGTCGTTGGCGTACTCTTTAATACTGTCGAGAATGTCGTTGCGAGATTCAGGATCAATACCGACGGTGGGCTCGTCAAAAAACAGCACATCAGGGTTATTTAGCAACCCAATAGCAATATTTAACCGACGTTTTTGCCCTCCAGACAGCGTCGATGCTTTGCGCTCTAACATAGACGACAATCGATTTGTTTCAACGGCATAGGCAAAATTGCGACTAAAACTCTTACCTTTAATACCCTGAATACCGGCGAAAAAATTCAAGTTTTCTTTCACCGTTAAGTGTTCGTAAAAAGCGAGACTTTGAGGAATTAACGAACAACGCTGACGGATGGCTTTAAGGTTGTTTGATAAAGGCTGGTCGAAGAAGGTGATGTTGCCAGAATCATAACTTAACAAGCCATTCAATATAGACATAAGCGTGGTTTTACCTGCGCCATTTGGTCCAAGTAAACCGAAAATTGAGTTAGAAGGGACCGTAAGAGATAAATTATCTAACGCTTTGACGTCATTGTATGATTTGGATAAGGCCTTTATTTGGATCATTAAAAGGCTCTCAGAAGTGATTGATAAAGTTGTTTTTCTTGGTCTGCAATAGACTCAAGTTTGTTGGCAATAGCAGAGAAATCGATCGCTTGTTTGTTTCTAGGACGGATCGACTTGGCAATCAGTAGGGCGAACTCACGCCACTCATCACCAATTTTAGTCATTTCAGTCGACGCTTTGGCTAGTTTGTCGTTAGCAATTAGCGCGGCAGATTCTTGCAAAAAAGATGCGTAAATGTATCTAAACCCTGCTCCGCCAGTGCCGATTTCTTCTTGCATGCGGATGATATGCCCTAAAAATAATTTGGCATAATGTACGTCTTTGCTTTCTAGCCTGCGGATATGCTTGGCTAGAAAGTGCATACCTTTAAGCCCCGCAATCGGAACTGGGGTTTTTAGCATAGATTTGGCGGTTTTCTTGATGCTTTTTTCGATGACTTTAGGGTAATCGATCGATGCTGGTACGTGGGTCGGATAGTACAATGCTCCTTTCGGCGCCATGACTCCCTTAACAAAACGTGCTTTTTGCAGAGCACTTTCATCGGATGAAACAAGATGCTCGAACACTGGATCACTGATGGTATAGGTTTTGTTTTGTTTACCAACCACAATGAGATTGTGAGCATTAAAATGGAAACGCATTTCCTCAGGGAAATACGGAAGCCAAAACACCGAGGTTTGTGCGCCGACGACTTTACCTTGTGTTAACAAAGAGTCGAGTCTTTTTGTGCCATGTTCTGGTTTGGAAAATGTTTCTACTTTCATTTTCACCCCCAATGCTTTCTGCACGCCTTTTATAATCGATTTAGGCATGGAGCGATAGGCGATGAGTGGCATTCCACTGAGTTTGACAAAAGGAAGATAGGCGAAAGTAAGCGCACCCGATAAGCCGAATACCATTGGCTCCGACAAAGGCAAGCCTTGGTGGGTTAACATTGATGACATAACGCCACTTTCGCAGTGCGCATGGTGTTGGTGAGAGAAGCCATTATTGCTCATGCTTGACCTCCTCTAGATTAAGCTTCGGTAGGGTAACAAGTTGCTCAACACTAATACCTAGCGCCTCGCTATACTGGTTGAGTTTGTTTGCAGAAAGTTTGGCAAAAACACCTGGGTTCATATGGCGTTTGACCCGCCATTGAAACCAGCCTACTGATTGAGCGAGTACCATGAGGTCCATTCGTTGTGCATACATATGATAATAAAGCGGAGATTTCTGACCTTTTTTGACCAGTTCATAAGCCGCACAAGCTTGGCGTTCAAATTCATTCAGCGCTTGTTTAGTAACAAGCTCTTCAGCTTCCCAACCAGAAGAGGTTACCACTGAATACTCACCAGATTCACTGGTTGCATATACCGCTTTGCTGTTATTGGCGTAAGTAGAAGACTGATCTTGGGGTACTTTTTTAACTTCCATTACACCACCTTAAGCTGCATAAATGCAGTAGAGAATCGCCCACTTTCGGGGACGTAACACAACAAGGTGTCGCCAACTTTCAATTGTTCAGAATGAAACAATTCTTCCAAAATAATATAGATGGACGCAGAACCTGTATTCCCCTTAGACGACAAGTTGGTAAACCAACGTTTTTGGGGGATATCACATTCAGCTTCCAGCATGCCTTGATACAAACGATCGCGGAAATAACCAGAAGAGTAGTGCGGTAGGAAATAAGTGACCTCATTCGGGTCCACTTTGCCACATTCAATCAGCTCTTTTAGTGGGCGTGTAACTGTGTATTCGACAATGTTATCGTTTAACTGTTTTACGTCTTGTTTAACGGAGAAAATCGATTGTTCTAACCATGCCTGAGTGGGGTACTCTCTCCAGCCTTTTAGCTTTCCATCTGATTGTTTTTCTGCTCCAGCATACATACAGGCGTCCAGCTCGTTGGCATAAGACTTTTGTTCAATCCACTCGATTTCTAGTGAAATACCCGTTTCATTTTTCTCGGTACTTAGCAACGCAGCACCTGCGCCATCGCTCAGCATCCAACGTAAAAAGTCTTTTTCAAAAGCTATTTCTGGCTGGCGTTCCAACTCTTCTAACTTACCTGATACTTCTGCTTCAAATTGGTTTGCACGCATCATCGCTGAGGCGTTCTCTGAACCTGTAACAACGGCGTTTTGGCTCTGGCCACTTAAGACAGACATATAACCGTATTTTAATGACATTGTGCCTGCTAAACAGATTCCCGCCATCGCGACGACTTCACAACTTGGGATAGCTAATTCGCCATGTACCATTAACGCATGATTTGGTAGTAGTTGATCCGCGATAGTCGTGCCACAAGCTAATAGCTCGATTTGGTTGATATCAAAGCTGTTTGAGTTGAGTTTTCGTATCGCTTCAGCGGTAAGTTGGGTGTTGTTATGTGTTGTACTGCCAGTTTCAGGATCAATCGCATAGTAACGCTGCTTGATCTGATTCGAACGTAGTATAAGATTTTTGGCTCTCGAAGGACGCTCGCCAACTTGTCCTAACACGTCTTCTATTTGCTTATTATCTACCGCTTCATTTGGCAAAAAAGCTTGGACATCGTTTATATATACTCTTTTGTTCATGTTATCGCCCAGACGGTTTTTCATAGTATTCAGTGCTTTTCTCAATCGATTTCTTCATCAGAGGAGAGATAAGCTTTTTAGCCAGTAAATTAATAGGAACCAGAGTGAAAATCATCGTAATTAGGAACAGTACGTAAATAGTAATTACAACTTTACGAGAAAAGGCACCGGGTTGACCTGAACGCTGAATTAACTTTCCCCATATCATAAAGGAGCGGGTGGCTATTTTTTCAGATCCGATTAATTTGCCGTTGACTTTGACGGCATTCAAGTTTGTTAGTAAGGGTCTTGCTTCTTTTTCTAAGTTTTGAGACAAAGCCGATACTAGACGTGTTCCGAATCGAGCGCTCTCTGTAATATCTTGCTTAGAAACACCTGCTGCTGGAAATACCCAGAACGGGTCTTTTTTGCCTGTTAGCATCCAGCGCGGGGTGGTGACAAACGAATAAATAGTGCCACTTTGATCAGTCAAAACCGCGTTATCTATTAAATGACCACCACAATCCTTGATTAAGGATTTCATTTTTTCTTGAGCCATAACCCACATATCGCGACAGGCAATAAGCGTCACAACAGGTTTATCTTTTAATAATTGCTTCGCTTGGTCTGTTTTTAGAAAGCCAGTAATAGGTGTTGCGGGGGCTAAAAACCAAACAGTGTAACCGATAATAATTAAGTCATAGTCATCGGATAAATGCGGAGCTGGCTTTAGTTCACAACCATTCATATAGATTGCTTCAGGGAAAGCATCAAAAAATGAGTAAAACGTCCATGGATACGGATAAGGTTTGACAGGCTCCAAGATGTGATAATCAACTTGTATTTCATCACTTTGATTAAGTGGTTCTGTGGCGGATTTTACAAACTGAGAAAGCTGCCCACTTTGAGAGTAAGAAATGACTAGAACTTTTTTCATAACAAGACTTAGATTGGTTATTGGCTAGCAATTGATTTAAATGGTAGAACGATATCGCGGATATAATGCGCAAGGTTATCATTAACTCACGAAAATGTGTGAAAATATACGTTTAATTGCGACTCTAAGAGGCTGTACTCACTCTCGCAAACTAAATCCTCTTTTTAACGTTATCCCAGCACTCGCTTAAGCCATAAGGTTGAGTTCGGTACGCAGAAGTTGTGTAGCGTTTAGATACGAAAAAGCTGTGTCTTACGACACGGATCTTTCTAAACCTGGCTCTCTCGGTTGGCACTCAACGCGGGAGTTAGCTCTGAGACATTTGCTTGGAACAAGCAAGTAGCAGCTAAAACTCAACCTTTCGATTGAGCTTATTCTGGTTTTGGCTTCGCTCTGTCGGGAGTCAACGCGGGCGGCTAGCTCTGAGACATTTGCTTGGAACAAGCAAGTCGTAGTTAAAACGAAAAAAGCTCAACCTTTCGGCTGAGCTTTTTTCCAAATTTGGCTCCCCCTGCGGGACTCGAACCTGCGACATACGGATTAACAGTCCGCCGTTCTACCAACTGAACTAAGGGGGAATTGCTTTGAGCGAGGCGAATATTAGCGATCAGCTTAGGTAGTGTCAATATGATTAGCGCTATTCTAACCAAAAAAATCACATAAAAAATTCTTTACTTTCCTGAATCCCTTGCCGAATAAGGGGCAGCTTTAGTTATCCACCAATTTTGTGGATAACTATGTGTGTGAAATTTGAGTAAGTCAGAAAAATGTAAAACTTGATGATATTGGAATTTGGCTGAGTTTGACGATTGTGGCTGTAATGTGTTGTTGCGCAACGAATTATATAGGTATTTTTCGCTGACTCAAGGAAGTGGAAGAAATCTAAATATTGTGGATTAAAGTTATTTTCTAGCGAAAATGTGAATAAGCTGTGAGTTAAACTGAGCTTGTTTTAAAGGTAGATCTCTAGCAGGGCGGAAGATAATATCAGGATTAAAGATGATGATCTAGCGGTAAAATGCCACTTTATATAAAACAGAGATTAATTTTTTCGTTAAAGCTTGAGTCTGTATATATATACAGCCACAATAGAGCTTCCTCTTTATGACTAGACAGAGATGAAGTATGAGCAAAGTTTTTGATTTAGTATCTGATTATAAGCCTTCTGGTGATCAGCCGACAGCGATTGAGCAGTTGCTTGATGGCCTTGACTCTGGATTAGCCCACCAAACTTTACTTGGTGTTACTGGCTCAGGAAAAACTTTTACGCTTGCTAATGTGATCGCCAGTGCTCAACGACCTGCCATTTTACTTGCACCTAATAAAACTCTAGCAGCTCAGCTTTATGGGGAAATGAAATCTTTCTTTCCTAACAATGCGGTTGAATACTTTGTCTCTTACTACGATTACTATCAGCCTGAAGCTTACGTACCAACTACGGATACTTTTATTGAGAAAGATGCGTCAGTGAATGCTCATATCGAGCAAATGCGTCTGTCCGCGACTAAAGCACTATTAGAACGCAAAGATGCCATCATTGTTGCTTCTGTGTCGGCGATTTACGGTCTGGGTGACCCCGAGTCATATTTACAGATGATGCTACATATTCGTCGTGGTGATGTGATGGACCAGCGCGATATTTTACGTCGACTAGCTGAGCTTCAGTATAGTCGCAATGATGTTGCTTTTGAGCGCGGTCAGTTTCGCGTGCGTGGGGAAGTGATTGATATCTTTCCGGCTGAATCCGATCAAGACGCGGTACGTATCGAGATGTTCGATGATGAAGTGGACTGTATCAGTGTCTTTGATCCTCTCACTGGTGCCGTCAAGCAGCGTGACTTGGCGCGTTATACTATTTATCCCAAAACCCACTATGTTACGCCAAGAGAACGGATCCTTGATGCAATAGAGAAGATTAAAGTCGAGCTAGAAGGGCGTAAGAAGCACCTTCTCGACAACAACAAATTGCTTGAAGAGCAGCGTATTTCGCAACGTACCCAGTTTGATATTGAGATGATGAACGAACTTGGTTTTTGTTCGGGTATCGAAAACTACTCACGCTACTTGAGTGGTCGTAGCGAGGGTGAGCCGCCGCCAACCTTGTTTGATTATCTGCCGCACGATGGTCTACTGATTATCGATGAATCTCATGTCACAGTCCCTCAAATTGGTGCGATGTACAAAGGAGACCGTTCGCGCAAAGAGACGTTGGTGGAATTTGGTTTCCGTCTGCCTTCCGCTTTAGATAACCGTCCGATGAAGTTTGAAGAGTTTGAGTCTATCTCACCTCAGACGATATTCGTCTCGGCCACACCAGGGAACTATGAATTAGAGAAGTCGGAAGGTGAAATCGCAGATCAGGTTGTTCGTCCGACAGGTCTGCTTGATCCTGAACTCGAAGTTCGTCCGGTAGCGACACAGGTTGATGATCTGTTATCAGAAATTCGTATCCGTGCCGCGAAAGATGAACGAGTCTTGGTGACCACATTGACCAAACGTATGGCAGAGGATCTGACCGAATATCTGACAGAGCATGATGTCAAAGTTCGTTACTTACACTCGGATATCGATACCGTTGAAAGGGTTGAGATCATCCGTGATTTGCGTTTGGGTGAGTTTGATGTACTGGTCGGTATCAACTTATTACGAGAAGGCTTAGATATGCCAGAGGTTTCCTTGGTGGCGATTCTTGATGCTGACAAAGAAGGCTTCCTACGTTCAGAGCGGTCGCTTATTCAGACCATTGGTCGTGCGGCTCGTAATATATCGGGTAAAGCGATTTTGTACGCCGATAGAGTCACAAAATCGATGGAAAAGGCGATGGGTGAGACAGAACGTCGTCGCGAAAAGCAACAAGCTTACAATCAAAAGATCGGCATTGAACCACAGGCACTTAAGCGTAATGTCAAAGACATTATGGAGTTAGGTGACATCACGAAGAGCAAAAAACAGCGTGCAAGCAAAACAGTACCGCTGTCTAAAGTGGCTGAGCCATCTCAGAGCTACGATGTAATGACACCTCAGCAGCTAGATAAAGAGATCAGCAAGCTTGAAGCGCAAATGTATCAACACGCTCAAGATCTTGAGTTTGAATTAGCGGCGCAAAAGCGGGATGAAATCGATAAGCTGCGTAAACAGTTTATCGTCAATAGTTAGTGGCCTAGACTTAAGACAAAAAAATAGCCAGCAGAAACTGGGTTCTACTGGCTGTAATTTGTGAATACTAAGTTCACTAACAACGTCAGTTGGCTAGGTGACCCGTAAGGGTCAATAGGTATTTTGCATATAGCGTGCCAAATTATATTGCTGGTAAAATGCGTACTTCATCACCATATTCAGGAGTTTTTTGTCTTTTAAATTGCATAATGCAAAGCGCAATGCGACTATTTATATAAATGCGAAGAATGCCTTGGCTAGGTTATGCAATATAATACACAAGCAAAAAACTCAAAGTATTTGTTGATGGTAGAAGATACTGCTTCTGTTGCGGCGTTGTATCGTTCTTATCTGACACCTCTACAAATTGATATCAATATCGTCGGTACGGGCCGTGATGCAATTGATAGTCTCAATTTCAGAACGCCTGATCTAATCCTGCTTGATCTGCGTCTACCTGATATGACAGGTATGGACGTATTGCACGCGGTCAAAGAAAAGAACCCTGACGTCCCTGTCATCTTTATGACGGCACATGGCTCGATTGATACCGCCGTTGAAGCGATGCGCCATGGTGCGCAAGATTTTCTTATTAAACCCTGTGAAGCTGACCGACTTCGTGTAACGGTTAATAACGCCTTACGCAAAGCGAACAAGCTGAAAAACGACGGAGGTAATTCAGGAAGTCAGGGCTATCAAGGTTTTATCGGTAGTAGCCAAACGATGCAAGCGGTTTATAGAACCATTGACTCTGCAGCGACGAGTAAAGCGAGTATCTTTATCACCGGAGAAAGTGGCACGGGTAAAGAGGTCTGTGCGGAAGCCATTCATGCCACAAGTAAACGTGGTGACAAACCTTTTATTGCCATTAACTGTGCTGCGATTCCAAAAGATTTGATTGAGAGTGAGCTGTTTGGCCACGTTAAAGGGGCCTTTACTGGAGCCGCTACCGATCGGCAGGGTGCCGCTGAATTGGCCGATGGAGGTACACTTTTCTTAGATGAATTGTGTGAAATGGATCTGGATTTGCAAACCAAACTGTTACGCTTTATTCAGACTGGTACTTTTCAAAAAGTTGGCTCATCGAAAATGAAGAATGTCGATGTGCGATTTGTTTGTGCGACCAATAAGGATCCTTGGAAAGAAGTTGAACAAGGGCGCTTTAGAGAAGATCTGTACTATCGTTTGTATGTAATCCCGCTTCACCTACCACCTTTAAGAGATCGAGGTGATGATATTATTGAGATTGCCTACTCATTATTAGGTTTTATGTCTAAGGAAGAAGGTAAAGATTTTATTCGCTTAGCACCAGAGGTTGTTGAGCGTTTCTCGCGCTATGAGTGGCCGGGTAATGTGCGTCAACTTCAAAACGTTTTGCGGAATGTGGTGGTATTGAATAACGGCCGTGAGATTGACTTAGCGATGTTGCCACCACCACTTAATCAACCTTCAAAAAATGAAATTCGAGTGGCACGACCGCAGAGTGAAACTGTCACAGTACAAGATATTTTCCCCCTGTGGCTGACAGAGAAGAATGCGATTGAACAAGCCATTAAGGCCTGTGATGGCAATATACCGAAAGCAGCAGGCTATTTAGACGTTAGCCCATCTACAATATATAGAAAGCTGCAAGCTTGGAATGCGAAGGAAGTGCAATAGTGGATATACTAGATCAAAGCAAAATCGACAGGCTTGCCAGTGAAATCGGAGAAGAAAATGTTCCGGTGTTGCTCGAGATATTTTTAGGTGAGCTGCAAATGTATATCAACAAGCTTTCTCAAATAGACGGTGCTGAGCAAGAGCAGTATTTAAAAGAGATCAGTCACGCGCTAAAAAGCAGTGCCGCAAGTTTTGGTGCTGAGGCACTGCGCGCTTATTCGGTTGAGGTGGATTCATGTGCGAAGTTGGGTGTTGCACTCGACTCCGAGAGTAACAAGCAACAAATGTTATCTCTACTGGGCGAAACCCAACAGAGATACCAACAATTATTTGATCAGTAACCACTCGATAGCTTGTTGTAGCTTTGCCCGATCATGACGCCAGTCACGATTGGGTGAGGCCAGCGGCGTCGTAACACAGTTCCAACCGTCTAACTCAGGGTGGGGAGCTTCTCCCAGAACCACATCGATCTTTCGCCCTTGGCAAGAGCGTTCACACCATTCTAATTTTTCTTGTAACGTCATTTGCCCTGCAGGTCCAAACTCAGGTGAAAGGTTCTCGACAAAAACGAGTTTCGCGGTGCGGTTATTGGCTATCGCTCTGCCTACTTCTGGCAGCAAGAGCGGTGGCATAATACTGGTAAGAAAACTACCTGGACCAAGAACAATGGCATCGGCTTCTTCAATCGCGATGACCCCTTCCTTGGTCGCAGGGACCTCTGGTTCGAGATCCAATCGAATCAACTTTTCGGGCATTTCATCGACATTGGTCTCACCCGTAACCCAGCGTCCGTCTGGAGCCAGTGCCTTTAAGTCTGACGGGTGTTCTGACATCGGGATGATATTGACATCAACTTTCAGCATATTGCGGATCAGGTTTGTTGCGTCAAGAGGTCGAACCGAGAGGTTATCAAGGGCGGTAAGCATCAAGTTGCCGAGGTTGTGTCCATCGAGTTCTCCGGCGCCTTTAAACCGATATTCAAACATCATCGAGCTAATGGATGGGTCAGTGATGAGCTGATTGATACAGTTGCGCGTATCGCCCCAAGCGATGCCACCTTGGCAGTTGCGAATGCGTCCTGTAGAGCCACCGTTATCTGTTGTAGCAACAATACCTGTTGCGTTTGAGCCAAAATCTTTCAATGCTGCAAGCATACGTCCAAGGCCATGGCCTCCACCGACCGCGACCACTTTTTTGCTAGCGTAAATTGTCATGCTGAGCTTCTTTTTATTCATAACCAACTACAATTTAGATTATTGCATTAATAACCAATACTCAATATTAGGTAATTTGGGCTCCAAGCACGATTTTTTCGCTTTGAGGGTAGAATCACACACAATTATTAAGTATTTTATTTGTCAGCTACTACCAAAATCGTTAGGTAGTTGCCATAACTCCGAGCTCTATAAGCTAAGTCCAGTGGGATAAGCCTGTTGAGCCAGTGACATGTTGTCACAAGGGCATACTTGGAAATGATTATGCCTCCCGTGTTTGGAAAGGTGTTCCGTGGCGCAACAATTCGAAGATAGATTCCATCGCAAGTTTTATTATTTGCGACTTTCCGTTACAGATGTCTGTAACTTCAAATGCACATATTGTTTGCCTGATGGCTATAAGCCTTCTGGGCAGAAAAACTCGTCTTTTTTAGCATTGCCAGAGATCAAACGCGTTGTTAGAGCGTTTGCTGATTGTGGCACCTCTAAAGTACGCATTACTGGCGGTGAGCCAAGTTTGCGTAAAGATTTTACCGAAATCATCCATACGGTGGCTTCAACCCAAGGTATTCGTAAAGTTGCGACGACAACCAACGGTTATCGAATGGAGAAGCAAGTCGCAGAATGGAAAGAGGCAGGGCTAACTCACATCAACGTCAGTGTTGATAGTCTCGACCCACGCATGTTCCATCAAATTACTGGTGAAAACAAATATACTCAGGTCATGGCGGGTATTGATCGCGCATTTGAAGTGGGCTATGAACAGGTCAAGGTCAATGTTGTATTGATGAAAGACCTAAATGCGCACGAATTACCAGCCTTTCTAAATTGGATCAAAGATCGCCCGATTCAATTACGATTCATCGAATTGATGCAAACCGGTGAAATGGATGAGCTGTTTCAACGTCACCACGTCTCTGGAGTGGCTATTCGCAATCAATTGATTGCCAATGGCTGGTTACTGAAAGTGCGTGATAACAATGATGGTCCTGCTCAGGTCTTTGTCCATCCTGATTACCAAGGTGAGATCGGCTTGATCATGCCTTATGAGAAAGACTTTTGTGAAAGCTGCAACCGACTGCGTGTTTCTGCAACGGGTAAGCTTCACTTATGTCTGTTTGGTGACCATGGCGTTGAGTTACGTGATTTGCTTCAACAAGATGCTCAAGAGCTAGCACTTATCGAACGAATTCAACAACAGCTGCAAACCAAGTCGGTCAGCCACTTCCTTCATGATGGAAACTCGGGTATGACTCCTCACTTGGCATCCATCGGCGGCTGATAGACATCCTTAATCAAACTTCATGCTTGTGCATTCGATAAGCATGAGCTGACTTTGACAAAACTAAAGGTGAACAAATGGGTCACGCAGAAAGCAAATTCCAACCAGCAAATATCGCAGTACTAACCGTTTCTGATACACGCACTGAAGAGAACGACACTTCAGGTGGCTACTTAGTTGATAATGCAGAAGAAGCAGGTCATAACATCGTCGACAAAAAAATAGTTATCGATGATATGTACAAGATTCGCGCTATTGTCTCTCAGTGGATTGCTGACGAAAATGTTCAAGCGGTAATGATTACTGGCGGAACAGGTTTTACTTCTCGTGATAGCACACCTGAGGCCCTTAAACCTTTATTCGATAAAGAAGTTGAAGGTTTTGGCGAGCTATTTCGTATGGTTTCTTATGAAGAGATCGGCACATCAACGATCCAATCTCGTGCTATTGCTGGTTTTGCTAACCATACTGTGATTTTCGCAATGCCGGGATCTACAGGCGCTTGTCGCACGGGCTGGACAAAGATCATTAAGCAGCAGCTAGACGCAAGTCACCGCCCATGTAACTTTATGCCTCACCTAGCAGTCTAAGAGTAGGAGCCGATAATGAGCGAATTCACTCATATCAATGCTTCCGGTGAAGCAAACATGGTAGACGTATCTGCCAAAGCAGAAACGGTACGCGAAGCGCGCGCTGAAGCCTTTGTTCATATGACTCCAGAAACTCTAAAATTGATTGTTTCTGGCTCACATCACAAAGGTGATGTGTTCGCAACGGCGCGTATTGCAGGTATTCAAGCAGCGAAGAAAACTTGGGACTTAATTCCGCTTTGTCACCCCTTGTTGCTATCCAAAGTTGAAGTGCAGCTAGAAGCGATTGAAGCTGAGAGCATGGTCCGTATTGAATCAGTTTGTAAGCTTGCGGGTAAGACAGGAGTTGAAATGGAAGCATTGACAGCGGCTTCTGTCGCTGCACTGACTATCTATGATATGTGTAAAGCTGTGCAGAAAGATATGGTGATCGGCCAAGTCCGGCTGCTAGAAAAAACGGGTGGCAAGTCAGGTCACTTTAAGGTGGAGTCATGATTAAAGTACTGTTTTTTGCACAAACTCGTGAATTGGTAGGCATTGATGAACTACAGCTCGAGGGTGAATTTGCGACTGTTGAAGAAGTGCGTACCTACCTAGTACAGCAAGACGGTAAGTGGGATCTCGCGCTAGAGCCAGGTAAACTACTTGCCGCCGTTAATCAGTCAATTGTACCGTTTGAGTATTCTATTCAATCTGGTGATGAAGTGGCATTTTTCCCTCCGGTAACGGGAGGGTAATTATGGATAGTCGAGTTTCTGTTCAGTTTGAGGACTTTTCCGTAGGTTATGAATATCAGGCTTTAGCGCAGGGTACTTCTGCGGGCGCAGTTGTCACTTTTACCGGTAAGGTGCGTGATATGAACTTGGGCGATAACGTGACGGGGTTGTCACTTGAGCACTACCCTGGAATGACAGATAAAGCGCTTGGCGAAATCTGTGATGAAGCGCAGCAGCGTTGGCCAGTTCTCAATATTCGCGTGATACACCGTGTCGGAGATTTAGATATCGGCGACCAGATTGTCTTTGTTGGCGTTTCAAGCGCTCACCGTGGCGCGGCCTTTGAAGCGTGCGAATTTGTCATGGACTACTTAAAAACCAAGGCACCGTTCTGGAAGAAAGAGCGAACAACAGAGTCAACTAGATGGGTTGACTCCAGAGACTCTGATGCCAAGGCTGCGGAGCGTTGGCAGCGTAATCCCTAATTGCAATTTAAAACTTGAAGCTCCTATCAACAGGAGCTTTTTTCATTGTCAGTCAATTGATGTATAGAGCCGCGTTGACGTCCTTTGGCATAAAACAATGCTTTATCGGCAATAGCGATAAACCTTTCAGCATTCATATCTTGTGGGACGATATGACAGTGACGTATACCAATGGTAATCGAGAACTGTTCACCGACTGAAGATGAAGGGTGAGGGATGGCAAGTTTATTCACCATTTCTTGGAGCTGCTTGGCACGTTCAATACTTTCAGATTCAATTACGTTAGGTATAAATACCAAAAACTCATCCCCACCATAGCGGAAACAGAGGTCGTCATTTTTCGCCCAATTATGAATTATGCTGCTGAGTGTTTTGAGTGCTTTATCGCCTTGTTGGTGACCAAGACTGTCGTTGTACTGTTTGAAGCAGTCAACGTCTATCATCAACACTGCTGAACCAATCAGTTTCAATTTCGCCAATTCAATCGCTTCAGGTAAAAGCGCATCTAATGCGTAACGGTTATACATTTGACTTAGGTGGTCAATATAGGTCAAGCGCTCGAGTTCAATCTGCTGATGGGCGAGTCTATCTAGTGCTCTTTTGTATTCGGTGATGTTTCTTACTGTCCATAGCACCAACGATGTATTAGGTAAGGGAATTACAAGAGCGCTAAAGTGCTGAACTTGCTGAGGCCCTTCAATACCATCAAAGCAGCGTAAATCTTTTGGGTCTAAACTGTATTCAAGCTCAGAAGCAGTTTGGCTTTCAATGACATCAACAATCACTTGGCTAAACCAAATAGCTTTGTCAGCTGGAAGTACTTGATATTGATTGAGACCAACAACCGCAGTGGGGTCATGATGACGTTTCTTGTCTCTACCTCCCCAAGCTTCGACATAAGTTCCTGATTTATCGATCAGAAATGTCGGCTCTGGCAGTGACTCAAGAACTTCATGCATCATATCTGGGTTACTAGCAATCTTGGCTGAAAAAGTAGAATTCATGTCATGCCCCCATATATTGATTGATGCAACTATTTACAGTTTAGACATTTAATCTTGGAACGCATGTCACGAAAGGGTGAAAGATGACTTATATCATAATTAAAAGAGCCGTCCTCATTGCTTTGGTGGTAGGGACCTTACTCAATATCATTAACCAGTACGATGCGATTTTTGCAGAGCACCCATTTAACTGGCTAAAGGCTTGTTTGACCTATTGTGTACCATTTTGTGTTTCACTATTTAGTACCTGGCTGGCTCACCGCGATACGCAAGCGCACTGAGACTAGCACGGAGTTTATGAAACGTGATAGCCAGCACCTATTGTAAAAATTGTTGTTTTCCATTTAGTAAAATCAAGAAATTAGGCAACAATTACAGTATATGCAGCGAAGCTTGCACGTTAAGGAGACATAAATGGAATCGTTGAAAGTAAAAGACTATATGACATTGCAAGCCGTAACCTTTGCGCCAGAGATGTCACTAAGCGCGGCTTTAGATAAAGTGATGAACTCTAGATACCTTGGTGGTCCGGTGATCAACGAAAGAAAGGAAGTGATAGGCTTTCTTTCAGGACAAGACTTGCTTGATACTCTTATTAAAGTGAGTTACTACTGCCAAGACAGTCATACCGTGGCTGATTGTATGCATCCAGAAGTACTATCAGTCACATCTGATACTTCGATTATCGAACTTGCCGATATGATGAAAGTCGGACGGCCAAAAGTTTACCCTGTGATTGATGGGGGCAAGCTTGTCGGTATTATTACCCGACGAGATGTATTACGTGCTATTGGCAAGAACATCGAAGATTGCTTTAAGCATCCGGTGTAACATACTAATTCGCTAGATAAATAAGAGGTGCGAAAATCGCGCCTCTTATTTTTTGTTGTTGAGCAATACTGAAAGGAGAGCAAAATGCCCGATCAAAGTGCCAAATTTGTTGAAGGATCAACCATGCGACATATTTTGGTGATGTCGGGAGCAGGGTCGGTTGGCCTTATGGCATTGTTTGTGGTCGATCTTGTCGATATGCTGTTTATCAGTATGCTGGGGCAGGTTGAGTTGGCTGCTGCGGTCGGTTTTGCTGGGACTTTAGTTTTTTTCTCAACGTCTATCTCTATTGGTACTTCTATTGCTATGGGAGCGTTAGTTTCAAAGGCGATTGGCGCAAATAAGCGGCAATATGCTCGCGAACTAAGTACCAGTATTTTGTGTACCGCAGTGACGATCAGTGTGATTGTCGCAGCGGTAATGTTCGCTTACATTCCTGAACTATTGCAGGCAATTGGCGCTCATGGCGTAGCGGCAGAGCGAGCTGAAGCCTATCTAAGGATCATTTTGCCTAGTGGGCCGGTTATTGCAGTGGCAATGGCTGCGGGGGCGGGTTTGCGTGCCGCGGGGGATGCTAAACGTTCAATGTGGGCTACATTAGCGGGTGGATTAGTGAACGCAATTCTAGATCCGATTTTTATCTTCGGTTTTGGTTGGAATGTTGAAGGCGCGGCACTAGCTTCGGTATTTGCTCGCTTTACTGTGCTATTTTTCTCAATCTACCCACTTATTCGTGTCCATAAACTGGCGGCGAAATTTAACTATAGGGTTTGGTTAAGTAATCTAAAAATTATTGTCGCGATTGCTATTCCGGCGATCATCACCAATATAGCCACGCCAATCGGTAATGCGATCGTTACTTCTGCAATTGCCCAATTTGGTGAAAACTATGTGGCGGGCTTTGCGGTTATCGGCCGACTCATACCAGTCTGTTTTGCGGTTATTTTTGCTCTGTCTGGGGCTGTTGGGCCTATTATTGGACAGAACTACGGCGCGGAGCGTATGGATCGTGTAAAAGAGACGCTTAATAACTCTTTAATCGTCACCACACTTTACACCATCTCAGTTTGTATCATTCTCTACTTTGCTCAAGACTTAATTATTCATATGTTTAGCCTTGACGGTGACGCAGAAATTATCGTTGCTACATTTTGTACCTATGTTGCAGTGAGCTTTATTTTTAATGGCGCGCAGTTTGTAGCCAATACGTCGTTCAATAACTTAGGTAAGCCTCTATATTCAACGGCACTTAATCTGGGTAAGGCGACGTTAGGAACTTTGCCATTTGTTCATTTAGGGGCGCTTTGGTTTGGCCCGCTGGGCGTCCTTTATGGTCAGGCGATAGGTACTGTGGTATTCGGCGTCATTGCAATTGTTGTATTGCGTAAACACATCTCTGATTTGATGCGATCAACCTGTGTCACTCACGAGGTGTCAGATCCTTCAATTACTAGTGTCAATAGCCAACCATTCTGTACTCATGACGCGGTTTTAATTAATGATGTGGCGTCAACGACAGAAATTTCGCAAGAAAGCGCAGAAAAAGTTTGACCTTGGAGTAGGCTCCAAGGTTTACACTAATAGTGTACAGTGAATGGAGATAAACATATGTGCACTAAACATCAAGCTTGCCGCTCAGAAAAACTCGCGGCTAATCCTTCCCAATCTGGTTCTTGTGCTAGCCCACAAATCTCAACCATCAAGATGGCAGGTGTAACGAGTACAGAATCGAGCTGCTGTAGCTCGGACAGTTGTAATAGCGGGGCTGACCCATCTGACGAAGAGGGCGAGCCCAGTTCTGCTTCGCGTTATACCCACAGCTGGAAAATTCAAGGGATGGATTGCCCATCCTGCGCGCGTAAAGTAGAAACCGCCGTTAATCGAGTCGATGGCGTTGTGGAAGCCAAAGTTCTGTTTGCTACCGAAAAGCTGATTATCACCTCAGATAATACCCGCGTTGCCCAGCTCGTTGAACAATCGATTTTAGATACCGGTTTTACCTTTGCCAGTCCAAATTCAAATACTCCTAAGCCTGTGTCATCGGGTTGGAAATCTGTTCTACAACAAAACGCTCAGATTATTGCCATTGCTTTGGCGATGGCTGTGGCGGCAGCGATCAAGCCAACACTTCCTTACATCAGTGAGTGGATGTTTATCCTTACCTGTTTAGCAGGCTTATACCCAATCGCGAAAAAGGCGATCAGTCTCGCTCGCTCTGGAACGCCTTTTGCGATAGAAACTCTCATGAGCGTTGCTGCGCTCGGAGCACTTTACTTAGGAGAGACCATCGAAGCCGCAATGGTGCTATTGCTGTTTTTGATCGGAGAACGACTTGAGGCTTTTGCGGCTTCTCGCGCTCGTAGTGGTGTTCAGGCACTAATGGAATTGGTCCCGGAGAATGCGACGAAAATTGTCGATGGTGAACGCGTCAATGTTTCCGCTAGAGAGTTGCAGCCTGGTGATGAAATAGAAGTCTCTCCTGGCTCTCGACTACCCGCTGACGGTAAACTTATTGGCGACGTAGCGAGCTTTGATGAAAGCGCCCTCACAGGTGAATCCATTCCTGTTGAACGCTACCAAGGTGAATCTGTGATTGCAGGTGCAGTTGCTGTCGATAAAGTCGTTAGATTAACCATCACTTCAAAGCAGGGCGAGAACGCGATAGATCGAATTCTCCATTTGATCGAAGAAGCCGAATCTCGTAAAGCGCCACTAGAACGGTTCCTTGATAAGTTTAGCCGTTGGTACACACCGCTAATGATGCTGGTTTCGTTAATGGTGATTGTCACGCCACCGCTATTGTTTGCTCAACCTTGGGAAACGTGGATCTACCGTGGACTGGCTTTGCTGCTTATCGCATGCCCTTGTGCTTTGGTTATTTCGACGCCTGCCGCGATTACTTCTGGGTTAGCCGCCGCCGCTCGTCGAGGAGCCCTGATCAAAGGGGGCGCGGCGTTAGAGCAGTTAGGTCGAGTCGAAACTATCGCGTTTGATAAAACGGGCACCTTAACTAAAGGAAAACCGGAAGTCACAGATGTCGTTGCCTTGGAAGGTTGGACTGAGCATTCTCTATTGGAAAAGATAGCGGCTATTGAAGTGGGCTCTAGCCACCCACTGGCGGTATCTTTGGTGAATAAAGCGAAAAAACTTAAGCTAGATATTGCAGAGGCTGATGACAAGCAAGCTTTAGTTGGAAGCGGCGTTCGTGGGGTCGTGTCTGGCAATGAATATCAAGTGAGTGCACCTAGTAAGGTTGGCTTTGCTTTACCTGATTCGCTGGTTGAGATGATTGAGCTGCTGGAAGGGCAGGGTAAGACCGTTGTTGTTGCTATCGAAGCAAAACGTAACATCATGGGGGTGATCGCGTGGCAAGATACCCTGCGTGACGACTCTGCAAAGGCGGTGAAAGCGCTTAATGAGTTAGGTATTCACTCGATTATGCTAACTGGAGATAATCCACGTAGTGCTTTGGCTATCAGTTCAATGATTGGTATCGACTACAAGGCGAGTCTACTTCCGCAAGATAAAGTGACATATGTCGAACAGCTTTCAGCTAGCGGTAATGTTGCTATGGTCGGTGATGGTATCAATGATGCTCCGGCGATGAAAGCGTCTAGCATAGGTATTGCGATGGGCGGTGGTACAGATGTCGCGTTGGAAACCGCTGATGCAGCGATAACGCACAACCGTTTAATTGAGTTAGCTGGCATGATTGAGTTATCTCGTGCCACACTCAATAACATTCGTCAGAACATCGCTCTAGCACTTGGCTTGAAAAGCGTTTTCTTAGTGACAAGCCTACTCGGTATTACGGGTTTATGGGTGGCTGTTTTAGCAGACAGCGGGGCGACTGCTATTGTGACTCTTAATGCATTAAGGTTGCTAAAATTTAAGTCTAAGCAAGATTAAATAACTCAAGCGGTATATAGCCCCTGCATTGTTGATGTAGGGGCTATTTTTTATGCAACTGATAATTTGATATTGCTTATAAGTGTGATGTAAACCGTTTTTATGTGCAATGGCCTTGTTTGTTGCGAATGGTGTTGTGAAGATGATCACTATAATGCTCGCAGGAGTTCGCTAGAGTATGTCTTGTACCCAATAAGTTTTATAGAGCGCATCGGTTAATTAATGTATAACCCAACTGCGCCACAATAAGGAGCCCCCTATGTCTCAAGCTGTATTCCACCTTGGCGTTACTGAATCTGATCTGGCTGGTGCAACACTAGCGATCATTCCTGGTGACCCAGCACGTGTACAAAAGATTGCCGAAGAAATGGAAAACCCAGTTTTCCTAGCAAGTCATCGTGAATACACGCTTTACCGTGCTGAACTAGACGGCCAACCAGTTGTTGTTTGTTCTACAGGTATTGGCGGCCCTTCAACATCAATTGCAGTAGAAGAGTTAGCTCAGCTTGGCGTTCGTACTTTCCTACGTGTTGGTACAACAGGTGCGATTCAGCCACACGTAAATGTGGGTGATATGATTGTATCTACAGGTTCTGTTCGTTTAGATGGTGCAAGCTTACACTTTGCTCCTATGGAGTTCCCAGCAGTAGCAGATTTTGAAGTTGCTACGGCGATGAAAGCCGCGGTAGAAGAGTCTGGTGCAGCTGTTCATATGGGTGTAACGGCCTCAAGTGATACTTTCTACCCAGGTCAAGAACGTTACGATACTTTCTCTGGTCGTGTGGTTAAGCGCTTCCAAGGCTCAATGCAAGAGTGGCAAGACATGGGCGTTCTTAATTTTGAAATGGAATCTGCAACGCTTCTGACTATGTGTGCTAGCTCAGGCCTTAAAGCAGGCTGTGTTGCTGGTGTTATCATCAACCGTACACAGAAAGAGATTCCGGACCACTCTACGCTAAAAGAAACAGAAGCGCGCTCTATCAAAGTGGTAGTAGAAGCTGCTCGTAAAATGCTTTAAAGCTATTTAGTGAACTGTCCTTTTAAAGCTCCGTATTTTCGGAGCTTTATTATTTTTATTGGGGGATATCTTTTTTATCTGGAGAATTTATTCGGTTACTGTCAAAAACAATGGCTTGGTACTCTCCACTTTCAATTAGCACTTTTAAACCTTTAGAAAAAACTTCACTGAGTGTGCTACTACGTTGCATGTCTTTCTGAGTGAACATGATGTACATACTATCTTCAACTAGGGGTTTATCACCAATACGAATTACTCTCGCTTCTTCCTTTGATAAGTACTTGTCAATAAGGTATTTTCCACGAATCAGCCCAGTAGGATAGGCATCGATGCGGTGTTTAGCTAGTTTCTCAAAATTGCTTTCCTCTGTGTTTTCAATGGTTGGTTTGAGGCCTGCGTTTAACAGTAGATTTGTGGCTTGATAATCTTGCGTTGCGCCAATGTGAAAGTTCTTCAAGTCATTCAGTTTTTTCCAACTGAAACTCGCATCCCCATGAGAAAAGAAAACGACTTTTTGAGTAAACATGGCGTCTGAGAAATAAAAACTCTGTTTTCTCTCACTGTTAAACATCCATGGGAAGGTTCCGTCATAGGTGCCTTGTTTTGCCAATCTAAGCGAGCGAGACCAAGGGTAGTAACTAAGTATGACTTCATAACCTTGGCTTTCGTATGCACGAATTACTATTCGTTCAGAGATTTTTTCTCTGGGATTATTGGACGAGCTTGTATACGGAGCCCATTCTCCTATCGCAAATCTAACCGTCTTGGTGTCCGCGTTGGCTGAGAGCCCGACAAGTACGCAGCACAGCGCTACGGCTATTTTTTTCATCTCTATTCCTAAAAACAAGAATATGTTCAATTACAAGTTTAGATGGCAGATGAGTGATGTGCGCGATTAATGAGATTTCTATTACTTGTTAGAGTGATAAGATAAGGCTAGGGTGTCGTGGAGCATTGCACCCAAGCCTTAGAAGTTAGCTGTAGGCAACTTTTGGTAAAGGCTGATACAGATTTTCGGTCATATCTGATAGCATTTGGTCATATACTTGAGAAACAATCAGCGAGATATCAGTCGTGAGCTGGTAGAGCTCTTCGCTTTCCATTTGAATCTTATCACTAGCATTGATTTCAGTGAGAGCATGCATAGCTTTCGAACTTATTGGAGAAGCGACTGACAGAGGGCTGATTAGTGACAGTTGGTTCAACTTACGTCTGGCTTTGTCACAATAGTATTTCACTCTCAGCATACCGTTTGGATGATTTAGATCCTGAATCGAAATTCTTAGTTGGGTGAGTACCTCCATACTGTCTAATACTTGCTGCCAGTTCATATGGTACTCATCACTGATGTCTTCTCGTCCCGACTCAATTAACCAAGCAATCGCTATTTCATCCATAAGAAACATACAGTGTCTGATGGTTTTTCCGTGAATGACCTGATTGCGAGCAACGGTTCTCTGATCCCATTCTTTATGAAGTGTTTTCAGTTTTAACTGAAGAATACGGTACATGGGTTTGTTCTCGAATTGAGCATTGGCGATCAGCTGGTTTGATCGCTCCATCATGGCATCGTAATTTTCTTCTAACTGACTTTGGTGGATGTCAAAGTGGTGACTGGTCAACGCCTGATGGGTGATTGCTCTATGTTGACGACTTAGTAACAGTAACTGGCGTAGCAGAATTAAAAGCTCGAATTTACGTTCTAAGCCTGAATGACGTTTTTTCGAAAAGTAGAATAAGGTTACAAGCACGACAAATGAAATAATCAGTGAAAACAGCACGAACATAACCAACTCCTTGTTGTGGTTTACCTATAAAGTGGTAGAGCAGGTTTGGTGCCAAAGTTATTTTACTTATAATTCATATAGTTATAATTTTTATTGGAAGATGTTTGAACTCAATTGGTGCAAGAAAGCACTGAAAGTGTGAATAAGGACACAAAAAAGCCCTGCTGATTAGAGCAGGGCTTTCGATTAAAGTGGTGTTATTTACATTACACGCATACCAGGTTGTGCGCCTTCGTGAGGCTCAAGAATCCATAGGTCACTGCCACCAGGGCCAGCAGCTAGGATCATGCCTTCAGACATACCAAACTTCATCTTACGAGGCTTTAGGTTAGCTACCATTACCGTTAGCTTGCCTTCGAGCTCTTCAGGTTTGTACGCTGACTTAATGCCAGAGAATACCTGACGAGTTTCACCGCCGATGTCTAGTTGGAACTTAAGCAGCTTGTTTGCTTTTGGCACTTCTTCACAAGAAATAATACGTGCGATGCGCATATCGACTGCAGAGAAAGCGTCAAATTCAATCTCTTCTGCGATTGGTTCTTTGTCTAGCTCAGTTTGGCTTGCTTTGTTCTTTTCAGCTTCTGCTTTCTCTTTTGCTGCAACTTCTGCTGCGGCATCTTCTTTAGAAGCTTCAATCATCGCTTCAACCTTCTTAGGATCGATGCGGTTGAACAGTGCTTTGAACTTAGTGATCTCGTGATCAGTTAGTGGCGCTGCAACACCTTCCCAAGTTAGCTCTTCGTTTAAGAATGCTTCAGTACGCGCAGCAAGCTCTGGCATTACTGGTTTCAGGTAAGTCATCAGAACGCGGAATAGGTTGATACCAACAGAGCAGATAGCTTGTAGCTCTTGGTCTTTACCTTCTTCTTTCGCAACAACCCACGGTGCTTTCTCATCAACGTATTGGTTCGCTTTGTCTGCTAGTGCTGTGATTTCACGAATTGCACGACCAAATTCACGAGTCTCAAAAAGCTCTGCAATACGATCGGCGGCAGCAGCGAACTCGTTATATAGCTCTGGTTCAGCGAAGTTAGCCGATAGCTTGCCTTCAAAACGCTTAGTGATGAAGCCAGCGTTACGAGATGCTAGGTTAACAATCTTGTTTACCACGTCAGCATTTACTCGCTGAGTGAAGTCTTCAAGGTTAAGGTCTAGATCATCGATACGGCTGTTTAGTTTCGCTGCGTAGTAGTAACGCAGACACTCTGGATCTAGGTGATCTAGGTAAGTCGCTGCCTTGATGAATGTGCCTTTCGACTTAGACATCTTCGCGCCGTTTACCGTTACGTAGCCGTGTACGAATACGTTGTTTGGCTTACGGAAACCAGAGCCTTCAAGCATCGCAGGCCAGAATAGCGAGTGGAAGTAGACAATGTCTTTACCGATGAAGTGGTAAAGTTCTGTTGTGCTGTCTTTCTTCCAATACTCATCGAAGTCTAGGTCTTCAGTTTTGTTACATAGGTTTTTGAATGAAGCCATGTAGCCAACTGGTGCATCTAGCCATACGTAGAAGAACTTGTCTTTTTCACCTGGGATCTCGAAGCCGAAGTAAGGTGCATCACGAGAGATATCCCACTGTTGAAGACCTGACTCAAACCACTCTTGCATCTTGTTTGCAGTTTCAGACTGAAGTGAGCCAGAGCGAGTCCACTCTTGTAGCATGCTTTCAAACTGAGGCAGGTCGAAGAAGAAGTGCTCAGAGTCTTTCATTACTGGTGTCGCGCCAGAAACTGCTGATTTAGGATCGATCAGTTCAGTTGGGCTGTACGTTTCACCACAGTTGTCACAGTTGTCTCCGTACTGGTCTTCTGATTTACACTTAGGACAGGTACCTTTTACGAAACGATCCGGTAGGAACATCTCTTTTTTAGGGTCAAACAGCTGAGAAATCGTACGGCTAGAAATGAAGCCATTTTTCTTAAGCTCAAGGTAGATGTGTGAAGCCAGCTCACGGTTCTCTTCAGAGTGTGTGCTGTGGTAGTTATCAAAGCTAATATCGAAGCCAGCGAAGTCTTTTTGGTGCTCTTCACTTACTGCAGCGATCATCTCTTCTGGTGTAATACCCATCTGTTGTGCTTTTAGCATGATTGGCGTGCCGTGAGCATCGTCAGCACAGATGAAGTTTACAGTGTTGCCACGTAGGCGTTGGTATCGAACCCAGATGTCTGCTTGAATGTGCTCAAGCATGTGGCCTAGGTGAATCGAACCGTTAGCGTACGGAAGGGCACAAGTTACCAGTAATTTGCGTGGATCGTTTGCCATACTTAATATTCGCTTCTTAAGGAGTATAGAAAAATAGACGCTAATACTACCTTATCCCACCAGTGACTCCAAGGCTTCAACGACTGTATCCCCCTAGTTTTTTCAGGGTTCAGTCTAGGCTGGTGGAGTGTTACGATTAGAGACATAAGGAGGACCTATGCGTCAGTTCACTTCAAAGCAAGATTTCTGTGATTGGTTGAATCAATTTGAGCATCCAAGCCTCGCCCCTGGTTGGGCGTCTACGGCGAACGTCGTTTCAGTTGAAGCCAATCGGTTTACAATTGAAATTCCTTTTGCAGCCAATATATTAACTCAGGATTTGTCTGATTGGATGAGAGCTGCACAAGACAAACGTGAGGTTGGTTCATTCTCGTATAACATCGTTGTAGCGCCGAAGTCTCTGGAAACCCATGTTCCCGCATCGGTGAAAGGGGTTAAGAACGTCATTGCGGTAACTTCAGCAAAAGGCGGAGTCGGTAAGTCGACCACGTCCGTAAACCTTGCCTTGGCTTTGGCAAAGTCTGGAGCCAAAGTCGGGCTTTTGGATGCCGACATTTATGGTCCTTCAGTGCCGCTAATGCTTGGCAAAACCAACGCCCAACCAGAAGTTCGCGACAATAAGTGGATGCAACCCATAGCAGCTCATGGGATATTCACCCACTCAATTGGTTACCTAGTGTCGAAAGATGAAGCGGCAATTTGGCGTGGGCCTATGGCAGCTAAGGCGCTAGCTCAACTTTTGAATGAAACTGAGTGGCCTGAGCTGGATTATCTGGTTATCGATATGCCGCCGGGCACAGGGGATATCCAGTTGACGTTAGCTCAGCAAGTTCCGGTAACCGGAGCGGTGATAGTGACAACTCCCCAAGACCTTGCTTTAGCTGATGCTCGTAAAGGAGCGGCAATGTTTAACAAGGTTGATGTTCCTGTGATTGGCCTCGTAGAAAACATGAGCTATCACATCTGTAGTCATTGTGGTGAAAAAGAGCATATCTTTGGTGCGGGTGGCGCAGAGAAAATGGCCAGTGAATATGGTCTAGATCTTCTGGCTCAAGTTCCGTTACATATTCAGATGCGTGAAGATATCGATAAAGGTATGCCAACGGTTGCTGCGAGACCAGAATCAGACCATGCACAGCAGTATCTTGCCCTAGCTGAGGCGGTGAGCTCGAGATTGTATTGGCGGGGGAAAACCAAACCCGATTCCATTATGTTTACCATGGTGGATTAACCATCTAAATGCATTGCAATTAGAGCGCCTAATGAGCGCTCTTTTTAATTTTTATTCTGTGTAATCGATTGCGCTGAAATCTTTTATTCCATTTAAGTAATTCAAGGCAATCGCGACTGGCAACCGATGACTGAACTCCCTATAATCAGGCGGTTTATCTAAATTTATACTAATGCTCAGGGCTCACTTCGGAGGGCACTGCTAGTATTAGCATATGACACCAATCTAAATCATCGGGTGCAAGAATAATGTCTGATAATAATCAATGCGTCATCGTAGGTATTGCTGGCGCGTCTGCTTCTGGAAAAAGTTTAATCGCGAGCACTATTTACAATGAACTACGTGAAAAAGTGGGCGATCATCAAATTGGTGTGATTACGGAAGATTGCTACTACAACGATCAAGGCCATCTTAGTATGGATGAGCGTGTAAAAACCAACTATGACCACCCAAGCGCGCTAGACCATGATCTATTGTGCGAACATCTAGAGCAGTTAGTTAAGGGACAAGCGGTAGAAGTACCTGAGTACAGCTACACAGAACACACCCGTACTGACAATACGACTTCAATGACGCCTAAGAAAGTTATTATTCTTGAAGGTATTTTGCTGCTTACAGACCCACGTCTGCGTGATTTAATGCATGCGACCGTATTTATGGACACGCCACTTGATATCTGTCTGCTTCGTCGTGTTAAGCGTGACGTTGAAGAACGCGGCCGTACTATGGATTCTGTATTAAAACAGTACCAAGAAACGGTTCGTCCGATGTTCATGCAGTTTATCGAGCCTTCGAAGCAATACGCAGACATTATTGTCCCACGTGGTGGTAAAAACCGTATCGCCATCGACGTATTAAAAGCTCATATTGCAAAACTTTTGAAAGCTTAACGTTGAATAGACACTTAAGACTTTATTTTTTATGAGATAAGTGGCACTTTTAGTGCCACTTTCTTTTTATGGTCGCCATAAATATTTACCCGATCATTTATACTTGGAGCTGACCTTTGTCATAAGAGGCGTGCTCACCAAGTAAGGATAATGCTGATGAAGAAACTGTTCCTAATCATAGCAATCCCAGTGGTTGTTATTCTCGGTGCTTTAATTGCACTGGTAACTTTAGTTAACCCAAACCAATTTAAACCACTTATCGTTGAACAGGCGAAAACCCATACTGGTCTCGATCTTGTCATCGATGGTGATATTAGTTGGCAATTTTTCCCATCGATTGGTTTCGAACTAGGTCAAACTGAGCTACGTAACCCGAAAGGCTTTGAACAGCTTAACATGTTCAAGGTGGATACTGTTGGTGTCGATGTATCTGTTATGCCTCTGTTTAGCCAACAGCTTGAAATTGGCAACATCACCCTTGATGGCGCCGCTTTTTCGCTAGAGACGCTCGCTGACGGTACGAAGAATATTGATGCTTTAACTCAAGCACAAAATGCTCAAGTAGAGTCAACAAGCGCGCCAGCAGCTACAGAAATTAGCTCGCAACCTGCAGTTGAAGAAGCATCTCAAGCAAGTGACAGCGCATCGGCTTGGACGATTAATTTAGCAGGCGTGACTATCTCTAATGCGTCGGTTGAAATTCAAGATAAACAAGCAGGTTCATTTACTAAGCTGTATGACGTTTCTTTGAATCTGTCTCAGTTTGCTGTCGATACTTGGACTAAAGCGGACTTTGCTGCTAAAGGCGAAGCGAATCAGCAGAAATTCACTGCCAAGGGTGATGCTGAGTTTAAGCTTGCAAAAGGCTTTAAAGAGTACGCACTACGTAACATCAACCTTGATGCAACCTTTAGCGACCCTGCGACAAAAATTGAGAGCGCCAAAATTGGCCTAGAAACGTTTGAGTTTGATAAAACCAATGCGTTGACTTATGCCGTGGTGGGTAATGCGGCTGGTCTAGATATCGATATGAAAGGTTCGGCTTCATTGCAAGTAGATCAGGCAATCAGCAAAGTGCTAATGAAGCAAATGGTGCTAGACGCCACGTTCAAAGGAGACTCACTGCCTCAGTCGCCTATGAAGGTAGATATGGCATCCGATTTGTCGTTTGATCTGACCAAGAACCATTTAAGTTTTATACTCGAAAAACTAACAGCAAATGCTCTGGCGTTTGACGGTAAAGCAGACGTGACCTTAGGTGATATCCCGAAAGTGCGCTTTGCTTTGCATAGTCCGAATATTGACTTGGACGAGTTTTTAGGACTTGGCAAGGCCGAATCGGTACAAGCACCATCAGAAACTACACCAGCGCCTGACGTTCCAGAGCAAAAGCCTGTTCAAACTTCACCACAGAAACCGGCTCAAGAAGTCGAACCCGATCTCTCGGCGCTGAAAACTTTGGATGTCAAAGGCAACATTACAATCGATAAGTTCAAAGCCAACAATGCCAAAATGCAGAACGTAAAGGCGAGCTTTTCGGTTAACCGAGGTGTGGCTGAGCTAACGTCATTTACCTCAAACCTATATCAAGGTTCTATTAGTGCTACGGCTCGTTTAGATGCGCGCAAGTCGCCAGCAAGCTACACAGCGAAGAAACGTATCAAAGGGGTACAAGTACAGCCGTTGCTTATTGATGTAGCAAACAACGATATGCTTGAAGGTACGGGCAATATTGATGTCGACGTTAAGGGTAGCAGTTTAACGCCAACTGGTATCAAGAAGAATCTAGTCGGTACGGTCGTTATCAACTTTGAAGATGGTGCTGTTAACGGTATTAACGTCGCTCAGTTAATTCGTGAGAACTATTCCAAGATTAAGGGCCAAAAAGTAGAGTCGCAAGGCGAAGTTCAGAAAACGGACTTTAGCGCGATGAAAGCAACCTTAAAGTTAAACAAAGGCAATGTGTCTACCAATGATCTTACTATGCAGTCGCCACTGCTTCGCATCCGTGGCAACGGCAGCGCCAACTACATCAATGAAACGGTCGACTTCACAGTGAGTACTTCTGTTGTTGGTTCGCTGAAAGGTCAGGGTGGCAAAGATATTGATGAACTGAAAGATGTCACCATCCCAATCAATATTTCAGGCACTTGGGCTGAACCTAAGTTCAAACTCATCTTTGATGATGTACTTAAGCAAAAAGCCGAGAAAGAGATCGACCGTGGATTGAAGAAGCTCGATGAGAAACTTGGTGAAAAAATCAAAGATGAAAAGACAAAAGAAGCCGTTAATAGTTTAATCAAAGGGCTGTTTAACTAGCGTCTTTTCAGTCGTCTATCCAATAAAGCTTCAAACGCGCCAACTATGGCGCGTTTTTTCCACCTCTATTTTTTCTCTGTCAGTCCTACTTGGACAAACTTACGACATATTCATACAGTCAATGCTTTGCGCTATTGATAATGTTTACTCTCAACAAAGGAGGGATCATGAAAGCATTTATCTACACATCACTAGTCATTACCTCAGTGGTGGCAAATGGCGCGAATGCGGATGAGTTTGATGTGACATCTGCGCATGTAGATGGTTGTCCTGCGAACTTTTTTACTCATAAAGCGGAGGTGTTCGATGCTGTGACACTATGTGCGACCTATAAAGTGCCTGGACAAAAACTGGCCTATGCCGCCAATGTTACCGCACAATGGTTAGATAATGATCAAGATGGTGTCATTGATGAGCCCGCTTTGCTTGACCACCTGCGCCGTAATCAAGCGGTATTAGTGATGAGTAAGAGTGGATTTAGTGATGGTGCTTTCGATGAGATGGATATTGAGAGTAGAGTTGGCCAGGATCTGTCAGCAGATGAAACCAACCCAAGCAACCAACGTGATGCTTCTCAAGAGGAAATTCACCACCTCATAGTTAACGCTGGGTGGCAATCCTTGTACCCGAAGTTATTCAGTGATCAAAAGAGAGTGAATAGTGCACTATACCAGCAATGGAAGGTCGCTGATGAGCTGGGATACTATCAATACGATGATCCAACCTGCGATAGTGCATGCAAAACCATTGAATTCTTCTACTTAACTACAGCAAGCTACTTAGGTTCAAAAGCAGATCTGTTCTCGGATGAACTGAGCCTCAAGACAAGAGAAGAGTTAACGGAGAAGCTACCAGGGGTTGTTGCAATAATGGAATCCAAGGACTATCACTATTCGACTCATATGTGGCCAGATGGAAAGTATCCTCATCAACAAAACATCAAAATCATAGGCCAGTAGTATAGGTGCAGCCACTAGAACAGTGAGTCTCTAGTGGCTAAAAGCAGGTTACCAATCAACACCTTTTCAACATGTACATAGTCATTGCCAATTGTATAGGACAGTACATTAGTCGGTTAAAGCTTTAACTACTTAAGCTGGACAAAATATCACAATTACAAAAAAGTAATTCTATTTGCGAGTCGTGATAGTGATTACTGCAATTGATATATTTGTTGTACGCATATTTCAAAGAGATCGTCCGAAGGTGCCAACTTCGATTGTTTTCTTACTCCAAAACGGTAGGTAACTTAATTGCCAACAGAAAATATCACAAAATCAGAAGGTTGTGATGAAAGGCAATTCAGTTTCGCTCTACAACAGCCAGATAACAGGGCAACCATATAGACCTCTATCCAAAGCAGAAGTGACGCATGAGCTAGGTCAATTTGTTGAAACGATGTCCAAAAGTAAGTCGCGTCAAACAATTAATCTCGCATCTTTCATACATTGGGTCAAACCTGCGGTTCTTCATAGGCAATATAGATTTTTGAAGTTATCGAGTGATATTGAATACACGGGATACGTACTGTGGGGATGGGTAGATGATTCCACATTGTTGTCTTTCATGACGGAGCCTCGTTTCTCATTAAAACCTATGCATTGGAACGAAGGACGAAATTTGATCGTGGTAGATTGGTACGCTCAGAAAAATAACCTGAGCCAAATAAAAGCTATATATAAACACTTTACTTCCTCTACAAATCTTTCTTTCAAAGACGTCAATATCTGTATTCGAGATAGCCAAGGAAATGTTGTTAGAACTAATAAACGGGGGCTATATGGATGTTAAGAATATTAAAACTCATCAAGTCGTTGATTCTAACAATACTCCGTTTATAGGAACCCAGTTACCCGCTGAATCATTTGTCGCCTTTGATGCATACAAACTCAAGGACACTGAAGTTGTTTGGTTTAATAAAGAGTTACTCTCTAATTACAATGTTAGTGGAAGTGATGAAGAAATTGTTAGCGAGCTAATAAATAATTTTTCTTACGTTTCAAAGGGATATGCGGAAAGAAAGCGTATTCATATCCACGATAAAAAACAGTTTTTCGCTGACCAATATGGGTCTAAACATGAAGTTTGCAATGGTGGTAGTGCTAGGTGTGGTTTAAACGGCAAATTTCAAATAAAAGGTATTGGCCGCAACCCACTTGTCGCGCAAAACATGTCAGATAGTCATTCTCACGGCAAGCTTTTCATTGATGAAGCTATAAGTGAGGCGATATGGGGAGAGATCTGTAATAAGCATTTACCCCACGGAGCAGTTCGCACATTGGCAATAATAAAAACCAATACTAAGCAAGACTTTGGATATGTAGAGAATGCTCCGAAAAAACACTGTGCCTTAGCAATCAGGGAAGTCTCCGTGCGTCCGGCACATTTTGAGCGATGTACCTTTTTCTGGCCAGAAGAGAACTACAGTTTTTTACGTGACAATGATGCTAACCGCGTAAGAAAGGCAGTGCCGTATTTATCTAAATTTCTGCTGGCTGAAGCTACAGATGCTCTGCTAGGTGATGTTCTCAACCACTTGATAGATCGCCTTGCTTGCCAGATTGCTGCGTCGAGAGTGAAAGGAATTCCACATGGTTCCTTAACGAGTTCGAACATATCGATTGATGGTCGGTTTTTGGACTTTGGCACCATAACAGCCGTGCCAGATTTCGGTAACTATGTACTAGCAAATGGTGTTGGTGCCGTATGGGATGACCATGAACTCATAGAATCCTGGTTGGTTAACTTCGTTAACACTCTTAATCATTACTCGGAAGGCGAATTGAGCAAAGGTCGCATAAGAGAGTATCCGTCAGAATTTACGAAATTGCTTGATGAATATGAGAATAAGTTCTTGTTGATAGAGTTGGGAATTAAGGACCATTCAGATTCGAATTTACATCAAGCTAGCCTTTTAAAAGAGCGGCTTAAAAGCGATGAGCGTAGGGCTGTTACTCGCTTTAATGATCAAGAGTTTCGTCAGAATATTCTAATTGAAGCAAAGAAACTTGGTTTTGACGTTAATTATATTGGATTCCCCTTGCGACAGGCCAAGTATTCATCCTTTACCATGCTTCAAGGGCACTTGAATACAAAGTACGACTATCGATCTGTTGGTCAGCTTATTAATAGTTATTTAACATAAGTGAGATGATTATGATTGATGTGATCGAAATAATATTAATTTCTACGTCTTTACTGTCATTTATTACGACTCTTGTTTTGTTTGGGTGTTATAAACTCAGAAAATCGAAAGGCAAAAATGACAACGACCCAGAAGTTTCTGTATTTTTGCCTTTTTATAATGAAAATGAAGAGCACTTAGTATGTGCATTGAACAAGCTAAATGAGCAAAGCTATTCAAGTCGAATTCAGGTGATTGTGATTGATGATGGCTCTACAAATAATTCAATAGCTAGAGTTAAAGAGTGGATTTTTAACACAGAGTTAAAGCATGACTTCCAAATCATAGAAAGGGCAGTAAATGGTGGTAGAAAAGGCTTCGCCTTAGATCATGTCCTCAACCTTGGTGTTGCAACTGGGGATGTTTACGTTGTGGTAGATAGTGATACTTATATTGAACCCAACGGCATCTACGAGTTGGTAACCAAGCTTTGGTCTGATGAAAAATATGCAGCAGTTTGTGGGTACATCACGCCAGAGAACCATAAAGACAGTTTTATAGGTAAATTGCAACACTATGAACATATTAGCTTTTATGGCGCGATAAGAGCAGCCCAAGACAAATTCGGTTGTGTCCCTGTATTAGCAGGCGCGTTCGTAGCCCACCGAGCTTCAGTCGTGAACAAGTTAGGTGGATGGAGCGAGTGGCTAGTCGAAGATATCGCGTGGTGTTGGAAGGCAATATCTAACGGCTACCGAACAGGTTATGCACCTAAAGCAAAGGCAACGACACAGTGCCCAACTGATGCTAAAGGCCTGTTTAATCAACGCCGGCGCTGGGCCCGTGGACGAGTAGAAGCTTATACAGAAGCTTGGAAGACACATTGGTTAGCCGGCCTATGCGCATCTCCTTGGTTTCTACTTACGGCGGCACAATACATATTCCCATCTAGCATTTTTTTGCTTGGCTTTATGATTGTAACAGGTATTTGGATTCCCATTTTTATTGGTGCCGCAAATATATTTGTTTACTTTTTACTGGTCCGTTCTTATATAAAAGACTTTGACTTGTCTGGAGACTTATCAAACCGGCAAGTGATTAAAGCACCAATTTATTCAGCCCTATTAGAGTCTATTACATGGTTACCAAACTTGCTTGGTTACTCAGATGAGATTTTAGGTAGGAAAAAAGGCTGGTTAACAAGATAGTTTCTATGAGTGCAGTACTCTTTTACTGTAATTAAATATAAGGAAATAACTTATGTATAACTTAAGTATTGATGAAATTTCAATGGTAGATGGTGGTGGTGATGGTAATAGCAGTGGTTACCCTGCATCTCCTAGCGCAGTTAAGCAAATGTCAGGACCTCAAGGAGATGCAGGAAGAGCTGTATTAAACAACCTAGCAAGTATCGCAGGCGGAATTATAGGTGTTGTAGGGTCTTGTCCTGCCGCTGCGACAGGTATTGGTGCTGCTGGGTGCATAGCATCTGGGGTTGGCATTGCTCAAGGGGCGGCTGGATTGGCAGGTGGCAGAGGCCTGTAAAGGACAGGCTAGCATTTATTGCTAGCCTTTCTAGAAATAATGCTTTGAGGTGATATATGGACGAGTTAAAACGTATATTTAGGAACGAGTGCGTAAAAGAAAAGAACAATAAGTTTTTTATATTCCATCGCTCTCTATGGGGAAGGGTTATTGTAGAAAAGTCAAATGATGGATACAATTGCAAAGGGGAGTATATTGGTCATATAACTCTGTTTCTAATGTCTCTTATCATATACTTCACAAATGATAATAATACTGAGTATTCAAATTATATTTCGATATTTGGGTTAATTTTTTCGATCATTGGTTCAATTATTTTAGAAATAAGAATCTGCTACGTTAAATTGATTTTAAAAAATAATGTTTGATGTTCTCTAACAAGCTTATAATCATGCATGAATGATATACATGACTGGTTTGTCGGAATTTACTTTTTTTTGGATTATATCATGAAATCAAATTTAGCATCAGAGATTCTTAATAGTAATTCTAATACACTATATGTTAACTGGGCCTTATTAAATATGTGCAACTATAGTTGTACATATTGTCATGATGATCTCAATTCTGGCAGCATTGGCCATCCAGAAGAAGAAATAGCTTTGAAATTTATTTCTAAATTGCTAGATAAATCAAAGATAACTAATAAGAAACTATATGTGGAGTTTGGTGGTGGGGAGGTAACTCTCTACCGAAGTTTCGAGTCGGTCATAAAAAATATATATAACAACAAAGGTTTTGTTACTATTGTTTCAAACGGCTCAAAAAAAGTTTCTTGGTGGCAAGACAATGCTAAGTACTTATCGGGAGTGAGCCTCAGTTATCACATTAACGATATCAAAAGTGACTCGCATTTTACTGAAGTGTCTAAAATTCTTGAGGCTTCTGAAACTACCCGCTTCCACGTGAACGTTATGATGGTTCCAGAACGATTTGAAGATTGTTTAGCGTTTGCAAACAAACTTAAACAAGAAGTACGTTGCTCTATTGCTCTCCAGCCACTTTTTGAAGGCTTCGGCCATGGGGGAATTACTCAGAAGTATCCATATACCCCAGAACAAGAGCAAATAATGAAAGACTTTCGAGGTAGGCCAGAGCTTAAAGAGTTGCCACCTTCAATGGCTGAATTAGAAGTAAATTATACCGATGGCACAACCGAGAATCTGTCTACTTTTGATTTAATTGCTAATGATCAAACAAATTTTATTGGTTGGGATTGTTACGCTGGTATCGATAGTTTAGTGGTGACATTTAGTGGTGATATTTATCGCTCTTGGTGTATGCAAGATGGGCCCATTGGTTCAATTTATGACGAAAATATTGAACTTCCTACTCATCCAACCAAGTGTAGAACTAAGATTTGTCAATGTGGTGTCGATCTATCGGCTAAAAAGGTTAATGCAAAGCTAATTTCACATAGGCAACAAGAAATTGCAGTGACTCAGCTTTAGTCTCACTTGTTAAGGGAAAGGAATACCCGTGGTAGCAAGAGCTAAGCATTTATATCGACCAGAGTATTTTGAAGCGCAGGAGTCAGACAATCAAGGCTCGATTTTAATCGATGCTTCATTGAATCAGCATGTGTTTGTAGGCGCGTCTGTGTTTGTTCTGTTGAGTATCATTGTTTTCGTTGTTTTTTCTGAATATACGCGCAGAGACACATTGAATGGAGTGGTAAGTCCGACTGGCGGTATTGTGAAGGTACAGTCTAACGATGAAGGCTATGCCGAAAATGTGTTCGTCATTGAAGGCCAAAAAGTGCTCGCTGGTGAGCCATTATATGAGATCAAAACCGAGCGATATGATGAGTTTGGGCAAGGTGTCAAAAAACGTATCGTTACCACCATTGAAAATCAAATTGCGTTGCTAGATGAACGTCGAAGTAAAGAAATAGAAAAATCGCAGCATCAGTTAGAAGTCATTGATGATGATCTAATACGTTTGTCAGAAGAGGCTGGAATACTTAAGGTTGTCGTTGATTTATCGGAACAAGAGCTTAGCCTTGCTCAAAGTCTGGTTGATAAACAACAAGTGTTAGTCAGCAAACAGTTCATCTCCTCTATTGAGCTTCAAAGACAAAGGCTCGAGTTGATAACACTAGAAGCTAAGGTGCAAACACAGCTCCTTAGTTTACAGCGATTGGTCAGAGAAAAAGCTAAGCTGAAAGAAACGAAAGAGACCCTCAAGTTGGAACTTGATATTGCCTTACAGGAAATAGATCGCCAGCTTCAACAAATTGCTCAAAGTAAAATCGAATACTTTTCTCAAACAGATACTCAGGTTGTATCACCTATTAACGGAGTGATTGCTTCCATCTTCGTTAAGGAAGGTCACTCAGTTAACAAGGGTCAACCCCTACTTGTAGTTATTCCTGAGGGTGAAGAGCCAGTCGTCGTTGAACTTTACGCCCCCAGCCGCAGCATAGGCTTTATTCAAGAAGGTCAAGATGTTCGCTTACGGTTTGATGCGTTCCCTTATGAAAAGTTTGGTGTTCAGCAAGGCGTCATCTCTTCCATATCAAAATCTGCTGTTTCTGCGGAAATGTTACCAAATAGTCCACTAATACAAAGTCAACTTTCTCGTACTCATGGTGGTGTGGGGTTGTACCAAGTGAGAGTCAAATTAGATAAACCAACCATTACGGTTTATGGAGAGGAGCAATTGTTTGTGCCAGGAATGACATTAACCGCAGATATTGAGTTGGATACGCGTAAGGTCTACGAGTGGCTTTTAGAGCCTTTGTACACTATCAAAGGGCGAATATAACGATGCATGCAGAAGGACTAATAGATTGGGGGTGGGGGAAGAAACTCCCGTTGATCCGACAGACTGAAAAAGCGGAATGTGGCATCGCTTGTTTAGCGATGGTTGCCGATTGGTATGGGTACAAAACCGATCTTAGGTCGTTGAGGGTAAAATGTGGCATTACTCAACATGGGATGTCGTTTGCACGGCTCATTGAATGTGGCTCACTTCTTAAGCTTTCTGGTCGAGCGGTGCGCTTAGACCTAGATGAATTAGAACAATTAGCCACACCTTGTATTTTGCACTGGAATCTAAATCACTTTGTTGTGTTAAAGAAAGTGAGTGGCAAGAAAATTGAAATTCACGATCCCGCAAATGGAGCATTGATACTGAATCATGATGAGTTAAACAAACATTTCACAGGAATTGCTCTCGAGCTGACACCAACTCATGACTTCGAAGAGAAAGTTGAAAGTAAAGCCGTTCGGCTATCAACCCTTATTGGAAAAACAGTTGGCCTAAAAGAGGCGTTAGGACGGATTTTTGTTTTCGCATTGGTATTGGAGGTGTTAGCTCTCACCTTGCCCATCTTCAATCAAATCGTCATTGATGAAGTGTTGGTTGGGTATGATAAAAATCTTCTCGTACTCGTCATTGGAGCCATATTGATAGTAACGGCGACTCAAACCCTAATAGGTCTTGCCCAGCAATGGGCGACAATCAAGCTTTCAGTGAACTTTAATATGCAGTGGGCTGCGAATGTTTTCCACCATTTGTTCCGATTACCAATTGATTGGTTCGAGAAAAGGGACATAGGGAGCATTAATGCGAAATTCGCCGCGGTAGATGTCATTCAGCAGACGTTGACGACCAGTGCAATTCAGGCTTTGCTCGATCTAGTGTTAGTCGTTGGCACATTATCTGTAATGTTGGTTTACAGCCCTCAACTCTCACTGATTGCCATCGCTGCTGCGTTAGGTTATATCGTTCTTAGGTTTGCGTGGTTTGGTGCGTTTAAACGTGCTGAAGAAAATACCTGGGAGGCGAGCACTCAAGAAGAAAGTTATTTCATCGAGACAGTTCGCGGTGTACTGAGCTTGCGAGTGAATGGGACTTTACCTTGGCGAGAGTCGTCTTGGAGAAACCTTAACATTAATCGCAGAAATGCGCAGCTACACGAGCAAAAGCTCGGGATGATCTACAACACAATGAATGTGACCATTGTTAGCCTGGTGTCTGCGACTGTTCTTTGGTTTGGTGCGAATCTGGTATTGGACGGACTCTTTACTATCGGTATGTTAATGGCATTCCTTTCGTATCAAGGACGCTTTTCTGCCAGCATTAGCTCACTAATAGATAAGTACTTCGAATTTAAGATGCTATCGGTGTACAACGAGCGTTTAGCGGACATTGTCTTAACCGAGAAAGAGACGAATAACGTTTCTGATGCCATGGGGCTACCTATTGTAGCTAGTGGCCAGGATGACAATGTTATCGAGTTTGACGATGTTTACTTCTCCTATGGAAAAGAGCAACCCCACATTCTTAACGGTGCGAGCTTTAGCGTCAAAAATAATGAAATTGTTGCGTTAGTCGGGCCATCTGGTTGTGGTAAGTCAACGATATCGAAACTTCTATTGGGGATATACTCAGTCACCTCTGGAGGCATTTACTATTTTGGTAATAAGTCGACGGCCTCTACATCACTGAGAAATCAAGTTGGAGCGGTACTTCAAGAAGATCAGCTGTTTAGCGGTTCGATTATCGAGAATATAACGTTTTTCGCTGGTGACTTAGATGAAGAATGGCTAGTTGAATGTGCTCGCAGAGCTGGTGTCCATGATGATATAGAACGCCTAAAGATGGGTTATCACACGCTAGTCGGCGAAATGGGCTCAAGTCTTTCTGGAGGCCAAAAGCAAAGAATTCTTATTGCACGAGCTTTGTACAAGAAACCTAAGTTTTTAGTGCTGGATGAAGCGACAAGCAGCTTAGATATCTATACAGAGTCCTTTGTCTGCCAAACGTTTAAAGCAATCAATATTCCTATTTTGATGATTGCCCATCGCCCAGAAACCATAGCTTCAGCTGATCGAGTTTTACTTATGGATGGCGGTGTAATCCAGGAAATCCCTAATAATTTCAAGCAGGAGACTCAAGATGTATCACTCTGAGCGGATACTCTGTCCAGATAATCATTCTGAATTCTCTGAAGTAGAATTGATGGAGCAATATGGCCAATACTTCGGGGCAGATGAATGGGTGACATTCTCTGGCTGTCCCTCAATTACATTAACCAAAGCAGGGACAAACAGTTTTGGGACTTTGCCCAAAGGTGACGAAGTAATTTCTATCGGTTCAGGCTGTTACATTGAGTCTTCATTCCTGCCTGCATTTCCTTCGGGTATATCAAAGCTAACAAGCGTTTCGATCAATGAAAGGCCTTTTGGGAAAATACTTATAGGTAAAGGCTGCGTTCTTCAAGGAACTTCGATTTGTTCTTATGAAAAAGTTTTAATAGGAAGCAATGTTATTTTTGGGCCAAATGTTGTGATTATGGATTGTAGTGGACATTCTTTATCGAATAGAGGAGGTGTGCGTGAGTTAGATAACCTGAAAGCTCAACCAATTACTATAGGTAATGATGTCTGGGTTGGTTACGGTTGTATTATTTTACCAGGTGTCAGCATTGGTGATGGGGCGGTCATTGGCGCTGGTAGCGTGGTTACGAAAGATATCCCTCCGAATAGTATGGCTGCGGGCAATCCATGTATTGTAAAGAAAACAGGAATAAATAATATTAGTAAGTAGGACATTGGCATCAAATTAGTAGCCACTAGAACAGCGAGTCTCTAGTGGCCAAAAACAGGTTACCAATCTACACCTTTGAGAGCTTTTACGCCTGACTCAAAAGCATGCTTGACGTTACGCACTTCGGATACGGTGTCGGCCATCTCAGTCAAGGTGCGATGAGCGCCACGCCCGGTGATAATTACCGATTGCATTTTAGGGCGATGGTTCAACGCCTCAACTAATTCATCTAACTCAATGTAACCGTAATTGACCATATAGGTCATCTCATCAAACAGCACGACATCAATCGACTTGTCTTGCAGCATACGCTTACACTTTTGCCACACTTTTTGTGCCGCTTCGGTGTCTTGCGCTTTACTTTGAGTTTCCCAAGTGAATCCCGTACCCATCACTTGAAACTCAACCCCGAGCTTTTCAAGCAGGTTACGTTCACCATTGTCCCATGTCCCTTTAATAAATTGAGCGACAGAACATTTCAAACCATGCCCGACAGCGCGAGCAATGGTGCCAAACCCAGAGGTAGATTTACCTTTACCGTTACCAGTAATTACGAGGAATAGACCTTTTTCTTCTTGAGCAGCAGCAATTCGAGCATCTACTTGCTCTTTCACTTTTTGCTGTCGCTCTTTGTGACGCACTTCTTTATTGGTTTCAGAGGTCATGGTAAATCCTTTTTTATTCAATAATTCTGTGTCTATGATAGCCCATTCACAGTATGGCAAAAACCTATGATTTTCATGGGAAAGCAGTTAGAAATAGAGGCTGAATAGGAAATGAAGAAGCTATTGGTTGTTTGTATGGGGAATATTTGTCGCTCGCCTACGGGTGAAGCTATTCTAAGAGCAAAATCAGAGCAATTAGGAATCTCTGTTGAAGTAGACTCCGCGGGTACTATCGGCTATCACCAAGGCAATCCGCCGGATTCAAGAGCGAAAGCTGCAGGGGAGCGCCGAGGTTATTCATTCAAAGGAATCCGTTCACGCAAAGTGGTAAGTAGTGACTTTGACAACTTTGACCTAATTTTAGCGGCAGATAGAGATAACTTTGCCGATCTTATTGCCCGTTGCCCGCAACGTGTACAGTACAAAATCAAACTGTTTCTTGAGTTTTCTGACACTGAATACGACGAAATCCCCGACCCTTATTACGGTGGGGATAGCGGTTTCGAGCTAGTATTGGATCTTATTGAAGAAGCTTCAGAGAACGTATTGAAGTCGCTTTAATACCGGATAATGGCGGAAAGGTTGTTACGCCGCCATTACTCTGCCACTAAAGTAATCATTAGAGACAATATACTCAGTATTGCGAATTAACTCATCTTGCACTTCTGCCCAGTGAGAGCTGTCATGCTCAATTGCTGGGACGACACCACCGACACGAATATTAAAAGGCGTTAACTCTTTTGCCCAACTTTGGGTAAATCCTGCCACCATTGATGTTGCATTGTCGAAGCCGGACATGTCTTGATAGTCTGGATGGGAAATGACATTAACTATTACACCATTCTTTTTCTCTTCTCGCATTCTTTCCGCGGTTGCCTGACCAAAGCTAAACAGTGTTGCAGCCATTAAAGATAGTCTCTGGGTAAATAAATCACTGCCGTGGTGATCAAAAATGTTGGGCATTGCCTCTGCGGTTAGCGTGTTGATCAAAACGTCGGGGGAGCGCTTGATAGTTTGATCCATAAATGTGAATAAGTATTGGATAGAACTGAGTGAGTGATCATCTATAGGGCACTGATAGACGCTGTCTGATATCTCTTTGCACTGCTGATAGGTCTGAGTAAGTTGTGGAGTTTTTCTGTCACACAATACCAACGTCGCACCAAGCGAAGCAAAGTGATAAGCGAGAGTGCTACCGATTTGAGAACCGGCAGATGTCACTAAAATTACAGCATTTTTTATATCCATTGGCTTACCCCCATAAGCAATGCATGCTCTAAAAGATGTCCACATAGCATGGTAGATTAGCTGTGTTTTAGTTGTGAATAACGTCAAATAACTCTTCGCTCAGTATGACAATGTTCGATTATTTGGCGCTATTCACACTATGCAGGTCAATTGTTAAGCAAGTCTGAAAAATGAGACACGAAAAGTGTGATCGAAAACGATCCGATTAGACTTGAGTTTGGATCTGGAAGGTGCGTTGCGCTTTGATGAGCTGGTTATAAAGATCGATAGGTATCAATTCTTTTGGTTCTTTCTCTCCCAGTGCTCGGCGCTGATGACCAGATAAATTGTGATACACCTCTTCCGGCATGTTATGCGTATCTTCAGGTAGGTATGTTAAAGCATCAGGTGTTAGGTAATGACTCAGCTTGGTACTCGGTAGTCCCGAGTTATGGAACAGTGAGGCCTGGTTTGCTGAGATGTCATAAGAGCCTTGATCGGATCGAAGCTGTTGGGGTAGTGGCAATTCAAACCTTTTACGCAGTGCTTGTTCACTGGTATCGATTTCGTCGACCTTTTCAAGTGGGGTATTGTCACGCACATCATCGGAAAACATCGACAGAATTAAAGCAAAGTCAGCTCGGCGTCCTTCATGTACGGCATGGTTAATACCCGTGCCAAACTGAAGCTCGCTGATAATGGCTGCTTTGTCTAATGTATGAATTTGCATGATGTTCCTCGTTCGTTGCTTTTATAGCGACTTAATGGTGAGAAACTTTAGGTAAATCATGGCTTGAAAAGAAAAAAGCCAGCGAAATACTGGCTTTTGAGTGACTAAATTTTAAATCCTAGGGGAATGGATTATTTTGCTAGGTTTTCTGCAACGAAGTCCCAGTTAACTAGAGCCCAGAACCCATTCATGTAGTCTGGACGAACGTTACGGTAATCGATGTAGTAAGCGTGTTCCCACAGGTCAACAGTAAGAAGTGGAGTTGTCCCTTCTTCTGTTAGAGGTGTTGCTGCGTTAGACGTGTTAACAATTTCTAGAGAGCCATCCGCTTTCTTAACAAGCCAAGTCCAAGAAGAACCGAAGTTGTTGATTGCAGAGTCTGTGAATTTCGCTTTGAACTCTTCGAACGAACCGAATGCAGCGTTGATAGCGTCTGCTACTGCACCTGTTGGCTCACCACCTGCGTTCGGCGCTAGACAGTGCCAGTAGAAAGTGTGGTTCCAGATTTGTGCAGCGTTGTTAAATACACCACCAGTAGAAGTCTTGATGATTTCTTCTAGAGATTTGCCTTCAAACTCAGTGCCAGGGATAAGACCATTTAGCTTAACAACATAAGTGTTGTGGTGCTTACCGTGGTGGAAATCTAGAGTTTCAGCTGAGATATGTGGTTCTAGTGCGTCTTTCGCGTAAGGAAGAGCTGGTAGTTCAAATGCCATTGCTCGATTCTCCATTTATATGAAAGGGTTACCCCTCTCGATTGCTTCCAGTGTTATTTATTATTCATAGCTAGCTAAATGCCAACCATGGTCGATTTGCTGACTTGCGCTATAGTTTAGCAAGTTTTTACTTTATTAAAAGCTTGGCCGTAGCATTTCTATATGAAAATTTTCTATCAGCTTAATCTCTTAAATCGTTTAAAGGATATAACCTTATACATAATAGGCTTTTTATTCTGTGCTAATGGTTTAGAATATCCGGATTACTTGCCGTAACTCCATTAAGAGGAAGCAATGGAAACTATCGATAAAATCAAACAGCAAATCGCAGAAAACTCGATCCTTCTGTATATGAAAGGCTCGCCTAAACTACCTAGCTGCGGTTTCTCTTCACAAGCGGCGCAAGCACTAATGGCTTGTGGTGAGAAATTTGCCTATGTAGATATCCTGCAAAACCCAGACATTCGTGCAGAGCTGCCTGCTTACGCACAGTGGCCAACCTTCCCACAGCTTTGGGTTGAAGGTGAGCTAGTCGGTGGTTGTGACATTATCATCGAAATGTTCCAAAAGGGTGAACTTCAGCCACTTGTCAAAGAAGCGGCTGAACGTGCAGGAACCAGCGAAGAGTAATCTGCACTATATGACAAATACTGTTTAAATTTACAGTTTTTCTTGATTTGTAAGGGCCACATTCGATAATGTGGCCCTTATTGTTTCTGTTTGACCCTGCTTTATGTCTCGTCTGTTTATTGCTGAAAAACCAAGCCTTGGCCGCGCAATTGCCGCTGCGCTGCCCGGACCAAAGAAAAATGACCAAGGCTTTATTCGTTGCGGTAATGGCGATATTGTCACTTGGTGCATTGGACACTTGTTGGAGCAAGTCGAACCAGACGCTTATGATGAGCGCTATAAAAAGTGGAATCTAGCTGACTTGCCAATTGTCCCGGAACAATGGCAGTTAAGACCTCGCAAGTCTTCCAGTAAGCAACTCACTGTAGTAAGAAAACTGCTAAAAGAGTCGCAGCAAGTCATTCATGCCGGAGACCCTGATAGAGAAGGGCAACTGCTGGTAGATGAAGTGCTCGATTACTGTAAGGTAAGCAAAACTAAAAAAGAAGCGACCCAGCGTTTGCTGATTAGCGATTTGAACTTGCCAGCGGTCAAGCGCGCCTTAAATCAAATGCGCAGCAACCGTGAATTTGTTCCGCTGTCTGTTTCTGCTTTAGCGCGCTCTAGAGCAGACTGGTTGTATGGTATGAATATGTCTCGCGCCTATACGCTACTTGGGCAGAAAGCTGGCTATCAAGGCGTCTTGTCGGTAGGTCGAGTACAAACTCCAGTGCTTGGCTTAGTGGTGCGCCGTGATGAAGAGATAGAGAACTTTATCCCTCGTGATTATTTTACTCTTCACGCCCTCATCCCGTATCAAGATGGCTCAAGCGCGTTTGATATACGCGCTCGTTGGAAACCGAGTGACGCGTGTAAACCTTGGCAAGACGAAGAGGGGAGAGTCCTCAATCGTAAGCTGGTGGAAAATGTCGCTAATCGAATTGCTAACCAACCAGCAAAAGTTGTTGAATCGGAACAAAAGCAAACCAAGCAATCGGCGCCACTGCCCTATTCGTTATCTGCTCTGCAAATTGATGCTGCAAAGCGATTTGGTATGAGTGCGCAGCAGGTGCTTGATACTTGTCAGTCTCTGTATGAAAAGCACAAGTTGATCACTTATCCTCGCTCAGATTGTCGTTATTTGCCGATGGAGCACTATTCCCAAGCAAGTAGCGTTTGTGATGCGATCAGCAACAATGCCAAGGAACTTGGTAGTGCAGTATCAGGGGCAAATCTGAGCCTTAAATCCAAAGCATGGAATGATAAAAAAGTAGATGCTCACCATGCGATCATCCCGACGCCGAAAAAGGCTTCAGTGAATGCGCTGTCTGGGAATGAGATGAAGATTTATCAGCAGATTGCACGCCAATATTTGATGCAGTTTTATCCCGCGGCGGTTTACGCTGAAGCTAAGCTGGTATTTGATATCGCAGGCGGTACTTTCATCGCCAAAGGTCGTCAGTTAGTTTCGGCTGGCTGGAAAGAGCTGATGGGTAAAGTGGATGATGAAGACGCAAGTGTCGATGCGGTTCCTCCTTTACCAGAAGGAAGCGTTCTAACCTGCCGAGAAGGTGAGATTAAAGATCGTAAAACGGAGCCGCCGAAACACTTTACTGAAGCTACTTTACTTCAGGCGATGACGGGGATTGCTCGCTTTGTGGAAGACAAGGAGCTGAAAAAAATACTCAAAGAGACCGACGGCTTAGGGACCGAAGCGACGCGCGCAGGCATACTTGATACTTTATTTAAACGTCAATTATTGCAGCGCCAAGGCAAGTCTATTCTCAGTACGCCTGCTGGGAGAGGCTTGATACATGCATTGCCATCCGAATCGACCTTTCCCGATATGACTGCGAACTGGGAGCATCAGTTGCAGGGTATGGCGGAGCGTAACCAAGCCTATCAACCTTTTATGCACGAACTCCAGCAGCGAATTGATGGTTTGATGCATCAAGTCCGTAGCGGAGAGATTCCTGAGTCTTTACGTCACTTACCTAAAGTAGAGCGCCCAGCTTACAAACGAAAAAAAGGCGGTTATCGTAAGAAGTCTTCTGTTAAGTCGGCATCTAAAAAGATTTAACCCACTTTGCGTCCACAGCGTTTAAATAGCTGTTGCCAATAGTCCACATGACGGCGTATTGCCTGACGGAAAGCGTTGTGGTTACTTGCTATTGGATAAACATAGTTGTGTATATTGGGCTGGGGATTAAAAATCGTTAAGTTAGATGACAGGGTTTGGTAATAACCATCGACCTTGGCCATATAGGGTTGCACTTTACCCACAAATTGCTGTTCAAAGACATTGTTTAGATATTTGAACTTAGTGCTATCACGATTTGTCGCGCAAATGATGCGATGGTCATATTCTGAGAGTTGTCGAGTGACCTGGTTTAGTTTGCTCGTTGCCATCGAGAGAGAGTAACTAAGATTGCCCACAATAAGCTTTTTCTCAAGAACCTCTTGAACGTCAATAACTTGGTTGCTTACATTGTCAGAAGCGAGATTCAAAGTTGCTAACGCTTGATTGATTTCAACCACTGTTTGGCCAAGGTTGGGTTCTAGCCACTGAGTTCCGCTAAGTTGTTTCTGCATCGCATCACTAGCAAATATCAGGTTCCAATGGTGCATCTCAAACTGAGACTGCTTTTGTTGTTGAATCGCGGCAAGTTTCAGTACCAGATCTTGTTCTAGAGCATTACTGCTTATGCACCGAGAGAGGCCATCCAATAGCGCTGTTTGGTAGTCATAATTACGAAACTCGTCGGCAACTTTACCTAAAACCGAGTTCTTCTCCGCTATCAGATTAAATAAACCACATTGCCTTAATTGGTAACTGTCGAGCAGGCCGATAGAGACAGAAGGCACGTCAACGTATAAATCGCGCTTTCGGGGCAACTTAGCGTAGCTAACCTTCAGGCGCATCTTGCACCCGCGCAACACGAGTTAAGTAATCATCAAAAAATTGGCTTGGGCTGTCATTTTGGCAAGCTGTTAGCGCAAACAACATCGGCATGATGAAAGTTGGTGATACCTTTTTCATTCTAGTGTTCCGTCACTCGCGGTGAATGGGCGGCACTACCGCGGATCGTCCGCATATAATCGGTAGGCGTTAAACCAAACTTAGAGCGAAAACGTTGACTGAAGCGTTGCTCGGACTTATAGCCACACATATACGCTAATTGAAGCACACTTAATGATTGGTCTTGCATCAAACTGAGTGCATGACTAAGCCGTACATCACTAAGAACCTCTCTATATCGGACATCTTCTTTCTTGAGTCGGCGAATGAAAGTTGCTCGACTAACTGCAAAATGTGCCGCCACCTCTTCTAAAGGGTGAGCTTCGCTGGGTGAAAGTGAGAGATATCGAGTAAGTTGCTCGCGAAAGGAAGCCTGTTGGTTTATGAACAGATGATGGAGAACGCCACGTTCAGCCAGTTGCTGATACAAGGGGGCAAGCCAAAGATGTTGAGTGTCGGTGCTCATGTGTGACAAGTCGAGGGAATAGAGTAGATTTAGCGTCTGGTCAATAGCGCTATCATTTTCTATCCACGGCTGATCCTCTAACCTTAAATTTTGCTGACTAAGCTGAATAAAGTCTTGATTTGGTGGCGAGTGAAAACTAAACACCCGAGAAAGGAACGCGCCTTTTTCGGGAAGGTTCTCAAAACTAAAACGCGATGAACCGCTACAAAGCAACAGCGTAGTTGGAGAAAGAGCGACATGACGCTCATTTTGTAACAGCCGCTTACTGCCAGAAATTACTTGAATGATGCTCGGAGAGTGAATCGTCACATTGCGCAGTTTTTGTGAATGCTGAGCTCTAAATGTTGCAATTTGATAGACGTGATTCATCACTTCTCCTGACTGTTTAGCGGGTGTGTGTTGCGGTCAAGGTTGCTTTGTCTAATGCAATACTATTAAGGGTAAACCCAACGACAGCAGCTGGTGTGTTTTTATCGAGTCCGAGTTTTGCTTTTGGCAGAGCCCACACTGTAAATTGGTAGCGGTGCATACCGTCGGCAACAGGAGGACATGCACCTCCAAATCCAACTGAACCATAATCTATACGCACTTCCTGACCACCAAGCTCAGTGATGTTTACACCTCTTGGCAGTTGAGTTGTTTTCACTGGAACATCTAATGCAATCCAATGCCAAAAGCCGCTTTCTGTTGGCGCATCAGGATCGTAGGCCGTAATTGCAAAGCTTTTTGTACCTTCCGGGATATCCTTCCAACTCAGTTGAGGCGATAAGTTATCTCCTGTGCACCCCCAACCGGAATATTCAAAGGTCTTAGCCATCGGATGGCCTTCTTGAATGTCATCACTATAGATTTGAAGTGCACTAGCTACGCCAGAAAAAGCGATGCTAGCAATAGATAGTATTGTGAAACCAAGTTGTTGTTTGATCGTCTTCATTGTGACTTTCCTTATTTTTAATCTGTTTATCTAATAGCGTTAAGCCAATTCAGATTAAGGAAAGAACAGCAATTTTAATCAACAAAAAGTATCAAATTTGTCTTAAAGCGTAGTTCATTTGATACTTAGTGTTTTTGGGAATTTTTATTAAACCAGTAAGTGGTTCACGTGTGGATTACCAAGGTAAACGATCACCATTGTAGTTAATAAACTCACCAGAACATGCTTGATCTGTTTGTTCAATCACTTTGATTAAACCCTTTGCGGAAGTGTCGGTATCAATCAACGCATTAGGCCCGCCCATTTCTGTTTGTACCCAGCCAGGGTGAAGTGCTAATACGGTAAAACCTTCAGCTGTCAGATCGTTGCTTAAGCTTTTGACTACAGAGTTGAGGGCCGCTTTTGACGAGCGGTAAATGTAGCCACCACCCGAGGTGTTCTCAGTCATGCTGCCGACTTTAGACGAGAGGCAAGCAATTTTCTTTAGCTGTCCTTTTTGCAGATTAGGGAATAAAGTTTCCACCAGTTTCAACGGTGCAATGGTGTTGATTTCAAACACTTTTCGCCACTCATCAACATCGGTGTTACCAAAGCCATAACCTTTTGGTCCGTAGTAGCCTGCATTGTTGATTAGCAAATCGATAGCGGGTAGTGCATTAGCAAATTCACTCAGTCCTTGATAATCCGTGATATCTAATGGGTGACAGGTAAGATTGTTACCTTCCAGTTTTAATAGCTCCTTCGAATTACTTTCTGAGCGATAGGTAGCGTGAACTTGCCAACCTTGAGCAAGGTAGTTTTTGACTAAGCTTAAACCTATGCCACGATTCGCTCCGGTGATTAGAACAGTTTTCATCACAAGTCCTTTAGATTTTCTCTGAGTGTTTGTTGAAGAATATCAGAAAGCTAGCGGTAAAGGGACTTGGTTGATTGCCTGATAATAAGCTCGATAGGTGGCAAGCGTACTTCATGCCTGTTGCCGCTTAGTAAGTTAAGAATAGACTCGGCGCATACTACGCCAACCTCTTCTACAGGTTGGCGCATGGTAGTGAGGGCGGGTGTAAAGTAGTAAGAAGTAGGCAGGTCATCAAAGCCAACCACTGAGATGTCTTCCGGTACTCGATAACCGTGGTCATGCAGGGCTTTGATCGCCCCATAGGCTGTTTGGTCATTGGCAGCGAAAATGGCGCTGAAGTGACTCTTAGATTCAATTAATTCCTTAGTCAGTTGATAGCCACATTCACTGCTGAAGTCGCCTTGTTTAATCAGTTTTGGCTGAACCTTGATTCCTGCCTCTTGCAACGCTTTCTTGTAACCGACAAAGCGTGCGACCGCATCGGGTTGGTTGAGCAAACCTTTAATATGGGCAATGTTTAAGTGACCTTGTTGAAGTAGGTGCAAGGTCGCCATGTAACCACCAAGTACGTTATCGATGTTAACGCAGCGCACCCGATCGCCAATCACATCATAGCCAACGGCGACAACAGGGATGTTTTCTGCATATTCAAGGATTTGCTTCTCGGTGAGGCTGCCGGTGACAATGATGACGCCATCAACATTACTTTTAGACAAGTAGTCGAGAGCATGAGATTCAAGTTTGTTTTTCCAGTGTCCGGTCGCGATAACCAGAGAATAGCCCTGTGCATTGAGGACTTTCTCCATGTCATTCAGAATACGGCTTGTATGAGGGCTTTCGGGGTTTTGCACCAGAACGCCGATGGTCATGGAGCGCGTGTTGCTGCCCTGATTCATGGTGTAGTTAGGCTTATAGCCCAGCGTTTTTATTGCTTGCTCAATGTTGTAGCTTTTTTCATCAGAGACGTAAGTTGTCCGATTGAGAAAACGCGAGACAGTACTGGGTGAGACACCAGCAAGTTTGGCGACATCATAGATAGAGGAGGATTTATTCTTCTTTTTTGATTTCATCGAACCAACAACAAAGCAAGCCAAATACTGAATATAGAAAACACCCAGTCAGAGCTCAATACAGCTGATAGGGAAGTGAGAGGTCTATTAATAAGCCGATGCTAAGTGAGCATCGGCTTACTCATGCTATTAGAAGGTGGCCAGTGAATTTTCACTCAAGGCATCAAACAGATGAACCGCATCTAAATCGAGATACAGAGTCAGTTCACTGACATCAACTTCCGCCGCTTGTGTTTCTACCATCAGTGGTTGCCCCGCAATTTCGGTTTTTAGCAGTATGCTTGCGCCTAGCAGTTCTTTGTCCTTGATCTTGACCGGCAGTGGCAAAACTCGATCGTGGTCCACCTGTTCGGCACGCAGATGGATATCCGTTGGCCTAACACCGAAGTGAAGTGCCAGATTTTTAGAGGCATGCGCGTGGAAACGCTGTGGAAGCGGGATGCGAACATCACCAAGCTCTATCTGCCAATTGCCTTCATCGCCAACTAATTGTGCGTCAAGCATGTTCATCGATGGGTTACCAATGAACTGGGCAACAAACTTATTAGCAGGCTGCTGGAACACTTGTGTTGGTGTGCCCACCTGTGCGACATAGCCATCTTTAAGAATGACAATACGATCAGCAAGTGTCATGGCTTCTATTTGGTCATGGGTGACGTAGATAGTGGTTGTTTGTAGTTCTCGATGAAGCTGCTTGATCTCTTCGCGCATGGTACCACGCAGCTTAGCATCTAAGTTTGAAAGTGGCTCATCAAACAAGAATACTTTAGGTGTACGGACCATAGCTCGACCCATTGCAACTCGCTGACGCTGTCCACCAGAAAGTTCTTTAGGTTTGCGATCTAGAAGTGGCTCTAGTTCCAACATTTTTGCTGCTTTACGCACTTCAACATCAATCTGGCTTTTTGCCATGCCTTTGAGCTTGAGAGCAAAGGCGATATTTTCGTATACCGTCATATGTGGGTAAAGTGCATAGCTCTGGAATACCATCGCTAAGTCTCTATCTTTAGCATCGATTTTATTCATCAGCTTATCGCCAACAAGTATCTCGCCAGCAGTGATGCTTTCTAGGCCAGCCAGCATGCGCAGCGTGGTTGACTTGCCGCAACCAGATGGACCGAGGAAAACCACAAACTCACCATCGTTGACGGTGAAATCGAAGTGTTTCACTACCTCGACATCGTCGTAAGACTTCTTAATGTTTTTGAATTCAACTTTAGCCATTACACATTCTCCTCTCGTCGCTCAAGTAGCATGTTACGGTAAGCAATGGCGCTCTGTTTTAGCGTACGTTTTTGGGTTTCATACTCAACGTGCACAATACCGAAACGCTGCTTGTAACCAAATGCCCACTCGAAGTTATCCATTAGGCTCCATGCGAAGTAGCCTTGTACGTTGACACCAGATTTAATAGCGCTGTCCACCGCTTCTAAGTGTGCTTGGAAATAGTTAACACGTTGGGTGTCATTCACTTCACCATTGATACAATCGTCTTCTCCTGCAGCCCCATTTTCAGTGATGTAAAGTGGCGGCAGGTTGTCGTAACGGTCGTTAAGACGGAGTAGTAGATCAGTGAGTGCTTGTGGGTAGATCTCCCAGCCGATAAAGGTATGTTCATTTTCTGACTGAGGCACGTCTTTGATATCACCATTTTCATCAAAGCGAACTACGCAGCGGGTGTAGAAGTTAATACCGATAAAGTCCAAGTCGGTGCGGATAATGTCGAGATCGCCCTCTAAGATCATCGGCATATTGTGAGATTGACGCTCAAGAACTAACTGCGGATATTCGCCTTTCAGTACTGGGTCCATAAACCAGTGGAAACCTTCTGCATCTGAATACTCGGCAGCAGCCACATCGCTATCGTTTAATGGGTATGCTGGTGTGGCATTGAACACACAACCATGCATGGCGTTAGGGGCATTCTTACGCATGTGAGGAATCGCTAAGCCATGAGCTAGCATTAGGTGGTGAGCCGACAAAAAGCCCTCGCGTTCGCCCTTAATACCCGGCGCATGGATTCCCCAACGATAACCTAGATACGAAGAGCAAAACGGTTCGTTAAGCGTAGCGTAGGAGTCGATTTTATCGCCGAAGTACTCACTGACTATGTTAGCGTACTGCTCAAATTTGTAAGCGGTTTCTCGGTTCAGCCAGCCCCCTTTATCTTCAAGGTACTGAGGGAGGTCCCAGTGATAGAGGGTGACAAAGACTTTTAAACCCCGCGCGTGACATTCATCGATGATCTGTTCATAGAACTTTAGCCCTTCTTGATTGACAACACCGTCTTGAGGAATGATGCGTGGCCATGCCATAGACAGTCGGTATGCGTCGACACCTAGCCCTTGAATCATCTCAATGTCTTGTTTCCAAAGATGGAAATGGTCACAGGCAACATCGCCGTTGTCTGCGTTATCTACTGCACCTGGTTTATTGCAGAAGGTGTCCCAGATAGATGGGCTTCGTCCACCAAGTTGAGCACCACCCTCAATCTGATAAGAAGACGTGGCGACGCCAAACAAGAATTCTGGGCTGCGTAATTTAGAATCAGTAGGAAGTTGGAATTTATTCATTGTTATTTAAACCTTTTTAGCCTTTAACAGCGCCTGACGTCAGGCCGCTAATCATTTGTTTCGACGCGAATAGATAAGTGACAACCAGTGGAAGAATCGAAATGGTTGTACCTAGCATGACCGCTCCCCAAGGGGTATTTGGGATACCTTGGACGCTGCGTAGCGCTTGGGTAATGACATAGTTTTCTGGCGTAGTGAGTACAACCAGAGGCTGCATAAACATGTTCCAGAAGAAAACGAATTGAACGATAGCAAGTGTTGCTAGAGCGGGTTTCATCAGTGGTAGAACAACACTCCAGTAGGTTCTAAACTCGCCTGCTCCATCGAGCTTAGCCGCTTCTAACAACTCCTTTGGGACTGACGCAACCACATGCTGTCGCATCAGGAAAATACCAAATGGTGTAGTGGTAAACGGCAGCCACACAGCTAGATGGTTATCGAGCAAGCCAAGGAATTTGACGATCATGAAGTAGGGGATCAAACTGAGCACTGGTGGGATCATCATCGAGCCGACCAACATACCAAACAGCAAGGTTTTGCCTTTGAACTTGTAGACAGCAAACGCATAGCCACCCATGCTACAAAACAGCAATGAAATCGTAGTGCCCAAAAACGCGATGTAGATTGAGTTAAACATCGCTTGCCAGAATGGCATTATTTCCAATAGCTTGGCGTAGTTAACCGCTAAGCTGTCGCCGATAGCGAAGCTGATCCCAGAGCCAAAGATCTCCGTTCTATCACGCGTGGATAGCAGTGCAGACCACAGGAAAGGGAACACGGTCATAATCGCAGAAACGATCAGGACTACAGCAAGTAATGCCATCAGCAGCTTGGTAAATATCTCTAGGCTACGATCACTTGGTCGCCAGCGAGGAGAAGTTATCGAGTTTGTCGTCATCTTATTGCTCTCCCAGACCTTTTTTACCGAAGAAGAAGAATTGAATTGCGGTACAGCCAGCAATCAACATAAACAGCAGCCAAGAGATCGCTGAAGCGGTGCCCATTTCAAGCCATTCCCAACCTACTTTGTATAAGTACATTGAGATGGTTAAGCCAGATTGGCCGGTACCACCCGTACCACGTGTTAACACGAACGGTTCTTCAAACAGTTGCAGGTTGCCGATGATAGTCATGGTGACTGCAAAGAAGATAAATGGACGAATCATAGGTAGTGAAATGCTCCAGAATCGACGCCAAGCGTTAGCACCATCCATACGGGCGGCTTCAAGAATATCTTTTGGAATTGTCATCAAACCGGTTGTGTAGAGTACAATGTTGAAGCCGGTGTATTTCCAGAACACCATAATTGCGATAGACGGTTTCACCATGGTGGCGTCATCAAGCCAACGGATTGGTTGGTAGTCATTTACCCAAGCAAATGCCCAGCCAAACAAAGAGCTATCCGCTAATGCCATCAAGCTTTGGTTAATGATTCCTGAGTTGGGCGAATACATGTTGAAAAAGATCAGTGATGCTGCAACCGTCGAGGTAATGAACGGCAGAAAATACGCGGATGTTAGCCAGTGGCGAAGACGATCACTCATCGAGACCAAAATGTAGGCAACGGGCAGAGCGACTAAGTGCTGTGCCACACCTGACGTAATCGCAAGCCAGAGTGTGTTTTTTAATGAGCGCCACAACCAAGGGTCGGTTAGGGCAATGTGGTAGTTCTCTAGCCCCACATAGTCCATAGCGCCAAGGCCTTCGACCGGGTTCCACTCATGAAAAGAGAGATAGATAGAAAAAAGCAGTGGGAAAATCCCAAATACCGAGAAAATAATCAAAAACGGCAGTAGGAATCCATACGGTGTAAGCGCTTTCAAACTCAGGCGAGAAAAAAGGCTTTCGCGTTGTGATGTTTCCATAACCTTGCTCGCTGCATGATTCATAGTAACGACCTCTAGTCAGGAAGGCGCTGTACGCCTTCCTTTCTTACCAAATATGTAACCAATTAAAGATTGCGTGTACGACGCTTAATCATGCGCTCTGCTTCTTTGAGTGCAGTTTTGATGTCTTTACCTTCATCAAGCACTTCCATCAGAGCATTTTCTAAGATTATCGAGCGAGCAACGTGGTCACCTTTAGCCGGAGCAACAGGCTTGATGTTTTTCGCCACATCAGCAAACAGCAAACGGGCTTTTTGACCGCCGAGGAATTCGACTTCCTCTTGGAACAAAGCGTCATCGTAGGTTTGGGTGTTGGCTGGGAATGCAGCAATGGTTTCAAAGTGCTTAAGCTGAATATCACGACGCGTTGTCATGTATTCAATCAGTTTCCACGCTTCATCTTGGTGTTTTGACTGAGTTGGAATTGAGAGGAAAGATCCACCCCAGCTACCATAGATACCATCTGGCAGGTGAGAAACGCCCCAGTTACCTGCGGTTTCAGGTGCGATCCAGTTATTGAGGTGACCAAGCAGCCATGCACCAGATAACTGAGTGGCAAAGGTGCCATTACGGAAACCTTCATACCATTCGTTTGACCACGCTAAGATTCGCGCATCTAAGCCTTTTTCACGGATCTCTTTTGCCACTTCGAATGCATGCACAAAGCGCTCAGAGGTGACCACTGGGTTACCATCTGCATCGAAGTAGAGTCCTTCTCCTTCAGGCACTGTGGTGAAGATAATCGCTTGGGCAACGTCGGCCGCAGAAGCAATCAGGTAAACGTCTTTTTTCTTCAGCTCTTCACCCGCTTTGATGTAAGAATCCCAGTCTTTGATCGCCTGGTTTACATCAATGCCCGCTTTAGCAAACACATCACTGCGGTAGTACATTACCCCAGGGCCTAGGTCGACAGGCATACCATAAACATCACCGTCGGCACCTTTACCTTGCGCCCAAGCATAAGGAGCAAAACTCTCGGCAAACTTATCGGCACCATAGTTTTCAGATAGGTTAACTAAACCGCCAGAAGCGACAAAAGGGCCAATTTTTTCGACATCAACGACAATAACATCGCCTGCACCTGAGCCTGTCGCAAGGTTAGTGGTCAGTTTGGTGTGGTGGTCGCCATGATTGTTCATCAGATAATCGACCTTGATTCCTGTCTCCTTTTCGAAGTCAGGCAGCAGAACCTTGAGGCTGCTATCGAAATCTGGGAAGCCGTCAAAGCGAATAATTGAGTCGGCGGCGTTGACTGTCGTAGCAAGTCCAAGTGCGGTGACAGTGGCAAGCGTCAAAGTTTTTAGTTTCATCTTCTTGTCCTTAAATGACTTTATTTAGAGTTGTTTTACTGAGCTTCTAGGCACTAGGGTAGGTGACAGTTTGAAGCTCACATCTCGCTTGTTTTTGTTGAGTATTTGAATAACCAGTTGAACCGCTTCGGCACTCATTTGCTCAATGGGAAAATTCACGGTTGTAAGCGGCGGCGAAATATAACGAGCAAACAAAATGTCATCGAAGCCAATCAGTGACACTTGATCTGGGACCTGAATGTTGTGCTCTTTCAATACCTCAAAAGCGCCGAACGCCATATGATCATTACTGGCAAAAACGGCGGTAAAAGGTCGTTCACGCTTGAGCAGCTTGCGCATTGCGCTTATGCCAGACTCTTCGGTAAAACCGGCCTCTGAAATCAGTGCTTCGTCGAACAGGAGTCCCGCTTCTTCAATCGCTTTGCGGTAACCCTGCAGACGCCCCCGTGCATCTGATTTGTCCAGAGGGCCGGTAATACATGCAATGTCGCGATGCCCCATTCGCAACAAATATTCGGTTGCCAGTTGGCCCCCTAATTCGTTATCAATTTCGATACAGTTCTGCGCTAGTTCTGGTACAAAACGATTGACCAAAACCAAAGCCACTCCTTTTGCTTCTAGCTCTGTTAGGTAGTCATCTGAGAGGTGCTGAGTGTGCAAAATCATTGCATCGACTCGACGCCCAAGTAGAAACTCCACCGACTCACGCTGGCCCTGTTCGGTATTTGAGCCAGCAGTGACGATTACGTGGTAGCCAAAACGGCGTAACCTTTTTTCAATACTATGCAGGATGCCAGAATAAAACGGACCACCGAGCTCAGGGACTATGATGCCAATGCTGCCAGTGCGGCTAGATGCGAGTGCTTGTGCAATCGAGTTTGGGCGGTAGCCCAGAACTTGAATGGCTTTCTCTACCTTAAGCTTTTTGTCATGGCTTACTCGACTCGTGCCATTGATGACGCGAGATACTGTCGCTTGAGAAACGCCTGCATACTCAGAAACATCTTTTATGGTTGCCACAACTTACCTCTACAACTGCTTTTCACATAAACGCATGAACGTTTTCGAAACCGCTTTCACGAGGCTTAGTATTAAAGATCTTAGTTAAAGCCTATGTGAGAAAAATCACACTCAAATAAGCCCTGAAAAGCCTTATTGTTCAAAGGATGAAGCGGTATGCAGTTTCTATCTACCTCATGAAACTGTTTCATGAAATGGTTATTTGATGCACAAATGTATTGCTGAGATGATTGATCTAGGTTTTGCTATCGACAAAAAAAGAGCCGCTAAAAAGCGGCTCAAATGGTTTGGAGTTAAGTTGAAGCGGCTAGCAGAATATTGTTAGATTGCTAGCGAAATAGTTGGACAGTATTGTGCTGATTACCACCAAGCTTCCCACATGGCGCCTAGGCTAAAGGTATCTTGCTTAGCGGTTGTTGTTGCGGTTGCTTTATTGTCGACTTCGCCTGCTGTTGCGTAGAAGCGGAGCATTGGACGTGCACCAGATCCCCAATCAAAGGCGATGTTTTGTGAAAGGGTCACTTTCCAACCAGAGTTGTCATCAGAGGCTCTGGCATAGTCGACTACTTGATAACCCGCTTCCAACCAAGTCGAGTGGACATCATTCCAGAAGTACATAGGGCGAATGACGGCACTGTAGTTGGTTCGCTCATCTTCGACCTTAGAAGAGCCATCGACAGAGTAATCGTGGTAGGCAAGCAAGTACTCAACAGCGGCACTTTCACCAAGAGTAGAATTACCTTCAAAGCTCGCATAGAGCGTCGTCAGATTATCGGTTTTCCAGAAAACACCATTATCCGCGTTATCAGAGTACCTTAGTACCAGTCGGTTAGAACCATTGTCATGTGGGCGAGAGAAAACTGCTCCTAGTTGGTACGCATTAATGCTCTTTGCATCATCAATCGCTTCTGAATCAAATCCGTAGTTAGCGTACAGTTCAAGGTCGGCGAAGCCAAGATTGATGCCATGCAGTTTAGAAGTGAAAGCGTAAGCGCCGCTGTCGCCTGTACCCGCACCACCAGTACAATTGATAGAAGGATTAGCACCTGGTTCTATTGTTGGGCTACAGCTGTCAACGGCACCGACTACGCCAAAATCAAGTTTGATTGAGCCAAGTTCTAGGTTATTGATACCGCCACCTTGGCCATCGTGCATCATCCAGAAGTAATCATTAATGCCTTGTTGTGGACGCTGGTGGAAGTCACGCCCTGCCCATACATAAGCGTTAGGCTGGCTTTCAAATACGTTGGTTGCACCAGCGTAGGCTTTTTTGATGTTTACCTCATCACCCCAATGGTCGAACATCACTACAACATCCCAGATAGCGCCGCTGTCACTTTGAAACACTTTTGCGAATTGGAACTCTCCACCGTTGCCTTCGTTGCCTAAACGACCAATCGCTGAAGAGCCATTAAATGATCCATCGACCTGAACATACTTCTGGTCACCGGATTGGTAATGTGCGCCATAGCGAGCATAACCAGAGAAGACCACGCCGAGAGGGACTTCAATATCTGGAGTTAGCACAGCAGGTTGCTGGTCGTTGACATAATCAGTCTGCATCCGGCTTTCCAGTTCCTGAATGCGTTGTTCGAGTGCCTGTAGTTCAGTTTCAGTAGCAAAAGAGGTGACGGAAGCAAGCGAAGCTGCCACTGCAATTGAAATAGGCAATAGCTTAAGTTTTTTCATGATAATTCCCTATATGACATTGTGTTGTTGTTCTATTGGGAATCTTAAAAAATGAAATGGATGAAAAGGTTTGAGCGCTTCACACCACGCCTAGGAGGAGACTGTCATGAAACTACACTCTAGTATGGTGAGTCGTGTATTAATATTAAAAACAACTGGATATCTATATTTATCAAAGGCGATGAATTCAATGAAATCGCTTTCATTTCATGATTTTCTATAAGGTATATCACGTTACATTCAAATGCTTTGCGCCTAAAAAAGCCTCTTGCTTTGAATGCTTTCACTATTATGAAAGTTTTCATAGAACGTAAAATTCTTACAATCTATGACGCTCTATACGGTTAGGAAAGAACCATTCGTATCAAAAACCAACTGCTTAATAACATTGCTAGGAACAAAAACAGGGCAGATACAGTTCCTGCCGCAACCCCTAGTAATAGGTAGTATCGAGTATTCAAACTGAGCCCTTACATTGTATTGGTAATCATTATCATTTAGATTGTTTTGCAACCGCAAATCAAGCTGATACCATGAATCCAACCTTATGGACTTTGTGTTGTTATGATTCCTCTGATTTACCATTCCCTCTATTCTGAGTTGCCGCTGCCTGAAGGGCATCGCTATCCAATCAATAAGTATCGGCTGCTGTTTGAGGCAATTGAACAGCAGCGAGCTGCTAACCCTAAATGGCAGCAGACTTTTCAATATGTGCAGCCAGCCCCAGTTGAGCAGGTGGAAGTGAGTCAAGTTCATTGTCCTGACTACATACAACTTCTTACGTCAGGTGAACTACCTGCGCCAAAGATGCGCCGAATCGGCTTTCCATGGAGCGAAACACTGATTGCTCGGACGTTGACGTCCGCTGGTGGAACCTGCGAAACGGTTCATCAGGCCGTTAAGCATGGTGTCGCTATCCATTTAAGCGGCGGATATCACCATGCGCACAGGGATTTTGGTAGTGGCTTCTGTTTAGTGAACGATCTAGTGTTGGCAGCCAAAAGGGCGCTGACTCTTAAAGGGATAGATAAGGTTTTGATTGTTGACAGCGATGTTCATCATGGAGATGGCACGGCAACACTGTGTGAAGAAGAGGACGCGATAGTTACGCTCTCTTTTCACTGTGATAAGAACTTCCCTGCGCGCAAGCCAGATTCTGATCTCGATGTACCGTTAAGCAGAGAAACGGGGGATGTTGAGTTTCTTGAGGTGTTCACCTCGGTGGTTGAAATGGCAGTTAATCTACATCAGCCCGATCTCATTCTATATGACGCAGGCGTTGATATTCATGAAGATGACGAGCTAGGGTATTTGAACATCTCTAGTGACGCTATCTACACGCGAGATGCATATATGTTTGATCTTGCTAAACGAAGGAACTTGTCAATTGCATGTGTGGTTGGTGGCGGCTACCGCAGTGAGCATCAGGCTCTTGTCCCAATTCATATGCAGCTTATTCGTGCCGCGTTGAACAGCTACCAAAGTTAAAGGATAAATGATGGAACATCGAATTCGCGCCGCAGGGATACTGATTAAAGAGGGTGCAATGCTACTTGTTAAAGTGAAAGACTTTACCGGTGAGTATTGGATTCCACCCGGTGGTGGTATGGAGTCAAGTGATCAAAGCTCGAAAGCCTGTGTGGTTCGTGAGTTTAAAGAAGAGGCGGGTATAGATGTCCAAGTTGGAGAGCTTATCTGCGTTAGGGAGTTTCTCGAAACGCATAAACAGCGCTACCACGCGGAGTTCTTTTATTTAATTGAAGGGTTTTTAGGGACACCTCATCTAGAGAACTTAGCAGGACTAAATGATGAAGGCTACATTCAAGACGTTGAGTGGGTTCCAATCCCTGATCTAGCAGATAAAAGAATATATCCAGCAGAACTCAAAGATAAGCTTGTTGAATTGATTGAGACCAAACGCTTCTCAACTCACCTTGGTAGTTATGTTCAGGGTGAAAATGAAGATATCGATTATCTTTAGAATGATTTGAGACGATAAGCCGCTGATTACTGAGCAGCTTTCTTATGGGACGTGTTTGAAAGTCGAGTTGCGTTCAACTAGGGATTTAATGAATCCCTATTAACTTTACTTGCGCTAAAACGAAGAAAGCCCGCTAAAAAATTAGCGGGCTTTCTGAATGTGGCGGAGAGATAGGGATTTGAACCCTAGATACGCTATTAACGTATGCCGGTTTTCAAGACCGGTGCTTTCAACCACTCAGCCATCTCTCCGTTGTTGAAGCGAATAATATAGAGCTAGAGAAAAGTTGTAAACCCCTAATTTTACTGTTTGCTTTAATTATGAGCGGTTGGCTATAAAAACCTAGACAAGCGAGCGTTTTTTAAGCTTTTATCTGAGTGGGGATTCGAGTCATCTAGAAAAATGTTGTTCTGTAATCGATAGTTACGTTGATTGGAGTGGGTATCTAGCCTAACCACAAAATTAAATTCCGCTTATAGCTCAATAAGTGGGGGAAGTGGATGCAAATCAATTAAAGGCGTTGCGTGTTTCAGTCCAAACAGAAATAGTCGATGATTTGAGTCATTAGTAAGATGATTCAATTCGACCAGCTCAAGTAAAGCGTAAAATCGATTGACGTACTGACTGGTTTCAGCCGGAAGTGTGAGGTGAGAGTAATGCTGGCTGCCGGCTCGTTGAATTGCTCTGGCTACCCTTCCTTCTCCCGCATTATACGCGGCAAGAGTTAGTGTTAAATCACCGAACTTACTATAGAGAAAACTTAGATAGTTAATAGCTGCATCTGTACTAGCGGCGGGGTCAAAGCGTTGGTCGTTATTTTGGCTGACATTTAAGCCAAAGCGCTTGGCGGTTGCTGGGATAAGCTGCCACAAACCAGCGGCATTCGCACCAGAAACGGCGTTGGGGTTGTAAGATGACTCTAGCATAGGAAGTAGGACTAAGAGTTTCGGCAGTTTTTGACTTTCAAGCTGATGCGATATGTCTTGGATCAGGGCTTGGTTAGCGTTCAGCCTAGCTTGAATTTGCTGCTTATAGGGTGATAACAAGCTAAGCTCTTGCTCGAGATCAACTGGATGCGAAGTAGCAAGCACAGTAACTGGATTCATTAGCGTAAGAGAAATTAAGGTCAGCCCGATTAACCAGCGCAGCTGTGCTAACACTTTCTCCATATCGCTACAAAAGTTCAGTGTAAGTGTGTTGGCTCGGTTCTTTCAGGCTGCTGATTAGCTCATGGAATGCGGCAGAACTTGCCCCGTTGTCACTGTTGAGTTGCTGGCACTGTTCAATAAGAGACGCTAATGTTTGCCACTGGTGACGAACTTTGTGAGCAATTGACTGAGGTAGAGCATTGAATATCTTTTCTATACTGCTCTGCTCTAACGGTAAACCTAGTTTGTCCATCACTTGGCTTCTCATCTTTGCGTTGGCGTTAAGTTTTTCGATCAATGGTTTCTGGGTGTTGATATTTTGATTGAGTTTTTCTGCATCAAAGGTCAGGTAGAGCATTCTCTGATCCTGCAGTAGCGGAGCGAGCTTGCGGTACAACGCGATATCTTCTCCAACGCTTCGAACAAAGTTTTGAACAAGACGAGAAGCTTCAGATGTCATGGTTATTCCTCAATATTGCCGCAGAATACGACAGTGTTTACTCGTGGCCAGTATGGAATTGCAATACCGCGTGCGATAGGGCTTTGGTGTCTAGGGTAAGTTCACCTTTGGCCAAAGCGTTTCTGACTTGTTCTACTTTGGCCAAGTCGACATCTGGAAGTGATGCCATTTGGGCTTGAGCCTGGTCGATAGCGGCAGTATTGGCATTAATCATTGCTTCACTTACTGGCTGTTTTGTCGTTGTCTCAGCTGGCTTTTTAGATGCTTGATTGAAATTGGTTTGTGGGACATGTCCGCCCGCAACTTTATCGATTTTCATGATGTGGTCCTTAATCATCGTGGTTACAGGTTTAATGCGACTATTCCGTGATAGAAATTAAATCCAAGTGATAACTTTTTATATCTACCTGAATTTATAATCTATTTACGAGTGTGGAATGTGAAAAATGATAGCTTCAGTCCAAAAATCAAAATTGAGTTTGGACTTGATTCAGTCCAGTCACGACCGCTTTAATGGTTTTCCCCGAAGAACTATTTTGCACATCGATCTGCTCTCCGTAGTCCCCTTCCTCTAGTGCGATGCCTTTTGTTCGGGCACTAAACCCATCCTTTGTCGCGGTGATAACCACTTGATTACCTTTTGCTACTAGCGCAGGGGAACTTAGTTTACGCGAGTCTAAAATCTGGCCAGTTCGAATGCGCCGCTTGGCAGTTTTGTTGATGACTTGCGATGGCTGAGTGAAAAAATCTTGTTCCCTGTTAAGCGTTCGTCGTTCTATGTGAATCAAGCCTGAAGAGATAGGTTCATCGCGATTGATGCCTGATTTAGCGACGACAACATCGAGAGTGAGAGAGGCTTTGATGGTGACATTGATTCGCCAATCAGCAGATGGAGACGCGCAACTTACCGAGCGCTTTAAGTTTCCAACTGGGAGCGTTTTATTATCGACACCCGAGATCACAACAGCTGTCGGACAAAGTGGTAAATGCTGTGCGGCGCTAGGGACGTGAATAGCCGTTTTAAGCTGATAGTTGTGCCATTGATTACGCTGAGCACGTGCTGATACCGCTTGCGCAAGGTGGCTCTTTACGGCCGAGCGAATAGTCTCTTCAGACATAAATTGCTCTTCAGCATACACGCTTGGTGTGGCTAGAAAAACAGTGGCCAAAACCCCCATAACACAGGAGGAAATAAAGGCGTTTCCCACAGATGCAAGCTCTTCCGTAAAGCGGAAGTTGGCTTTCCTTTTGTTTTTATAAGTCATTGATAAATTAAAGTTATTTTTGTGGCATGTATCTTGTTGTATTAGTCCTTAATCGAGCCGACTGTAAGGAAAGATACATGGCTATCTCGTTTGAAAATGCGTTGGGCGTTCACCCTGACGCGCTGAATTTTCGGGTTCAGCGTACCAAAGTCCTTGCTAGTAACCTAGCAAATGTTGATACCCCCGGGTACTTGGCGAAAGACTTGAGTTTTACCACCGTAATGAACCAAATGACACCACAAGGCGTGAGCAAATCTGTACCTAAATTACAGATCTCCTCGCAGTATTCGATTCCCTACCAAAACAGCAAGGATGGCAATACCGTTGAGCTTGGTGTTGAGCAAGGCAAATTCACACAAAACAACATGGATTTTCAAACTAGCCTGACTTTTCTGAACATGAAGTTCAAAGGCCTAGCGAAAGTCATAGAGGGACGTTAACTATGTCATTTACAGACATTTATTCCATTGCGGGCTCGGCCATGAATGCCCAAACCGTCAGGTTAAATACCGTCGCGAGTAACCTAGCAAATGCAGATGCGGTCTCTGCTAACCCGGATGATGCCTATAAAGCGTTGAAACCTGTTTTTGCAACGGTATACAGCAAAACGCAGTTGGCAACGAGTGAAGGTGTTTACCCAAATGCTGAAGTTCGGATTGTTGATGTGGTGCAAAGTGCTGGCAAAGCTGAGAAACGCTTTGAGCCAAGTAATCCTTTAGCTAATGATGAAGGGTACGTCTTTTATCCCGACATCGATGTGGTTTCGGAAATGGCAGACATGATGTCCGCAACACGCAGTTTTGAAACCAATGTTGAAGTCCTTGGCAATGTAAAAAGTATGCAGCAAGGATTACTCAGATTAGGGCAGGGCGGCTAATGAGTATTGCACCTTACAACGCGTTGAGCAATGACAAACCTGTTGGCTCAGCCACAAGTAGCCTCGGGATTTCAGGTAACCCTCAAGATACCAATAGCGCCTCTTCACTTGAAAATGAATTTATCAGCTTGATGGTGGCTCAAATCCAAAATCAAGATCCACTTAATCCATTGGATGGTACGGAATATGTCGGCCAATTAGCGCAGTTCTCACAAGTTCAAAGTACAGAAAACATGTCCAGTATGATGCAAAACAGCATGGTGCTTTTGGACAATATGCAGGTGCTATCGACAGCAGGTTTAGTGGGCCAGACGGTCTATGTGTCGGGCAATGAGTTTGAACTTAATGACAACATTCAAAGCGGCAAGATTGAACTCGCTCACTCTTCTAGCCAAGTCACCTTAGTGGTCAAAGACGAATTCGGACAAGCAACCAAAGTACCTTTGGGGGCGCATCCGAAGGGCGATGTCGATTTTTCGATTGACCCAGTAAAGCTAGGTCTGAAACCTGGGAATTATTCTGTCTCAGTTGAAGTACAAGAAGGTCAAACGAAACCCAATGTACTGCTTGCAGGTAAAGTGGAACAAGTCCGGATCCCAAGTTCAGGTGGAGCTGCCTTTGTCAATATTGAAGGTGTCGGTAGCGTGCCTTTCTACCAGATTACTCAGTTTGGTGCTTAACCAATAAGGAATAAAGAGGTTAATTATGAGTTTTAATATCGCCCTAAGCGGCTTAGATGCAACCAATACCGAGCTGAACACAATCAGCCACAACATTGCCAATGCATCAACCTATGGATTCAAAGGGGCTCGAACAGAGTTTGCAGCTGTCTACAATGGTATGCAGCCAGGTGGTGTGGAAGTCGCTTCTATATCTCAGAACTTTGACAAAAATGGCTCAGTCAGTGGTACGGGTCGTGCGATGGATCTTGCGATCAATGGTAGTGGTTTTTTTGTCACTAAAGATACTTCTGGTCAACTGCTCTATACCCGCTCAGGTGTGTTCGGTACGGACAAAGACAACTTCGTGACAGGTAACACGGGTGGCAAACTTCAAGGTTACAGCGTAGATGGTAATAACAACCTACTGACGGGGGCGACAGGCGACATCAAGATTTCAACTTCGTCGTTAGCGGCAAAAGCGACAGACCAAATGGAGTTTGTCGCAAACCTAGATGCGAGCGCCTCCGTCGTTGACCAAGTGGCAAATCCATTTAATCCAAATAATACCGACTCGTTTAATTCTTCCTATACCACCAAGGTGTACGACTCGTTGGGTAACGCACACACTGTTACTCAATACTTTACCAAAACGGCAGCCAATACTTGGGAAGTGAACGTTCAGGTTGATGGTAGTGCTACCCCAACCGCAACCGTCGGCATGACGTTCAATGCTGACGGTACGCTTGCTACGCCAACCGGGAGCTACAATGTGGCCTTCCCAGCCGCGGGTGCTAATGCCATGAGCGTTGATATTGATTTGGCGGGTAGCACTCAATTTGGTGCGGCGTTTGGTGTGAGCACAAACAACCCGAATGGTTATACATCTGGTGAACTGGCTGGTGTGCGTGTCGAAGACAACGGTATGGTTTATGCCACCTACACCAATGGTCAGTCTCAGCTTCAGGGGCAAGTGATATTAGCAGACTTTGCCAACCCACAAGGCCTAGCAAAAGTGAGCGGTACGGCTTGGACACAAAGCTTTAGCTCTGGCGCACCTATTTTGGGGGTTCCGGGCACAGGGACATTGGGTGATCTTACCCCTGGTGCTCTTGAAGGCTCGAATGTCGACTTGACCAGTGAGTTGGTCAACCTGATGACAGCGCAGCGTAATTATCAAGCGAATGCCAAGACAATATCGACTAACGATAAGCTGACTCAGGCGCTATTTAACGCGATTTAACGGGGCCTGACATGGACAGTTTGTTATTTACAGCAACCTCTGGTGCGAGCCGCGTTTTAAAAGCTCAGCATGTGCGTTCGAACAACTTATCTAACGCCGATACCGCAGGGTTTCGAGCTGATATGGAGCGAGTGTCCAGCATTCAGTTGCAAGGCTCGGGTTTTGACGGCCGCACTATGGTGGTGACGAACTCCGCTTCAACCCGATTTGATGAAGGCGACATCGTAAAAACCGGTCGTCCGTTAGATGTGGCTGTGATGGGAGAAGGTTATTTGGCGGTACAAACCGCCGATGGGCAAGAAGCATATACGCGAGCAGGCAACATCAAAGTTGATTCATTTGGTGCGTTGAGCATCAACGGCTTTGCTGTGTTGGGTGATGGCGGACCGATTGTGCTGCCCGATTACCAAAAAGTAGAGGTTAGCGAGCGAGGTCGAATCTCTGTAGTGCCACCTGGTGGTGGTGCTGAGTTAGAAGTAGGCACGCTAAAGCTTGTTAAACCGCAGACACAGCAACTGCAAAAACAGAGCGATAGCCTATTGCATAGTGTCGATGGTAATCCGTTTGAGGCCGATCAAACCGTGCAATTGGCTCCGGAGCATATTGAAGGCAGCAACGTTTCGGCCATTGATGAGTTGTTAAACGTGATGTCTCTAACGAGAAATTTTGAGATGCAAGTTCGTATGATGAAAACAGCCGAAACGCTTGCTCAAGCTGGCAATAAATTAATGTCGTCGCGATAGTCGACGTCTGACGGAGTAGAAAATGAATTCAGCATTGTGGGTAAGTAAAACCGGCATGGCGGCACAAGACACCAAGATGACCGCGATTTCAAACAACCTTGCTAACGTAAATACGGTTGGGTTTAAACGTGACCGAGTGGTATTTGAAGATCTATTTTACAGTATTCAGCGCCAACCCGGAGCCTTGGTTGACGAAGTTAATGAACTGCCTGCTGGCATCCAGCTTGGTAGTGGTGTTCGTGTCGTAGGAACACAAAAAGTGTTTACTCAAGGTAACACACAAAATACCGCCCAAGAACTCGACCTTGCCGTCATGGGTAAAGGCTTTTTCCAGATTGAAAACTCTGACGGACAGATCATGTATACGCGAAATGGCCAATTTCATGTGAATTCTGAAGGGCTAATGGTCAACAGCCAGGGGCTTCCTTTAGAGCCACAGATTCAGATACCTGAGAATGCCCTTTCGTTGACGGTTGGTGTAGATGGTACTGTTTCTACCACGACAGCAGACAGTACCGCGCCACAACAGCTTGGGCAAATTACCTTAGCCAAATTTATTAACCCTGCGGGCCTAGAGGCGCAAGGTGGCAACCTATTCCGCGAAACGGAAGCGAGTGGTCAGGCCGAGGAATTAATCGCGGGAGAAGATGGTGTTGGCAGTATCAAGCAAGGCTCGCTTGAAGGCTCTAACGTGCAGGTTGTGGAAGAGATGGTCGACATGATCACAACCCAACGCGCTTACGAAATGAATGCCAAAGTGGTGTCAGCTGCAGACGATATGCTGAAATTCGTTGCGCAATCTATGTAGTAACCGAGAGATGATAAAGGAACAAGCAATGACATCATTTGCAAAATCTTGGCCGCTAGTGGTTATTTTACTTTCGGGTTGTGCGGGGAGGCCAGAGTTTTTACCTCCCGAACCGGATGAAGAGAAGTACGCACCGCCGGCTTTAGACTATTCATTGCCAGAGGCTCAAAATGGCAGCCTTTATCGTCACCAGTATTCAATGACTTTGTTCCAAGATAGAAGAGCGTATCGTGTTGGCGATATGCTCACTGTGCTACTAGCGGAAGAGACGGAGTCGAGTAAAAAGGCCGACACCAAATATGGCAAAACCTCGAGCGTCGGATTTGCTGCACCAAGTGTTGGTGGAAAAACCATTGACGAACTTGCGGCAAGTGTGGATGCAAAGCGCGCATTTGATGGTAGTGCGTCGAGTTCACAAGGCAACAAACTTGAAGGCTCCATTACGGTAACAGTGCACGAAGTATTGCCTAATGGCGTGTTACGTATTAGCGGTGAAAAGTGGATACGCCTTAATCAAGGTGATGAGTTTATTCGATTAACCGGCATTGTCCGAGTTGATGACGTTAGTCGTAACAATCAAGTCCCCTCCTCGCGAATTGGTGACGCACGGATCACCTACTCAGGGCGTGGCGCTATTGCTGACAGTAATGCATCGGGTTGGCTGACACAATTTTTCAACAGCCCATGGGTACCTTTCTAATGAGACAACAAATGACTTTATTGACCTCCATTCTGTTGATGTTCTTTGTCGGTTCAACGTCTTCTCAAGCCGAAGAAAACAGCATGGATAAACATCGACGCTCACTACTCACTGGCATGTTAATAATGCTTTCGTTGGGGGCAAGTGCGCCCTCCCAAGCGCAGGTGACCATCCCAGTTATGGATTTGGTGGATGTGCAAGGTATTCGAGAAAACCAGTTAGTCGGCTATGGTCTTGTTGTTGGCTTAGATGGTCAAGGGGATCGTAATCAAGTGAAGTTTACCGCGCAGTCTGTGACGAACATGCTGCGTCAGTTTGGTGTACAAATCGATGATAGTACCAACCCTAAACTGCGCAATGTCGCGTCTGTTAGCGTAACGGCAACGGTTGACCCAATGGCGGGCTCAGGGCAAAAACTCAATGTTGTTGTGTCATCGATTGGTGATGCGAAGAGCTTACGCGGTGGCACCTTATTGCTTACCCCTTTGCGCGGAATTGATGGTGAGGTATATGCCGTTGCTCAAGGTAACGTGGTAGTCGGTGGTGTCTCAGCGGAAGGAAAAAGTGGTTCGAAAATCGTGATCAACACGCCAACCTCTGGCCGTATTCCAGGCGGTGCGATGCTAGAGCGTGAGGTGCCCAATGATTTCGCTGAACAAGAGCACATTGTACTTAATCTACGTAAACCCAGTTTTACCACGGCTAAGAACATTGCCCGAGAGGTAAACAATATATTTGGCCCTGAAGTCGCGGTAGCGAAAAACAATGTCCGAATCAATGTAAGAGCCCCTCAAGATAGCCAGCAACGGGTTGTGATGATGTCGATGCTAGAAGAGATTAGCGTCGCTGAAGGCAGAAAACCGGCCAGAATCGTTTTCAACTCTCGTACTGGCACGGTCGTGATCGGAAAAAGTGTCAAAGTGAGTGAGGCTGCGGTGAGTCACGGTAACCTAACTGTGACCATCGCAGAGTCACAACAAGTCAGTCAGCCTAACGCATTTGCTGACGGAGAAACCAAGGTTATCGACCAATCTTTACTTGATGTCCAAGAAGAGCAGGCGCAAATGGCAATTTGGCCTCCGGGAACTGAACTTAATACGATAGTTAATGCCGTCAATAGCTTAGGTGCGACACCGACCGATTTAATGTCTATCTTGCAAGCGCTACATGAGGCGGGTGCCCTTAATGCAGAGCTGGTGGTGATTTAAGGAGCCAGTATGAAGTTTGACGGACTTAACGAGCAAGCAAAAATGAACTCAGTGCTCTATCACGATAATAGCGCGCTGATGAATATCAAAAACAGTAACCAACAAGGTGCAGCTTTGGAGGCAGTGGCAGGGCAGTTTGAGGCCATGTTTTTGCAGCTAGTTCTGCGTCAGATGCGCAGTAGTAGTGATGCCCTTGCGGATAAAGACAGCCCATTTTCGAGTCAGCAATATGGTGTTTTTCGCGACATGTATGATGGTCAGCTTGCGATTGAAATGGCGAGAAAACAAAACTCGGGCATTGCAGACATGTTGATTAAACAGCTAAGTCCTTCAATGGCTGAAGTCGAGTTCGAAACTCACTCGATAGGCGCTTCGGCCAATGATGCTCTTACTGCTGTGGAACCAAGCTCACAACTTCCAAGTGATGCACCTGTCAATGTGCAGGCGCCTCTACATTCTACAGGCCAGTCGGTCGCCTCTGTAAGAGAGATTCTGGGTGAAGCAGGCGTTACAACGGCTTTTGCTCAGCCACTAATTCGAAAAATGGAGCTATAAATGAGTTTGGTCAATATTGCATTATCAGGCCTGAACGCAAACCGTGTGGCGCTTGACGTAACAGCGCAGAACGTTTCAAACATTAATACTCCTGGCTATAGTCGCCAACAAGCTTTACTGGCATCGGTTGGTGGTGGTACGCACGACAAGTTAAGCGCTGGTTCTGGGGTGGAAGTGACCAGTATTCGTCGCGTGACGGATGAGTTCCTTGTCAAGCAGACTTGGTCAACCAACAGTTTATCGTCTTATGCGACTCGTTATACCACCAACTTCGGCCAGTTAGAGAATATGCTAGGTGCAGATGGTTTTAGCCTATCTGCAGGACTAGATACCTTGTTCTCGGCGTTGAACGACGCGACAGTAAAACCAGAATCGGTCCCTTATCGCCAACAAATTATCAATGAAGCAGAAGCAATTTCGCGCCGATTCAATACTCTTACGGAGTCGCTCTACAATCAACACAAAGATATGAGTGACCAGAGAAGTGCGGCGGTCACTCATGCCAATAGTCTGATGAACAATATCGCCAATGTGAATAAGCAGATTGTTGAGATGCAGGGTACGGGTGGCAATCCTGCAACCTTGATGGACGAGCGGGATGCATTGATTGGTGAGCTTTCCAAAGTGGTTGAAGTGAAAACCACCGCTCAGCACGACGGTAGCTTGCAAGTGACTTTGGTTTCAGGGCAGCCACTGGTGATGGGCAGTGACGCGGGTAAGCTCAAAGCAATTCCAGATCCGAGTGATCCTTACTTAGCAAACATGCAAGTAGAGTTTGGCACGCAAAACTTTGCTGTAACGGGTTCAACAGGTGGGAAAATTGGCGCGTTAAACGATTACCAAACCCAAGTCTTAAGCCCATACCGAACAGCGATTGACGATATGGCCAAAGCATTAGCTGACGAGTTCAACACAGTACTGGCAACGGGGAAAGATCTTAATGGGAATGCTGGTGGTGCATTGTTTAGCTACGACCCTGCTAACCCAGCAGCCAGTTTAACCACGACTGATTTAAAACCTGATCAATTGGCACTGTCTTCTGATGGAACTCCAGGTAATGCAGATGTATTGGACCAGCTTGTGGCGATCAGTAATAAATCGGTTGCGATCAGTGGTTTTGGTTCTTTAAGTCTTAATGATGCTTTCACCGCAATGGTCGGCGAGACGGCAATTAAAGCGCGTCAGGCAGATGCAGACTACAAAGCTAAGGTGGCGATCAATGAACAGGCCATTGCCGCTCGCGACAATATAAGCGCGGTGAACAGTGATGAAGAAGCGGCAAACCTGATGACTTTCGCTAACGCGCACAATGCCAATATGAAAGTGATCAGTACCGCGAATCAATTGTTCGACTCTGTACTCAAATTATTTTAAAAGTGGGAGAGCCTAAATGCGAATCAGTGATACTCAATTTAGTCAGATGATGCTGCAAAGCTTGCAAGTTAACAATGCAGGTTTAGGGCAGGTGCTGCAGCAGATGTCGACAGGTGAGCGCTTAACTAAGCTTTCTGATGACCCGATGGCATCAATTCAACTGCTGAACTTAGGTAGAGAAGGGTCTGCGATTAATCAATACAAATCCAATATCGCCAACGTAAAAACCGCGCTTTCAAGTCAGGAAGTTCATCTAGATTCAGTCAATGACAGTATTAAGCGTATGAATGAGTTAGTGCTTTGGGGGGCAAACGGTACACTCACTGATGACGACAGAGAAGGCATTGTTACCGAATTGGAAAGCCTCCGTGCCTCGGTGGTGTCTTCTTTTAATGCCCAAGATGAAGAAGGCCGTTTCTTATTTTCTGGCACACAAACTGATACACCAGCGTTGTCAAATACCGCAGGCACTTACACCATTGATGGTAACAATGACAAGCGAGTTGTGACAGTAGCCAAAGGTGTTTCGATGGAAGCCAATATGACAGCGCAAGAGATCCTTGATCTCGGCGGAACAAACTTACTCAATGATCTCGAAGCGGTGATCGCTGAGTTTAAGGCGCCAACAGCCGCGTTTCGTACCACAGTTGAATCAACCTTGACCGCAATCGAAAACACGTCTGCGAATGTACTAGGGGCGATGACGGAACTGGGTGGGCGCCACAATAACCTTGATCTGATGGATAGCGCTCATAGCGAGAATAAGCTGTTTGTTGATAAGGTGACAGGTGACCTTTCGGCACTTGATTATGGTGAGGCTTCAGTTCGCCTGAGCAATTACATGGCAGCGCTTCAAGCAACTCAGGCGAGTTACGTTAAGATCAACGATCTGAGTTTGTTCAACCGAATCTAAGAGGTAGTCTTCATCCATGGTTATGAGTACGGTAGAAGTTCGCCCCCATAACGTCCGACTGGCTGGCTCTGAGCGGGCGACCATTTCTCCGCCACGTTCTTCAGACACCCAGGTTGATAATCGTCAGCTAAAATCTGCGGGCCATAATCCAGCACTAGCATCGTTTTCGGTGTCTGGTGTTTTGCTTACTCAGGGGCAGCAGAATGCAACATCGGTACAAATTGCTCAGCGCTCCTTACAGGCGATTGGTAGCGAGTTGTCAATGATCAAACAGGGGTTAACACGAGCGTTAACCAGTGGTGCGAATAACATTGCCGGGCTGAAAGAGGGTTTGTCGCGCTTTAAAGCAAATATTGAACATGTATTAGAATCTGCGCGCTTCGATGGTAACAAAGTGGTTGATAATCAGTTAACTTTGAAAATTGATAAAGCAGATATGCGGCGCTTTTCCATTCCAGGACTCAATGTTCATCGCTTGAGCGACAAAGCGGAACAAATTCGTTTGGATTTCCCTCAAGGACATTCAGTAATGATTCAGTTTGATGGTCGAGCCGATGGTAAACAGACGGTGAAGATGCTGGATCGCAGTCTCGTCCCTTTGGGTTTAAGGGCATCGATGGCAGAAGATGGCACTATCTTGTTTGAATCTTCTGAAGTGGCTTACCAGCAGATGCAGCAGAAAGTTATGGTGACTGGACAAGGGCATCGCTTTCCTGCTGGCCAGTCTAATGTCATGACCCTCAAACCCGAGCCGGAAGGTATCTCAGAACTGAGTTTTGATTTGTCGTCGCGTGAAGGGATCAAGCAGACCATTGCTAAAGTAAATCAACACCTTAGACAGGTGCAAAAAGGATTAGAGCAGGCTAGTTCTTTCGGCTCTGAACTCAGTGCACAAATGACACTTATCCATAGCCAATCCAACCTACTATCAGCCAATGAAGTTAATGAAAAGCTTGCGAGTCTTACACAAAATGATGGCATGTTCGCTACGGCATTTCAGGCACTTAACGCGCAAGCGAACGTGAAACGGCATTCGGTCGTTGCCTTGATAAGATAGTGTCTAGGCATCAGGTAATTGATTTCAAACTCTCCCTAAAGTGGAGAGTTTTTTGTACCCGCTACACCAAGAAAAAGAAATACAGGAAACAGACAAAGGCGAGCAGAGTCGCAGACAGTGTCGGATAAATAATATGAGCATCTCGTTTGTCGGTTCGCTGAAAGCAAAGGGATGTCAGTAAAACGTTGTATAGGAGCAACAAGGTACTAATTGCCGTACCGCTGTTAAGAGTCAGGTTGTAGAGTTGACTGAGAAATAACGACAGCAACACGTAGTCGATGATGATGAGCCACAAAAATGCTTTTTGTAGGCCATCTTTTTTTGCATGACTGACTTTATGTTGAGGCATGAGCGTATCGTACTGTGTTGCCCCAAGCTCAGTTCTTTAGTGATCTGAGCCTGAGACAGGGGGGTTAAAGGTCTTGCAGCGTTTTATCGCTGCTATCAGCAGTCGGAGTATAATTAATCACTTCCTGCCTAATGACGGGTTTGTTGAACTGGGCTTTTTGTTTTGCCTTTTGCAGTTCACTGTCGTTTTTGTTGCCAAAGAACGTCTCCAATACTTCTGCTGCGGGCGTTGTTAAAACAAACAACTCTATGCGTCGATTTTCACTTGATTCAGGGTTGTTGTCGTTGAGTAACGCTCTGTCAGACATGCCAGTGACTTGTAACACTCGCTCGTCTGGCATACCACCGGCGACTAAGGTATGCCTAGCCATATTGGCCCTTGACGCCGAAAGCTCCCAATTTGATTTGCTGTTAAATCGGCTGCGAAAGCGTGTCGCGTCGGTGTGACCACTTATAATGATGGGGTTGGCAACGCGCTTAAATACAGGTGCGAGGGCGATGAGTAAGTCTTCAAAGAAGGGTGTCAGTTCTGAGCCACCGCGACCAAACATGTGCTGTTTATAGTCATCTTGCAATACGATTCGTAGCCCTTGGGGTGTTACGGTTACATTAACGTTGCCTTGTGCGCTACTTTGACGAACGGCCTCTTGAATCACTTTTGCTAACGCCGCCAAGCGTTCTTGTGTATCAAATGTCCCCGGTATCAGTGAATCGGTTTCTGGTCCGTCACCGTCACCATCAAAAAATGAGTTTACAGTATGTGTCGAGTTGTGTCGGCTTGGCACTGATGAATCAGATGCCAGATCGATAGGAGAGATACTCTGCGATGTATCAAAAGGGTTACCATAGCTCTTATCAAACACACTTGAGCTATGCAGATGAGCAACGATCGCTTTTCGCTCTTCCTGATCAACAACCTGCATTACCCAAAGAACCAAGAAAAGGGCCATTAATGCGATCATAAAGTCAGCAAATGCCACTTTCCAGGCCCCACCGTGGTGTAGGTCGTGGTCATGGGTTTTGGCCCGTTTAAACACAACATGTTCTTGTCTTTGCATTATCCCTCCTGCTCAGCCAGCCATTTCTCCATTTGATTGAAGGTGGGTTTGATGTCGAGCTGAATGTGTTTACGACCAGCGTCAATTGCTAACAGTGTTGGCTTTTTAGCAACATACGCGACTAGGGTTGCGCGAACACATTCGAATGCCGTCATGTCACGTTTAACACGCTGTGCCATAGCATTACTGAGTGGATCTAGGCAGCAGTAACAGCCGAAGATGCCAACAAAGGTGCCCACTAACGCTGCTGCAACGTGGTAGCCAATCAGTGCAATTGAGCCATCAATGGCAGACATGGTGATAATGATGCCGCCAACTGCGGCCAAAATACCAAAGCCAGGCAGTGCTTCTGCGGTACGCTGCATTGAGCGAGAAGGCAGAAGTAGGTCGGTTTGGATGGCATCAATTTCTTGTTCTAACAACCCCTCTAATTCATGAGGCGACATTTGTCCCATTGCCATTAAGCGCAGATTGTCAGTAATGAATGACACCAAGCGATAATCTTTTGCAACCAGTGGATAACGACTAAACAAAGGGCTTTGTTCTGGGTTTTCAATATGTTTATCAAGCGACTTAAACCCGCCACTACGCACTGTTTCCAATAATACTTGCAGTAGTGCCATTAGCTCCATGCAGTATTCACGTTCTTCCTTTGGACCTGAGATGGTCATGCCCACCTGGCGGCGCATTTCTTTAAGAACTTGTGGTGGGTTGCCAATGATCAATGACCCGGCGGCTGCGCCGATAATGATAAGAAACTCAGCTGGCTGCCAAATCGCACCAAGGTTGCCACCTGCCCACATATATCCGCCAAAGACACAGAGTAAGACGGTGATGGCTCCAAAAAACTTTTGCATGAGTGACTCCTAGGAGGATAAGTAGTGATTAAGTTGTTTAAGGGCTTGTTTATGTAGCTGGCAAATGCGCGGAGGCGTCAAATCCAGTACCAATGCAATTTCATGAAGGTTGAGTTCATGTTGATAGAACAAGGTCAGCAATAGCTGGTCTCGTTTGGGGAGTTTTTCTAATGCTACTTCGAGACTGCGACGAGTCTGTTCATGGGCCATACCGTCATAAATGGCCTCAACATTGGTTTCGATGCCATTTTCAATCAGTTGGTCTAAGCTCTGCATCTCACCAGCGAGTACTGCGTTTTGGCGCGCAAGGTAGTCTTTTTCAGTCGTGCCCAGAGCTTCGATGATTTCTGAATCTGTTGGCTGTCGACCCAAAGTTCGCATCAGGTCACGTGTGACGTCATTGAGTTCGTGAGCCTCTTGACGTGTTTTTCGCGAACGCCAATCAAGCCGGCGTAGTTCATCGAGAATGGAACCACGAATCCGACATACTGCAAAAGCAGGGAAGTTTGGGTCTTCAATGTTGCCGTAGCGTCGCCCGGCTTCGAGTAAGCCAATTAAGCCAATTTGCTGCATATCTTCGATGCTGCAATGGGGCGTTGCATGGGCTCTGAGTTGATTGACGATGCGCTTAACCAGTATCTGATGTTTGGAAAGTAGCTTGTTTTCATCAATAGGAACGGAAGGTGAACTGATTTCACCCTCCATGCTGTACTCTTCCTGAAAGTTCATATCCAGCATAGTTGTGCTCCTTATTGCACAACGTATTTGGTCAGCAATACATCATCGATTTCTCGAACGAGTTCGGTATCTTCAAAGGCGAGCAGAACGGTTTGTTTCACTTGGTTTTGTAACAGGTTGACGGCGCCATCTTGACGTAAATCATCGTAAGTTTTATCGCTAAACAGCTTGAGCAGCGAATTACGAACAATAGGCATATAGTCATCAATGTTCTGAATTTTCTCTGGTCGGCGAGTTTCAATAGCAACTTCCAGCATCACAAAGTGGGTCTGTCTTTTTCCTTTCACGCTAAGAACGATTTTTTCAAGTTCATGAAAACTAGGTGTCCGAACAGGAACTGGTTCTTTGGTAAGGAATGAAAGGGGTGAATCAGCGAAAAAATTTTCCGAACTTGATTCGTTCCCTGATTGTTTCAAAAACCAAATTCCGCCAACAACAGTTGCAGCGGAGACCAGAGCGCTGGTGAAGATCATAGCAGCAAAAATTGCGATCATTTGTTGTTTAGTCATAACTCTGTTCCTAGTTTGTTATGCGTGTGTGCTGAGCCAGTGCTCTGAATGGGTATTAGAACTATCCGATGTAGTTGTGCCTGTATCGGAAAAGGTTGCGGAAGATAAAATATGTTTCTCTTGTTCTTGCTGGTGAGGCGACCGATGTTGATCCGAATCACCTGAGCCAACATTGACATCGACGTGAACAAAGTTCTGATTCTGTAGCTCTGCACGTAGACGATCTGAGACTTGCATCAACGCCTCACGGGTAGCGGTAGCATTGGCATTAATCTGCACACTAAGGCGGTCACCTTCGACTCTAACTAATAAGTCAAGTTTGCCAAGCTCTGGTGGGTCTAGGCGGATTTTTGCTTCTTGCATGCTTTGTTGAGCTTGTAAGGAGACTCGATCATGGAGAACCTGCATCATCTGCTCTCCCCACTTCCCTGCGTGGGTATCAACCTTAACTGCAGCCCATTCTGAACCTTGCGATTGCGTCACTAGTGCATTGGGTTGAGTCGCTGTGGCCAGTTGAGGTTGGCTTGCGGTGTGAGAGATCGTTTGCAAAACGTTTTGCAGTGATTGATTAACTGAAGGAGAACTCAGTAACTCTGCGGCCTGAGTGCTTGTTGGCGCTTTCAGTAGTGCAAGATCATTTTGTTGGCGAGACTGAGTGCTTGCACTGACTTCACTGATTGTCTTAGCCGTTGTTTGTGGGTATTTTGACTCAATAAACCTAGGTTGGTTTTGCTGAGCTGTCGCGACTGATTGAAGAGCAGCTAGTGTTTCTTCAAGTGGTTCTATATCTGTTGGCGAACCATTAGGGCTATAGGCTAGCAATGGTGGTTCTTGGTCGCTGTTTCGCTCCGCCGCCTGTTCGCTGTGTTCTGGCTGCGCCACGTTCCATAATAGGGCTGAATTCTGCTCCATCGCTAGAGCGCCGCCTAGTTCAAAGCGATGAGTGTCTGTACTTTGGCCAAAAGAGCGAGCTTGGTGAATACCACCAATTGAGTTGGATTTCCCCACCGTTTTGGCTGGTTGAGTTTGCACTGAAGAGGTGTCAATCATCTAATGCTCCATGGTCATTGCAAGCTGATACGCTTTAGCTCGTTCGTGCTGCGCGTCGACAACATTAATGTCTGCTTCCAGTTCACTGATGGCTTTCTCTAACACAGTAAAGGCTTCGTGATGAACTGCCCTGACTTCCTTGATCACTGGTGCGAGTCGAGGATCTTTAAGGTAGGGTTGATGGCTTTCCAATAGCTCGCGAAGTTGTAAGTCGTAGCGTTTAAGCCCAGGCCAATCTTGGGTTTTTGTCGCGATTTGAATCAGCTTAGATAGGTGACGGAATCGCTCAGGTGAAACTCTATGCTTGCTGACCAAAATTCATCCACCCTTCTCGAATGTTGTTCATGACATGCTCTACACTCGTCAACTTATCCAGATTGTTTTGGACACTGGCCTGATACAGTTCTACTTGGCAGAAGTCATACAGTTGGTGCAGACTCTGGGCAACTTCTCCCCCATTCTCTGCGTCAAGAGCGCTGTCTAAACCGACTAAAATGTTCATGCACTTATTGATACCGGAACCTTTCTCGGCAAGGCGTCCGGCAGACATGTGACCGCGGACACGTTCAATTTCATTAAGCAGGCCGTCAATAAGCATCACCACCAATTGGTGAGGATTGGCGGCAGCAGCTTGAGCATCTAAGTCGACTTGCTGATACGAATTGTATCCAGAATCCATTAACATAAAACGTCTCCTAGTGACCGTTAACCAAACAACGACATGGTTTGATTCATCTGGCGCATAATGGTGTTCATTTGGGTAAATTGTTTGAGGTAGCGGTCGTAGGCCATATCATATTTACGGTCTAAAACGACTTGCTTATCATTGATTCGATCAATGTTTTGTTTGAGCGCATCCTTGCGAGATTTGAATAATCCAGACGAGAATTGCAGGTAAGGCTCGATAAGTGCTTCGACAGAATCTAGTAGTGCACCATCATCATTGAACATGGCTTCAAGCCCTGCGCTATTGTTTAACTGAGCTTTATCGAACTTTTCTGAATCTAGCTTCATTTTGCCATCACGGTCGATGTCTATGCCTACTTGACTCAGGCGTAAGCCGCCAAATTCGCCACGAACCGCGGACTTGACCTGGCTTTCAATCGAACGCAGGGTTGGATCGCTAGCGAGAGCAGGGCGCTTGTTGTTCTCACTATCGATTTTCGAGTGTTCGTTCACGGTTGACATTAAACTGTTATAGGCGTCAATAAATTTAGTGACTTGTTCTTTCGTGGCCTCTTTATCACCGCCTACCTTCATCGTTAGCGGTGAATCAGCGCTCGCCTGAGCCTTGTTTACAGTGATGTCAACGCCATCAATAGCGTTGCTAAATGTATTGCTACTGCCAGTTAGCTTTAGACCCGAGCCTTGTGCACCTAGCCAGACAACCGCATCTTTCGCAGCAGTGATGTCGGTCAAGGTAGAAAATGCATTTTCAAACCAAGCTTGACCTGTACCCGTAGCCTCTACTTTCGTTAGTGCTTTCGTGGTGCCAGTTTCTTCACTCGATAGCATGAAATGCGTCTGACCATCTGATCGAACCAGTGTTGCGTTTACGCCAGGATTATTTGGGTCGTTGTTAATTGCTGAAGTTAGATCTGCAATGGTTGCCTTGCCATCGCCATCACTATCTAGGGCAGACAGATCGAGCGTCATGGTTTTACTATCGACAGTAAATTCAAGCGTTCCAGTCAGGGGAACTTCGGTGGTGGCGTCTAAGCTTGCTGGCATATTGGTTGAGACTTGATGAGCGGTAGCGACTTGTTCTACAAATATCTGGTAGCTACCTGTCAAAGCTTTTGAGTTAGCCGTAGCACTGAAAAAACCGTCTTCGGAAATGGTTGCGCTGTTTTTAATAATACCAGCGGTACTGCCGTTCATTTCAGTCACAGCCGTTCTAAATTCGCGTAGTGCCGATTCGACTTTACCAAGTGCATCTAGCTGAGACTGGTACTGTGATGCTTGCGTTGAATAACGCTGTCTAAATGACTGAACATCGAAAGTGGCCAGTTGTTTGGCCATCGTTGCTGGATCTATTGAGCTCATCAGAGTACTCCCTTTACTAAGTGTCTCGCCAAGTGGCAGAAGTCACACATCACCAATCTATTCGGTTTGAGTAAATTGCAATATGAGTGCCAATGTAAATATTTATATTTATCAATGGCTTGTTCTTGTTTTTTCTAAAAAACGGAAGAGAGCCTTCCATGATAGGAATTCCGCCATTTCCTGCGTGAAGCGGATTGTTCCTTATAAAATAGAGGCGACCAAAAAGGAGCAAAGATTAAGTTTAAAATTCACGCGAACTGAATCGGATAAAAAAAGCCCCCTATTGAAAAGGGGGCAAAATCACTAGAGTAATTTAAATTGTTACTTGTCTTAGAATGCTTAGCGAAGCAGAGACATTGCCATGCCAGGTAGCTGGTTAGTCTGAGAAAGAACCGTTGTACCTGCTTGCATCAGCATTTGGTTCTTCGTCATGTTTGAAGATTCAATCGCGAAGTCTGCGTCTGTGATACGGCCTTTTGCTGCGGCTGTGTTTTCAGAGATGTTCGCTAGGTTGTTGATCGTGTGGTCTAGACGGTTGATGTTTGCACCTAAAGAAGAACGCACGGTGTTGATTTTGTCGAATAACGCATCAACTTTAGCAATTTCGCCGTTAGAGTTAGCGTTGTTATCAAGAGGTCCTGTTGCGGCTAGGTCTGTTTCGATGGCTTTAACCAAAGTAGAAACATCCACGTCAAGTTTTTCACCTGTTGATGCCCCAATTTGGAAAGTAACTGCTGCTGCTAATTTACCATTTGTAGTCTCAAGCAGTTTCTGTCCTGCACCGTAGGTCGTTTCGTTGATAATGCGTCCAGCTTCTTTCTCAAGCTCTTGATATTCTGCATCTAGCGCAGCAAGTTCAGTCGCACCGTTAGTGCCGTTCGCGCCTTGAGTTGCAAGGTCTTTCATGCGGTAAGCAATGTTGGTTAGCTCTTCAAGTGCGCCGTCTGCTGTTTGCAGCATCGAGATAGCATCTTGAGAGTTACGCATCGCAACAGACATGCCGCGAGTTTGTGCTTCAAGTTTGTTGGCGATAGTAAGACCTGCTGCGTCGTCAGCTGCAGAATTGATACGCATACCAGTACTTAGGCGTTCCATCGCTGTGGTGAGTAGGTCATTAGTGCTGCTTAGTGTATTTTGCGTTACTAGTGATGCGTAGTTAGTGTGCATTGATAAAGCCATCTTAGTCTCCTTCGTTTCTCTCAATACTCAGATTTCGGCTTCAGGATTTCCCCTGGTCACTAACAAGAGGCGGACGACGGCAGGCAAAGATTAACTAAAAAGTTTAAATAATGATAAAAATAAGCAAAATCAGACCAAATAGGAGATGTTGATTCCACTATTTGGCCCTTTTGTGGGTCACCAAACCTCATTTTCGTTTTCAAATGTTTTAAAGGAAAGTGATGTTGGAATGTCGCTAAAGTAGCCAAAATAGTAACTGGCACCCAGCAACTTGTATTGATTGAGTTCTTTTTGGCTCGCGACACGGCTCGCTACCCATTTCAGCTTATGCTTCTTGAGCAATCGCACAATCGGCAAAAAGGCTTGGCGATTTTCTTTGTCTTCTAGCGATATCGAGATCTTGAGCATTGACGGTTTAAATTGAGCAATTCGCTCAAACAGCGGACAGGGTGGTGTCACTTCAAACCACAAAGCATAGGCAAATTCTTCAATTTTTTCGACTAGGTGGGCCATTACGGAGGATAAACTGGATTTATTGCCCAACTGCAATGAAGGGATGACATGGGCAAACGCTTGTTTGTGGCATTGAATCACTTGTTCAAAAAATTCGTTTCCAGGTTGCCATGTCAGGGCTTCAACTTGCAGTGGTACCACCACATTGCTGATCAAATCTGGGTGGAAAGTTTCGAGTTGAAAGCGTGTCTGGCGTAGAGCCAAATACAGACTAAACAGATCGAGGCAATATTTGATGTTTTGCGACAGATCAAACTGATACACGCTTTGCTCCCCATCTCCGCCAAAGCGAAGTGTCAGATGCTGGAATTCGACCTCTCCCGATCGCGTTTCGCGTATCGCCTGACATGCATGTTTGATGTCATTGTGTTTGAGTGCCTCAAAAAGGAGCATATCGTCTTCAGTCTCAACATACTCTTCCATGAGTTTAATGATGTAGCCGTACATGGCTTGATGTGAATTTAGATTACCCAAGGTTACCTACCACGTTGATCTGTTTTGTTTCAGGAATTTCGTTATAAGAAAGCACCGCTAGACCTTGCGAGAATGTTCGCGCATAACGGGCAATTAATGGCCTAAGCTGAGGCATTACCAACAGAATGGGTGCCAGCCCTTGTTGTTTAAGCTGCTGCTTAATTAATGGCAGGTTTTGTTGGAATTGGGCGAGGATGTTTGGCTCGATCGGAAAGCTGTCTAGCATAATGGTGCCACTTGATTGCGCTTGCTGCATCGAAGTCAACAACATCTGCTCTAACTCGTCAGACAGTGCATATACTTTAAGTTCGGTCTTTGGTCCTGCGACTAAATTGACCAAAGTCCGGCGTAGGGCGCAGCGTACATCTGCTGCCAGTAAGATCGGATCTTTAGTGTTCTCTGAAGACTCCAACATGGTATTGGCAATAGTGCGAATGTCTTGAAGTGGGACTTGATCCAATAGCAGTTGCCGAAACACTTTTAATTGCTGCGCTGGGTTAAGTGCTGCTGTCAGTGCCTCGGCAAGTTTTGGCGCTTGCTGAGTCAGCCTTTGTGTCATTGCCTCTACGTCATCATGGTTGAACAGCTCTGCTAGGTGAGTCTTTATTACTTTGCTGATGTGAGTTGCGATTACTGTGGCATCATCAACGACCTGATAGCCCATATTGAGTGCTTTCGCTTTATCTGGATGTTCAATCCAAACTGCTGGAAGTTGATAAGCGGGATCGCTGCCCAAAATACCATCGATTTCGCCATAGGTTTCTCCCACAGCAATCGCCATGAGGCGGTCTGGCTCGATAAACCCTTGGTCTATCAATTCCCCGTTGAGTGAAATCGTGTACTGGTTGGGTTTAAGGCTAAGGTTGTCGCGGATACGAACTTCGGGTAACAGAAAACCCACTTGCTCTGACAGGTTGCGACGTAAACCGCGAATTCGTTGCGTCAGCGGCGCACCTTGCTCCTTGTTCACTAAGTGAACAAGCCGATACCCTAAAGCCAGTGACAGTGTATGGATATGGGGAATGTCTTGCCAACTAAGTGGTGCCTCTTCATGCTGCATCGCCTGACTGATCACTTCTACATCGTCAAGTTGCGCCTCATGGGCGGGATTTTTAGCCTGTCGCCAGCCAGCAAAAGCAACCACAGCAGCGAAGGTGAAAAACGCAAGGTGCGGCATGCCAGGGACAAGACCGATGACCAACATCACTGTAGCGACGGTGAACAAGGTTGTAGGCGAGGCGAGCAACTGTTTGTGCATCGTCTCAGACATACCGTTGTCGCTATCATTGATGCGAGTAACGATAATGGCGGCGGCTGTGGCTAATAGTAACGATGGGATTTGTGCGACAAGGCCATCACCAATGGTGAGAAGTGCGTAGGTTTTAAATGCTTCAGTGGCGGATAAACCGTGCTCGAACACACCGATGCTAATACCGCCAGTGATGTTAATAAACAGGATCAACAAGCCAGCAACGGCATCCCCGCGAACAAACTTAGAGGCACCGTCCATCGAACCATGAAAATCCGCTTCGTTTGCCACTTCACGGCGACGTTGGCGAGCTGCTTCTTGATCTATCAGACCGGCGTTAAGGTCAGCGTCAATCGCCATCTGTTTACCGGGTAAGGCATCAAGGGTAAAGCGAGCCGATACTTCTGAAATGCGCTCACCACCCTTGGTAATAACCACAAAGTTGATGATCATTAAGATAACGAATATCACCATACCAACTACGTAGTTACCGCCGATGACGACCTCACCAAATGCTTGGATAACCTTACCCGCTGCGTCACCACCATTATGACCTTCAAGCAGTACCACCCGCGTTGAGGCAACGTTTAGAGTGAGACGTAGTAAAGTTGCGATCAGCAATATGGTCGGAAAAATCGAAAAATCGAGCGGACGTTTTGCCGTTGTACTGACCAGAAGAACAAGAATCGCGAGCACAATGTTAAAGGTGAACAGCGCATCGAGCAGTAATGGTGGCAAAGGTAGAATAACCATTGCGAGTACCATCAATAAGACCAGCGGAATCCCGACAAAGCCTTTGGCAGAAGTCTGTAATTGTTTTAACCGATTGAGCATAGGTTGGTGTCCTTGGATTAAATCTAGGTAGTTAGTGTTGCAGGTGTTTTGGAATCACAAAGTGAGGAAGTGGCATCGGCTTTTCGCCTCCCCCAGTTCGAAACGATTTCAATTGCATAACATAAGTAAGAATGTGCGCCACAGCGATGTAGAGCTGACTAGGAACTGCTTGCTCTATGGCGGTGGTGTAGTAAATAGAACGCGTTAGTGGTGGCGAGTTAATGATCTCGATTTGGTTTTCACGGCCAATACGCTGAATATGCATTGCTGTTTCATCGACACCTTTCGCGACCACAAATGGCGCATCAGATAAGCTAGGGTCATATTTAACCGCAACGGCATAGTGGGTTGGGTTAGTAATGATGACGTCTGCAGTCGGGACCATTTTGTCTATCTTACGGCGAGCAAACTGTTGTTGAATTTGTCTTATGCGCTGTTTAACTTCTGGTCGACCTTCATTGTTTTTGTACTCTTCTTTGAGTTCTTGTTTGGTCATCTTGAGTTCTTTTAAGTGTTCCCAACGTTGATAAGGAATATCAATCACACCAAAAAGCAGCAACGCGAACCCCATCAATAGCAATCCATCAAACAGGATCGTCATAACTTTAACCACACCTTGCTCAAGGGACAGTCTCTGCATACCAAGCAGTGGTTGGAGGTGATTGTCTAGATAGCCGTATAGAACGCCAAATATTACCGCCACTTTCAGAGTAGATTTAATAAGTTCGACCACTGAGCGAGTAGAGAACATCCTTTTGATGCCACTTAACGGATTTAGCTTGCTCATTTTGGGCATGGCGTTGGCAGGCCGGAACATCCATCCGCCAAGAATGAGTGTACTGGCAACGGTTACGCCTATGATAACAACAAACATAGGTGCAAGAAGCGCAATGAGGACACCAAGACTATGACCAAGTTGCTCGATCATCTGTATTGGGTTTTCGAGGTCTTCTTTAGTCAGAGCCATGTTATAGCGAAAAATCCCGGCGACACTGTCCCAAATTTCAGTCACTTGACTGTAGAAGTAAACCGCGACTGCGAGAAATATGGCTGCTGTGGTGAACTCTTTGGCTCGTGGAATTTGGCCTTCCTGACGTGCCTTCTTTACTTTCTGGGGGGAGGCTTTTTCGGTTTTATCTTGAGAAGATTGTTCGCTCATGCGCCCCCCGCCATATATTGGTTAAGGAAACGCAAAGTATCGTTGACCAAAATGGTATACCGACTTGGCACGCCCGAGACTGAAATTAATACACTGAATAGACCAAGTAGCATCGTCATAGGAAAACCAAGAGCATAAACGTTGAGTGACGGGGCTGCTCTATTCATAACACCAAAGCTGATGTTGGCAAGTAGCATGGAAACGATAGCGGGTAAAGCCAGAGCCAAAGAAGCAGCGAACATCCAACTGAACAGATTGACAATGCCTTGCAATGAAGCAAGTGAAAGCCCAGATCCAACCGGCCACACCACAAAGCTTTGGATTAAAATATCAATGATCACCAAATGACCTTCTAGCGATAGAAAGAGTAGCGTACTGAAGATCAGAAAGATTCGACCAAGGATCGCGACGGACATCCCATTGACGGGGTCGTTCATCATCGCCATACCCAGACCCATTTGCATCGAAACAATCTGGCCAAGGGTGGTGAAAATGGTAAACAACATGTGCAGTATCAAGCCAAAAAATAACCCCCATATCGCTTGCTCGAAAGCAAGGTACAGTGAACTCATTGAAAACAGATCAACCGTTGGCATGGTTGGCATCAAAGGGGCAGAAATTACGACAATAGATAGGGCGAGTAGGCTTCTTACCCAAACTGGGATAAGGGCATCGCCAAAAAACGGCATAGAGATAAACACTGCACCGATACGGAAAAAGGGCCACCAGAGTTGGCCCAGTAACTGCGAGATGTCAGCAAACGATACGCTCATTAGCCGATCATTCCCGGAATGCTGTGAAACAGATAGTCGAATAGATCCATAATTTTTCTCAGCATCCAGTGCCCTGCAAAAATCACCATCAACAGCGTGACTAATAGTCGCGGTAAGAAACTTAAGGTTTGTTCGTTGATTTGAGTCGCCGCTTGGAAAATTGCGATGCCAAGACCAACGATTAGGCCAGGAACAACGAGAACGGCAACCATCGAAATGATAAGCCAAACAGCATTAGAGAATAGGGTAACGGTCATTTCCGGAGTCATTAGGTTTCCTACTATCCGAAGCTTGCTGAGAGCGTACCGACCGTCATTGCCCAGCCGTCGACGAGTACAAACACGACAAGTTTAAAAGGTAATGAGATGATGAGAGGAGAAAGCATCATCATACCCATCGCCATCAAAACACTGGCGACAACAAGGTCAATAATCAGAAATGGGATGAACAGCATAAAGCCAATTTGAAATGCGGTTTTCAACTCACTGATTACAAATGCAGGGAGAACGACAGCAAATGAAATATCTTCAATTTGGGTGTCCAGAGGTTCATTGGCAATACGCAGCATCTGTTCCAATGCGGTTTGTTGAGTTTGGGCAAGCATGAAGTTACGAACAGGTTTTTCGGCGATTGAGAAAGCCTGCATCAAAGTGATTTCGCCATTATCGTATGGTTGGAAAGCATTATGGTAAATATCAGTCCAAACGGGGCGCATAATGAGTAGGGAAAGCGCTAAGGCAATACCGACTAACACTCGATTAGGTGGGCTTTGTTGTAAGCCAAGTGCTTGTCTTAAAATTGCTAGCACCACAATAATACGCGTGAAACTGGTCGCCATTAAAATAAATGCGGGTAGGAAGCTTAAAGCCGTCATCAACAGCAGAATTTGGAGCTTTACACTGTACTCTTGTTGGCTAGCTCCATCACTGACAGACAGAATCGTCAGGCCAGTTTCGCTCGCAGATAAAGGGAAGGCGAGCATTAAGCTTGTCAAGCCAATCAGTGTTACCCAGCCTTGCAGTGAACGTACATTCGCCATGCTTGTGTAAACCTTACTGAACGGCTGTTGCTAATGCTGAATCCACAACATCAATTAATCGCAAGCCATACTTTTCGTTAACCACTACGACTTCTGCATGGCCCATCAGAGAGCCATTGACTTTAACATCAAGTGGTTCGCCGTTTAGTTTGTCTAATTCGATGACGCTACCTTCTCCCGCTTTCATCAAGTCACCAAGTGCGATGTCTTTGCTAGCCACTTCAAGCGTTACTGTTACAGGGATGTTCCTAAAAAAACTCAGATCTCGCTCTGGAGTGGGGATAGAGCTTTCTAGACGATCTGATTGAGAACCCTCAAGTTGAAAATCGTCAAAGTTCAGTTCTTCACCATTGAAGGTCGTTGTTTCGGTAGGCTCACTCATTATAGTGACTCCTTATCATGGTTGATGATCAAAACAAGCTGCCCATCTTTCTCTGCAACTCGTCCGTTAAAGAGGTGTTCGTCGCCAATACTGACTGGAACGGTAGAGAGCAGCTCAATGGGTAAAACATCATTGGGCTGCAAGGAGATTATTTCGCTGAGCGGTAACTCTTTCTTGCTCAATAAGACATTAAGCTTTACTGGCGTTGACGTGAGTGATCGGCAAAATGGCTCACTCATAGCGTCGTTGGCTTGAAGATTTAGCTGTTCGGTCAAGGTGGTAACGAGCTTTTCATCTAGTTTAAGGTGCACCATGCCTTGATGTTCAGGTAAAGAAATTTCTATTTTTGCCCATAATCCATTACCTTGCGCTGGCTCGAATTCGCAACTTGACCACATCTGTTGAGGTGCTAGCCAACTCGTCATTTGGCGTCCCAGTCTTTCTTGCAGCCTTAAATCACTGTTACTCAGAACCTCACTGGTTCTTTTCATCTTGGCGTCATAGAAACTATCGGCAAGCTTGATCAAAGTTGCCTTATCTCCGTTGATATAGACCTTTCCTCCACCATCGTGTTGAAAAGTGCTGGTGGTTGCTTTGTCCATTTCATTTGCTGTCATCGTATGCAGTGACACCTGCTTGATGCAGGCATGTACTAGGCTGCTTTTAAGCCAGCTTTGTAGCTCGCAAGTTAGGTTGTTGCATGAACTAGACATTAAACTTTCTAACCTTTCACGAATAACATGAATTGGCTTGCCCAACGATTCTATGTTTAATGCTTGATAGTCTGGAATAAACATCTTGGTTCTGGGTTCCATTTATATTTTACCGTGCTCTGACAAAGCTAATGGCTAATTTTTACCTCAAACGTGGCAAGTCTACATAGAGGTTTTAGTTCTAAATAAGTGTTTGTTATGAAATTTGTGACTTTAGTTCATATGTTGATTTAAGTCTCTAATTAGAGCTTCTAATCAAAAATAAAACAGGTTAATTTCCGAATCGCATCAACTATAAGATAAATATAAAACTGGCCTTTTAAGGGTGTTGTTGTTGATTTGGTTACTGCATTTTGTTGGATTTATGTGACTTTTTGTCAAATCTTTAAAGTTCATAATTATTCAAATGGCTAGGTTAGTGAGCAAAAATAAAGAATTCGCAAACCTATTTGGTGTGTATGTTTTGATCTATCCACATGGTATTTAGAAAAGAATGCCAAATATTTATCCAATATTTTAATAAAAATACGATGGCAGTTTATTCAAGAATATATTCGTTGGCTTTACTTTTTCTTAGTTTTCAATCTTCGTCTAATAGTTTGGTTAAGATTCCAATGGATGAAGTTAATTGGGAATATAAAGGTACCAATCTGAAATGTGATTTGAAATATAATAACCCTTCCTATGGGAAGTTTTATTTCCGCTCGGAAGAAAAAGGGGTGATTTATTTCAAAGCTAGCGTGAATGGCGCAAATAAACGTGGGCATTCTGGGGTGCTTTTAAGTACTCCTGCGCCGTGGAATATCGGCCGCGCACCTAGAATAGTGACCAATATTGCTTCTGTAGACAAAGGCACCATGTCTTTTAGTACAAATGTCGAAGGTTTGTTGGTGGATATTGAAGCAGGCAATTGGCTTCAATTTACTATCGGCGGAAACAGTCCTTCCGACAAAAGCACGTATCTTGTGCCGACAATACGCATTCACAATGCACTTAAAAGGTTTCGTGATTGTCAGTCGTCTTTACCATTAATGTCTTATACACAAGCAAGGGATATTGCTCTTTTGTTTGAGCTCGGTCAGATAACACTTAACGCAAACCAGCTTAAAACTCTTTCAGCATTGAATAGTTATCTAATGGTTGATCCTAAAGTCGACAAACTGCTGATAGATGGTTATGCCGACAATGTTGGTTCGAAGATTGGCAATTTAAAAATTTCGCGTCAACGAGCGGAGCAGGTGGCTAGCCAGATGGAAAAGCTTGGCGTTGACCGCAACATGATCGAAGTGCGTGCTCATGGCTCTCGATATCCCATTGCGAGCAATGCGAATCATCAAGGACAGGCCAAGAATCGCCGAGTCACCTTGCGATTGGTTCGCAGCGATGAAGCGGTGCTTCCAATGACACCAGACAACAACGATAAGGGTAAGGTTTGAAAATGGCAGATACTGCAAACATCTTGTTGGTTGAGCCGAAAGACGAACTTGCTCAACCCGTAATTAGAGTACTTGAAGAGTCAGGTTACACGATCACCCATTCAAGAACGGGGCGAAGTGCTTTGCTAGAGCAAGCCGCGGGCATCACGTTAGTGAGTTCAAACCTTCCAGATATGTGTGTGCGCGAGTTTGTACATTGTCACCAAAAGAAGCCTGGTGATGGTGTCTCAATCGCCATCGTAGAGCAGGAGCAAGGTATTCTAGCGGCTGAAACTATGAAAGCGGGCGCGACGGATTACTTGCTAAGACCGTTTGAAAAAAGCCAGTTGGTTAATTTACTTAGCCGAGTTGAGGCTGTAGGTAAGCCAATGGCGAATATTGTCGCAGAGTCATGGCGCAGTAAGCAGGTATTACAACTTGCCCATCGAGCGGCGTGTACTAATGCGAGTGTATTAATCACTGGAGAATCGGGTACGGGTAAAGAAGTGCTTGCTCGCTATGTGCATGAACAGTCTTCGCGCTCTGAAGGCCCTTTTATTGCGGTGAATTGCGCTGCAATACCCGAATCAATGCTTGAAGCTGTCCTTTTTGGCCATGTTAAAGGGGCGTTTACCGGAGCAACCAATTCACAGAGCGGTAAGTTTGAAGAAGCGAATAATGGCACGATTTTGCTTGACGAAATCGGTGAAATGTCACCTGCGGTACAAGCAAAGTTATTACGCGTGTTACAAGAGAGAGAAGTTGAGCGAGTGGGAAGCCACAAGCCAGTCAAGCTCGATATTCGCGTGATCGCTGCAACCAATAAAGATCTAAGAGATGAAGTGAAAAATGGTACTTTCCGCGAGGACCTTTACTACCGACTTGATGTGCTTCCTCTTCATTGGCCGCCTCTAAGAGAACGTAAGGACGACATTTTACCCATTGGTCAGTTTTTCATTAGTAAATATCAAGATGGTAGCCAATGTCACCTCTCTCAAGATGCCATGGTTGCCCTTAGTCAATATCATTGGCCGGGAAACATCCGCGAGCTCGAAAACGTTATCCAACGAGCGCTGGTTATGAGACATGGGGATTACATTACGGCTCATGATCTGATGCTACCTGTAGAGTTGCTAACGCCACAGGAAGAATATAAAACAACTCAAACAATGGGCCATGTAGAGGCTAAGAAGCAAGCCGAGTACCAATACATATTAGATAAACTGCGCCAATTCGGCGGCAACCGTACCAAGACGGCAAATGCGCTTGGGGTAACCACTCGTGCTTTGCGCTACAAGCTAGCAGCGATGCGCGAACAAGGTATTGATTTACAGTCAGCGCTAGGCTCGGCTGCATAAAGGAGGTTAAGTCATGGCAAGTCAACCACTCAACAGTGCATTCACCGCAGAGCAGTTAATGCTGACCAAAATGGATGTGATGCGCACGCAAGTACAGCCAGAATTCGTTGTTTCTGCAAACCCACTTGATGTTCAGAAAGCTAATTCACCTATGTCATTTTCAGCAGCGATGACGAATGTGCTTGATTCTGTGAATGCTCATCAATCAATCGCCACTCAAAAGATGACCGCAGTTGAGACTGGGGCAAGTGATGATCTTGTTGGTGCAATGGTAGCGAGTCAAAAAGCCAGTTTGTCGTTTAATGCCTTAATGCAAGTGCGCAATAAGGTTGTTACTTCTTTTGAAGACATCATGAAGATGCCGGTGTAAGCCATGTCAGAGATTACTACTCAAGTCGCTGGAGGAGCACCGTATAATCCGGCACCAGCACAGTCGACGTCAATTCGAGGAATGGATGAGTACACAGCTAAACTCAAACAGCTTTGGTCTAATAGTCAACGTAACTTAGTGCTTTCTGCCGTCCTTGCGGCAATTGTTGCTGCAATTATCGTTGTGGCTCTTTGGAGTTCGACACAAAGTTTCCGGCCTCTGTATAGTCAGCAAGAACGTTTTGATACTGGCGAAATTGTCTCAGTATTAGAAACGGAAGGAATTAACTACCGACTTCAGGAACAGAACGGTCAAGTATTGGTACCTGAGGGAGAAGTAGCGCGAATTCGTATGCTGCTGGCAGCTAAAGGAGTCAAAGCCAAGTTGCCTACAGGACTTGACTCACTCAAAGAGGATAGCTCTTTAGGTACCAGTCAGTTTATGGAAACAGCCCGCTATCGACACGGATTAGAAGGGGAGCTTGTTAGAACAATTATCTCTTTAAATGCAGTGTCAAACGCACGCGTACACCTTGCTATTCCGCGTCAAACCTTGTTTGTACGTCAAAATAGTGAGGCGCCTTCTTCTTCTGTCATGCTCGAACTTAAACCCGGAGAAGAACTTAAACCAGCACAGGTCGAAGCCATCATCAACTTGGTGGTAGGTAGCGTGACTGGTATGAAACCCGAGCTGGTGTCTGTTGTTGATCAATATGGTCGTTTACTCAGTGCAGATGTGGCTTCATCTGAAGCGGGAAAAGTTAACGCTAAGTACCTCGAATATCAAAAAAACGTAGAAAAGCAGATAATTCAGCGCGCATCAGACATGCTGACCCCCATTCTTGGTCCGAGTAATTATCGCGTGCAAGTGGCGGCAGATATGGACTTCAGCCAAGTAGAAGAAACTCAGGAAATTCTAGACAACGCCCCGATTGTGCGCAACGAACACACGATTACTAATAACTCCGTTGACCAAATCGCGTTGGGGGTTCCTGGAACCCTAAGCAATCAACCACCTGTTACTGGCGAAGTGCCAACACAAGATAGCCAGAATACCAATGCCCGCTCTGAAGTGAATCGTCAATATGCGGTGGGTAGCAGTGTTCGACGTACTCAGTACCAGCAAGGCCAAATTGAAAAACTAAGTGTCTCTGTTTTGCTTAACGAATCAGCGGCACCTAATGGTACAGCCTGGACACCAGAAGAAAAAACGCAAATCTCAACCATGATTTCTGATGCTGTAGGTATTGCCGCAGATAGAGGTGACAGTTTTAGCCTGATGAGTTTTAACTTTACACCACTTGTTATTGATGCTCCTCCAGCTATCCCTTGGTGGCAAGATCCAACGGTTCAGCAACCGATGCGTTACGTCATTGGTGGCATGTTAGGTATGGCGATGATCTTCTTTGTTTTACGCCCTCTTATCATGCATCTCACCGGTGCGGACATGCGTTCGCAGGAGCTTGAGTTTGCTGAGCCACAAGAAGAGTCTGTGTATGACAACCTACAAACACGGGAAGAACGCGAAAGAGAAGAAGCCCTCAATCGCAAGCTTTCTGAAAAAGGCATTGCCGCTTCAAATGGCCTCGATGTCAGCAATGACATGCTACCGCCAGCAGGTTCGCCACTGGAAATTCAATTGAAGCATCTACAACTTATCGCGAACGAAGAGCCAGAGCGTGTCGCAGAAGTACTTAAACAATGGGTGAATGTGAATGAACACAGCAGAATCAAAGCAGAAAGCCACGCTTAATCATGTTGAGCAAACCGCATTAGTCCTTCTCGGTATGGGCGAAGATGCAGCGGCAAAAGTGCTGCGCAATTTTACTCGTGATGAGACGCAACGTGTTACTAAAGCAATGGCGCGGTTGAATGGCATTAAAAGTGACAGTGCTCACGGTGTGATTCAGAGCTTCTTTGAAGATTTTCGTCAGCATAGTGGGATACGTGGTGCTTCCAAAGAATATCTCTCGAACACCTTGAGAAAGGCGTTAGGCAACGATCTTGCGAAAGGCCTGCTCAACAACCTGTATGGCGATGAAATTCGTAACAATATGCAGCGCCTACAATGGGTTGAGGCTGAAGTTCTCGCTCGTTTTATCGCTAATGAGCACCCGCAGATGCAGGCGATTTTCCTTGCTTACCTGCCATCAGAAAGCTCGTCGGTAGTATTAAAACACCTGCCGGAAGATTATCACGATGAACTGCTCTACCGAATCGCGCAGTTGCAGGATATCGACCACAAGGTCGCTGGTGATCTGAATGATTTGATTGAGCGCTGTATTGAGCAGGTATCGACGAGTCAAAGTGCGCCCTTGTCGGGTGTAAAACAAGTGGCTGATATTATTAACCGCTTTGAAGGTGACCGCGGCTCACTAATGGAGATGCTCAAGTTGCACGACGAAGAGGTTGTGCACGCAATTGAACAGAATATGTTTGACTTTATGGTCTTAGGCCGTCAAAGCGAAGAGACTATGGACCGTTTGGTTCAACAAGTGCCGTTGGAGCTTTGGGGCACTGCACTGAAAGGTGCAGAAATTACCTTGCAGCAAGCCATCAAGCGTTCAATGCCTCAGCGGATGGTGAAAGCATTGGAAGATGATATGCAAGTGCGTGGCGCCGTACCACTGAGCCGAGTAGAAAGAGCGCGCCAAGATATCATGCAGATTGTACGCGAACTGGATGAGACTGGAGAAATTGAGCTTGTTCTGTACGAAGAGCCCACAGTGGAGTAATTACGATGTCATTGATTAAATCTCCGCTGTTGACCGTGCCAGCCTCGGGATATCGGGTTCATCGCTTTCCGCCGCTCGCACAACCTGTAGTGACTGATGGTGAGTTTGACTTGGAAGAGTCGTGGCAAGATGCTCAAGCAGACCTGCAACAGAAACTAGAAGAAGGTTTCCAAACTGGGCTAGAACAAGGCCATGCTGAGGGATTGACTCAAGGCTTGTCACAGGGTAAACAGCAAGGTTTGCTAGAGGGGCAAAAAGAGGGATTTCAAAAGGGGTTTGTTTCTGGCGAACAGTCTGGTAAACAAACTTTTATTGAAGCCGCTAAACCTGTTAGTGAACTTTACCAAACCTTGTCGCGCTGGCAGTCAGAACGAGAGCAACAGCAACGCCATATCATCTGTGAATTAGTACAAAAGGTAGCACAGCAAGTCATTCGCGCTGAATTGACTCTGATGCCGCAACAGATTTTAGCCTTGGTCGATGAAACTTTAGAAGCCATGCCTGGAAAAACAGATAAGGTCACCGTTCACCTCAATCCGCAAGACCTTGACCGAATTACGCAGATCAACTCAGAACTTCCCAAAGAGTGGAAGTTGGTGGCAAATTCAGAGTTGCCGTCGGGGGGCTGCCATTTGGTAACAGAGGAGGCTGAGGCAGACGCGAGTTGTGACTCCCGACTACAGGCGTGTATGGATAATGTCAAAGAGCATCTTCTTGATGAGGCTGTTCCAGCATCTGTAGAAGGCGAGCATGAGTAACACTTTAGCTTTTGAGCTGTTGTCTGAACGTACCAATGAGGCATTAGCCTCCCTTGATTCGATCCCAGTGGCGCGAGTAACGGGGCGGTTGGTGAAGGTGAATGGCCTGATGTTGCAAGCGGTAGGGTGCCGATTTAAGCTTGAACAACGTTGTTTAGTAGAAACAGCCGAAGGTGACATGATTGAAGCCCAAGTGGTTGGTTTTGATCATACCATTGCGTTTCTGATGCCGATTCGTCGTTTAGGTGGGCTGTTTGCGGGTGCTAAAGTTATCCCTTTAGATGGTGACAGTACCGTGCATCTAAATGAAACCTGGCTAGGGCGTGTAGTGAATGGGTTGGGAGAAGCCATTGATGACGGGCCAAAACTAAATGGCGGTGACCGAGTCTCTCTCGACCCTAAATCAATCAACCCATTGAAACGCAGGCCCGTTGATACGCCACTGAATGTTGGCGTGCGTGCAATTAATGGATTACTCACCGTAGGCAAAGGTCAGCGGATAGGGCTGATGGCGGGTAGTGGTGTCGGTAAGAGTGTTTTGATGGGAATGATTTCTCAGAGCACCGAAGCTGACGTGATAGTGGTTGGTTTAATTGGCGAACGTGGGCGAGAAGTTCGAGAGTTTATTGAACGAAATCTGACGGAAGAAGCACGTAAAAAAGCCGTTATCATAGCCGCGCCTGCCGATGAATCTCCACTTATGCGTTTGCGGGCGACCTTGCTTTGCCATCGCGTAGCCGAGTATTTTCGTGACAAAGGCAAAGATGTACTGTTAATGATGGACTCATTAACACGCTATGCAATGGCACAGCGTGAAATTGCGCTTTCGTTAGGAGAACCTCCAGCTACTCGCGGTTACCCACCTTCCGTTTTCAATGTATTGCCTCAACTGTTAGAGCGGGCGGGTAATAGCGAAAACCTTCAAGGAAGCTTGACGGCGATCTATACTATTTTGGCCGCGGGTGATGACCAACAAGATCCCGTGGTTGATTCTGCGCGTGCCATCCTCGATGGTCATGTGGTTTTATCACGTAAGCTGGCTGAGCAAGGACATTTCCCAGCTATTGATATCAACGCTTCTATCAGTCGTTGCATGGCGGGATGCTCTCAACCTGCTCATCTCACATTAGCGAATGAGTTTCGTAAAACGTACTCCAACTATCTTCAAGTAAAAGATCTGTTGCCTTTAGGCGGCTATCAGCCAGGTCAAGATCCTGAGCTAGATCGCTCGGTCGCCCTTTACCCCAGCTTGACAGCCTATCTACAGCAATCGGCAGACAGTTCTGTCGACTATCAGCAAAGCCTGAGCGAATTGGCGCAGCTATTTCAGCAATTGTAGTGAGGGAACATGCAGTCGAAGATCCAAGCCATAGAAAGATTTCAGAAGATCGAACAGAAAAAACGAGACTTGATGTCTCAGCAGCTTGAGTTGGTACGTCAACAACAGACGCAAGCCGAGAATCAACTAGAACAACTGATCGAGCTGAGAAAGCTAAGCGCGCCGAAGTCTTGTTCAGGGACATTTTTCCATCGTGAAATGTTGGTGAACCACAGCCGTGTCGACCAAATGATCAATAAGTTAATTGTCCATCAAGAACAGGAACAAGCGCTTAAGCAAGCGCAATGCGTATCTTTGCAAAAACACTTACAGCATAAACATATACAAGTGAAAGGGTTAGATTACACGGTTGAGCGTTGGCAAGCGGAACTGAGGACACATCAACAGCACTTGGAAGATATCGCTCTTGAAGAAGTGATCAATAACCGGTTTGCGCGAAAGTCTCGTTAAAACAGTCGTCAGGTCTTGTTTATTTCGGCACAACAAGCCTCAAAATCAATGGAGTAAATGGTGTCGATATGCTCAAGTTAAAAGATGCGAATGTTCTCATCGTTAAAGAATTTCCGAATAAAAGTATTGGCATATCCAGTTTATTGCTCTCGCTTGGCATTAAGCAGCATAAAATCATCCATTTGAATGCGCCTCATGAGCCATTGAACCGAACTTTTCATGATCGCTTCGACATTTTGATTTGCGATCAAAGTTATCGTCGTAACCAAGTCAAGGCATGCGATTTACTTAATGAACTCAATGTTATGCGGACAATTGATGAGCGTTCAACCATCATCATGGATTGTTTTGAGACTAACATAAAAGATGTGTCTTACTATCTTGCTGATATTCACCTTAAGCCCGAAGACACACAAAGGGACATCAGCGAGCTGATTCGCAAGGTATTTGAGAAGAAGAATAAAGTCTGGCCCTTGCTGCAGCGCGAGCATGACTTCTCAGAAGAAGAGATGACCAAGCGCTATCAGTTCTTTGAACGCCATTATCCCGAGTATCAGTACGATTTAATGCTTAACCGGGGTCACCAGTATTTGATCAACAGAGATCTGAAAGCGGCCACAGAGCTTTATGGAGCTTTGATTAAAGAGGCAAGCAAAAAAGATTACTCCTTAGAAGTTAGCTTTTTCCTCAACGCCCTGAGTTTGAATGGTCAGTCAGAAGATGCTTTAGAGTTACACGAGAAGTTTGATGTGTCGAAAGTTCAGTTTGGCCAACCATTTGATGAAATGGGCACGTTACTGTTGCTCAAGAATGGTCATTTTCAGCGCGCCTATCGAATGTTGTCAACATCTGGTATTCGCTATGGGCATAACCTTGCTCAGCGAACCATGATTGGCTTGATGGGAATCATCATGGGTAAAGCAGAGCAAGGACTTGAGCATTTTTCGTCGAACCTTGCCACCGCTAAACTGCTTAACAGAGACGTGGCTTATCATATGTTGAACTATATGTTTGCATTGTTGATGCTGTGGATGAAAGGAGGGGAAGGAGCAGCACTATATGAGAAAAAGTACCAGCAAATGCTGAAAGAAGTATCGCGTTATAAATTGAGTGAGGCTGACGACCTACAGCTAGCGATGATCAGGCTTCATGGCGATTGTTTAACGATAGGCAGTCAACATGCTGAGTCATTGATCAGTGGGTTGACCAAAAAACTCACCAAGGCAAGCTGTACTTCTAAGATACATGCTCTGTATTTGGCGTCAGGACTTGCTAACAAAACGTATTTTTATGAACTTCGTAAAGGTTTAATTCAATGTGAAAGTGTGTTTATGATCGATCCTATCCCCCCATTTTGTTCCGCCATAGTAAAATCTATGGATTTCAGCCAGTTTGCGACAGAGATGGGGCAGTTCCAGCGAGAAAAGGTAGAATGACTTATGCCCTTTTCAGCCGCTCGTTCGAGCAAAGCGACCTTATTAAGCTTGATATTAAATTCTATTTCTATGTCTGGGATAAGGTTTCCGAACTGACAAACTGGCTCTTTTCGCCGTCAGGTTGCCTGATAAAATCCTCGCTATTCTGATTCATCAACTTTAACTCCGTGCCTTTCTAACACTATGGAATCAAACAGTTTTACTATAACGGTATCTGGAATTGATGGAACAAAGTTCTTTAATCTCTCTTTTCGTATGATTAAGGGCATTAAGCTACTGTTACTTTTGTTCACCCTCGTATTTTGTACGTTGATTGCCTTGCTTTCTATATTTGTCGATGACGCTTCCGATTCAAAACGAGAGAAGAAAGAAGCCGTCAGTAAGGCCTATTCGTTAGAGAAACAATTACTGCGTTCGCATGAATTTCAGAGTGACTTAGAAAATAACCTGAGTCAAAAACAGCAAGACATTGCCTATATCTCTGAGAAATTAAAGGGCATTGAATCAGCTCTGGATCTTTCCAATGACGCGCTGGATCTAAAACAGCGTGTAAATAATGCAGGGCTGAGTGTTGCAGCACGTCATCAGATCATGCAATTGATCCCAAATGGACGCCCGGTGAAGCAGGGGTACTTGTCTTCACATTATGGCAAGCGGCTTCACCCAGTAAAAAAGATTCGCGCGATACATCATGGTATCGACTATGCCGTAAATGTAGGAACACCAATATACGCACCAGCTGACGGTGTTGTCGCCGTGACCAGAAAGAGCAACAAAGGGTCAGGCAACTTCCTTCGTATTTCTCATTCGTTTGGATTTAGCTCTTCTTACTCGCATTTAAAGGCGTTCAAAGTGAGTAGAGGCGATTATGTTAAAAAAGGCGATCTGATTGGATTGTCTGGTAACACTGGACTGTCGACCGGTTCTCACCTTCATTATGAAATCCGTTTGGTGGGGCGTTCACTTAACCCGTTACCGTTTGTCCAATGGGAAATGAATAACTTTGACTCGATTTTCGAATCGAATAAGGATGTAAAATGGGATTACTTAGTAAACAAAATAGAGAATCAAATAGCCATTGCTCTCAAACTGTCATCGCCGATGGAGCCTATATCGAAGGAAAGCTCAAGCTTACTTGTAACATCCATATCGATGGGCAAGTGAAAGGCAGCATTGAAACAGACCACACAGTGACAATAAGCGCGACCGGGTCTGTAGATGGTTCAATTCGTTCTGAACGTTTGGTTATCAACGGACGATTTTTAGGTAATGTATATACTAAAAGTCTAGAAATTCTAGAGCATGGCTATCTTGAAGGTGAAGTTTCTGCGTCAGAGTTTACCATCCAAAAAGGTGGTATATTCCTAGGCAACTCTAAAAACGTCAAAAGCGAAGAAGTGGTTGCATTAGACTCGGCAAAAAAAGCATCTAAGGTGAGGAGCAAGGCTGAAGATAAGAAGGTGGAGCAGTGCGCTTAAGCCAACACTACTCAGATTCATTCAAGAAAAAGCCCAATCATCGAATTGGGCTTTTTCTTATTTCCATTTGGATTCCATCGTACCGATTCGCTAATCAATAGAAGGAATAGCAAAGAGGGAATAAAAAAGAGAGCCGAAGCTCTCTTTCTAGGTGTATGGTCGGACTGACAAGATTTGAACTTGCGACCCCCGACACCCCATGACGGTGCGCTACCAAGCTGCGCTACAGTCCGATGTCATTAATTTAATCGTAAATGGCTGCGGGGTCAATCATATAACGCTATGATTTAGTTACTTTTTGCGTAAAAACGTTGCAGTTCAGTCAAGCCTTGCATCAGCACAGGTAGTGTTGGGTTCTCATCTTTCAAGCGTTGGTAGTTGGCATTGTACAGTTTGTAGTTACCAAACTTGTCGATCACCGTTGTGTCTGCTGTGGTAATCAAGGCTAGTTCTCGTGAATCTCCTGCGAGAATCCAGCGGCGTTTGCGTTCATCAAATAGGTTGCGGCCACTACTGAAGTCAGTCGGATTAGATGAGACACCCAGCAAGTCTTGCAGAAGCGTCACAGACATATCTAGGTGGCTAGTTCTATGTTGGTACTCGCCCGCTAATTTACCTGGCCAATGGATAATCATTGGTACTTTTAGCTGGTACTGGCTGTAATTGGTATTTGAGCCCCAGCTATTGGTTTTGGTTTCGTTAAACTCGGTAGCGTGATTTGAAGTGATTACGATCACAGTAGATTCATCAAGTTCTAATGTCGCAACTTGTTCAAGCAATTGACTTAATTCAGAGTCAGCGTGGGCGACAGACTTCTTATAGCCTGCTTTTAGTTTCTCGCCTGTTGACTGCTGCGTGTTGCTATCGTTGTATGTGCTGAAGTTATCAACGGTTGTCAGCTCAATGTAGCTAAACCAAGGTTTTTTGCCTTGCTGCTGAACCCACTCAGCCCATGCGTCAATTGCTTGCGTGTCTGCTGATTTACTGTCGTTGAAGGCGATGCCGTTGAAGTTCATACCACGGAAGACAGTCTCACCATACAAAGGCTCGTCAAAGTTATCTGCGCTAAACAAACCAAACTGGTATTGCTTGTTGATCAAAGTGTCGATTAAGATGGGCTTAGAGCCTTGGGTTTTAATACTGCTTGAATAGCTACTTGGTAGGCCGTAAAACAGACCAAATACGCCGAATGAGTCGTTACTTGAACTGTAATGATTGGTGAAGTTCAAATTGTCTTGAGCGAATGCGTATGTTGCAGGCATTTCTTGCTCGGTTAGCATATCGGCACGTAAGTTATTTACGCTAACAACTAATATGTTGAGCGGATTCGCACGGCGGTTAAACTCAATTTTTTCAAGTGGGTAGCGGACTAATTCTACGCTGTCTTGGCTTTGCTCTAAACGTTTAAGATACTCTTCACGGTCTAGTAATCCATGCCTTTCCATAAATGACTTCGCGGTCATTGGGTAAGAGAGCGGAAAGTTGGCGCGTTGCGCAGTTATTGGATTGTAGAAGTAGGCATCGGCCCATACATAGATCAGATGGCTGGCAATAAAACTGACAAAAAACAGTGCTGCTATTGGTCGGCCGACATGCTTATGTGACAGCTTACGTTGTTTACGCCACACCCATTCAGATAATGCCAGTTGAATAAGGAATATAAACGGTAAGACAATAAACAGGTGCTGTAAATCGACACTGATGGTCGAGCTTTCATCGCTAAACAAGACTTCCCATACAACAGGGGTAAGATGCAAGTTGATCGTCTGGTAGGCTTGCGTGTCGACCAACAAAATGGTTAATCCGACGGTTGCAAAACAAACCGCCACTAAACGGAACAGTTTTCGTGACGGTATGACAAAAGTAAGCGGAAACAGTACCAGCAGGTACAAGGCAAATACGAGGAAACCAAAATGGCCGACCCAAGAGATCATCAAATAGAATTGACCAAGCAGAGTTTCAGGCCACGGAGACTGAGAGATATAACGGGTTCCGATCAGCATTGCCGCGATGATGTTGAAAAAGGCAAACCAGTGCCCCCATCCCACTAAACGCGATACGCGTTCGCCGTATGTATTTCCGTTATCGACCATGTAAGTGTTCTACTGTCCGTTATTATTTTTAATGTTTTTTGTCTTCAACTGAAGAAACAAGTGCTTCTGCGAATTTTTCAGCAATTGCTTTACGTTGTGAAGCAGCAACGTCTTGATTTAAGACATTGGTAGCGATATTTCCAGCAATCATTAATGCAAGCTCTGGACCCGCTGAATGTTTTTCAAGTACCGCAGCCACTTCCGTTAGGATTTGTTCCACTTGTTTGTCGCTGTATTTGGATGTAATCGGCATAAAGACTCTAATGATGATAGTAAAGCGGCTTATGATAACCTACAATGCCACGCAACTGAAACCTACGCGGCGATAAATTTCATCATGAGCCTTCATCTTTCTAACGTTATCTTACATCAATTACAGAAAAACGATGCAGATGAACTAGTTGTTAACTTTCGTTCCGAGTCTCTATCTAATGACAACTCGACCGAAAACCTAGTTGCTGAACTTCATCGTGTATTCAACTCTAAAGCTGGTAAAGGCTTTGGGTCCTTTAAATCTGACAGCGATTTTAACAACTGGTTGCAAGAGCTACGTCAAGGAAATAAAAACTTTTACGATTTCTCGCAGTTAAGCGCTAATCGCCTTAAGGATGAGTTATCAAAATACCCGTTTGCAGACGAAGGTATTTTGGTCATTGCAGAGTATCAATCGCTTGCAACAGATTACCTATTTGTTGCTATTATTCCTTCAAATCAAAGCCTTAAAGTAACTGAAGGCCTAGATATTAGTGCGACGGACTATCTTGATCTAAGTAAGATGGATATCGCAGCGCGTATCGACTTGACCAGTTTTGAAACGGATAAAGACTCGAATCGTTATCTAGCGTACATCAAAGGGCGTGTAGGGCGTAAAGTTGCAGACTTTTTCCTTGATTTCCTACAAGCAGAAGTAGGCCTAGACAGCAAGGTGCAAAACCAAGTGTTAATGCAAGCGGTGCAAGACTTCTGCGCAGATTCAAAACTGGAAAAAGATGAAGCGATTAGCTACAAAAAACAAGTAGCGGATTACTGCAACGAGCAGATCAAGTCAGGGGATGAGGTTCAAGTCCGTGAGTTGTCTGGCGAGCTTCCTCCTTCTCAAGATGGCACAAGCTTCCTTGATTACACTCAAGAACAAGGTTATGAACTTGAAGAAAGCTTTCCTGGTGACCGTACAGCAGTACGTAAGCTAACGAAATATGTCGGGGCTGGTGGTGGCTTGAATGTAAGCTTCGATAGTTTGCTACTGGGCGAGCGCATTTTTTATGATCCAGAGACCGATACGTTAACTATTAAAGGCACTCCGCCTAACCTACGAGATCAGCTTACTCGCAACAAATAACCTCTCTAGAATAGGACTGACTGCAACATTTTTGCAGCTAGTCCTCCACTTCTGCTTGATAGTGTATATTCTTGTAATACTAGGGATTTATCTACAGGCAAGAGCATGGACGGGAAAGCGCTGAAAATCGGCTGGGTGCTGCTAGTAATCTGGATAGGCAGTATTGCTGCTATGGCGAGTAGTTACCGGTCGATAGACACAACCAAACAGCAGGTTTATGAACTAGGTAGCGGTATTCAAGAGCTGCGCGACTCGTTCTCGTTTGATTCACCTTACGGTGTTCATATGGCTGACTCTCAAGCCCTTAACTTACAGCTCATTTATGCGCTACGCCTTCAGCTTGAAACCCACTACCAAGACAGTTGGTTCCTTCCAGACATTACTCAACTACTTTTTACGGCTGACCGCTTTATTGAGCAGTCCCAAGTTTACCTTAACAATAGCTTGGACTTACTTAGCTTGGTTGAACAGGTTGGTACCATGCGTGAACGTTACGACAACGAATCTATAGAAACCCTCTACTTTCGTTTGAGTGCGAATGTATTAGAAGCTGTTTTTGGTGATAGCGCATCTAGTCCTCAGGTCTATCGTGACCTTGATAAAATCTACGTTCAATCGAACCAGCTTTCAGCCAAAGAACGTCAAGACTTGCAACAGGTGCTTGCGCAAGTCTCTTCTGTACTAGGAGGCTATGCTCAAGGGCGCTATATCGTAGAGAAACTACGCACGCATGACGTTCATAAACAGATCAATATGTTGCGAGGTGAATTTGATCGATTGCTTGCTCGTTATGTTGTTGCTGGACTAGCGCTGACTCTGGTTATCTTTGGTGGCTTTATCTCTTTGCTTCGATTTGCACAGCAGGTTCCTCGCGTTCAATCCGAGAGCATTTCACCATCTATTCTTGCCGAAAGTGAAATAGATGCTCCAGAAGCCGCTGAGACTGTGTTATCAGCAGTAGAAAATGTAGCGCAAGAGTCCATCATACTAAAGGGTGTTCACTCTTCTCCTGAGTCTGTTGCCCAGTACCAACAAGCGGAAGCGAATGGTGAGATAGATGAAGTTGAAATTGATTTTGACAAGATGCTTGAATCATTAAACAACGACATGGAATCGGTCTGTATGCTACTGGAAGTGTTCATTGAAGATCACAAAGGAGACGCCGATAAAATCGTACAGTTAGTCAGCGATTCACCTGAAGAAGCACAAAGAGCTGCGCATAGCTTGAAGGGGGTAGGAGGAAACCTTGGAGCCACCAAACTCAGAGAAGCGGCCGGGAAAGTTGAATTGGCACTTAAAGAGGCCAATCAAGTTGAGCCAAATAAGGTTGAAGAGCTTAAAACGCGCCTTGAACGAGCCATAGAAGAAGCTAGGGTTTTCCTAAAAGAGCACAATACCATCAATAGTTAACCTTGGTCTAACTTTTAAGGTATAAGCTAAGTGCAGTGCAACCAACGAAACCTATTGATTCGTTATTATTGGCAACAAAAAAGCGCCTCAACTAAAGCTGAGGCGCTTTTTGTTATCTGTTGACTTTACGCTGTTTGCTTGGTGAGTTCAGCTTCTTCTTCGCTAACCTCAGCCGTTGCTGTTGGTTCACACTTGTCAACGAACCACCCCATGTACGAAGTGATAATGGTAACAATGATACATACAAAGCTTAACCACATGAATGGTGCGTAAGATAGAGTGGCGACACCAAGAATACTTGCCATATAGATGCCGTTATCACTCCAAGGCACCATGCCTGAAGTCAACGTACCGCCAAACTCTGCATTACGTGATAGGTTCTTGCGCTTGTAACCTAGGCGGTCGTAGTTTTTGGCACAAATTTTTGGTGTTAAGATCAAAGACACATACATCGCGGAGCCAAACACGTTACCCATAAATGCAGTACCGATGGTACTTGTTGCCAGAGAACCTGCGCTTTGTACACGGCGTTCAAACAGCTTAGCAACCGTTTCTAGTACACCGACTTTATCTAGCAAGCCACCAAAACCTAGACCAAACACAATCACAGCAACCGAGCCAAGCATTGAAGACATACCGCCGCGGTTAAGAATTGAGTCGATAAAGGCCACACCCGATTCAATTTCGAATGGCGCCCAAGCTGTGCTGAATGCTTGGAGGAAGTCGACATCTTGAATCATCACTGCCCAGATAATACCGAGGAGCGAGCCAAAACTGATCACTGGGAAAGAAGGCATACGCATTGCCAGTAGACCTAGCACAATAATCACAGGGACAAACGAGTACGGAGTAATGTAGAACTGCTGTTCCATAGCTTGGATCACCGATTGCACCTGAGACATATCGACATTACCAGCATAGTGGAAGCCAAATGCGGTAAACATAATGCCCGTAATAATGTAGCTAATCAGAGCGACAGGCAGCATACCTTTAATATGTTCAACCACTTCAACGTTAGACATAGAAGAGGCTAGGATCACTGAGTCTGATAGTGGGGACATCTTGTCGCCAAAGTAACAACCAGAAAGAACCGCGCCTGCAGTGATTGGTGCTGGAACACCCAAACCTTGGCCTATCCCCATCATAGCGATGCCAGCAGTACCAGCCGCGCCCCATGACGTACCCGTTGCAAGAGCCGTTAAGGAACAGATGATCATTGTTGCTAAAAGGAAAATCGAAGGATGAATCGCTTTCAGACCATAATAGATAATGGTTGGTACTATACCACCAGAAATCCAAGTACCGACTAGTGCGCCTACAGCTAGCAAAATAAGTACGGCACCAAGTCCGTTAGATATTCCGTTTAGAGCTGCTTTTTCTAACTCTTTATATTTGTGGCCTAAACGAATACCTAGAACCATGATGATGAACCAGCCAATGTACAGGGCTAGCTGAATAGGTAGGTCAAGCTTAGCGGTGAACGAGAACGCCATTAGCAAGAATAACCCAAGGGAGACAACAACCTGCATCAAGCTTGGCAGACGGGGAGTATGTTGTGTCATACGGAGCCTCTTAATTATTTATTAGCAAATGCAAACAGGGGAACAAATCTGTTTACGAAGGAGTGTTAACTCCAATTTAAGGACGTAGGGCACTCTACATTAGATGGAATAATATTTCGATAAAATGTCGCTTTCGTGTGATTTGTGTCTGTTGATTGAATTGTTGCTAGTTAAAAATGTGGTGAAACGTTAAAATTAGTCGCAAGTGTTGTATCTAAATGTAAGTTTTGTGTGGCGCGAGCTTTTCGTTGTTGTTTTGTCTGTGGCGTGTTTTTGTATAGGTAAATAACAAGTGGTGAAAAAGTCTACAAAACAAGGCTTCTGGTCGGCATTAACGAAATAAGAAATAAAAGTTACAGATTTGATGCAATTTTCTCTTGAGATTTTGCTGCGAAAATTGAATATTGAGCTATTCCCTTTTTAAAATTGAATACACGGAGAGTTGAGAATGAGAGTAGGTTTAGTCGGTTGGCGTGGCATGGTGGGTTCTGTGCTAATGCAGCGAATGGTTGAAGAGAAAGATTTTGACCTTATTGAGCCAGTTTTTTACAGCACATCTCAGATCGGTATTCCTGCACCTAACTTAGGTAAAGAGGCAGGCCTACTTCAAGATGCTTTTGATATTGAGAGCCTAAAACAGCTAGATGCAGTGATCACTTGTCAAGGTGGTAGCTACACGGAGAAAGTCTACCCAGCACTACGCCAAGCAGGTTGGAAAGGCTACTGGATTGATGCCGCATCAACTTTACGTATGGCGCAAGATTCGATTATTACGCTAGATCCTGTCAACCTAAGCCAGATCCAACAAGGTATCCACGGTGGTACAAATACCTTTGTTGGTGGTAACTGTACAGTGAGTTTGATGCTGATGGGTTTAGGTGGCCTATTTGAGAAAGGTCTGGTTGAGTGGACAAGCGCGATGACTTACCAAGCGGCTTCGGGTGCGGGCGCTCAAAACATGCGTGAGTTGATCTCGCAGATGGGTGTCATCAATGATTCAGTTAGCTCTGAGTTAGCCAACCCTTCAAGCTCTATTTTAGATATCGATAAAAAAGTCGCTGACACTATGCGCGGAAGCTCGTTCCCAACCGATAAGTTTGGTGTACCGCTAGCTGGGTCGCTTATCCCATGGATTGATGTTAAGCGTGACAATGGTCAAAGCAAAGAAGAGTGGAAAGCAGGGGTTGAAGCAAACAAGATACTTGGTTTCCAAGATGCACCAGTGCCTATTGATGGAACCTGTGTTCGTATTGGCGCGATGCGTTGTCACTCTCAGGCACTAACGATTAAGTTGAAGCAGAATGTGCCAATGGATGAAATCGAAGAGATGATTGCTACCCACAATGATTGGGTAAAAGTGATTCCGAACGATCGTGACATCACTGCTGAAGAACTGACGCCAGCAAAAGTGACAGGCACGTTATCTATCCCAGTCGGTCGTCTGCGCAAGATGGCAATGGGAGATGATTTCCTAAACGCGTTTACGGTTGGTGACCAACTGCTGTGGGGCGCAGCTGAGCCGTTACGTCGTACACTACGTATTATCTTAAATGAAAAGGCTTAACCTCAATTAGATTTGCCTTTATCAATCAAGACCCTACTCTTTTAGTAGGGTCTTTTTTATTAAGGAAAACAATGAGTATCCTACGTATCTTCCTAGCCGTGGTTGCGGCGATTTCAGCATGGATTGTTACCCATATGTTGGTTGGCGAGTTAATTTCATGGGCCGCGATACTGTTCTGCCCAGAAGAGTTTGGGAGTGGTGGGGTTTGTTATGTGGACTGGTGGAGAGATGTCGTCTTCATTTCTGATGTAATCGGGGTTGGCTTGTCAGCATGTGCGACCATTTTGGTCGCTGTTTGGACAGCTAATAGCCACAGACAAAGAGTTTCTCGGGTGACGTACTGCATTGGTATGTTACTGGCAAGTGCGCTTGTGATAAGCACCTGGTTAAGTTGGCTTGCCGTATCGTCATGGCTTAGCGCATTGGTCATTGGATGGCTAACCGTTAAGTGCTTGGATCAGCGATACGACAATAAAAGTTAAGTCGATTTCTCAACGGGTACAACGCGCTGATCTGGGGAGGCAAGTTCGCTGCCACAGTGCTTACAATGTAGAGCGTCAGAGTCATGACCTGTTTGCATACAATTTGGGCACTTGACAAGAGTTTTGTGTGAGTTCATCTCTTGGTTTAACTCAGCAGTAATGATGCCAGTTGGCACTGCCAGTATTGAGTAACCGAGTAACATGGTCATAGATGCAATCGCTTTACCTAGCGCTGTTTGCGGAATCAAGTCACCATAGCCGACGGTAGTAATAGTGACAATCGCCCAATAAATACTTTGCGGAATACTGGTAAAGCCATTCTTTGGCCCTTCAATGACATAGATTAGTGCACCAAATATTGTGACCAAGATGGCGACTGTACTAAAGAAGATAAAAATTTTGCGTTTGGCCATTAGTAAAGAGCGCAACAAGATATTGGAGTCTTGTAAGTAACGGACTAGTTTCAATACGCGAAAAATACGCATTATCCTCAGTGCTCTGATGACGCCCATAAACGAGGCGGATGGGAAGAATATCGCTAAATATGTAGGCAGTATTGCGAGCAAGTCGATGACACCGTAGAAGCTTTTTGCATACGCTGTTGGCTTTGGCGAGCAATAGATCCTCAACAGATACTCAATCGTAAACAAACCGGTAAAGGTATATTCCATGTACCTTAGTTGTGTTCCCCAGCTTGATCGAACGGAAGGAATTGATTCTAACACTAGCACGAGTAGAGATGACAAAATCGCCACGATGAGCGCAAGATCGAAAGTACGGCCCGCCTTGGTGTGAGTACCGAAGATAATGACGTAAAGGTGATGTTTTAAAGAGTTTCTTGGCATGATAGAACGACATTTAGTGAAGTCATTCTATCATACTCGATAATTTGGCTTAGGCTAACCCTGGGAAGAGGTTACGTAGGCCGTTAGCAATAAATTCAATGCCCAGAGCACCAAGAATCAAACCCATAATACGAGTGATTACGTTGATCCCAGTCTGACCTAGGAAGCGCACGATTAATGGTGCCGAACGGAATAGTAGCCAGGTACACAAAGCAAAAATGATGATGGTAATTACGATACCGACGGTGTCGAACATGCCTGGATAGCGAGAGCCATAAACGATAGTCGAGCTAATTGCACCTGGCCCAGCCATAAGGGGCATGGCGAGTGGTACAACACCGATTTGTTCGCGGCTAACGTATTCAGACTTCTCTTGTTTGTTCTGTTTATCTTCACCTAGCTTACCGCTCATCATCGAAAACGCGATACTCAGAAGCAATAGACCACCCGCTACTCGGAACGAGTCTAGCGAAATGCTAAACATATCGAGCAGTATCTGCCCTGCCATTAGAGATACGACCAATATAATCGCCACAGCAAGGTTCGCAGTGACCGCAGTCTTGTGCTTCTCTTCTTGAGTCATATGACCGGTTAGAGAAACGAACACAGGCATGATGCCAACAGGGTTAACTGCAGCTACCAAGCCAAGGAAAAACTGCAAAAATATAGCGATTTCGAAGGTCTGCATTCGGTGTGTCCAAACAAAGTAAAAAGAAGGAACAGATTACATGCGGAATATAGTCGAAATCTTACTCATGAACGAATGAAAAAAACTAACGTTAAACCTATTTCATTACTGAGAAAATCTTATTATTGAAGAAAACGTAAACACTAATGACTTACTATGTTATGTAGAGTGTGGTTAGAAGATGGTACGTTTGACATAAACGTTAACATTCGCACATTTTAAATAAAAATAGAGACTGAATATAGAGAGATAATGCGCTTAGGATATACTCTCAGTAGCACAAATTTTATGGATCACATGTAAGTATGTGGTCAAAAAATGAAACTTTTTTACAAAATGTGGTCATTTGACAAATATAAAGGGCTAACTGCTGAAAATTTGCCCAACAGGGTTTTGTGATTTAAGTCTATGATTATTATGGGTTTAAAGTGAATTTTGAGAATTAGGTACCACTAAGTGGGTAAATAGTTTTTGAGAACTGATCTGGGTCAATTATTTTCATAACCTGAAATAATATACTCAGTCCTGAAAGCGATTTACTAAGTTCTCTGTTTCAACAATCACAGTGACCTTACTAAAAAAGTTTTGAATATTTATCAATTTAGGAGATTCACTATGCCTGTAACTAATATGGCTGAACTAGATGCAATGGTTGCTCGCGTTAAAGCGGCGCAAGCAGAGTTTGCAACATTCTCTCAAGAGAAAGTAGATGCAATCTTCCGTGCAGCATCTTTAGCAGCTAACCACGCTCGTATCCCGCTAGCACAACAAGCGGTTGAAGAGTCTGGCATGGGTATTGTTGAAGACAAAGTAATCAAAAACCACTTTGCTTCAGAGTTCATCTACAACAAATACAAAGATGAAAAAACATGTGGCATCCTAGAAGAGGATGACAACTTAGGTACTATGACTATCGCTGAGCCTGTGGGCATCATCTGTGGTATCGTACCAACAACTAACCCAACATCTACTGCAATCTTTAAATCTCTAATCTCTCTAAAAACGCGTAACGGCATCATCTTCTCGCCACACCCACGTGCCAAGAACTCTACTAACGATGCAGCGAAATTAGTTCTAGATGCAGCAGTAGCTGCGGGCGCACCAAAAGACATCATCGGCTGGATTGATCAACCATCTGTAGAGCTTTCTAACGCTCTTATGAAGCACGACGGTATTGCACTTATCCTTGCAACAGGTGGTCCAGGCATGGTTAAAGCAGCATACTCTTCTGGTAAGCCAGCAATCGGTGTAGGTGCAGGTAACGTTCCTGTAGTTATCGATGAAACTGCTGACATCAAACGTGCTGTAGCTTCTATCCTTATGTCTAAAACATTCGATAACGGCGTAGTATGTGCTTCTGAGCAAGCAGCTATCGTAGTTAGCGAAGTATATGACGAAGTGAAAGAGCGTTTTGCTTCTCACAAAGCTCACGTTCTATCTAAAGCTGACGCAGATAAAGTACGTAAAGTACTTCTTATCGACGGTAACCTAAACGCGAAAATCGTAGGTCAACCTGCTCCAGCAATCGCTGAAATGGCTGGCGTTAAAGTGCCTGCAGATACAAAAGTACTTGTAGGTGAAGGTCTAGGTAAGGTATCGATCGACGACGAGTTTGCACACGAGAAACTATCTCCAACTCTAGGTCTATTCCGCGCTGACAACTTCGAAGACGCTGTTGCTCAAGCGGTAACTATGGTTGAAATCGGTGGTATCGGCCACACATCTGGTCTTTACACTAACCAAGACGTAAACGCAGATCGCATCCGTTACTTCGGTGACAAGATGAAGACAGCACGTATCCTTGTAAACATCCCAACTACTCACGGTGGTATCGGTGACCTTTACAACTTCAACGTTGCACCGTCTCTAACTCTTGGTTGTGGTTCATGGGGTGGTAACTCTATCTCTGAAAACGTTGGTCCTAAGCACCTTATCAACAAGAAAACTGTAGCTAAGCGAGCTGAAAACATGTTGTGGCACAAACTACCTAAGTCTATCTACTTCCGTCGTGGTAGCCTTCCAATCGCAATGAGCGACCTAGAAGGTAAGAAACGCGCATTCCTAGTCACTGACCGTTTCCTATTCAACAACGGTTACGCTGATGAAGTCGTTAAACTGCTTAAAGAACAAGGCATCGAAGTTCAAACTTTCTTTGACGTAGAAGCTGATCCAACACTATCTGTTGTTGAGAAAGGCGCAGAAGCAATGAAGAGCTTCCAACCTGACGTAATCCTAGCTCTAGGTGGTGGTTCACCAATGGATGCAGCTAAGATCATGTGGGTTATGTACGAGCACCCAGAAACTCACTTCGAAGAACTAGCAATGCGCTTTATGGATATCCGTAAACGTATCTACAAGTTCCCTAAAATGGGCAAGAAAGCTGAGCTTGTATGTATCACTACTACATCTGGTACTGGTTCTGAAGTTACTCCATTCGCGGTTGTTACTGACGACAAGACTGGTGCTAAGTACCCACTAGCTGACTACGAAATCACACCAAACATGGCTATCGTTGATGCTAACCTAGTAATGAACATGCCTAAGTCTCTAACAGCATTCGGTGGTTACGATGCAGTAACTCACGCTCTAGAAGCTTACGTATCTGTTCTTGCTAACGAGTACTCAGACGGTCAAGCTCTACAAGCGCTTAAGATGCTAAAAGAGTACCTACCTTCAAGCTACGCGAACGGTGCTAATGACCCAATCGCTCGTGAGAAAGTACACAACGCTGCGACTATCGCTGGTATCGCGTTTGCGAACGCATTCCTAGGTGTTTGTCACTCTATGGCGCACAAAATTGGTGCTGAGTTCCACCTACCACACGGTCTGGCGAACGCACTACTAATCTCTAACGTTGTACGCTACAACGCGAACGATAACCCAACTAAGCAAACTGCGTTCTCTCAATACGATCGTCCACAAGCACGTCGTCGTTACGCTGAAGTTGCTGACCACCTAGGCTTAAGCCAAGCTGGTGACCGCACTGCTCAGAAGATTGAACGTCTACTAGCATGGTTGGAAGAGCTGAAAGGCGACCTAGATATTCCACTGTCGATTCAATCAGCTGGCGTATCTGAAGCAGACTTCGTTGCGAAACTAGACGAGTTAGCAGTTGAAGCGTTCGATGATCAGTGTACAGGTGCCAACCCACGTTACCCACTAATCACTGAGCTTAAAGAAGTGCTACTTGCTTCTTACTACGGTAAAGCATTCGTAGAAGGTGAAACTTTCGAAGGTACGACTGTTATCAAGAAGAAAGCCGACCAAGAATCTAAGCCTGCAGCGAAAGCTAAAAAAGTAAAAACTGAAGCTTAATAAGTAAGGTTCAGTATGAGATAGGTTTTCGCTAGCACGGAACCTACAAATCGGGAAAAGATCAAAGCCCCAGTCGAGAGACTGGGGCTTTTTTTACTTAAGAGCCAATTTCTGCTCGCGTAGTTGGGACACCTGATCAAAACCAATGCCCCAATTGTCGGTATTGATTTCGTCGATGACAACGAAAGTAGTTGCTGGATCTTTGCCCAATACATCAACCATGACTTGGGTCATCGCGTTGATGATTTTGTGCTTTTGTTGAGATGTGACTTGTTCGTCAGTCACCTTGACGTTGATATAGGGCATGTTCACTCCTTATCTTTATAGTCTGCATACATCTTATTGACGATTCGCCACTGTCGGTTTTCATACAATAAGCCAAGAAAATCGATGTAAGTCCGACCTAACAATGGACATAACACTTTTACCATCGCCTGATGGCCAATGATGTCTATTGATAGGATTTGATAGCCATAGTAATCACCACGATCGATTGGTTTCGGTCGCTGTTCTACGAGTGTTAACCACTCGGTGAGTTCTCGTCTCAAATCAGGGGCTTTGAGATAAGCATCGGGGTGAAAGATGCGAGCTAACAATTGGCTATCGCCGCTATGTATGCCGGTAAAATATTGCTCAATCACGTTTGTAATGGTCTCAAAGTCGTTTTGAAGGTGGTTGTCACTTTTCATGTGTCTCTCTACTTAGCCGCTATTGGACTGACATTCTGATATTCAGCATTTAGTGAAGTAGTGAAGCTCGGCCTCGCTAATACTCGATCAATCATCTGCTGCGATTTAGCAGGGATGATGATATCGACAGGAAAAGCAGCACCCCAACGCGAATATACTGCCAGCATGATGTCTGCAGGAGAGATCTGGATCCCGCCTAAAAACGGAGCGTCTTCCAGTTTCTGTTCGACAACTTGCCAAAGCTTATTGATGCTTGAGGTTGCCGCATCGAAAATCTGCTGGCGTAGCTCCTCTTCAGAGATGGAGCTTGCTGCAAAAAACAACTTGCTGTAAGCCGGGTGCATGGTGGCATTCGCAAACATGATGTTCTGGGTAGCAACTTGTTTCGCAACTGGGTCATCATTCGGCCACAGTTTTGATGGATGCTTTTCAAGTAGGTAAAGCATGATGGCTGCGCCTTCGGTTAAGGTTTGATCGCCATCAACAAGGACAGGGACGTTCGCTACTGGGTTAATTTGAGAAAACGACTCTAAGCTTTGCACATTAATTAAAGCCACTTCTTGCTGAAGTTCGCGTAACACGGTTTGAGTAGCGAGAGAGCAAGCCTCTGGTAAAAAATATAAGGTATACATGATGTTAACTCCCAACTTTAGTCGTTTAGTTTCCGTTCACTGGACGAAAACGATTAATTTCATATGCCGGCAAGAAAAACAATAGAGCAAACGATTGTTGAGATATATAGTGACAATGAGAACCATGTGTTTCTGGAATGAGAACAGTTAGAGCAGGGCGATATATGAACAAACTAAGAGCGATCGAACTATTTGTTCGTCTGGTAGAAGTAGGGAGCTTTACTCGTCTTGCTGAGCAGGAGAGAACATCAAAATCTATGGTAAGCAAGGAAATCAGCCGATTAGAGCAAGATCTAGGAGCGAGGCTGTTGCACAGAACGACACGAAATATTCAACTGACTCATGTCGGTAAAGAGTACCTAAAATATGCCAACGAAATTCTGAATAAGGTCGGTGATGCAGATGCATTTGTAAAAACGTTGGCTCAAGCACCGAGAGGGAAGATCAAGGTCAATGCGCCAATGGCACTAGGAATCACAGACTTGTCTATGCTGTTTGCCGATTTTATGCGCGCATATCCGGATGTCGATATTGACATTCACTTAGGGGATGAAAACATTGATTTAGTTGCTGAAGGGTTCGACTTAGGTTTTAGAGCCTCAAGCCAGCCATTTGATTCCAATTATATCGGCAGGGCATTATGTGAATTTCAGTACCACCTATGCGCTGGATCTGGTTATTTTAACCATCATGCTCACATTTCATCAGCTCAAGATCTTTTGGCTCACAACTGTTTTGAATATGCTTACTTTAAAGGAAAAAACGTTTGGCCTGTTGATGGGTTTGTTGCTACTTCTGGTTCATTGCGTGTAAATAGCGTGTTGTTTATGCTGCAAGTAATCAAAGCCGATTTGGGGATTGGTTATTTACCCGAGTTCGTATGCCGCGAACTGTTGGAGAAAGGTGAACTGGTTGAAGTTTTGCCTGACAGCGAGAAAAGTAAGCTCACACTATATGCGTTATATCCTGCACGCCAGTTTGTACCACCCGCGGTTATACAGTGTATTAACTTCGTCGAGAGGTGGTTTGAAAGTCATAAACCATTATAAATAGGACCCTCGCATATGCGGAGGGTTCTATTCATCGGATCGTTCTACTTCTCGTCTTCAGGTAGCTTAACGTTAAGCTCCAACACGGAAATATCGTCATCTTTGTGCTCGAAGGACAAATCAACCATAGACGGATCAATGGCGACGTACTTGCTGATCACTTTAAGAATATCTTCTTTCAACTGCGGTAGGTACGAGGGCGCTGGGTCATCCTGGCTACGTCGTTCTGCCACAATAATTTGCAAACGCTCTTTGGCCAAGTTTGCAGAGCTTTTTTTCTGGGGACGGAAAAACTCAAGTAGTGACATTTAGCCTCCGAATAGTCGTTTAAAGATTCCTTTCTTCTGTTCAGTCAGAAAGCGGAAATCCACTTGCTGACCAAGCAGGCGCTCAACAGCATCGTTATAGGCCATACCTGCGTCAGACTGCTCGTCGAAAATGACAGGTACGCCTTTGTTAGACGCATTGAGTACTGCCTGACTCTCTGGGATAACACCCAGTAGCGAGATATGAAGGATCTCTTCTACGTCTTCAACGCTAAGCATTTCACCTTGTGTAACGCGTGTTGGGTTGTAACGCGTCAGCAGCAGATGCTGCTTCACTGGCTCCAAGCCTTCTTCCGCACGGCGTGACTTAGAGTCTAAGATACCAAGAATACGGTCAGAATCGCGGACAGAAGAGACTTCAGGGTTAGTAGTAACGATGGCCTCATCTGCAAAGTATAGTGCCATCAGCGCACCTTGCTCGATACCTGCCGGTGAATCACAGATAATAAAGTCGAAGCCCATTTCATCTAACTCATCAAGAATACGACGAACGCCTTCTTTGGTTAATGCATCTTTATCGCGAGTTTGAGAAGCAGGAAGAATGAACAGATTCTCTGTGCGCTTGTCTTTGATCATTGCCTGGTTCAAGGTCGCTTCACCATTGATTACATTAACAAAGTCGTATACGACTCGGCGTTCGCAGCCCATGATCAAATCTAAGTTACGCAGACCGATATCAAAATCGATAACTGCGGTTTTTTTTCCTTTTAAAGCAAGGCCAGAAGCGATCGCTGCGCTTGAAGTGGTTTTACCCACCCCACCTTTACCTGAAGTGACAACAATAACGCGTGCCATTATGTGTTCCTTATAAGATTAAATCGTTAACAACTCGAACTTGAGTGAGTCGTCGTTCAAACTAAACATAACTTTTTGCTGCCAGAACTCGTCTGCGAATTGCTCGGTGAGCCAGTAGTGCCCCGCAATCGACATAAGTTCGGCATTAAGCTTATTGCAGATGATGACTGCGCCGGTATTTCCGCTAGCACCAGCGATTGCCCGGCCGCGTAACGTTCCATGAATATGAATGGAACCATCTGCAATGACCTCTGCCCCCTCGCTGACATGGTTAAGTACCACTAGATCGCTGTCCTTGGCATAAATTTGTTGCCCAGAACGTACGGGGGTGCGAATGACCTTAGCGGGGGCCATTGTCGCGGGTGCTTGAGTTGGCGATTTGCTTGCCGACATGACAGCGAATTTAGCTTCTGAAGCTAGATTCTGCGTCCGTCTGTCTTTGCACCCAGTGACACCAACTGGAATCATGCCTGCTTGAGAAATGCCTTCTTTCAGTCTCACAAAGTCAATGTCACCATCGACTTTTGAAATATTAATGACAACAGGGGCATGAGCAAAAAATGCCGGTGCTTGCTCTACCTTTTCTTGTAGGAAATGGATAGCTTTATCAATATTATTGTCAGAAAGGTGCAAAACTGACAAAGTAAAGCTGCTGCCTTTTAGGTCTGGGGTCTGTGACATCTTTTACTTACAACCTCTTAAGGGCGTTGCCTGAGACTAGGGGTGTCATGTTATATTCCCAGAATAAGCACAGCAAGTTATCTTGCGCTCAATTGAGTGTTTTGCTTTAAAAAATAGCGAAACATTGACGTTCCATGAATTAAACGGACAAAAGGCTTCCAATGCTTTGTGCAATTTACAAAAGTTCTAAAAAAGAAGGCACTTACTTATATATCCCGAAAAAGGATGATTTTTCACAAGTTCCTGACACTTTAATGCAAATGTTTGGCAAACCTATTATGGTTATGGTGGTCAAACTGGAAGGGCGTACGCTGGCACAAGTTGATGTGGAAAAAGTCAAACAGTCGCTTAAAGATGACGGTTTTTTCTTACAAGTACCACCGCCGCCAAAAAACCTACTCGATGAATATAAAGAACAAAAACAAGCTCGTCAGCAATCTAAAGAGTAAAAAATAATTTGATTGTTGGTTTCATTTGCTCAAGGAGGGCAATGTGAAAAAAATACTGTCAGTCGTTCTAGGGTTCACTTTTGCCACCTCTGTTTATGCCAATGAGGTGAGTTTTGAACAATATGTTGAAGGCCTAAAACAAGAAGCGCGAACCAAGGGCATCTCAGAACTGGTTATCACTCAGGCTTTCGAGAATGTAACCCATAAGCCACGTGCGATTAAAGCGGATAAAAACCAGCCGGAAAAGAAATTAACGCTGGACGAGTATATTCCTCGTGCAGTACCCGACTGGAAGGTTAAGCAAGCGAAAGCGCTGTACAAAGAACACTATGCAGAGCTGAGTCGAATTGGTGAAGAATACGGTGTACAGCCACGTTTTATCGTCGCGTTATGGGGTGTCGAAAGTAATTTTGGCAAATTCACTGGTAATTACAGAGTGATAGATGCGTTATCAACGCTTGCTTACGACGGTCGCCGTGAAGCTTTCTTCCGTAGGGAAGCGATGGCTGCACTACAAATATTAGAAGAAGGGCACATTGAGGTTGATGACTTTAAAGGCTCTTGGGCAGGCGCAATGGGCCAGTGTCAGTTTATGCCAAGCTCATTTCTTTCTTATGCCGCAGATGGAAGCGGAGATGGTAAGAAAGATATCTGGAATACCGAAGCGGACGTGTTCGCGTCAGCCGCGAACTATTTGAGCCAGTCAGGTTGGGATGACAAGTTTACTTGGGGGCGCCAAGTTAAATTGCCACAAGATTTTGACATGAACTTAGAGGGCAGGGTTGAAGGTAAAGAAAAAACTTTAGCCGAATGGAATCGACTTGGTATCACTCGTTATGATGGTAGCGCGCTGCCTAAAGTCGATGTGGATGCATGGTTGACTGCACCAGATAATGCGAATGGTCGAGTTTATCTGGTCTACAACAACTATAATGTTTTGATGAAGTGGAACCGCTCTTACTATTTTGCACTAGCCGTCAGTCATCTAGCGGATAGAATTACACTGTAGATAAACAACGCAAACCAAAGGAGTTCAATTGAGCTCCTTTTTCATTTTGGAGAGAGTGTGCTTTCAGAACGTGCTGCACAAATGGTGGTATTTGCTGCCTTGCTAAAACATAAGAACTTTACCTTGGCTGCTAAGAGCCTAGGGGTATCAGTTTCCCATGTGAGTAAGCAATTGGCTCAGCTTGAGTCGTCGTTAGGTGTGAAGCTGGTGCAACGCACTACACGCAGTTTTACACCGACAGAAGCAGGGCAGAGATTTTATGAACACTGTGCTCAATTGGTTACCATTATCGGTGAAGCGCAGCTTGAAGTTGAAAGTCAGCGCGATGAAGTGGCGGGCTTAGTGAAAATTGGTTTATCGCAGTCATTTGGTACTTTGCATATCATTCCTGCAATTGATGAATTACGACGACAATATCCTAGTTTGCAAGTCGAGGTTCACCTATTCGACTATAAGGTCGATATGCTAGAAGAAGGACTAGATCTCTGGATCACGAATAATGAGCACTTACCTGAAGGATACGTGGCTCAACGTTTAGCTGATTCTCAGTTTGTCGTTGCTGCTTCTCCCGACTATTTAGTCCAACATCAAACTCCCAGTCATCCAAATGAATTGACAGAACATAATTGCTTGATCTATAGGAGTTGGGAGAGAGACTACACTCGATGGGCTTTTACTAAACAACAAGAACTCCTAAATATTAAGGTCTCAGGGAACTATTCAGTTGACTTAGCTGAGGCTGTTCGTGATGCTGCTGTGGCGGGGTGGGGGATTGCGTATCTTGCCACGTATCTCATCGGTGATGAGTTTAAAAATGGTCAACTTATCCAGCTATTTCCTGATTGGACCGCCTCGCAAAGTATGCCGTTTTACGCTGTGTACCCGAGCCGACGTTATCTGCCCAAGAAGACTGTTGCCGTGATCGAATTTATTAAGCAGCAAATTGGCAGTCCTTGCTACTGGGATAAGAAACTAGATCCTTATATTCAGAAACCTTAACTGGATATGGTTTGATAAGTTAATTTTTCTTAGGTTATAAACATAATTTCTATACAGAAAATATCGACCCAAGCAAACGTTTATATGGTTAAAAATCAATGAGATAAAGTGTTGGTGGTTATTTGTGCTAACCAAACTACATCCGGTTAACAACTGTGATTTGCATCTCATTTTTATATCACTAAACTCCGACGCCACTCTTGTTCCCTTAATGTCGGATCCAATCTATGAACTCAATTCTAGGCATTGTCGCCATCCTGTTTACGGCATGGCTGCTTTCTACAAATAGAAAGAAAATCAATTTAAAAACGGTTTCGTTGGCTTTTGCTCTGCAAATCACTTTTGCTCTGCTGGTGCTTTATGTCCCTGCGGGTAAAGAGGCACTAAATAGTGTGACAGGTGCGGTTTCAAACCTTATTAACTATGGTCAGGAAGGCATCGCTTTCTTGTTTGGTGGTTTGGCGACAGGTGGTTTTACATTTGCGATTAACGTATTGGGCATCATCATCTTCTTCTCGGCACTGATCTCAGGCTTGTATCATATTGGTCTAATGCCAAAGGTGATTAACCTAATTGGTGGTGGCTTACAAAAGTTGCTAGGTATTGGCCGTGCAGAGTCACTATCTGCAACCGCCAATATATTTGTTGGCATGATAGAAGCACCACTAGTGGTTAAGCCTTACCTTAGACAAATGACCGACTCTCAGTTTTTTGCCGTCATGTGTGGTGGTTTAGCTTCTGTTGCTGGTGGTACTTTGGTCGGCTATGCGTCGTTAGGTGTTGATCTAAACTTCCTTATTGCCGCGGCATTCATGTCTGCGCCAGCAGGTCTGTTAATGGCGAAAATGTTAGTTCCAGAAACAGAGGCCATTAGCTCAAGCACTGAACTCGATAACGCAGATATGCCGAAAGCAACCAATGTGGTAGAGGCGATGGCAGATGGTGCAATGTCTGGTTTACGTATTGCGGTAGCTGTTGGTGCAACCTTATTGGCATTTATTAGTGTGATTGCGATGCTGAACGGAATGCTAGGTTGGCTTGGTGGCCTAGTCGGTATCGAACTCAGCTTTGAGCTAATCCTTGGTTACCTTTTTGCCCCAGTTGCTTGGTTACTCGGTATTCCATGGAGTGAGGCAATTACAGCAGGCTCATTAATTGGTAATAAAATTGTGGTTAATGAGTTCGTGGCCTTTATCCAGTTAATGGATGTAAAAGCGCAGCTAAGTGAGCATTCTCAAGCGATTGTTACTTTTGCGCTTTGTGGCTTTGCGAATATCTCAACAATGGCAATGTTAATCGGTGGTTTAGGTAGTCTAGTTCCTGAAAAGCGCCCATTTATTTCAAAATATGGCTTCCGTGCTATTGCGGCAGGTGTGATGGCAAACTTAATGAGCGCTTCGATTGCGGGTGTGATTCTCAGCCTTTAGGAGTCGAGAGCGGACTTCGTCCTTCGAGATGCGAGAACGCTCGCTCTCGGGGATGATGGTAATAAAAAGGGTTGGCATTGAGTGCCAACCCTCCAATCTTTTCTCGCTTCTATTTCTTAGTATGGAACTGCTCACAAGCTAGCATGGTATTTTCAATTAGACTTGCGACGGTCATTGGCCCAACACCTCCTGGCACTGGAGTAATAAAGCTCGCGCGCTCTTTCGCCTTGTCATAGTCCACATCACCGACAAGTTTACCTGACTCAAGGCGATTAATACCGACATCAACCACAACCGCACCTTCTTTAATCCAGTTACCAGGAATAAAGTTTGGTTTACCTACTGCTACCACAACCAAATCAGCTTGGCGAATGTGCGATTCAAGGTCTTTGGTGAAACGGTGACAGGTTGTTGTTGTACAGCCCGCCAGCAGTAGCTCAAGCGTCATGGGGCGACCGACAATGTTTGATGCACCGACGACTACAGCATGCATGCCACGTAGGTTAATGTTATAACGCTCTAGTAGAGTAATAATCCCTTTTGGGGTACAAGAACGTAGCTTAGGAATTCGCTGTGCTAAACGGCCTACGTTGTAAGGGTGGAAGCCATCAACGTCTTTCTCTGGGTGAATGCGCTCCAGTACATGTGTTGTATCAATACCTGCTGGAAGCGGCAACTGAACAAGAATACCGTCAATCTCAGTATCACTGTTGAGCTTGTCAATAAGCGCGAGTAGTTCTTCTTCTGTTGTTGTCGCCGGAAGGTCAAAAGATTTAGAGACAAAGCCGACTTCTTCACATGCGCGACGCTTGCTACCGACATAAACTTGAGAAGCCGGATCTTCGCCGACAAGAACGACTGCAAGGCCAGGCGCGCGTAAACCCGCTTCTTTACGAGCTTTTACACGAGCAGCAACTTCTGAGCGAACAGTTTGGGAAATTAGAGTTCCATCAATATTTTGAGCAGTCATGACTTTCCTTTAATAAGAATGGCGAATTATTTGCAGCGCATTGTCGCAAATTATTTGACGAACATCTAGAAGCAAACGTTTGCTTTGTGGTGTTTTTAATCAAAATAGAATTCTGTGACTTTTTTTTAGTCAGTCAGATCATAATGTTATTAAAATCCCTTGTTTTAAGAATTCGAACTCGTATAATCCTTTTCCTGTAGCGCGCCCTTAGCTCAGCTGGATAGAGCACGTCCCTTCTAAGGATGTGGTCGTAGGTTCGAATCCTACAGGGCGTGCCATTTATTTAAGGAACCCGATAGCTCATAGAGTTATCGGGTTTTTGCTTTTTTAAAACAAAGTCATCTGGCTTTGCAGGCCAGTACCTTTTTGTCTTTCTTCGCTTCTGCACCGCTTCTACTGTTGTAATCAATGAACTCACTTCCTGGTTTCGGGAAAATTAAATTCCCTTTGGTGAAGTTTTAATCATTAATTATTTGATTTATAAATGCTTGTGTTTTTATGTTTAAGCTTGTGAATGCTTATTGGTGGCTGGAAAGTCTTGTATTTGATTGAAAAATAAAAAGAAATTTTATTTTTATAATGATTAATTTGTAACTATTCGCCTGCTCGTGTATCTAGGTCTTCGGCTAGTGGTGAGCATTTACATGTCGTCTTTACCTAGCACTCAGTTGAAATAAAATTGATAGATGTAGATACATGGCGGACAAACAAGACTTAAGCGATAAGCGGATACTCATTGTTGAAGAAAACAGTATGTTATCGTCTTCGATAAAGAATATGTTGAAGAAAATGGGTGGTGCAGAGGATAAGTTGCACAAGGCTCAAAACGTGATGACATTTAAGCAATTCGTCAATCAGTATCGCTTTGATCTGATTATTTGTTCTTATGCGAGTAAGAAGAGGGTTGTTGGTCCCAAGTATCATTATTTGTATCAGCAAAGTCTGGCTCATTCACATGATTGTTCATTTGTTGTGGTTGTTAATAGCAGTGACGATGAACATCTTAGAGGGGCTGAGGAGTTGGAGCCGGACAATATCCTAGGTCACCCGTTTAACTACAATCAGTTTAAACATCTTATCTTTAGCAGTTTAATTAAGCGCTCGATACTGTCAAAAGTGCACAAAAAGCTGGATATTGGTTTATTCGATGATGCGATAGAAATTTGTAATCTCCAATCCAAAAAGAAAGGGATAGAGTGGCTGGATTTTTACAAAGTCGTCGTCGAATGCTATGTAAAACAAGACAAGCACGATTCCGCGATTCAGGTTCTTAAGCAGCTCGCTCGGCGCGTGAAACATCGTTGGCCAATAGTGAAACTGATTTCTTTGCATGATGAACTTGGTCACAATGAAGAAGCACTCGAACTCGCTCATGAATATGAGCTGCTCGGCTATCCAGATGATCCCCTAGTCGCGCAACTCACAGCTCGTCATTCCCTGCTCGATTGTGACTTAGATAAAGCGGTTCGAGTAATGATTAAGCTGTCGATCCGTTACCCACATGTCGTTCATCTTACTTTAAAGTGCGTGATGCTGTGTATTGTGCAGTCTGACTATCGTAAAGCCTCAGTGTTCCTTGCTAAGATTGACTATGACTCAGTATTGGATGACGGAGAACTGATTCTGATCGAAGAGCTGCGTTTATTCCTTGAAGCTCTGATAGCACTTAAGACGCAAAATAGGATGAACCCTGCGACTTTAAAAACTTCATTGAAAGTGATTCTTGCAATTCAAGAGCATGACTTAATTGATAGCCATAAGCTGTCAAAAGGCTTGTATCAGTTGCTATTTCAAGTCAATGGCTTCAATCCTGTGTGCTCACCTAAGCGGCTTGAGGTTCTGTATGTTCAAACGAAATTAGAGCACCGCAAGTTCGTTATGCTTGCTGTCGCGCTTCATATTGGATGTCTGGATCTTGCCAAGCAATGGTTGGAAGAGTTGAGGCAGGTTAATGTGGCTAGGAAAGATATCGCAATGACGATTAGCTGTATTGTACTTGATAAAGCAGAGAGGATATTGAACCAAAAAACGCAAGCGATGAACGAAGCTAAAGAAAAGGCTTCATTGGGTCAGGTAATAGAGGAATTGGCGATAAAAGCGAAAGAAGCGCCTTACTTTATTAATCATCATTCACATTTCATTAACGCTATGCTCAAGTTCGAGGTTTCAGACAATAGTAATCTAGAGTTACTGAAAGAGCAGTTTCCGGTAAGTGTCGGAATAGTCATTGAAAACTTGATAAAACAAGATCCTCTTCACCCTAAGGTAACTCAAATCCAAAAAGCAAAGCGCATTGTTCAAAAGCGTCTTAAGAATCCTGTTCTTGCCTAGACAAATCAATTTGTTAGCAGGTTGACCAGACATTGATTGATTACTGTACTTACGCAATGCTTTTCGGTAGCATGTCGATCCTTAAATAAATCCTTATAGACTAAGCTAGAGCTTGGCACCTTACGTTCAGAGAACATGCGCAGTATCCATACCAAAATTAAACCTGAATTCGAACCGTTGCTAGCGGAACTCGCTCTTCATGCCTTGCTTCACTTGCGCACTAACCATACTGCTAGCGCTCTAGAACGACAATCTCGTTCTCAAATCAATGATATTCTTTCTGCTTGGTTAAATAAGGCAGCGAATAGCAAAAAATACAAACCCTTTAAAAAGAAAGTAAAATCCTTGGTGAGTCATGCTCGCGCTCAGCGGCTAGATATGGAGTCAATGTTAAGTAATTTGCTTGTTCCGGCCGCGGGAGATGAACTACCACATCTAGATAGTTTTTTGTTATTGGTTAACACCTTAGAGAAAGAGTTAAACACCACGGTTTTAGTCTCAAGCCCAGAAGCCGTTGATCTGCAGCATAATAGCAAAGGTTGCCTATTGTGTGTTTTGTCTAAAGATTTGAATACTCACTTTAATAATCGCAACCGTCTTGTTGAAGATATTTCGATGTTGTTTCGTGGTATTCGTGGAGAAAAACACGCTTTTCTTCGAACTATCTATTCTTCGTCCCTATTCGACCATCATGTAGAATTTGAAGATGGTGAGTTCGTTAGAATAACACTCTCTCTGCGTTAACCAACGCGACTCTCATTTTATTAGTCCCAAAGTTTATATTCCCACTATTTAAATACTTCTTAGGTTTTATTGCTAATAGGTCTTCGAATTAATATTTGTTTTAATTATGAGATGTCTCATTATTGAACAGCTGATTTCTTTGTAAGTTATTGAACTAATTTATCTAACAGAAGATATTTGCCGCTCCAATAACTAGAAGGATAATTCAGGATGGAGCTCAAACTGATTTCATTAACCTCGGTGTTAATGTCTTTAACTGCGACTTCTGCTCTTGCACAAGTTGCAGAAGGAGAGGGGTGTATTGTTAGTTTAGAAACTGGCGAAAAATATTGTTTACAAGTCGGAGAACGTTCCGGCTATTCGCTGCCCGGATTTATTTACCAGCATGAAGTAGAGGTCTATGCTGCACCTGGCACAGGGGTGATGTTAAGTGATTGGGACAACCTTTCATATAATAGACTTGCTGTATTCCAAGGCTATACGCCAAATCAAGAATTGGAGTCAGTTAAGGCGTACAATGGAAAAATGCTCGATTTCTCAACCCCGCGTTCGATGCGAGTGGTTGCTAAGCAGCCTCTCGTAAAACCAGATTTGACTTGGTCATGGCAAGACAGTGACTTTATGCCGCAATATAATCAAGTTATGTCCTCACCTGTCGTCGTTCAATTAAATGACGACAATGGAGATGGTAAAATTGATAACAAAGATATCGCAGACATTATCGTAACCACATTTTCGGGTGCCAAGTACAATGAGAATGGGGTGGTACGCGCTTTAAGTGGTAAAGATGGTTCAGAGTTGTGGGATTATCGAGATGGGCCAGTAATGGCTGATCCGCGCTATTCTGTTGCTGCCGCTGATTTAGATGGTGATGGGAAAATTGAGATCGTCTCTGGTGCGATCGGTGCGAATCACATCACTGTGATTGACCATCAAGGTTATCAAGAAAAACAGATAGAAATCATTTCGACAGGGTATCCGGCAGGTCAATTCGCCATTGCTGATATCGACAACGATGGTAGTGTTGAAATTCTTGGTGCCGAAGGCGTTTATAGTTACGAAACAGGCTTACTCAGATTTTCATATGCATGGAGTCCTTCTCCAATTCCAGTTGATACCGATGGCGATGGCGTTCAAGAAGTGTTTGCTGACACATCACTGTTTAATGCTAACGGCGCTGTAGTCTGGACTCACCCGACCCTTTACCGCGCTTGGTTTTCATCGGTGGCGAATTTAGATGATGATGCGAGCCCAGAGCTGATAGTTTCTATCCCAAGAACCTCTCAGGAGCCCGACAAGAGCTCGTTTTCTGTCTTAGAGCACGATGGTTCCGTTAAGTGGAGTGTGACCAATGTCAGCAACCCAGGTGGCGGTGTGCAAGCGGTATCGAACTTCTTAGGTAAGTCATCGACGGAGCAGCTATCTCAGTCAGATACTTATGGGTTTAAACATCGTTCCAGCGTTAAGCTTAAGGTTGAGGACAATAGTCTTCTTTATATCAATTCTGGTCTAGCAATTGACGCAATTGGTACTAATGAGCTTAACTTGGTTGGTGGTGACGGTGGGCACGTTAATTCGCCTATCGATCTCAGCCAAGTAACCCAAGTGGCGATCACCTCAGGTAAATACTTCTGGGGAGGAAAGCATCTGCTAGCACTTGAGTTTTATTATGCAGATGGTTCGTCAGTGATGTTTGGCTCTAAAAGAGCAGCATTTTGGCAAAAAACGCAGCATTTCCAACTACCTGAGAACCAAAAAATTAGTGCTGTTAATGTATGGTCAAAAGGCTGGCTAGTTGAAGCCCTTCAGTTTGAGTTATCTGAAACATCAAGCAACGAAACGTTAGGTATTGTTTATGCGGGATATAACACTGTCGATATGTATAACCGCCATGGTGAATTAGTTTGGACCGTACTTAATGATGATTTAACTAGTGGCAAAATTGGTGTGTCTGCGTTTGACTTTACAGGCAATGGAATTGACGAAGTACTTGTTCAAGACCAAACCAAGGTACGCATTCTCGATGGTCGAAGTGGATTAGCTCTTGCTGAAATTCACAATTCGACCGGGAGTTTATGGGAGTTCCCAATTGTTGCTGATCTTGCTGGAGACAAAGATGCTGAGTTGATTGTTGTCGCAAATGATTACGATGCAAGATACGCCTTAAATCATGGTGTTTATGTTTATAACTCCGGTGACGATGATAAACCTTGGCAAAACGCGACTCGTATATGGAACCAGCACGCATTTTATATCAGCAATATTAATCAAGACGGAACAGTGCCAACCAAGTATCAACCAAGTTGGTTAACGCACAACACATACCGTTCTAGTACTTATGTTGCCAGCGAAAATGAAAGCTCAGAAATCTATGGTTTCCCAGCAGGTCAGCCTGTGGAACTTGATCTGAATGATGAACTTCATGTTCGCTCAGGTTGGATGATTGATGCGTTGGGCGCTGACGGAGATGAGATGGCTGGTGGTTACGGTGGTGTACTAGGTATTCATGTTGATCTTGAACGCGTGGTATCTGTTGAGGTGACATACGGTACTTTCTATTGGGGAGGTAACCATGTGGTTGCGCTTACTTTTGTGTATCAAGATGGCACAGTGCTGTTTTATGGGTCTAAACGTTACGCTTATGCCAAGAAAGTTGGCAAATTTGACGTTCCTCAAGGTAAGAAAATCGAAGATATGAAGGCTTGGGCTGTGGGCGACTATATCGACGCAGTGCAGTTCATTGTTGACTAATACCAAACAGAATAAATGTCGGAATACCTATTTTATCCCGACGGGTATAAGCGCTAATGATGACCAATAGAAACGCCAGTCCTAGGTGACTGGCGTTTTTAGTTGGGTTGATTTACACGAGTTTGAACTTCAGCAGTTGATCGTTCACTTCGCTAACTTCTTCACGATAACTCGACACGATATCATTCATTGTATCCGCAAGTTGACCGGTATTTTGCGCGATCTCTGTTAACACGTCGATGTCTTGGTCGACAGCCTCACTCGCTTTAGATTGTTCTATGGTTGAATTGGCGATGCTGGTAATGTGCTCATTGACGGTCTCAATCAAAACTTCAAGCTGAGATACGCTGTTATTCACATCAGATACCGAGTTAAACGTTGAATCTGTCGCCTCACGACTTTTATTCATGTTGTTGACTGCGGTTTGAGTATTGGTAGAGATGTTTGAGAGTAGCTGGGATATATGTTCCGTCGCTTCTTTGCTGCGTTGCGCTAGGTCGCGTACTTCAGAAGAAACCACAGCAAATCCACGACCATGTTCACCCGCTCGTGCAGCCTCAATAGCCGCATTCAGTGCGAGCAGGTTTGTTTGCTCAGAAATGCCATTGATTGTATCGACAATTTTGCTCACGCTTTGTGCATCTTGTTCAAGTTGCAGCATACAGTCTTGAGTTTGTTCTATTTGATTAACTAGTGCTTTTACAATCACATATGAATCTTGGCTCTGTTGTTGGCAGGTGAGTACTTTGTCGGTCATTTGCTTTGTTTCTTCCAATGAGCGTTCAGAGGATGAAGCAATTTCGAGACTAGACTGCGAAAGCTGCGTCATTGCCGTTGCGATGTTGCCACACTTATCTGCTGTGGCGCGGCTACTATCTCCCAAATCATCAGCACCTTGCACCATTTGGTCGAGTCGTTGATGGCTGTGGTCATTACTTTGGGTAACGCGCACCAAGAGCTGCTTAATACTCGCAATCAGTCCGTTGACGCTGAGAGATATTTGCGACAATTCATTTTTTCCATCGGCTTGGAGAACCAAACTAAGATCGTTAGATTTCGACATACTGGCGAGATTGGAGGTCAGTTCGCCAACTCGACGTTTGAGACTAGAAAGGCTAACAACTAATCCGCCTAGTAGAAGTGCGCCCAAGCAAATACTGCCTGCCATCATTAAGCTTAGCTGCCACTGGGCAGAGTTTGCCTGTCGGGAAACCACATTGGTCATCTCTTCAACTAGGCCGTTGCGAATGGCATTAACCAATTTAATTCGCTCTGTTGCAGAGCCGAACCAAACTAACGCAGATGGGCCTTGAAGGTTGCTTAGGCTGGTCTTTTGAGCCAAATACTGATTTTCGATGTCGACCACTTGCTTCCAGGTTGGGCTGTTTTTAGCCTGGGTAAATTGTTGCAAGTAAGCTTCGGGCATGGTGAGCATTGTTGCTCGCTCACTATATTGCCCCGACTTTAGATAGTTCTCGATCGATGTGTATTGATCGATGGACGATCGCTTTCTGGCAAATGCACCATTTAAAGCCCCCCGAACTTGGCCTGCTCGCTCCTTGATGATCATTACAGAGGTTAAAGAGTTTCCTAACCTGATAATTTGTGCATTATTGACACCTGACACCAGCAGGGCGGCATTATCTATGGCCAACTGGTTTAAGTTCGAGTAGTACGCAAAAGGAGAGCGTTTAGGTGAAAGCTGATCGACCTGGTTTCTAATTTGGTTAATCTCAGCTAACTGGGCCGAGAGATCATGTTTCAGTTTATCGGTTAAATCTTGAGAGATATGTTTTGGTTGGAACTGATTAAAAGCCGCAATGTGTTGGTCGGCTTTCGCACGTTGAGCTCTGAGGTTAGCAACTTGCTCTTGGGCACCTTTACTACCAAGTACTCCTGCTGTTAAACCGCGCTCTACCGCTAAGTTGTGGGCAAGATTGTCATACAGCAAGGTAAGCTCTATGGTCTCTTTATCTTTATAGGCTTGGTCTACAATAGCGCCTTTGACCAGCGAGAGCTCAATCGCCATAAAGAGTGCGATTAAAAGCGGTACCCCGGCCAGAGCAGTAAAAATGTGGTGCAAAGAAAAGCGTTGCATAACCAAACGCATAGGTGGCCTCCTGACTCGAATTTATAATTATGATGATTCGATCATAGTTGAATTGATTGAAATGTTAAGTGACAGAGAACTTATTGTGATTAATATCCTCACTTAAATCATGGAAAATGGTATTAATCGTTTCGCTGTCATAAAAATTTAACCTAAGTATGCATTGAGAAAAGTCTTGAATTTCATCATATTGTAATGATTATGTAATAAAAGGGGAATGCCTATGCAACATCAAGAGATGATCCAACCTTCCAACTTTGGATTGATTAGCCGTACTTGCCTGTTTTCACTGATCGGAATTGTCAGTGTTTTTACACTTCTATAAAAGAGCAAGTGATTAAGAGGTAAGCCCTGAAGTGTTAGTAACTACTTACTTTGTTTTTTGCTGACAATCAGGGTACCCTCTAGACCTCACCATAGCGCTATGCTAGTTTCCTCTTAGCTCATATTGTTAATGGTTTGTGTATGCTCTCTCTTTCCTCACTGTCTCATCGTTTTGCTTCATTACCAACAACATTTTATTCAACTGTGCTCCCACAACCATTAGACGATAGTCGCTGGGGGATTTGGAATGGCGATTTGGCAAAGCAGTTTGGCTTGCCTGGTGATGCGCCGCTAGGAGAACTTAAGCAGCTCCTTTCTGGAGAGTTGGTGTTAGAAGACACACCTCCAATAGCTATGAAATACGCGGGTCATCAATTTGGTGTTTACAATCCCGATTTAGGTGACGGGCGCGGGCTATTACTAGGCGAGCTAACCAGTCATTCCAATCAAGTGTTTGACTTGCATATTAAAGGAGCAGGGCTGACACCCTATTCGCGGATGGGGGACGGTCGAGCAGTAATACGTTCAACCATTCGCGAGTATCTGTGCAGTGAAGCAATGGCTGGGCTGGGGATCCCGACGACCCGAGCGTTGGGTATGTTAGTCAGCGATACGCCTGTGTACCGCGAAAAATGCGAACAAGGTGCTTTATTGCTGAGAATGGCGCGCAGTCATATTAGATTTGGTCACTTTGAGCACTTTTTCTATACCAATCAATTATCAGAGTTACAGCTACTCGCTGATAAAGTCATTGAGTGGTATTGGCCGGATTGTTTCGATACCGACAAGCCTTACGTAACTATGTTTACAAAGGTTGTAAATGCTACCGCTGAAATGATTGCTATGTGGCAAGCCTATGGGTTTGCTCACGGCGTGATGAACACCGATAACATGTCGATAATTGGTGACACGTTTGATTATGGTCCATTCGGTTTTCTAGATGATTATGACCCAAGCTACATTTGTAACCACTCAGACTACCAAGGTCGTTATGCGTTTGACCAGCAACCACGTATTGGTTTATGGAACCTATCTGCTTTAGCGCACAGCTTGTCACCTCTCATTGAGCGTGATGAACTAGAGCAAGCCTTATCGAGTTTTGAGCCCCTAGTCGCGAACGGTTTTAGTCTAATCATGCGCAAGAAACTGGGGTTGAAAAGCAAGCAAGCCAACGACACGCAGCTTTTTGCAGCGATGTTTGAATTGCTTCACCAACATAAAATGGACTATACCCGATTCCTACGTGAGCTTTCCTGTGTCGATAAGCGGGGTGAACAGGCGGTGCTAGACCTTTTTGTTGACCGTGAAGCTGCTCGGCATTGGTTAACTCAATATTTGCACCGTTGTGAGCAAGAAGTCGATGAAACGGGTTCAAGATTGTTGGTAGAGATACGATGCGCTCAAATGCGCCAAGTCAATCCGAAATACATCTTACGCAACTATCTTGCCCAACTCGCGATTGATAAAGCTGAAGAGGGAGATTTCAGTGAAGTACATCGATTGGCCGAAATTCTGAAAAGGCCATTTGATGAACAGCCTCAAATGAATGCGTACGCTAATCTACCACCAGAATGGGGCAAAAAGATGGAAATTAGCTGCTCATCCTAGTTCAGTTAACTTTTGGTTTTGTTAATAAGATGTGATGAATGTCCGCAAGAAGTTCAAATTCTACTGATTATCCAATCATAACGAGGGATAGATGTGATTACACTCGCTCTATCTAGTTAGTGCAGTATTAGGTAGGGATATGTCAGTTAAAATTCTCGTTGTTGATGATGATCAAGAAATTTGTGAGTTGTTAGAAGAATACCTGACAAAGCAAGGTTATCAGGTCTCTGCGGTCAATGACGGCGAGCAAATGAAAACCTATTTGGAGCAGCAGAGCTACCCAGAACTGATTCTACTCGATGTGATGCTACCCGGCGATGATGGCTTTGCCTTGTGCCAACAAGTTCGTCGCCACTCATCAGTGCCAATTATTATGCTGACGGCGGTGTCTGATGATACAGATCAGATTATTGGTCTAGAGATTGGTGCAGATGATTATATCGCTAAGCCATTTAACCCTCGCCACCTGAATGCGCGTATCAAAGCGGTCTTGCGCCGCGTCAATGTGGCTGAAGAGATTCCAGCCAGCGCCAATGCTAAATCGATTGTGTTTGGTGATTGGCAGCTTGATCCGTTAGCGCACCGAATTACCCACTTAGAAAACCATCAATCTCATGATCTCTCTGGTAGTGATTTCGCCTTGTTGATGCTGTTTCTCAAGCGCCCAAATGAAGTATTGGACCGCGATACGATCTCATTTGCGACTCGTGGACGCGAAGCACTTCCTTTTGAGCGTGGGATAGATGTTCAGTTAAGTCGATTAAGACAGCGACTGGGTGATAGCGCTAAGTACCCTCACTATATCAAAACCATGCGTGGTAATGGCTATTTGTTGGCGGTGCCGGTGAGCTATGAGAGCTAGTGTTTGGAACTGGTTTCGGCAGTTCAAGCCTAATTCACTAGTCAGCCGCACATTAGGCTTAACTTTACTGGCCGTGATTCTTGCGCAAGGGGTTGCTACTAGCATTTGGTATACAGAATCGAAACATAAAGAGCTAGCGGGGATTCGTGACGCTTCAGAAAGTATGGCGAACATGTTCGCTTCTACGGTGACTTTTTTTCAATCTCTTCCCGTTCGCTACCGCCACATTGTTCTTGATCAAATCCGCAACATGGGAGGAACGCGTTTTTTTGTTTCTTTCAATAAAGAGCAACTTGTTGTTGAATCGATCGAAGATACACCGTTGAAACTGGCATCGATCGAGGCCATCGAAGGAGTTCTGCAAAACAAACTGCGTAAAGCAGAAAGCATTTCGGTCGATTTTTCCCATCCAGATAACTTACGTTTACTGAAAAACGATATTTACCTGCATGATCTACCCAAATCTTGGGCGCACCATACCCTGACGTTAAACCCTATCGACCCACCAATCTTAGTGGTGCAGATCGAGCTGGCCTCACATGAATGGGTCTACATCGCGGCTCTATTGCCTGCTCCTTACGTTACTCTAGATGACACGCTAATTGGCCGTGAGCAGATTTTGTTTCTGATTTTTTCGACTACGATTTTGCTTGTTCTGACTTATCTACTGGTGCGTCGTCAAGTTAAACCGCTCAAGCGATTAGCCAAGGCCGCCAATGAAATGAGCATGGATATTGATCAGCCGCCGCTGCAAGAAGAGGGGGCAAGTGAGCTGATAACCGCCACCCGGGCATTTAACCGTATGCAGCAACGTATCCGACGCTATGTTGCCGATCGTGAACATCTTTTCTCGGCCATTTCACATGACTTAAAAACGCCAATTACTCGCTTAAGACTGCGTGCTGAGCTTTTGGAAAGTGACACTAAGCGCGAGAAGTTTAATCGAGACCTTGATGAACTAGAGATGATGGTTAAAGGTGCGTTGCAATGTGTTCGTGATACCGATTTGCATGAAAACAACGCTTATATTGATATATGCGAAATGATACAAAGCTTAGTTGAACCTTATAATCAGTACCAAACCCAAGTCGAGTTTAAGCCTAGAGACATGGAGCCCATCGTTGCGAAGCCGCTCGCTATGAAAAGGGTACTGGGCAATTTGATTGAAAATGCGGTCAAATACGGTCAACGCGCTGAGGTGATCGTCATGCTTGATGAAGAATGGATAACGGTGGTCATTTGCGATCATGGCCCCGGTATTCCAGAAGAAAATCTCGAAGCCGTTTTTGAGCCTTATTATCGTTTGGCGAATGATGAAGATGGACATGGTTTAGGCTTAGGTATCTGCCGCAATATCCTCCATGGACATGGCGGAGATCTCATTATTGACAACTTGCCAAATAGGGGCTTGAGAGCGCAAGTCTTTATTCCACCTAGCCTTGAAGTGTAATGTAACATTGCTGTTACATTCCGTTTACGCTTTGTTTCAATCAAAAAATTCTAATTGGATAGACTCCCTTATGTACAAGCAAGAGTGCTTGAGGTCATTAAGTCGTAGACCTGAATGTCTAATCCAATACATGGAAGATAATAATGAAACTTAATAAAACCCTACTTACCCTTTCTCTACTTTCTGCTGCTAATGTTGTTAACGCTGGTGAAGTTGAAGTGCTTCACTGGTGGACTGCAGGTGGCGAAGCAAAATCTGCAGCGGTACTTAAAGATATGCTAGAGAAACAAAATCACACTTGGAAAGACTTCGCTGTTGCTGGTGGTGGTGGTGAGTCAGCCATGACAGTACTTAAAACGCGCGCGGTATCTGGTAATCCACCTTCTGCGGCGCAGATTAAAGGTCACGATATTCAAGAGTGGGGCGGGCTTGGCTTCCTAACGTCACTAGACAGCACAGGTCAGCAAGAGAAGTGGGATGAAATCCTTCCTTCCGTTGTGACTAAAGTGATGAAGTTTGACGGCGAGTACGTAGCGGTTCCGGTTAATGTTCACCGTGTAAACTGGATTTGGGCAAACCCACAAGTACTTAAGAAGTCGGGTGTCGAACTACCAACAACCCTTGATGAGTTCTTCATTGCCGCAGATAAGATTAAAGCAGCAGGTTACGTGCCTTTAGCGCACGGTGGTCAGCCATGGCAAGACGCAACGGTTTTTGAAGCAGTAGCACTAGACGTGCTAGGTAGTGAAGATTACAACAAGGCGTTTGTTGAACTGGATATGGATACACTATCTGGCGACAAAATGGTTGAAGTGTTCACTAAGTTCAAGAAAATTCGCGACTACATTGACGCCAACTCTCCGGGCCGTGACTGGAACGTAGCCACCTCAATGGTCATTAACGGTGAAGCGGCAATGCAAATCATGGGTGACTGGGCGAAAGGTGAGTTTACTGCAGCCGGTAAAGTCCCAGGTAAAGACTACATTTGTGCACCAGCACCAGGTACTAACGGCCAGTTCACTTTCAACATTGATAGCTTTGCTTTCTTTGAGCTGAGCGACAAAGCAAACCAAAAAGCGCAGCAAGATCTTGCGCGCACCATCCTAACCAAAGATTTCCAAGAAGTCTTCAACCTAAATAAGGGCTCGATCCCAGTGCGCTTAGATATGGACATGTCTAAGTTTGACCAGTGTGCATTAGACTCTATGGCGACCTTTAAAGCGAGTGCCAAGTCAGGAGATCTAGTACCAAGTATGGCGCATGGCCTATCGACAACAAGCTACGCTCAAGGCGCGATCTATGATGTTGTTACTAATTTCTTCAATGACGACAAAGCGGATCCACAACAGGCAGCACAAAAGCTAGCGAAAGCGGTTAAAGCTGCGATCTAACTACCGTAGTTAAATCACACCCCCAAAGGGCGTTCAGGCTTGTGGGGAGCCTGTTCGCCCTTTCCTCTATTCCCGATCAGGATGTTGATCGGCGTGTTATGACGTAAGGACTCGTTATGGAGCATGTTGTAAATCGGTACGAAAAGAAGTCGACAACTAAGGTCAGTTTGGCCGACCGACTTCAACATTGGCTGCCGAAAATCGTTCTTGCCCCGACCGTTCTTGTAACTGTGGTTTGTATCTACGGTTATATTTTCTGGACAGCGGCACTCTCAATGACCAACTCACGTTTTCTACCTAGTTTTAATTTCGTAGGCTTTACCCAATACGAAAAACTGATGGATAACGACCGTTGGATCACTTCTATTACCAACCTAGGTGTTTTTGGCCTGCTGTTCATGCTGGTGGCTATTGGACTCGGCGTCGGGCTAGCGATTCTTCTTGACCAAAATATCCGTCAGGAAGGTGCAATTCGTACCATCTATTTATACCCAATGGCCTTGTCGTTCATTGTCACTGGTACTGCATGGAAATGGATTCTCAACCCAGGTCTTGGCATCGAAAAACTGATGCAAGATTGGGGCTTTAGTGATTTCAAATTTGACTGGCTGGTGAACTCCGATATGGCGGTCTACACCTTAGTGATTGCGGCTGTTTGGCAATCTTCAGGTTTTGTGATGGCAATGTTCCTTGCAGGCCTACGTGGTATCGATTCTTCGATTATCAAAGCGGCGCAGATCGATGGCGCGAGCTTACCAACCATCTATTGGCGAATCATTATGCCGTGCCTGCGACCAGTCTTCTTTAGCGCAGTGATTATTACCTCCCACATTGCGATTAAGAGCTTTGACTTGGTAACCGCAATGACAGCGGGTGGGCCAGGGTACTCTTCCGATCTTCCAGCCTTGTTTATGTACGCGCACTCATTTACTCGTGGTCAAATTGGTTTAGGTGCTGCCAGTGCCATGATGATGTTAGCGGGAATACTCGCGATTCTGGTGCCATACCTGTATTCAGAACTTAGGGAGAAAAAATCATGATGCAAGGGATCAACTTCTCTCGATTATTTATCTACTCAACGCTGGCATTTTTCTGTGTGGTTTACTTGATGCCGTTGTTTGTGATGGTGATTACTTCTTTCAAGACCTTGCCAGATATTAAAGCCGGTAACTTAATGAGTTTACCGACCGAGTGGGTGTTCGATGCTTGGCTTAAAGCTTGGGACAGCGCTTGTACCGGTGTTAAGTGTGAAGGGGTGAAGGGGTATTTTTGGAACTCGTTCCAAATGGTGATACCTGCGGTGGCAATCTCTACCTTACTCGGCGCATTCAATGGTTACGTTGTGACCAAGTGGCAATTCCGTGGCTCGAACTTGTTCTTTAGCTTGCTGCTATTTGGCTGCTTCATTCCGTTCCAAGTTGTTCTTCTGCCTATGGCTACAGTACTAGGCAAGCTTGGCTTGGCGAATACTACGGCTGGACTTGTGATTGTTCACGTTATCTACGGTATGGCATTTACTACGCTCTTTTTCCGTAATTTCTACATCAGTATTCCGGATGAACTGGTTAAAGCGGCCAAGCTTGATGGCGCTGGTTTCTTTACGATCTTCTTCAAGATTCTACTACCAGTATCGACGCCGATTATAATGGTGACCGTCATTTGGCAGTTCACCGCAATCTGGAATGACTTCTTATTTGGTGTCGTCTACTCAGGTTCAGAGACTCAGCCGATTACGGTGGCACTCAATAACTTGGTCAACACCAGTACTGGAGTGAAAGAGTACAACGTTGACATGGCAGCCGCGATTATTGCAGCACTGCCGACACTCTTAGTTTACGTATTAGCAGGGAAATACTTCGTTCGCGGCCTAACGGCTGGATCGGTAAAAGGATAATTATTATGGCAACACTAGAACTTAAACAAATCCGTAAAACCTATCCAAAGGCGGAACAAGAGACGCTGAAAGGTATCGACATCAATATCGACTCTGGTGAGTTCCTGATCTTAGTTGGGCCGTCAGGTTGTGGTAAATCGACTTTGATGAATACTATTGCGGGGCTAGAGAACATCAGCTCAGGTGAGATTGTGATTGATGGCAATGACGTGTCTGAAGTTGAGCCTAAAGATCGTGATATCGCTATGGTATTCCAGTCTTACGCGCTGTATCCGAATATGACGGTGCGCGGTAATATCGAGTTTGGCCTTAAGATACGCAAAATGCCAAAGCTTGAGATTGATGCCGAGGTAGAGCGTGTTGCGACAATGCTGCAAATTGACCACCTGCTAGATAGAAAGCCTTCGCAGCTATCCGGTGGTCAGCGTCAACGTGTGGCAATGGGACGCGCACTCGCCCGCAGGCCTAAGCTCTATTTGTTTGATGAACCACTATCCAACCTTGATGCGAAGCTTCGTGTTGAGATGCGTCATCAAATCAAACGTCTGCATCAACAGCTCAACACTACTATTGTCTATGTCACGCATGATCAGATCGAAGCGATGACTCTGGCAGATCGCATCGCAGTAATGAAAGATGGTGAACTGCAGCAGTTGGGTACGCCGCAAGAAATCTACAATAAGCCAAACAACATGTTTGTCGCTGGGTTTATGGGGTCGCCGTCAATGAACTTTATCAAGACAATGGTGGACTTGGACGCAGAAGATAACCCTGTAATTAAGGTCAAAGGTAATAACGGCCAAGAGCATCATATTAATTTGCCTGCTTCAATGCGTGAGCAAGATGGAAAGGAAGTGGTGATTGGTCTGCGTCCTGAGCATATTACTGACAGTGAGAACCAAGAGTCTATTGCTACAACTCAGTTAAATTTGGTCTTGGAAGTACTTGAACCAACCGGGCCAGACACTATCGCAATGATTAAGGTTAACGAACAGGAAGTGGCGTGTCGTTTGTCGCCTGAGTTCGATGTAACGGCAGGTCAAATTGCCCCTTTGCACTTTGATTTATCCAAAGCGGTGTTTTTTGATGCAGCAACCGAGCAACGTATCGAGTTTCACTGATGGATGATTTAAGTGATGTATTTATTAGTAACAATGGGTGAATTCGACTAAGCTTAGAATCATAGCATGAGTTCAGTTTCATGCAGAGTGAGTCGAGGTGGGCAGTTATGTCTCCTTATTGCTCACCTCATCTCTAGTAACGAAAATGGCAGCTTGCATAGCTGCCATTTGTTTTTTTAGTTTTGCGGGCTTGTTAAATATGTGTAAATCTACCCGTATGGGAAATTATGATGTGTAGGTTTCCCCCCATTTATTAAGAATTTATGTGAACTTGATTAGCAAAGTAAACAGGGGTTACGTATAACACTTTGAAAATAAAAGCTTAATCATGGTTTATTTATCTTGGCTCGGTTATTGCCCTTATAAATATATCAACACCCAGTGATGGGGTTGTTCATTTAACAAGGAGAATAATAATGTTTAAGCCATTGACCCTACTATCTGCCTCCATTCTTGCTGTGACCAGTTTTAACGCTGCGGCGAACTGTGATCCGGGCGAGACAGTGATAAAATTCAGTCACGTAACGAATACAGATAAACACCCGAAAGGTATCGCGGCTTCATTACTTGAAAAACGTGTCAACGAAGAGATGAACGGAAAAGTGTGTATGCAGGTTTTCCCTAACTCGACCCTTTATGATGATAACAAGGTACTTGAAGCATTGCTCAACGGTGATGTGCAACTTGCTGCCCCTTCTCTATCAAAGTTTGAAAAGTTTACTAAAAAGTACCGTATTTTCGATTTACCCTTCCTATTTGAAGACGTAGAAGCGGTTGACCGTTTCCAGAACTCTCAGGCTGGTGAAAAACTGAAAAATGCAATGCGTCGCCGCGGTCTGCAAGGTCTAGCGTTCTGGCACAATGGTATGAAGCAGATGTCTGCTAACAAGCCTCTCATCTCCCCAGAGGATGCAAAAGGTCTTAAATTCCGTGTTCAAGCGTCAGACGTATTGGTTGCACAGTTTGAGCAACTAGAAGCCAACCCGCAGAAGATGTCATTTAAAGAAGTGTACGGTGGCCTACAGACCAAAGTTATTGATGGTCAAGAGAACACTTGGTCAAACATTTACGGTAAGAAGTTCTTCGAAGTTCAAGATGGCATCACCGAAACTAACCACGGTATTCTTGATTACCTAGTGGTGACTTCTAAAGATTTCTGGAAAGGCTTACCGGACGATCAGCGTAAACAGTTAAACAAAATCATCCAAGAAGTTACGGCGACACGTAATGCTGAATCTTCAAAAGTGAATCTAGCCAACAAAAACAACATTATCGAAGCCGGTGGTGAAGTTCGTACTCTGACTCCAGAGCAACGTCAGCAGTGGGTGACTGCGCTTCAGCCAGTTTGGAAGAAGTTTGAAAAAGACATCGGCTCTGATCTAATCGAAGCGGCTCTAGCTTCAAACAAATAATAATAAGGGCCTAACAAGCCCATAACTCAATAAATATTGGCCCTCTTGTCGGGAGGAGGGCCTTTCTTTACCTGCGATATAGTGAAGTAACTTATGGAACAGTCAATTTTTGCCAGAATTGGGAAGGTGACAGACGCAATTGAAGAGACATTGATTGCGTTCTTTTTAGGAGCAATGACCTTGCTCACGTTCGCCAACGTTGTATTTAGATATGTCTTTAACGACAACATTTTATGGGCACTGGAGCTTACCGTGTTCATGTTTGCTTGGATGGTTCTTGTCGGCGCTTCGTACGGCGTTAAAAAGCATTTTCACATCGGTGTCGATGTGGTGATTAACCTCGCTCCAGAGCAACTACGTAAAATCTATGCCTTGATTGCTGCGGCATGTTGTTTGGCTTTCTCAATTCTGCTGTTGATTGGTTCATGGAACTACTGGTATCCGTTTGCAACCGAGCGAGCTTGGTACGAAACAGACGATATTCCAATGCCTGAAATGCTGCAATTCCTTGCTGATTGGCTTAATGAAGGCGAGCGCTACGAAAAAATGCCTCGTTTTATTCCTTATATGGCGCTGCCGATTGGCATGGCGCTACTCACATTCCGTTTTGCTCAAATTACGCTGCAAATCATCTCAGGTAAGTTGGACCGCTTAATTGCAGGCCATGAAGCGGAAGAAGAGTTAGAAGCGCTAAAAGAAGAACTCAAGGATGCTGGTGAAGCGATGGAGCCGAAGAACAACAATAACCAGAACAAGGAAAGCTAAACCATGGAAATCTTATTCTTATTCGTCATGGTGATTGGTTTTATGCTTGTTGGCGTGCCAATCGCAGTTTCATTGGGTTTATCAAGTATTATTTTCCTGATGATGCATTCAGATGCGTCGTTAGCCTCTGTGGCACAAACCCTATTTAATGCCTTCGCTGGACACTACACCCTATTGGCAATCCCATTCTTCATTCTGGCATCAAGCTTTATGTCTACAGGCGGGGTAGCAAAACGTATTATTCGTTTCGCCATCGCGATGGTGGGCTGGTTCCGCGGTGGCCTAGCAATGGCTTCAGTTGTGGCGTGTATGATGTTTGCCGCACTATCTGGTTCATCACCAGCAACGGTAGTGGCGATCGGTAGTATTGTTATCGCTGGTATGATCAAAAATGGCTATTCAAAGGACTTTGCTGCTGGCGTTATTTGTAACGCGGGTACATTGGGTATTTTGATCCCACCTTCAATTGTAATGGTTGTTTACGCGGCGGCAACGGATGTGTCCGTAGGGCGTATGTTTCTTGGTGGTGTGATTCCTGGCCTTCTTGCTGGCGTTATGTTGATGATAGCCATTTACATTGCAGCGCGCGTGAAGAATCTACCCAAGCAGCCATTCGTTGGTTGGGGAGAAATGTTTGCAGCGGCAAAAGATGCCAGCTGGGGTCTATTGCTGGTGGTGATTATCCTTGGTGGTATCTATGGTGGTATCTTTACGCCAACGGAAGCGGCAGCAGTAGCAGCAGTGTACTCTTTCCTTATCGCCAACTTTATCTACAAAGATATGGGGCCGTTTTCCGATAAGAAAAACACCAAACCTGCGTTAGTGAAAATCTTCCAAGCGTTTGTCCATAAAGACACAAAGCATACCTTGTATGAAGCGGGTAAGCTGACCATTATGCTATTATTCATCATTGCTAATGCATTGATTCTCAAGCATGTACTAACGGAAGAACGCATTCCGCAAATGATTACAGAATCAATGCTGTCAGCAGGTCTTGGCCCGATTACCTTCTTGATTGTCGTTAATGTTCTACTGCTTATTGGTGGTCAGTTCATGGAGCCATCGGGCCTGTTGATTATCGTTGCACCATTAGTCTTCCCAATTGCTATCGCGCTCGGTATCGACCCAATTCACCTAGGTATCATGATGGTAGTGAACATGGAGATAGGCATGATTACTCCTCCGGTCGGGCTCAACTTGTTTGTGACCGCTGGGGTAGCCAAGATGTCGATGATGCAAGTGGTTAAAGCCGCACTGCCTTGGGTGGCGGTAATGTTCCTCTTCCTCATTATCGTGACGTACGTGCCTTGGGTTTCGACATGGCTTCCGACGACGCTGATGGGACCAGAGATAATAACCAAGTAACGTGATGAACATAAAAAGCCCCAGATAGGCAGTTATCTGGGGCTTTTGTTTTTAGGACATTTCTATTTATGGACAGTGGAGTTAACAAGACAACAACTCCATTCATCACTTCCGTTTGATGAGTCCAATATATTAAATGTGAGATGAACAAAAGGTGAACAGATTATTCACCTTTATAGTTGCTCTTATCCAAGCCATATTTTTGCATTTTGTCGTACAGGGTTTTGCGAGCAAGTTGTAAATGTACCATGGTCTTTTTAATGCTGCCCTCATTTTGGTTGAGTGCTTGTTCAATCAGGCTCTTCTCAAATTCAGCGACTTGCTGAGCTAGGCCCAACTCTCTACTGGCATTCTCTGCACTTTCAGAACCAAATTGGGACAGTCTGCCTAGAAGAACAAAACGCTCGGCCGCGTTTCTTAATTCACGAACATTACCCGGCCAATCGTGGCTCATTAACTGATGAATTTGCTGAGATTCAATCGCTGGTGCTGACTTGCCGTAGCGCGAAGCAGCAACCAGTAAGAAGTGATGAAATAGAGTAGCGATATCCTCTTTACGTTGCCGCAACGGTGGTAAATCTAGGGTGACAACATTGAGTCGGTAGTAGAGATCTTCACGAAATGTCCCTTGTTCGGCTGCTTGTTTTAAGTCGACCTTGGTTGCAGCGATCACGCGAATATCAATCGGGACAAGCTCGTTGGAGCCGACTCTCTCTATAACGCGCTCTTGCAACACGCGCAGCAATCGAATTTGCGCTTGCAGAGGCATAGACTCGATTTCGTCTAAGAACAGTGTTCCCCCTTGAGCATGCTCAAATTTACCCACGCGTTTAACATCAGCTCCTGTAAAGGCGCCTTTTTCGTGACCGTAGAGTTCGCTCTCAATTAGATTTTCAGGCACCGCACCACAGTTGATGGCGACGAAGTTGTTATCTCTACGTGGGCTTTGCTCATGAATAGAACGAGCGAAGAGTTCTTTACCTGTTCCAGTTTCTCCAAACAGGAGAATATCAGCATTGGTGTCAGAGATATGAACTATAGTATCGCGCAGAGCTTGTATTGAAGGTGTGTCACCAATAATCCTTGGCCCGAGCGCTTGGCTCGCTTTTAAGGTGCGTTTAAGTTCTTGGTTCTCTATAGTTAAGTCGCGTTTTTCGAGCGCGCGGCGGGTAGTATCAATTAAACGATCAATCGGAAAGGGCTTCTCAATAAAGTCATAAGCACCGTTTCGTAGTGCATTGACGGCCATTGAAATATCACCATGTCCGGTGATCAGAATCACTGGGATGTCAGGGTCTTGGTGTAAAATACTCGAAAGGATGTTCTCACCAGACAGTCCCGGTAAGCAGATGTCAGTAATAACAACTTTTGGTAAACCGTCTTGTTTGATGGCTAGTAGTGCTTCTTCAGCACTTCCAAAAAATCGCGCTGAGATATCTTCTAGTTCAAAACTTTGTTCTATCGCTAGGCGAATATCACTTTCGTCATCAATGAAAATTACATCGTACATCTGCATTACGTATTATTCCTTAATGGGCAAAGAGATGGTGAATCGTGCTCCACCGAGTGGTGAACGTGCAACACTCAGTTCGCCGCCCATTGCTTGGCTGATCTGTTGGGAGATAGACAGTCCGAGCCCAAGTCCGTTTTTCTTAGTGGTATAAAAAGGTTCGAACAGTGATTGCTGTTTATCACTATCAATACCTGGGCCATTGTCATCAACGAAAATGGACAGCTGTTTTTCATCTACTGAGGTAGAAATGGAGACCTGACGCTGTGCTTGGTCTTCGACAGCTTGCATTGCATTAGTCATAAGATTAATAAGAACTTGCTCGAACTGAATAGGATTCAGATCTACTTCAGGCAAAGGTTGATCGAGTTGAGTCTCAAGAGCAACTTGCTTGGATTTAAACTGTGGAGCTAGCAACTCTTTAGCGGCGATAATCAGCGGAACCACATCGAGCGAATTGACTTCATTGCTATCACTTTTTCGAGCGAATGAGCGTAATTGACTACTGATCTTGGCCATACGGTCGGTGAGTGCAGAGATACGCGATAAGTTATCGTCGACACGATCATACTTATCTCTTTCCAAAAAGCGTCGACCATTGTCAGCAAAACTACGGATTGCGGCGAGAGGATTGTTCAGCTCATGGCTAATACTGGCCGACATTTGGCCAAGTACGGCGAGCTTGGCCGCTTGAATCAGTTCATCTTGAGTCTGGCGTAAAGCGTACTCAGTTTTCGTGCGCTCATTGATCTCCGCTTGCAACTCAGACGTTCTTTCCATGACCAAAAACTCAAGCTTCTGTTTCGCTTCTGACTGCAACTGTTCGAACTGACGTTTTTTTAAGTGGCGCTGATAAGTCAACTGAAGGGAAAGGTAAGCGATTACAAACAACAGTGTCACAAGTAGGGAAAAGCTTAGTGTTGACCAAAGTAAAGTCACCTTTGGCGTCAACACTCTCAGTGTTAGATCATGTTTAGTCAACGGACGAGATGACACTAAATAAGAGTTCTCGAACCCTGAAGCGAGTGGGTTACTGAGTTGTGCTTGGGGTTTAGAAATATCACCAGACAAACCAAACGAGCGTATAGGTGAGTCTAGGTATTGGCGACTGTTGAGAATGGATTGCCGATCTGTTTCTGATAGGGTTGTCAGGCTCTTAAATAGCCAATCTTCGTTGCTCGACATAAAGATTACGTTATAGCTATCGGTCGCAACGAACGTATTAGTTCTATTTTGCCAGTTGGCTTCAATGGCAGTTAGATCCATTTTAATCACAATGACGCCAATGGTTTCAGCGGCGTACATAACAGGATAAGAGAAGTAGTAACCTCGCTGTTTAGAACTTGAACCTAGGGCAAAATACTGACTAGGTTTGCCTTGAATCGCATTGGAAAAATAGGGACGCCAAGCGTAGTTGCGACCTATAAAAGAACGCTGAAGATTCCAGTTGCTAGACGCGATGGTGTTACCGAACTCGTCTAACAAATATGCATCTGTCGACTTAATAGTTTCATTTACTTGCTCAAGGTAGCGATTGGTGAGCTCTATCTGAGCGCTGTTCTGCGGGTGTTGTAGCGCTGCGATCAGCTCTTTATCTTTGGCAATAAGTTGAGGCAGGTGAGCGTACTTATCGAGCTTGCTTGAAATAAACTCTGCAAAACGTTCAAGTTGCTCTTTGTGTATTGAAAACTGGCGACTTTCGCTTGAATTCCATATCCAGCTTGAACCGACGATTACCGTAAACAGGTAGAGTATGAGCAGATAAAACTTGCCGCGCCTGAACGTTAACATCACCATTCCTGTGAATCTTCCTTAAACATCCATAGCGTAAAGGTTTTTGTTACAAATGTGTTTACTGGGCTGATTAAACTGAGGGATAAAACCGGACTTAGATCTTGTTTTAATCTTTAAATGAAAAAAAATATTAGTTTCTCTTGAAAAAGGCATTAATGTCCCCATTTCTGGAAACAAAGACTGCTTTATTGATGTTTTTTTTAGCAGTTAAGTGAGATTTTAGGGTAAACCCGCAGTGATCTTAGGGATCGGCTCGACAGCTATCGATCCGCTCGGTAGAATGCTGCGTCTAAATTTTTATCCTGAGACTAATCGGAGATACCTTTACTCGGACTAGCTGTTAAGCAACTAGCTTCGAAAGGATATCGCTAATTAGTCCGATAATTGAATTGCTCGATTATCGATACTCGATTTATAAGAGTACTCATAGAGTACAAACAAGGATGGGTCCTTTCTTTGATGAATGGGCACATACGCTCAGTTATCTGAGTCAGTTTTGAGGTTAATGAATAATGCAAGTTACTGTTGAAACGCTAGAGGGCCTAGAGCGCCGTCTAAACATTACTGTTCCTGCTGCAAACATCGAAGATGCTGTTACTGCAGAACTACGCAACATCGCAAAAAACCGTCGTTTCGATGGTTTCCGCAAAGGCAAAGTGCCTCTAAAAATGGTTGCGAAGATGTACGGCAAAGCAGTACGTCAAGACGTAATGGGTGAAGTAATGCAACGTCACTTCATCGAAGCGATCGTTAAAGAAAAGATCAACCCAGCAGGCGCACCAACTTTCGCTCCAGTTGAGACTAAAGAAGGTGAAGACCTAGTATTCAACGCAACTTTCGAAGTATACCCAGAAGTTGAACTAAAAGGCCTAGAGAACATCACTGTTGAAAAACCAACAACTGAAGTTCAAGACGCTGACGTTGAAGAAATGATCGAGACTCTACGCAAGCAACAAGCGGGTTGGGTTGAAGTAGAAGAAGCCGCTGAAGAAGGCAAGCGCGCGACTATCGATTTCGTTGGTTCTATCGACGGTGAAGAGTTTGAAGGCGGTAAAGCTGAAAACTTCCCTCTAGAAATGGGCGCAGGTCGCATGATCCCAGGTTTTGAAGACGGTATCGCAGGCAAGACTGCTGGTATGGAGTTCGAAATCGACGTAACTTTCCCTGAAGATTACCACGCTGAGAACCTAAAAGGTAAAGCTGCGAAATTCTCTATTAAAGTAAACAAAGTTGAAGCTCGTGAGCTTCCAGAACTAAACGACGAGTTCGTTTCTAAGTTCGGTGTTGCTGAAGGTGGCGTTGACGCTCTTAAAGCTGAAGTTCGTAAGAACATGGAGCGTGAGCTTAAGCAAGCTGTTAAGAACCGCATCAAAGAGCAAGCGCTTGACGGTCTTGTTAAAGAAAACGAAATCGACGTACCTGCTGCACTTATCGATCAAGAAATCGGTACTCTACGTCAGCAAGCTGCACAGCGTTTTGGTGGCAACCCAGAAGCAGCAGAGCAGCTTCCACGTGAGCTATTCGAAGAGCAAGCTAAGCGTCGCGTAGTCGTTGGTCTTCTTCTAGGTGAAGTTATCAAGTCTGAAGAGCTAAAAGCTGACGACGAGAAAGTGAAAGCACTTATCGAAGAAATGGCGACAGCATACGAAGATCCAACAGAAGTTATCGCTTACTACGAGCAAAACGAGCAAATGATGAACAATATGCGCAACGTGGCTCTAGAAGAGCAAGCTATTGATGCAATCATCGCTAAAGCTCAGGTTTCTGATGCAGAAGTTAGCTTTAACGAGCTAATGAACCAGCAACCAGCAGCGTAATAAGCAATTAACTGCTTACAAGGTTGACTTAGCGTTAACTATTCTGCTAACAATGGTCCGTATGATATGTATCATCCGGGCCATTTATTTTAGGGACATAAGAATATGAGCTACCAAGAAAAAAATGCAATGTCGCCAATTCTAAACGCGCTAGTACCAATGGTGGTTGAGCAAACTTCCCGAGGTGAGCGTTCTTACGATATTTACTCGCGTTTGCTTAAGGAACGTATCATCTTTCTGACTGGTCAAGTAGAAGACCAAATGGCTAACTTAGTCGTGGCTCAGATGCTATTCCTAGAGTCAGAAAATCCTGATAAAGATATTTTCCTATATATCAACTCACCAGGCGGCAGCGTGACAGCAGGTATGTCTATTTACGACACCATGCAGTATATTAAGCCAAATGTAAGCACAGTTTGCATGGGTCAAGCTTGCTCAATGGGTGCATTCCTCCTTGCTGGTGGTGCTCCTGGTAAGCGTCATGTACTACCAAACTCTCGTGTGATGATTCACCAACCGCTAGGTGGTTTCCAAGGTCAAGCATCGGATATCCAAATCCACGCGCAAGAAATACTGACTATCAAACAGAAGCTAAACAAGCTGCTTGCTGAGCATACAGGTCAACCACTAGAAGTGATCGAACGCGATACTGATCGCGATAATTTTATGTCGTCAGATCAAGCGGTAGAGTATGGTTTGGTTGACTCAGTTCTGACTCATCACAAAGAGTAATACCATATCGCCAAAAGATGCAGGCGAAATTTGGTCAAAATTGATATAAACTCAAAGCAAGACAGTGAAAGCTAATAAGAGGTTAGCGAATGACAGATAAAAGCAAAGAGAGCGGTAGTAGTAAGCTTCTTTACTGCTCTTTCTGCGGCAAGAGCCAGCACGAAGTTCGCAAGTTAATCGCTGGTCCGTCAGTCTACATTTGTGACGAATGTGTCGATCTATGTAACGACATTATTCGTGAAGAAATCAAAGATGTTCTACCGAAAAAACAATCTGAAGCACTTCCAGTGCCAAGAGAGATTCGTGAACATCTAGACGACTATGTGATTGGCCAAGATTACGCTAAAAAAGTGTTAGCAGTAGCCGTTTATAACCACTATAAGCGTTTACGTAATGGGGACACCACCAGTGAAGGTGTCGAGCTTGGTAAGAGTAACATCCTACTGATTGGTCCTACTGGTAGTGGTAAAACACTACTTGCTGAGACACTCGCTCGCTTCCTTGACGTTCCATTTACCATGGCTGATGCAACCACGTTAACGGAAGCAGGTTACGTTGGTGAAGACGTTGAAAACATCATTCAAAAGCTTCTTCAGAAATGTGACTACGACGTAGCGAAAGCAGAACGTGGTATCGTATATATTGATGAAATCGACAAGATTTCTCGTAAAGCTGAAAACCCATCTATCACACGTGATGTATCGGGTGAAGGTGTTCAGCAAGCACTACTAAAACTGATCGAAGGCACAGTTGCTTCAGTACCTCCTCAAGGTGGTCGTAAGCATCCACAGCAAGAGTTCCTACAAGTAGATACATCTAAGATTCTATTTATTTGTGGTGGTGCATTTGCTGGCTTAGATAAAGTGATTGAACAACGTGTGGCGACAGGAACGGGTATCGGCTTTGGTGCAGATATTCGCTCTAAAGATGAAACACGCACTATTGGTGAATTGTTCTCTCAAGTAGAGCCAGAAGATCTAGTCAAGTACGGTCTAATTCCAGAGTTCATTGGTCGTCTACCTGTAACGACGACGCTAACAGAACTTGATGAAGACGCACTCATCCAAATCTTATGTGAGCCAAAGAACGCACTGACTAAGCAATACGCAGCGTTGTTCGAAATTGAAGATGCAGAGCTAGAGTTCCGTGAAGACGCTTTGCGTGCTATCGCTAAGAAAGCGATGGAGCGTAAAACAGGTGCTCGCGGCCTACGTTCAATCCTTGAAGGTGTTCTACTTGAAACCATGTATGAATTGCCATCAATGGAAGACGTGAGCAAAGTTGTAATTGACGAGTCGGTAATTAAGGGTGAATCTGATCCGCTGCTTATTTACAGCAACTCTGACAATCAAGCTGCAGGTGCAGAATCATAATCTGATTCACATAAATTAATGTACGTAGAAAGGGGGTAATCAATTACTCCCTTTTTTTTATTCTTTCATTGAATCCAACCAATTAGCCCCCATATACTGCTCATAGGACAAAGCGGAAGAGAGAAGAATATGAACTTGGAACGTTCCGAACGTATCGAGATCCCCGTACTACCTCTACGAGATGTAGTCGTTTACCCGCATATGGTAATTCCATTGTTTGTTGGACGCGAAAAATCGATTGCTTGTTTAGAGGCAGCAATGGATAACAACAAGCAAGTATTATTGGTAGCCCAGAAAGAAGCGGATACTGATGAGCCAAATCAAGCGGACTTATTTGAAGTTGGTACCGTAGCGACAATCTTACAACTACTTAAACTACCAGATGGTACGGTTAAGGTGTTGGTAGAAGGTCAGCAGCGCGCAAAAATCAATCACTTTATCGAAAACGAATTTTTCTTTGCTGACGCAGAATATCTGACTACTGAAGAGTTAGACGAGCGTGAGCAAGAAGTTATCGTGCGCAGTGCGATTAATCAATTTGAAGGCTTCATCAAACTCAACAAGAAAATTCCGCCAGAAGTTCTGACTTCTCTAAATGGAATTGATGAAGCAGCTCGTCTTGCCGATACCATCGCCGCGCATATGCCACTTAAATTGGCAGAAAAACAGAACGTTCTGGAGATTCTAGACGTGAGTGAGCGTTTAGAGTTCTTGATGGGGCAAATGGAATCTGAGATCGACCTGCTCCAAGTTGAGAAACGTATCCGTACTCGCGTTAAAAAGCAGATGGAAAAGTCGCAGCGTGAATACTATCTGAATGAGCAGATGAAAGCGATTCAGAAAGAGCTCGGCGAAAGTGAAGATGGCGTCGATGAATTTGAAGCGTTGAAGCAGAAGATCGTCGATTCGAAAATGCCACAAGAAGCACGCGAGAAGACGGAACAAGAGCTACAAAAGCTGAAAATGATGTCTCCTATGTCGGCAGAAGCGACCGTAGTACGTGGTTATATCGACTGGATGCTAGGCGTTCCTTGGGCAAAGCGCTCTAAGGTTAAGAAGAACCTGGCGAAAGCAGAAGAGGTTCTAAACGAGGACCACTACGGTCTTGAGCGCGTAAAAGAACGTATTCTTGAGTACTTAGCAGTTCAAAATCGTATCAATAAACTTAAAGGCCCGATTCTGTGTCTTGTCGGCCCTCCAGGTGTGGGTAAAACGTCTCTGGGTCGTTCTATTGCGGCAGCTACTGGTCGCCAATACACGCGTATGGCTCTCGGTGGTGTGCGTGACGAAGCGGAAATCCGCGGTCACCGTCGTACTTATATTGGTTCGATGCCGGGTAAGCTAATCCAGAAAATGTCGAAAGTTGGTGTGAAAAACCCACTATTCCTACTGGATGAGATCGATAAAATGTCTTCTGATATGCGTGGCGACCCGTCATCAGCACTGTTAGAAGTACTAGACCCAGAACAAAACAACGCGTTCAACGATCACTACTTAGAAGTAGACTACGATTTGTCTGATGTAATGTTTGTTGCGACGTCTAACTCGATGAATATCCCTGGCCCGTTGTTGGATCGTATGGAAGTGATCCGTCTATCTGGTTACACAGAAGACGAAAAACTTAATATCGCGAAGCGCCACTTGGTTGACAAGCAGATTAAACGCAATGGCCTAAAAGTCGGCGAAATTGTTATCGAAGACTCAGCAATCATCGGTATTATTCGCTACTACACTCGCGAGGCTGGTGTGCGTAGCCTAGAGCGTGAGATTTCGAAGATCTGTCGTAAAGCTGTGAAGAACATCTTGCTCGACAAAGATCTTAAGAGCGTGACGGTGAGCATGGATAACCTAAAAGAATACTTGGGTGTGCAGCGTTTTGACTATGGTAAGGCCGACGACAGCAACCGGATTGGTCAAGTGACAGGTTTGGCGTGGACCGAAGTGGGGGGTGACCTACTTACCATTGAAACTGAAGCCATGCCAGGTAAAGGCAAGCTAACGCAAACAGGCTCTTTGGGCGATGTCATGCAAGAGTCGATTCAGGCGGCGATGACAGTGGTACGTTCTCGTGCTGAGAAGTTGGGTATTAACTCCGATTTCTACGAAAAGCGTGATATTCACGTCCATGTTCCTGAAGGTGCTACACCTAAAGATGGCCCAAGTGCGGGTATCGCGATGTGTACTGCGCTCGTCTCTAGCTTAACAGGCAACCCTGTAAAAGCTGAAGTTGCGATGACAGGTGAAATTACTCTGCGCGGTGAAGTTCTTCCGATTGGTGGCTTGAAAGAGAAGCTGCTGGCGGCACACCGTGGCGGCATCAAAACGGTACTAATCCCGAAGGACAATGAACGTGATCTGGAAGAGATTCCTGATAATGTTATTGCAGATCTGAAGGTTATTCCGGTGCAATGGATCGACGAAGTGTTGAAAGTTGCACTAGAAAAAGAGCCGTCAGGTGTCGAGTTTGCAGCCGTAAAATAGTGATGTGTAGCAAAAATAAGTAAAAGATTACGCTGATAAGCATAAAAAGGCTTGTCAGCGTTTTTTTTGGGCGCTAACTTTAGCGACTATAGCTTCAAGCCTTGTAACATAAGGGTTTGTCGCTAATTTGAAATAAAATGGAACGTAAAGCTGCCGACAAAAATAAAATCAGGCGGCACAAAGGGGAATCACAGTGAATAAAACACAATTAGTAGAAAAAATCGCAGAAAGTGCAGACCTATCAAAAGCGTCTGCTGGTCGTGCTCTAGACGCATTCATCGATGCGGTAGGTGACACACTGCAGTCTGGTGACCAAGTTGCATTAGTTGGCTTCGGTACATTCAGCGTACGTACTCGTGCTGCGCGCACTGGTCGTAACCCTAAAACGGGTGAAGAGATCCAAATCGCAGAAGCGAAAGTTCCTGCGTTCAAAGCTGGTAAAGCTCTGAAAGACTCTTGTAACTAATCAAAAAGTCGCCAGTTAGGCCGATTTTTTCGAACCTTTTTAAATTATGCGCATCATACTGATGCGCATTTCTTTTTCTGGTATTATCGCGCTATTCAATTTTTAATTTTAATGACGTGCATCGTGCTTAGTCTTGCGTACTTAGACATGGTGCATAAGCGGAGAGTAGTTTAAGTATGATGGACCGATTACGCGAAGGCGTTAACAGCATCGCGGTTAAAATTATCCTAGGACTTATCATCCTATCTTTCGTATTTGCAGGTGTGGGTAGCTACATTGTTGGTGGCTCAAGCAACTCAGCGGCGAAAGTAGGCAATGTGGAAATTGGCCGTGGTGAGTTCGAACAAGCTTACCAAAATGAACGTAATCGTATGCAAGCACAACTTGGTGATTACTTCTCAAACCTATTAGCAGACCCAAGTTATGTAGAATCTTTCCGTAAATCTGTTCTTGACCGTATGGTGAATGACTTACTCCTAGAACAACACGCAGAGTCGCTCGGTTTACGTGTAAGTGACTCGCAAGTTCGAACACTGATTCTAGAAATGCCTCAGTTCCAAGTTGATGGTGAGTTCGACCAAGACATCTATCAAACGGCACTTCGCCGCGCGGGTTTCTCTGCGGAAAGCTTTGCTGAATACCTGCGTCGTGACTTAGTGCGTAACCAACTTTTGACTGCAATTCAAGGTAGCGACTTCTCATTACCTGGTGAAGTTGAAGCGCAAAGTAAACTGCTTACTCAAACTCGTGATATCAAAAAAGTTACGCTATCTCTGGCTGACTTTGCAGCGAAAGCTATGCTGTCTGAGGAAGAGATCAATGACTACTATAAACAAAACCCTGAGCGTTACACTCGCCCTGAACAGGTAAAAGTTGCCTATATCGAACTTTCAGCGCAGCAGCTTAAAGACGGTATCGAAATCACTGATGAGCAAGCAGAGCAATATTACCAAGAACACCTTGATAAGTACTCTTCAGAAGAGCAGCGCCGCGTAAGCCATATCCTTGTAGAAGGCGATGACGAAGCGAAAGCTCAAGCTATTCTTGATGAGTTAAATGCGGGTGCTGATTTTACAGCGTTAGCTGAAGAGAAATCTGATGACTTCGGCAGTGCTTCTGAAGGCGGTTCGCTAGGTTGGATTGAACGTGATGTGATGGATCCAACGTTCGAAGAGGCAGCGTTTGCTTTAACTAAAGTGGGTGAAACAACAGGATTGGTTAAGTCTGAGTTTGGTTACCACATTATCAAGCTTGATGAACTGAAAGACTCTGTGGCTAAGCCTTATCAAGAAGTTGCTGCGGAGATTAAGCAAGAGCTTAAAGATCAGCAAGCCATCGATCAGTACTACGAGCTTCAAAGCGAGCTAGAGAAAGTGGCGTTTGAATACCCAGATTCTCTTGATGATGCTGCTAAAGCCATTAGTGCGAAAATCCAAACTACAGACTTTATTTCAGAGCGTGATGCGCCTGAACTGCTAAAAACTCCAGCAGTACTTCAAGCAATTGTTAGCCCAGAAGTAAAAGAAGATGGTTTGAACTCTGAAGTGATTGAAGTTGCTCCTGAGCATGTTGTTGTGGTTCGTGTTGAAGATAGCCGTGACGAGATTGTTCTTCCTTTAGACGAAGTTCGCAGTGATGTGACTACAGCTTTAGCGAATGTTAAAGGTGAGCAGACGGCAATCGAACTAGCACAAAACCTAGTTGATGAGCTTAAGCAAGGTAAACAAGATCTGCTAAGTGAAAATGGTTTGGCATTCGGTGAAGTAGAAACACTTGATCGCAGCTCGCCACTTGCTGATGTTGTGTTCTCAATGACAAAACCTGCGCAAGGTGAAGTCGGCTTTGCTCAAGCTAAAGATCTTAATGGTGATATTGTCGTTGTTGAACTGACCAGAGTTGCGTCAGAATTCGACCCGCAATATAACCAGCAGATTGGTTCACAATTAACGCAAGTTAATGCTCAACAAGATCTATCAGGTTTAATCAATATCTTACGTAAGACGATAGATATCGAATACTATGTTGTGACCCAATAATCACAGCGTGTGTAATTGATACATAACTTAAAACGGACTGCTTTTGCAGTCCGTTTTATTTTGCGGGGTTGGTCATGGGGTTGGATTATGGGGGCGGTATGCTGAGCGAGTACATTAACAAACAAGGAAGCCAGTATGCTAAAAAAGGCCATTCTAATTGCGGCTCTGACATTTACCGCTCCATTGTCTCTTGCAGATGAAGCCAAACCCAATCCGAAATATGACGGGATTGAAATAACGGTCAATATTAATACTGCAAGTGCGCAGGAGTTAGCCGATTTATTGAACGGTATAGGTTTAAAGAAAGCGCAAGCAATCGTTGAGTATCGTGAACTACACGGTAAGTTTGTCAGTGCCGAGGCGCTGACTGAAGTTAAAGGGATTGGTTCTGCGTTAGTCACGAAAAACCAATCTCGAATACAATTGTAATTTGCTAACCTTCTAAGGGCGCGTTGGCGCTCTTTTTCTTAATTCCCCCAATCGAACCTAGAACCGATAGCGGTTTCCCTCTATAATTTGTCGCCGAATTAGGGTCAAAGCGTAGCGCGTTGATCCACAACCAACATGGAGTAAAACATGTCGTCTCATACACCGGTTGTGACCGTTGATGGACCAAGTGGTGCGGGTAAAGGCACTCTTTGTATGCTTTTGGCAAACAAACTAGGTTTCCACTTATTAGATTCAGGTGCTATTTACCGCGTACTTGCGCTTGCGGCTATCCACCATGGTGTGGACATAGAGTCTGAAGATGCGCTTGTCCCACTAGCGACTCACCTAGATGTTCAGTTTATAGCTGAAGGTGATTTAGTGAAAGTCATTCTTGAAGGCGAAGATGTCTCAGGAGAGCTACGCAAAGAAGAAACCGGTATGGCTGCGTCAAAAGTGGCTGCTCTACCACGAGTACGTGAGGCTCTATTGCGTCGTCAGCGTGCCTTTGCTGAAGGCGAAGGTCTAGTTGCCGATGGCCGTGATATGGGCACGGTTGTTTTTCCTCAGGCTGAGGTGAAAATTTTCCTTGATGCTAGCGCTGAAGAGCGCGCGACTCGCCGCCTTAAACAGTTGCAAGGCAAGGGTTTAGATGTTAAATTTGACGACCTTTTGCGCGAGATCCAAGAGCGTGACGACCGAGATCGTAACCGCCCAGTGGCACCATTACGCCCTGCAGAGGATGCGCTTTTGCTAGATTCTACTACGATGAGTATCGACGAAGTGGTAGAAAAAGCACTACAATATATCGAATCGAAGCTAGTCGCTTAGGCGGCTAGGTAAGAGCGTTGGTCGCAAGGATGATGACTGGCGAATTTAATAACCCCACGCGGTAGGATACCCGTGGACGTTTAATTTATTGAAGATTAAATAAATGACTGAATCTTTTGCTCAACTCTTTGAAGAGTTTCTAAACGAGACTGAATTCCAACAAGGCACTATCGTTAAAGGTACTGTAGTAGCTATCGAGAACGGTTTTGTTCTTGTTGACGCTGGTCTAAAGTCTGAGTCTGCAATCCCTGCTGAACAGTTCAAGAACGCTGCTGGCGAACTTGAAGTTGAAGTTGGTTCTGAAGTAGACGTAGCTCTAGACGCTGTAGAAGACGGTTTCGGTGAGACTCAACTTTCTCGTGAGAAAGCGAAGCGTCACGAAGCTTGGATCGTACTTGAGAAGGCTTACGAAGAAGCTGAAACTGTTGTTGGTATCATCAACGGTAAAGTTAAAGGCGGTTTCACTGTTGAACTAAACGGTATCCGTGCTTTCCTTCCTGGTTCACTAGTAGACGTACGTCCTATCCGTGACACTGCTCACCTAGAAAACAAAGAGCTAGAGTTCAAAGTTATCAAACTTGACCAGAAGCGTAACAACGTAGTTGTTTCTCGTCGTGCAGTAATCGAGTCTGAGAACAGCGTTGAGCGTGATGAGCTTCTAGAAACTCTACAAGAAGGCGCAGAAGTTAAAGGTATCGTTAAGAACCTTACTGACTACGGTGCATTCGTAGACCTAGGTGGCGTTGACGGCCTACTACACATCACTGACATGGCTTGGAAGCGCGTTAAGCACCCTTCTGAGATCGTGAACGTTGGTGACGAGATCCAAGTTAAAGTTCTTAAGTTCGATCGTGAGCGTACTCGCGTATCACTAGGTCTTAAGCAGCTAGGCGAAGATCCATGGGTAGCAATCGCTAAGCGTTACCCAGAAGGTCACAAACTATCTGGTCGCGTTACTAACCTAACTGACTACGGCTGTTTCGTTGAAATCGAAGAAGGCGTTGAAGGTCTAGTACACGTTTCTGAAATGGATTGGACTAACAAGAACATTCACCCATCTAAAGTTGTTAATGTTGGCGACGAAGTTGAGGTTATGGTTCTTGAAATCGACGAAGAGCGTCGTCGTATCTCTCTAGGCCTAAAACAGTGTAAAGCTAACCCATGGCAATCTTTCGCTGAAGCGCAAGCTAAAGGCGACAAAGTTACTGGTAAGATCAAGTCTATCACTGACTTCGGTATCTTCATCGGTCTAGATGGCGGCATCGACGGTCTAGTTCACCTATCTGACATTTCTTGGAATGTTGCTGGTGAAGAAGCGGTACGTGAGTACAAGAAAGGCGACGAAATCTCTGCAGTAGTACTAGCAGTAGACGCTGAGCGTGAGCGTATCTCTCTAGGCGTTAAGCAAATGGAAAACGACCCATTCAATGCTTACGTTGCAGAGAAGAAGAAAGGCACTCTAGTTAACGGTACTGTTGTTGCTGTTGACGCTAAAGGTGCAACTATCGAGCTTGAAGAAGGCGTAGAAGGTTACATCCGCGCTTCTGAAGTTTCTCGTGACCGCGTAGAAGACGCTTCTCTAATCCTAAGCGCTGGTGACAGTGTTGAAGCTAAGTTCACAGGTGTAGACCGTAAGAACCGCGTAATCAACCTATCTATCAAAGCTAAAGACGAAGCTGAAGAGCAAGAAGCAATGGCTTCACTGAACAAAGCAGACGATGCTTCATTCGGTAACGCTATGGCTGACGCTTTCAAAGCAGCTAAAAGCGAATAATTAAATCGCTTTTAAGAATAAAGGAGCCGAAAGGCTCCTTTTTTATGCTAGAAAGTTGACTAGTAGTAATACCAATCTCTTCAAAGCGTTCTAAAAAAAGCAATTTTTCACTACACATATTGCTCAATTATTGTCTAAAATTGAAAGCAAGTGTTTGTTGGAACTGGTATTACTTACTATAATAAGTGATAAATTACTCTACGAGGACAACTATGACTAAGTCTGAATTGATTGAAAGACTGTGCGCTGAACAAACGCACCTTTCAGCGAAAGAGATAGAAGATGCTGTAAAAGATATTTTGGAGCATATGGCATCGACACTAGAAAATGGTGACAGAATCGAGATTCGTGGCTTCGGTAGCTTCTCTTTACACTTCCGCGAACCTCGTGTTGGCCGTAATCCAAAAACAGGCGATAAAGTGGAGCTTGAAGGGAAATTTGTCCCTCACTTCAAACCTGGTAAAGAGCTGCGCGAGCGCGTTAATCTCGGCTAGTTCATTGTAAAAGACTGATAAAAAAGCGGCATACAGAGCGTATGCCGCTTTTTTATCATTGGAATTACAGAGATAACCATGGTTTGTTTGTAGCTTTTACTGCATAATCGTATCGGCAGAACTTATCTTAGGTGATGGACTATGAAAATTATAAAAATCGTTCTCGTGCTGGCCCTATTTTTAATTGCATTGGCATTAGGCTCTCAGAATCAGGCAATCGTCAACTTCAACTACCTTATTGCGCAAGGTGATTTCCATCTATCGACGCTGCTAGGTGGTGTATTTGTAGTTGGGTTCGCACTGGCGTGGCTGATTTTTGGCAGTTTGCACCTGAAGTCTAAATTGCAGGTTCGTAAATTAAAGAAGCAGCTAAACAAGCTTTCTCCTCCAGTGAGTGAAGCTAATCAAGGTAAAGCTTAAATCGGTATCTAGGTAGGCTGTTACTCGATGTTAGAAATTCTCTTCTTGTTATTGCCAATTGCCGCCGCTTATGGCTGGTATATGGGTAATCGTAGTGCCCAGCAAGACAAGCAGAAACAATCAAATCAGATTTCACGTCAATATGTGACGGGTTTGAACCTTCTCTTGTCAGATCAATCTGACAAAGCGGTTGATCATTTTATCGAACTTCTTCAAGTCGATAATGAAACGATCGATACGCACCTCGCGCTCGGCAATCTATTCCGCTCTAGAGGCGAAGTCGATCGTGCAATTCGTATTCACCAAAACTTAATCTCTCGTTCTGGTCTGACTATCGATCAGAAAAATATCGCTTTGCAGCAACTTGCGAAAGATTATATGGCATCTGGATTTTTAGACCGTGCTGAAAAAATCTTTGAACAGTTGGTTGAAGAGCCGGATCATCGTGAGGGTGCACTGCAACAGCTTGTCTCAATTTATCAGCAGACTAGAGAATGGAACAAAGCGATTCACTACGCTTCTCTGCTGGTCAAGATGGGTCGCAAGAGGATGTGTACTAGCATAGGTCACTTTTGGTGTGAGCTTGCGATGCAGGAAAAAGCTGATGGACACCATGCCGAAGCAATGCACAATTTTAAACGTGCGCTGTCAGAAGACCCTAAATGTGTTCGCGCTAGCATTGCGCTAGGCAAGCTGTATCTTGACGAAGAAGATTACAAGAGCACCATCAAGTATATGGAGATGGTGTTAGAGCAAGATAGCGATTTCGTCAGTGAGGTATTACCCACTTTGGCCGAGTGTTATCACCATCTTGGGCAAGAAGATGAGCTGCTAAACTTTTTACGCCAGTGTATCGTCAATAAGGCGGGAGTATCTGCAGAATTGATGCTGGCACAACTTGTTGCGCAGCATGATGGTGCCGGAGCCGCTCAAGAGTTATTAACTCGTCAACTGGTTAAGAACCCGACCATGAAAGGTTTCTACCGCTTGATGGACTATCATTTAGCTGAGGCTGAAGAAGGTAGAGCTAAGGCTAGCCTTGGTACATTACAAAAGCTGGTTGGGGAGCAACTCAAAGTTAAGCCTCATTATCGCTGCCGTAAGTGTGGCTTCTCGACTCATTCGATGTATTGGCATTGTCCTTCCTGTAAAGGATGGGGGACGATTAAGCCAATCCGAGGATTGGACGGTGAATAATTTTTCGCATGGGGCAATCCCATCACAAAATAGCAGCGGTGATCCCGCTGCTTTTTTTCGATTTGTTTAAAGTAAGTTAGGAGATGAAATGATCGACCAAAAAGTAATAGTTGCACTTGATTATGATAACCAAGCCGATGCACTCGCTTTTGTTGATAGAATTGACCCAAGCTCATGCCGCTTAAAAGTTGGCAAAGAGATGTTTACACTATTTGGTCCTGATTTCGTCAAGCAACTGCACAAGCGTGGTTTTTCAGTCTTTCTTGATCTTAAGTTCCACGATATTCCAAATACCTGTTCAAAGGCGGTGCGCGCAGCAGCAGAACTAGGCGTATGGATGGTTAACGTTCATGCAAGTGGTGGTGAACGAATGATGACAGCATCACGCGAAATTCTAGAGCCTTATGGTAAAGATCGTCCACTACTGATTGGTGTGACTGTGCTAACCAGTATGGAGCAGAGCGACTTGGCGGGTATTGGCCTTAACATTCAGCCACAAGAGCAAGTCATTCGTCTGGCTAATCTAACCAAAAACTCAGGTTTAGATGGTGTGGTTTGCTCGGCGCAGGAAGCGTCAATGTTAAAAGCTGAGCTAGGTAGCGAGTTCAAATTAGTAACACCAGGTATTCGCCCTGCGGGTGCTGCTGTTGGTGACCAAAAACGTATTATGACACCTGTCGATGCAGTCCAAGCAGGTTCAGATTACTTAGTGATTGGTCGTCCGATTACTCAAGCGGAAGACCCTGCCGTAGTATTAGCAGAAATCAACGCCACACTAGTGTAACCTTTCCCAGTTGAAGCAAAGGCCGGTTTGATACTGGCCTTTGTCGTTTCTATGCTACGAGGTAAGTCGTTTATGCTGGAATTCCGCTATGAAACTTAAAATCGCTATCTAGTGACGAAATCAACTCTGCTTCTAGTTTTCCAAAGTAGTCAATGCGTTCACTGATATTTTCACCTGCAATCTCTTCAGCGAGAGTAAGGTAGTCTTGATAGTGACGTGCTTCTGAGCGTAATAAAGAAATATAGAATTTAGCGATATCTTCATCCATATGTGGTGCAAGCTTAGCAAAGCGTTCACAAGAGCGAGCTTCTATGTATGCACCAATTATCAGCTTGTCGATGAGCGTCTGTGGCTCATGGGTTGCCATGTTACTGAGCAGCCCTTTGGCGTAACGGCTCGCTTGCACCGGCTCGTAGGTGATATCACGATTGTTCATGATTTCGAGTACTTGATAAAAGTGGTGTAGCTCTTCTTTAATCAATAAAACCATTTTGTCGATAAGATCTTGGCTATATAGCGAATCAGATTTTGCCATAATCGCTTTAGAGATATTACTTTTGCCCTTTAACGTATCTAAATTTCCAGTTTTTCGGTAGGCAAAGTCTTCATAGGGTTTAAACCAATCGAGCAGGTTATGCGCGCTTTGTTTGTCTACCGCGTATTTGCGGATCAGATACATTGCAGACTGGCCTGCCTTTAGCTCACATAGTAGATGGTCTATAAGGACTACTTTTAGGTTCTCAGGCTTGCGCGCTTCTTCTACCCATTGTTCTGGTGTTGAGCAGTGTAAAAAACCGTTAATAGGCGCCAACAAGCTCTGGTATTGTTCTAGTTCTATCATTTATATTTTAACAGTTATTAAAAAGAAAAGGCCGCGTTCGCGACCTTTTTGAATACGTTCAGTGGGATTATATTACCACTTTTTCTTTTCACCAAAGAGTGCATCCATATCGTCTTTGCGTTGATCTTCTTCGATTTGATGAAGCTCTTCCGCATTTTTGCTTTGACGTTTGTTTTCTAACTCATCGTACATCGTCTGCAGTTTTTCGCGAGCTTGGGTCGAGTAACTGTCGTTCTTCGTACTTAGCGCATCGAGACCTTTCTTCAATAGTTGAATAGCGGTACCTGGCTGACCACGAACAATCGCATCGTTTGAACGCTTGATTACGTTCTCTATGTTGATGCGAACTTGGATTGTCTCTAAACGAGCATTTTCTGCCACGTAAGCTTGGGTTTCAAAACGTCCTTTATTATGTTCGCTACGAACGGTGTCGCGAAGTCGTTTCACAAGCTTAAGCATGACAATGGCTTGCTTATCACTGGTTGGAACTTTAAAGCTCGCGCTTTCGCCACCTTTAAAGTTATCTTCGAGCTGTTTGATTTGCTGTTTTACATGTTCGACTCGCTGTTCCAACTGCTTATTCTTTGGGTCGAGTTCGTACATACTTTGCAACGCGTCGAGAATACGGGTATTCAGACACATCAATAGCTCTTTACTATAAGGCATATGATGAGCATGTCCGATAAGCTCTTCGGTCGCATCTATGATCTGTAAATAGCGTGAACTTTCCTGTTTTCTTGCCGTTTCTGCTTTAACTTTATACTGCAGCATAATGTTATAGCCGAGAACCAAGACGAGTAAGATGGCAACTAAAGCTATGATTAAACCAATATTCATAAATTCCGTATCTTATGTTTTTTAATGGCTAGCAGATAAGCATACACGATTCCGCTAAGCTACTGCACCTGTTTTGTATTATCGCCTAATTGATAAAGTTTATTAATGAAAACTCTGATTGCAAAGCTTAATCTGAGTAATTGGTTGCAAAATGGGCAATTAAGCGCAAAAACAACCGGCTTTTCTTTACCTTAATAGCGCTGGGACTATCAATTTAAAGCTATTGGCGTTATAACTAAATATTATAAACCATATTTGCTCATCATGGGGCGTCGATAAGGGATTGCGAGGTCAAGAATGAAATTACAACAATTGAAGTATATTGTTGAGGTTGTTAACCATAACCTAAATGTATCTGCAACCGCAGAGAGCCTATACACCTCGCAACCAGGTATTAGTAAGCAAGTTCGCTTATTAGAAGACGAACTCGGTATTCAAATATTTGAGCGTAGTGGCAAGCACTTAACTCAAGTGACAGGAGCGGGTGAAGATATTATCCGCATTTCTCAGGAAATTTTAGCCCGCGTAGAAAGTATCAAAGCTGTTGCGGGTGAACATACTCATCCTGAGATGGGTACCTTAAACATTTCAACGACTCATACCCAGGCTCGTTATGCGCTGCCTGACGTGATCAAAGGCTTTACTGCGCGCTACCCGAAGGTGTCGCTGCACATGCACCAAGGTACACCTTCACAAATGTCCGAAGCAATAGCCAAGGGTACGGCCAACTTTGCCATTGCCACTGAAGCGTTGCATTTATACCAAGATGCGATCATGCTGCCTTGTTATCACTGGAATCGTTCGATCGTTGTACCTAAGTCGCACCCATTGGCTCAGAAAGAGAAAGTGACGATTCAAGATCTGGCTAGCTATCCTCTGGTGACCTATGTGTTTGGATTTACTGGGCGCTCAGAGTTAGACACGGCATTTAACAAATATGGCTTAACACCAAGAGTCGTCTTTACTGCAACCGACGCTGACGTGATTAAAACGTATGTGCGCATGGGAATAGGTGTTGGTGTGATTGCGAGTATGGCGATTGACCAAGAGCAAGACACTGACTTAGTTGCGATTGATGCAAGCCACATCTTTGGTGCAAGTACCACAAGTATTGGATTTAGGCGTGGTACCTTTTTACGCTCTTACATGTTTGATTTTATGGAAAGATTTGCGCCACATTTGACACGACCTGTCGTCGAGCAAGCTTTGTCATTGAAATCAAATGCTGAGATCGACGAAATGTTTAAAGATATCGATTTACCGGTACGCTAGCATCTCAGTAGGCTTCCCTCTAAAATACTCGTTTAGGGGGAAGTCATGTTAAACCAATTTCAATCACTCAATCGATTCTTGAGTGAATATCAAGCCTACTGGCGCTTTGAGCCATTTTTCTTATCTGATCAGCATGCGCTGCCTTGGCTCAATCAAAACCCAGCCTTATGTCGTTGGTTGGAGAGTCTTTCCCCAGAGCAAATTGCATCCTACAAACAGAACAACACTTTGCTGCTTAGCGACATGTCCCATTATGTACCGTGCATCAAGCAGGTTGAAGCGTGGACGACATTACCAAAGTTGGATATTAAAGGTCTCAAGCTAGCACGAGGTGTTGAAAGTGGCGTTCCCGGGCGTAAGCTAGAACAAATCCTCTCTGTGGGAGAAGCCGCTATCATCAATCACCACGGAAGTGAATGGCTTGAATGGTGTTCAGGTAAAGGGTTTCTAGGTAGGATTCTTGCGAGCCAGACTCAGCAAAAAGTCACCAGCTTTGAGTATCAGCACGCGCTTTGTCAGTCTGGTCAACAAGAAGCTGACAAACAAGGTTTATCGATGCATTTTGTCCAAGGGGATGCACTCAGTGAGCAGGCGGAAGATGCATTAAACAGAAAGCAGCATGCCGTAGCGCTGCATGCTTGTGGCGATCTGCATGTTTCTCTGCTCCATCATGCCACGAGTAAACAACTTCCTGCTATTACGCTATCACCATGTTGTTATCATTTGATCAGTAACGAAAGCTATCAGGCTCTGTCCAAACAGGGGAAAGCTTCCACACTCGCACTAACTCGCCAAGAGCTTAGAATCCCTCTACAAGAAACGGTTACTGGTGGAGAAAGGGTCAAACGTCATCGTATGGAAGAAATGACTTATCGACTTGGATTCGACTTACTTGTGCGTGAGGTCACTCAAATTGACACGTATCAGCCTGTCCCGAGTATTAAAAAATCTCAGTTGGCGGAAGGGTTTGAAGCTTTTTGCCAATGGGCTTGTGAAAAGAAGGCAATCAGCCAACCTAAGTTAGACTATGCTCGCTACGAGAAATTAGGTCAAATTCGGTACTGGCAGATGGAGCGTATCAGTTTGGTGCAACAACCGTTTCGCCGTGTGTTAGAGCTCTGGCTCGTGCTTGATAAAGCTCTATACCTTCAAGAACAAGGCTATATGGTCACGTTATCAGAGTTTTGTTCTCGAGAGGCGACCCCGCGCAACTTGTTGATTCACGCCGTGAAACAGTAAACAACAACGCGGCTCTCCTTTTGTTGCTTTAATGTTAAAAGTTGCTTTTCTTTTATACAGCATGTTGGTAATAATATTGATGTGCACATAATTTGTGCAGTAACAAAAATACAAAATCTACCCTCACACAACATGATTGCTTATACCAAGTTCAATGAAAAAGCTCACATGCTATGAGCGCTAAGAAAACAACTTCTAGGCAACTGCGTATAAAGCATAGAAGTGGCTAGGTGTTTGAGCTGACAAGGAAGTTGGTATTACATCAAGGAGTTAAGATGAAAGCAGCAAAAGTCATTGCGACCGCCGTTCTCGCAGGTATCACATTACTCTCATCCACTAGCGTTATGGCGAAGACCGCTAAGGTAGCGGTATCGCAAATCGTTGAGCATCCAGCGTTAGATGCAACACGCCAAGGCTTAATTGATGGTTTGAAAGCCAAAGGTTATGAGCAAGGTAAGAACCTAGAGTTTGACTATAAAACGGCGCAAGGTAATCCGGCGATAGCAGTACAGATTGCGCGCCAATTTGTTGGTGAGAAACCAGATGTATTAGTTGGTATTGCAACACCAACTGCGCAGGCTCTTGTTTCTGCAACACGCTCAATTCCTGTTGTATTTACCGCCGTGACCGACCCTGTGGGCGCGAAGTTAGTTAAACAACTAGAGCAACCGGGCAAAAACGTAACAGGCCTTTCTGACTTATCTCCAGTCAGCCAGCATGTTGAATTGATCAAAGAGATTTTACCAAGCACTAAATCAATCGGGGTAGTCTTTAATCCAGGAGAAGCCAACGCGGTGACTCTAGTTGAGCTACTTAAACAGAGTGCAGCAGAGCAAGGTATTCAAGTAATTGAAGCGACGGCTCTGAAAAGTGCTGATGTCCAATCTGCCACTCAAGCAATTGCCGCGAAGTCAGACGTCATCTACGCCCCAACGGACAACACAGTTGCCAGTGCCATAGAAGGTATGATTGTAGCGGCAAATCAAGCTAAGACACCAGTGCTTGGCGGCGCTACTTCTTATGTTGAGAAAGGGGCTATTGCGAGCCTTGGCTTTGACTACTATCAAGTTGGGGTTCAAACTGCAGATTATGTTGCTGCTATCCTAGAAGGTTCTAATCCTGGTTCATTAGATGTAAAAGTGGCTAAGGGTTCTGACCTTGTCGTTAACAAAACCGCTGCTACTAAGTTAGGTGTCGCTATTCCTCAATCAGTTCTAGATCGTGCCACAAGCGTAAAATAAACCATAGCCTCAAGTACGCATTTACATCGCATGCTTGAGGCGTTTTGATCTTTAGCAGAAAAGGGAGTTGGTATGTCTGCTTTTGCATTTTTTGGCGCTTTGGAAATTGGCTTATTGTATGGTCTTGTTGCTTTAGGCGTCTATCTCACGTTCCGTGTTCTTGATTTTCCTGATTTGAGTGTTGATGGCAGCTTCCCTATGGGAGCGGCTGTGGCGGCAACCGCGATTGTGGCTGGTATTAATCCTTGGATTGCAACATTTATGGCGATTCTAGCTGGGGCGGCCACAGGTTGGGTGACGGCATTTCTTGCCGTGCGTTGTGGTATTCTTCACTTGCTCGCTTCCATTCTCACCATGATTGCTGCCTTCTCTATCAACATAAGAATAATGGGGAGACCCAACGTCGCGTTGTTAGGAGAACAGACCATCCTAACGCCTTTTGAAACCATCGGTGACCCTATGCTGATTCGCCCTTTGATCGTAGGTATATTGGTGTTGATTTCAGGGTGGCTAGTGGTAAGGCTTCTTAACAGTGATTTTGGGTTAGGGCTTCGTGCTACGGGTGTGAATGCGCGTATGGTATCGGCTCAAGGTGCCAGCACAGCATTCTACACTTACTTTGGTTTGGCGCTCTCTAACGGGTTCGTTGGCTTTGCCGGTGCTTTGTTCGCTCAAACCAATAGTTTTGCCGATGTGACGTCTGGCGTTGGTACTATAGTGGTTGGCTTAGCTGCGGTAATCTTAGGCCAAACCTTAATCCCGGGGCGGAAGATCTGGGTCGCGGTTGTCGCCGTGATTGTCGGTTCAGTATTGTACCGTTTAGCGGTCGCCTTTGCCCTAAGTAGTGGCATGTTTGGCCTCCAGGCCTCTGATCTAAATTTGGTCACTGCCGTATTAGTCGCGATTGCTCTTATCGCACCGAAAATCAAAGGTAATCTCAAGTCAAAAAAGCATAGTCTTCCTGCCAGTAATCAAGAGAAATTAAAGCAGGAAAAAGAGTCAGGAGAGGTAGCATGATTCGTTTGGAAGATATTCAAGTGACTTTTAACCCCGGCACTATTCTAGAAAACAAAGCGCTGCGAGGAGTAACTTTAGAAGTCCCGCAACATGAGTTTTTGACGGTGATAGGCTCCAATGGAGCAGGAAAATCAACCCTGCTGGGGGCGGTGACGGGAGAAACTCCGATGGTTGGCGGTAGCGTAATCATTGACGATCTCGATGTGACTAAACGCAGTGTTGACCAACGAGCACAGCAATGTGCGCGTGTATTCCAAGATCCCTTAGCTGGAACGTGTGGTGATTTGACGATCGAAGAGAACATGGCGCTAGCCTATATGCGTGGCAAAAAACGTGGCTGGGGTTTGTCTCTAACGGCAAAACGTCGCAAGTTGTTCCAAGATCGAATCAGCATTTTAGGCTTAGGGCTAGAAGATCGACTGGGAGACAGCATTGGGCTGCTTTCTGGAGGGCAACGTCAAGCCGTGAGTTTAGTTATGGCGACATTGTCAGATAGCAAGCTACTTTTGCTTGATGAGCATACTGCCGCGCTAGACCCTCGCATGGCGGCATTTATTATCGACTTAACCAAGAAAATCGTTGCGGAGTTCAACTTGACCGTAATGATGGTTACTCACTCAATGAAAGATGCGTTGGCATGCGGAGATCGCACCGTTATGCTCCATCAAGGTGAGATTGTGCTTGATGTCTCAGGTGAACAACGTGCCAATATGCAGGTGCCTGATTTACTAGAAATGTTTACAAAAGTTCGGGGAGAAGAGCTAGCAGATGACAGCTTGCTACTAAATTAGTATTTACTGACAGTTGTCAATCAACTTATGATGCCGACTGGTGACACTAATTACCTCATAAGCCTATCGACTGTATACCAGTGCTGATAGGCTTTTAAATTTACATTTTAGAGTGAGAAGTGGGATGCAGGTAAACAGGCATTTCAGTTTAAAGTTTGTCTTCTTGATGCCTTTGGCCATAGCTATTATTGTTTTGGCACTAACGGTAAAGAACTATTACGATTCAGTAAACAGGGATATTGATGATGAGTATGAGCGAATTCATGCGGCGCTATCAAGATCGGCTAAAGTTATCTCGGCACTGGATTACAGTTTCTCTAACTCCTCTTATATTTTGCTGGTTGAACACAATCGCCAGGTGAAAGGTGAGCTATGCCAAATGTGGCCTATTGATGCAGCCTTATTGTCTGATGGACGCGACCAAGAAATCCCAGCAGTAGACATCAATTATATGCTGGTTGGAGATGCATCTCTCTGTGATCCGCACAGCGATAACTACCAAAGAGTATCAGACCAGGTGTCATTGGCACCTATACTCTCTTTTCTTCATGATATCGACACCTATCTATTGGGCATTCATTACATCGATAAAGAGGGCTACATCATGTCCTCTCCTGACACCTACGCCAAAAGCATTACCCTTGAGCTGTTGAACACGCTTAAAGTTCGTCCATTTTGGCACCAGACTGCTCACAACAGAGATTTAGTGACTTTAACGGGCCCAGCACCAATTGCTACCACGAGCGATTTAGTGATGAGCTTGAGCATGCCTGTGTTCAATAACGGTGTTCATCAAGGGATGCTGTCTGTTGATATTGCTTATGATGAGTTACTTGATAGCCAAGGAACACTGGCGGGAAATCTGAGCATTATTGATAGTGCGAGAATTTCGCCACCTCAGAATGCATTCAGGTTAGAAACGATTGATATTGATGGTGTCGTAGGTGAGCACTCACTGTACTACTTACTTGATTTGCCGAAAGAGATTGGTAATTTTTTTTCGTTTGAGCGTTATAGCTTAATCGTCACTCTATTTATCTACGTTTTCTCGGTCATCGTTCTATTTTTCATTAATACACGAATTGAGCACGGTTACTTTAAAGAGCTTGCCGCTAAAGACCCAATGACGGGTTTACTTAACCGCCGTGGCTTAGAAGACTTTCTGCAAGGTAGAACCAATGCCTCGTGTGCGGTTTTGTCCGTTCTCGATATTGATGACTTTAAGGCCATCAATGATACCTATGGGCACGATGTTGGGGATCGTGTGATTACCTATATGGCTAAGACTATCTCACTCAGTATTCGTGATAGTGATGCCGCTGCGCGCATTGGCGGAGAAGAGTTCGTAATCTATCTGTCAGGTAACAACATAGAGGCGTTAAAAAACAGTATCAATCGAGTTCACCAGGCGATTTGTTCTCAGTCTCATCAGGCTGTTGAAGGCGGATTTACTGTGTCAGGAGGCGTTGAGGTTATTCAAGGAAACACGCCATGCAGCTTTGATAAGCTATTCAAAGCTGCGGACGAAAAGTTGTATCAGGCGAAAACGAGCGGAAAGAACAAGTTGGTGTTTTAAGCGGCTAGTTTGTCGCGATAGCGAGTGATATGTTCAACAATTGGTGCAGCCGTTGTGAAAGTACGAATCTCTCTAAACAAGGCATCAGCTTGTGGGTATTGGTGGCGTAGGTACGAGAACCATTGTTTAACGCGGTTTGGGTAGTACAGCCCTTTGTCACCTTTCATCTCATATTGTGAGTAAATCAACAGCAGTTCTACAACTTCGGACCAAGGCATCACGGTGTGATTGTGCTTCACTACCTTACCTAGATTCGGCACGTTAAATGCGCCGCGACATACCATGAGTGAATCAACCCCCGCTGTTTCAATACAAGCTTGGCCGTCTTGGTAATTCCAAATCTCACCATTTGCGATCAATGGAATCGAAAAGCGTTCACGAATTTGGTTAATGTATTCCCATTTTATTTCACTCGCCTTATAACCCCCGGTTTTGGTCCGAGCATGCACTGTTAGCTCATTTGCACCGGCGGATTGGATTGCATCAACAATCTCAAAACAATCTTCAGGGTTATCCCAGCCAAGGCGAATTTTTGCTGTCACTGGAGTGTGTGACGGGACAGCCTCACGGCAAGCTTTTACGACGTTGTGAATCAGCTCTGGGTGCTGTAATAGGGCCGCGCCCCCCTTGCTTTTATTGACTAGTTTAGCAGGGCAGCCGAAGTTTAGGTCGATGCCTTTCGCCCCTAGATCCGCAGCTTTAATCGCATTTTCTGCCATCCAGTTTGGATCTTGACCTAATAGCTGAATATGCACGGGCACACCAGACTTAGTTTGAGAGCCTTGCTCTAGTTCTGGACACAAGCGATGAAAAACATGGTCTGGGAGGAGTTGATCTACTACACGAACAAACTCAGTGACACATAAGTCATAGTCATTGATGTCGGTTAAAATCTCGCGCATCAAATGGTCTAACACACCCTCCATAGGGCCCAGCACTAATCGCATAAAGCTGCTCTCACAAAATCAGTCTCTAAAATTAAGAGGCGTGATTTTAGAGTGAAGGTCGACAAAAGTCATCTTTAATCGGCCTGCTGGAATTATCGAGGTAGTGTATTATTTCGAATAACTTCGTATGAGCCATCCTGCGGAAAATAATTTAGTGTCCAAATCTTGGTATCGTAATCACTGATATTGGATACGTAGTAGTAATAACAAGACGCAGAATCACCTGAACCTCGGTACCAACTGACGATATCAGCATCGGTTGGCAAAATTGGGTCTGTATGTACCTCAACCGTCAGATCGGTATTGAGGAGGTTTTTCCACAGCTCTGGGCAATTTGGGATTGAAGCGGTAGAAGCAACAGTTCTAGGAAAACCTCCGGAAGAAGGTATGACCACGCCATTTGCGTAACCTTTTACTGCGGCGGAAGGTTCTCCTTCGACGAGCCAAATTGAATGGTAAAGTTGCGTTGCACTAGTAAAGGCAGCAAATGCCGCTTTTGCTCGATTAGTATGTGCATCTTCTTGATAGTTAAGAAAGCGTGGCGCAGCAGTGACAGCAAGCACCCCCAAAATAACAATTACTACAATCAACTCAATAAGCGTGAAACCACGGAAATTAGTTTTTCTCATTTTGACTACAACAACCTGTCTGCGAAATGTAACTAAACATTACTACGAGCGCATAATGCACCTAATGAGCAATTTATCCAAGTGAAATAAGTGTAGCAAGAAAAAGGGCTAGTTATTAAGTGCGATAGCTAGCCGTGACGGGAATGTTGTCGAATTACCACAAGGAGAGGTTATCAAATCAGGGAGTAAAGTAACGAAGTGACCCAAAGCCTTGCTTAAGGGTATAATGCGCCCAAACTATTGTGAAAACTAGATTAAGAAAATGAAGTATCAATTACTGAAACTTGCAGGCCCAGTTACTGACGAGTCCCCTTTGTTCATTGAAGGTTTAACCCTTGCAGCTAATATGGCGACTAAACCTTTAGCACCGGAATCATGGCTACCTTCTGTATTCGCAGATCATGCGGTGCAAATAAAAGCGGATATTGAAATCCATATCAACCAGCAGTATAACTACCTGAAGCGCAACGAATATTCTTTATTGGCGCTGTTAGATGACACCAACCGACGCGAGCAGTTTGCTGATTTTGCAGAAGGTTTTATGACGCTTTGGCCAACGGTCGAAGAGCAATGGGCACAGCTAAACCTTGGTGATGGTACGCTACGTATGTTGCAAGCATTGCTTACAACACTCATGTTAGCTATTGATGAGGAACAAACTCACCAGCAAATGAAAGCGTCGGGAATTGATACTCCGCCAACGTTTGAAGAAATGTCGCCTCAGATTGACTTCATGATCTCTGAAGTGGCGCAAGCGGCCGACGAAGCAATGATCGGCGCTAAATCTCAAAACGTAAATCCCTACAAAAATATTGGTCGAAACGACGCGTGCCCTTGTGGAAGTGGTAAAAAATTCAAGCAGTGCTGCGGCTCTTAACTTGTTGAGTGAGCTAAATCGAACAAAGTTTGCCTTTTTCGGTCAAACTCATTAATCGATCGCGATATAACAGACGCATAAGTGACGAATTAGGAAGAGAACTGATGAAAAAATTTGCCGTATTATTACTGATGAGCTTTTCAGTATTGGCAGCGCCAAAAGACGAGCTTAGCCTCCGCTTACAGAAAAATGAAGGCTTTAGCGCTGATTTTTCTCAGCAGCTAATTAGCCCAGAAGGCGACGTCGTAATGGAAGGGGAGGGCAATGTAGAAATTGCTCGCCCAAGTTTATTTCGTTGGACAACAACAACGCCTGATGAAAACGTGCTGGTGTCTGATGGCAAATCTTTGTGGTATTACAGCCCATTTATCGAGCAAGTGAGTATTTACTGGCAAGAACAAGCAACCGAGCAAACACCTTTTGTTCTGCTGACTCGTAATCGTGCCAGCGACTGGGATAACTACAACGTTGAACAGAACGGCGATATATTCACGCTAACGCCAAGCGCAGTGGACTCTAATCAAGGTCAATTCAAGTTGAAGATTGATGCCAAGGGCGCGGTACAAGGTTTTAGTGTTGTAGAGCAAGATGGTCAGCAAAGTAACTTTGTGTTTAACAATATTGATCTTAGCAAGCCTAAGGCTGAGCGATTTACTTTTGTGGTGCCAAAAGGCGTTGAGGTTGATGACCAAAGGAATTAAGTGTGAGTAACTACTCATTGGATTTTTCTGGGGATGAAGATTTCCGTCCCCTTGCCGCACGAATGCGCCCGGAAACGTTAGAACAGTATATTGGTCAGCAACATATTCTCAGCCAAGGTAAGCCACTTAGGCGAGCGTTAGAGGCAGGGCATATTCACTCAATGATACTTTGGGGGCCTCCTGGTACGGGGAAAACTACACTTGCGGAAGTTGCGGCCAATTATGCCAATGCAGAAGTTGAGCGGGTCTCCGCAGTGACATCTGGCGTTAAAGAGATTCGGGCGGCAATAGAAAAAGCTCGCGAAAATAAATTGGGTGGCCGTCGGACGATCCTGTTTGTCGATGAAGTCCATCGTTTCAACAAGTCGCAGCAAGATGCCTTTCTTCCCCATATTGAAGATGGCACTGTTACCTTTATAGGTGCGACGACTGAGAACCCCTCATTTGAGTTAAATAATGCACTCTTGTCGCGCGCTAGGGTATATAAGCTCACGTCCTTAACCAAAGAAGAAATTCACTTAGCTTTGCAGCAAGCAATATCGGACTCGGAGCGTGGTTTAGGCAAGATATCGGCGAAGTTTGCCGATAACGTTCTCGAAAGACTGGCAGAACTGGTTAATGGTGATGCCCGTATGTCTCTCAATTATCTTGAGCTGCTTTACGATATGGCGCAAGAAGATGATCAAGGCGAAAAAGAGGTTACGTTACAGCTACTGGCTGAGGTTGCTGGGGAAAAAGTCTCTCGCTTTGATAACAAAGGCGACATTTGGTATGACTTAATTTCGGCGGTTCATAAGTCGATTCGTGGCTCAAATCCTGACGCCGCGCTTTACTGGTCTGCACGAATGATCGCAGCGGGTTGTGATCCACTTTATATTGCACGCCGATTATTGGCGATTGCTTCAGAAGATATTGGCAATGCTGATCCAAGAGCTATGCAGGTTGCTTTGTCGGCCTGGGATTGCTTTACTCGTGTTGGCCCTGCGGAAGGTGAGCGGGCGATTGCTCAAGCTATTGTGTATCTAGCATGTGCACCAAAGAGCAATGCGGTTTATACGGCTTGGAAGCAGGCGCTGAGAGACGCGCATAATGAACCTGAGTATGAAGTGCCTCCTCACTTACGTAATGCGCCAACCCATTTGATGAAAGACTTAGGCTATGGCGCGGAGTATCGTTATGCTCATGATGAGCCTGGAGCCTATGCTGCGGGTGAGCGCTATTTACCACCCGAAATGGCACAAACACGTTACTATTACCCAACAAACCGCGGCTTGGAAACCAAAATTGGCGAAAAGTTAGATTACTTGGCTAGTTTAGACGCAAAAAGCCCACAAAAGCGCTATGAATAAGCGCGCATTTTAGATACATTTATCCAATTATCCCTTCATACTTGAAGCCGCAGCTTTGTTAACTGCACCAATTCACCGGAACGTCGGCCGCCCTAATCACATAGAGCACCTATGCTCATAAGGCTGAATTGGTTTGTTGCCGCGCTGCAACTCCAACTATTTTGGGAAATATTTTTTGGCGCTTGAGCAAGATGTTTGAGTGCGATTTCACTACTAAAAAAGCATAGGATTAACAATGCTGGATTCTAAATTACTTCGTACAGAGCTGGATGAAACAGCTGCAAAACTAGCGCGTCGAGGCTTTAAGCTAGACGTAGAGACAATCCGTACACTTGAAGAGCAACGTAAGTCGATTCAAGTAGAAGTTGAAAATTTACAATCCACGCGTAACTCCATCTCCAAGCAAATCGGCCAAAAAATGGCGGCTGGAGACAAAGAGGGTGCAGAAGAAATCAAGAAGCAAATCGGTACTCTAGGTAGCGATCTTGATGCGAAAAAAGCCGAACTTGATGAAGTAATGGCTAAACTTGAAGAAGTTACTCTATCTGTACCTAACCTACCTGCTGATGACGTACCAGAAGGTAAAGACGAAGATGACAACGTTGAAATCTCGCGTTGGGGTGAGCCAAAAGCTTATGACTTTGAGCTGAAAGATCACGTTGATCTTGGTGAGCTTGGCGGTGGTCTAGACTTCGCTAGCGCAACCAAAATCACTGGTGCTCGCTTTATTGTGATGAAAGGTCATTTTGCGCGTCTACACCGTGCAATCGCTCAGTTTATGCTAGATCTACACACAGATGAGCATGGCTACACAGAAATGTACGTACCTTACCTAGTGAACTCTGACAGCCTATTTGGTACTGGTCAGCTACCTAAATTTGGTAAAGACCTTTTCCACACTGAACCTCTAGAAGAGAAAGTAAACGATGAAGAGCCACGTAAGCTGTCTCTAATCCCTACAGCTGAAGTGCCAGTGACTAATATGGTTCGTGATACTATCTCTGATGAAGCAGATCTACCGCTTAAGATGACGGCCCATACGCCATGTTTCCGTTCCGAAGCTGGTTCTTACGGCCGCGATACTCGCGGTCTGATTCGTATGCACCAGTTTGATAAAGTTGAGCTAGTACAAATCACTAAGCCAGAAGATTCGATGGATGCACTTGAAGAGCTAACTGGTCATGCAGAGAAAGTCCTTCAGCTCCTAGAGCTTCCGTACCGCAAAGTGGTGCTATGTACGGGTGATATGGGCTTCGGTGCGCGTAAGACTTACGATCTAGAAGTTTGGGTTCCTGCTCAAGAGACTTACCGTGAGATCTCTTCATGTTCAAACATGTGGGATTTCCAAGCTCGTCGTATGCAGGCGCGTTTCCGTCGTAAAGGCGAGAAGAAACCTGAGTTAGTGCATACGCTAAACGGCTCAGGTCTAGCGGTTGGTCGTACAATGGTTGCAATTCTAGAGAACAACCAAGAAGCAGATGGTCGTATCGCTATCCCAGTTGTACTGCAGAAGTACATGGGCGGCGCAACGCACATTGGCTAATAGCAAAATTGGATTTTAAAAGGCGGCTCATGGAGTCGCCTTTTTTATTTCTGTTGTTTCTAATTGATTGATTTAATTTGCTTATTCTTTTTCTGTCAACATAGCTTTACTTTGTATTCAATATGAAATAGGTTGCTTATTATGGGTTGGCGATTATGTTTTTATGGAACCTTAATCACAAAGGGATACACAATGAAAAATATAATACGCAACGTCATATTGGCTTCATCATGTCTGCTGACACCGACAATCTACGCTCAAGGAGAGTTACCCATTATAGCGAAGGAGATTCAGCACTCGCTAACTTCAACTCAGCTTGAATCGACAACCATGAGTATTGAGCACAGTGGGGCGCAGTTTATCAAGCTCCACTTCAAAATGCTTAATCTTCCAAAGGGAACGGCATTAAGAATCAGTTCGAGTGATGGTACAGAAGTCGTTGAATATACTAAGAACCAAAGCAATTGGTTCGCACAGTCAATCTTTGGTGAGAAGACGAGTATCGAGCTTGTCCCAAATCAGCAAGGTGTTATAGGGAAGTTTGAAATTGATTATTACATGGCAGGTGATGAGAGTGTTACTTCTGCATCGGAAGAAGGCGTTTCGACACTTTCTACCTGTGGAGTCAATGAGCGCAAGGACGTTGCTTGCTGGCAAGACTCGCACCCAGATAAGGTGGCTTGGTCGAACCCGGTTGCAAGGCTGCTGATTAATGGGCGCAGTTTGTGTACTGCCTGGCGTGTTGGGCCAGACAATAAGCTCTTCACCAATAACCACTGTGTAAGTTCAGCTTCCGAGTTGAAAAATACCGAAGTGTGGTTCAACTATCAAAGAAGTACGTGTGACGGTTCACTATCAAGCACTGTAAAGGTCATGGGTAATGAACTATTTAGTACCGATTACCAACTTGATTACACGCTGTTTTCTGTCGATGACTTTGCCAAAATTGAGTCATTCGGCTATTTAGGTCTTGATGCTAGCGAACCTGTCTATGGCAATGGTATCTACATTCCTCAACACGGTGCGGGCAATCCGAAAGAGCTGGCGATTGAAAGCGATCAAAATGGGTCAGGTTTATGCCAGATAGATGTCGCTTCAACCAACGGTCGAGGAACTCACACAGACACAGGATACTTGTGTGACACCATTGGTGGCTCTTCGGGTTCTCCGGTTCTCAATACTTCCAACAATAAAGCGATAGCCTTACATCATTTTGGTGGCTGCGAAAATCAGGGCGTAAAAATCAGCAAAATTTGGCCGCAGGTAGCGACATTCTTTAATAATACTTTGCCTGACGGTTCGGTTGTTCAAACCCCACCTAGTATTCAGGAGTTGATTCCTGGAAAAGCGATTACAGATATTACCCTTAACAAGGGCGAGCAAATGATGTTGGTAGTCAAGGCCGCGAATCGAACTTCACCGCTGACTATTGCGATTGATTCAGGGACAGGAGATGCGGATCTTTATGTGCGTTCAGGGGCTGAACCGACGACCAGCGCTTACGATTGCAGACCATACCGATCTGGTAATGACGAGTCATGCTCTGCCTCGATAAGAAGTGAAGACCTGTATGTGATGCTACGCGCTTATAGCAGTTTCTCTGGCGTTAAAATAAGCGCTACACAACACTAATTAAACTAGCTAGGGAGTGGTACCGCTCTCTAGCTTTTTTCCTTCCTCTACCCGGCAAATAATAATTGGCTTGGCTTATTGATTAATTAGTGACAAATTCACTATACACATGAGAGAAAAACGAATAGTTCTCACTTCTTGAATATTTATTCTAACTTTGTAGGGCTTATAACCCCTATGGAGAGGATAATGAAATACACAAAAACGCTGGTGGCAATGGTACTTACGACGGCATGTGGCTATGCCTATGCTGAAGATAAAGTCTGGATATCAATTGGTGCCGATGCAGCAGGTACAGTCGCTAAATCGAACGCTGAGTCTATCTTGCCCCATTCGATTGCAAGTAGTGGCGATGTATGGGTCGGTCAAGTCGAAACGGAACAACTGGCCGAGCTTTCGCATAATATGCATGAAGAACACCACCGTTGCGGTGGCTATATGGTTCATGCGTCAGCGCAAAGTGCAATGGCGGCGAGTACAATGCCACAAAGTATTGCGCAGTTTGCACTTCCTCAGCCGTCACAGCAGTCGACGGTAAACGCATGGCTACCTTTGGTTAGTGCAACACAGTTAACTGACACTATTCGTTCTTTAACCAGTTTTAATAACCGTTTTTATACCACTACTTCAGGAGCACAAGCGTCAGACTGGATTGCTAATGAATGGCGTAGTTTGTCTTCGGTGATGAGCAAGGTTAACGTAGAACAGATATCACACTCAGGTTATAACCAAAAGTCAGTGGTATTAACAATTGAAGGTAGTGAAAAACCCAATGAGTGGGTAATCGTAGGCGGACATTTAGATTCAACGATTGGCTCACACACAGATGAACATACCATCGCACCTGGGGCTGATGATGATGCCTCTGGAATTGCCAGTGTGAGTGAAATCATCCGAGTACTAGCTGAGAATAATTTCAAACCTAAACGTTCAGTAGCCTTTATGGCTTATGCGGCAGAAGAAGTTGGCTTAAGAGGCTCGCAAGATATCGCCAATAGCTATAAAGCGCAGGGTAAAAACGTTGTTTCGGTCCTTCAGTTGGATATGACCAACTACAAAGGATCGACGGAGGACATCGTATTTATCACCGATTATACCGACAGCAATCTTACTCAGTTTTTGGCTAGTTTGATTGACGAATATCTTCCTTCACTGACTTATGGGTATGATCGTTGTGGCTATGCGTGTTCGGATCATGCTTCTTGGCACAAGGCAGGCTATTCCGCTGCCATGCCATTTGAGTCAAAGTTTAATGACTACAACCCTAAGATTCATACTCCGCAAGATACCTTACAAAACTCTGATCCAACGGGAAGTCATGCGGTCAAATTTACTAAGCTTGGCTTATCATATGTGGTTGAGTTAGCTAATGCGGTTGATATAGATCCGCCAGTTGATAATGTACTAAAAGATGGAGTGCCTAAAACTGGGTTATCTGGAGCGCGTTCAAGCCAGCAAAGCTATACATTTGAGCTTGTTTCTCAAAAAAGCTTATCTTTTACAACTCAAGGTGGAACAGGAGACGTCGATCTTTATGTGAAGTATGGCTCTGCTGCGTCCAAATCAAATTGGGATTGCCGACCTTATCGCAATGGGAACAGCGAAACATGTCGTTTTAGCCAAGCATCACCTGGGACATACCATGTCATGCTCGACGGTTACAGTGCCTACAATGGCGTAACGTTACAAGCGGTTTCTCAGTAGTTGTGAAAACGAAAAAGCGTCACAACGAGGTGACGCTTTTTCGATTCTAGCTATAGAGATTTAAATACTCATTTCGCCACGCAACACTTGCTGCATTCGTACTTTCACTTGATCGTAGTTTAGTCCTTGACTGAGCAAAAAGTGAAGTTTTGCCAGGGCAGCTTCAGGAGTCATATCGTAACCACTGATCACTCCAGATTCAGCAAGAGCGCAGCCTGTAGCGTAGCCACCCATGTTGACTTTCCCTGCCAAACACTGAGTTAGGTTGACCACGATGACGCCACGCTCAGAAGCATCTTTCAGGTGTCCAAGTAGCTCGGGATTTTGTGGCGCGTTGCCCACACCAAATGTCAGCAGGATCATCGCGTTGACTGGTTGCAGCAAAGTATTGCGAATAACTTCGTGAGAGATTCCTGGATACATTGTAATCACACCAATTGGTTGCGGTGTGATGTCATGAACCTTAAACTCGCCTTCTGGCTTGGCGTCCACCTTAATCTCACTACTGATCTGGATGTTGATACCAGCTTCAAGTAGTGGAGGGAGGTTTGGTGAAGTAAAGGCATTAAAACCGTCAGCGTGGGATTTAGTACTGCGGTTTCCGCGCATCAGTTTGTTATTGAAGAACAGAGTTACTTCATTGATTGGGTAGTTGGCAGCGATGTGTAGAGCGTTGAGTAGGTTTGCCTGACCGTCAGAACGCAGCTCAGCCAAAGGAATCTGTGAGCCAGTAACAATAACGGGTTTACCTAGGTTCTCTAACATGAAAGAGAGCGCCGAAGCGGTGTACGCCATAGTGTCAGTACCATGCAAAATGACGAAACCATCGTACTTGTCGTAATTATTGCGAATATCGTCAGCAATTTGCTGCCAATCTGCTGGTGTCATATCCGATGAGTCGATCAGTGGATCATATTCATGAATGGTAAACTCAGGCATTTCTGGTCGATGGAACTCTGGCATGCTTGCTAGTTGTTTCTCCATGAAGCCAGCGACTGGGACGTAACCGTGATCATGTGACTTTTGCATACCAATGGTACCGCCAGTGTAGGCTATATAAATATGTTTTCTTGCCATTGCTTTGAAACCAGTTAGTTGTAGGGGGAACAGAGCGGAGGATTATATAGCAATCTAAGCCAATAAAAAGGGGGCTTTCGCACGGACTGATTCAAATGACAGTAAATACTCGCCGAAGGCAGACACCTCCTTCTCCATTTAAACTCTGGGCTCTTTAGGTGTGAGCGTATTAAGTCGCAACCTACATCTCGCTCTAAAAGATTTTATCCTGCAGCAAATCTGAATAGACCAATAATGGTATAGGTATAAAAAAGCTCACAGCAGATACTGTGAGCTTTTTTTGAAGTAGCCAGAAGTTACTTACCTTAGGATACACTCACTGGTTTTTGGAGTGTATGAGCGTTAAAGCGATACAGTATCGTTAGTCCTGGAATTGTCGCAATCGCAACGTAGACTCCCACATAGGCAGAGCTAAGTAACATCGCTTCTGACACGATCAGTGGCGTGAGGCCTCCGAAAATAGACAACGCGATGTTGTAACCAACTCCTAAGCTGGTGGTTTGGTTAGCGGATTGTTGCCATAGTAGCGCGGCTAAGTTACCCAGAATGATTGCTGCTAAGCTACTGATACCTAACACCGCAAGTGCTTGCCATATGAATTGGCTAGAACCGAGCAGAGCGAAAAGCGGGATAGCAGCAAACAGCATAAATAGAGCCCCCAACTTAAAGGCTTGTTGTGGTGAAGAGCGTTTATCGACAATGAAAGAGAAAGCAAACAGCAAGACCACTAGGATCGAAGAGTTGATCAGCGCCAGGTTTTCGATGTTCATCGCTTTACCAAGGATACCACTCGCTAAGTTCTGAACATAGAACACCACGGCGCCAAGAATAGAGATGCAAAAAACTTTGGCAATGATTTGGCGGCTAGATTTACCCGCTACGATTTCTGCTTTTGGTAGTTCTGGCAAAGATAGGCGTAGGTATAGGCTGACCATGATATTTGCAACCCCCACGAGTAAAGGCACTCTCCATCCCCATTCACTCATTTCTTGCGCCGATAGGTAATGTTCTAGACCAGCAACAATCAATAGGGAAATGATGACACCCACAATCGAACTGGCAACAATCAAACTACTTACTCGTGAACGTTCAGATTTTTTCGCGTCGTACAGTAGGTAGTTGATCAGGGTTGGGTATTCGCCACCAAAACTAAATGCTTGGATCATCTGGAAGAAAAGGAAAACGACCACCACATATTGACCGATCATATCGACGGGGACAAAAGCCATGGCCACCGTTGCCAGACCTGTTAGCAGGTTACAAAAGACCAGTGCTCTTTTACGCCCATACCTATCGGCGTAGCGGCCAATTACGACTCCTCCAAATGGCCTAATCAAAAAACGTAAGGCGAACACGCCCCATACTACGAACTCTGAATGAGCGATGCCTTGGGTGGCAAATAACTGAGAAATGTACATCGATATCGACGCGAACACGGCGATATCATAAAACTCCATGGCATTGCCAAGGACAGCACTGGTGCGCTGTTTCCAAGTGAGTGACATTCTGTTTTACTCCTCTATAACTTCTAATTGATTTCCATCGGGATCTGAACAGAAAAAGTAACGGAAACTACCTAGCCTAGCGTTGTAAATAGTTGTGATGTTGGTGACTTCCGATAATTTTCTATGAAAGGTCTCTAGGTCATTCACCCGCAAAGCAAAATGGGTTATCCCCACCTTTTTTAGCGAGATCAGTGACTCAGGGATTGGGACAGAAACATCCCTATTAAAATGAAAAAGCTCGATTCTCGAGCCTTGGTTTTCCAACATATGGATGATTACCTGCTCGTCTTGAAAACTCCGTTCAAGCTGGTAACCAAACAATGCATAGAAATTGCGACTAGCGATTAGATCACCCACGGTTAGCGATACGTGATGAAACTGTCCAGACATGCGACTGTTACTCCGTGCTCAACCAGTTTCTTGAAAAAGACCGAATCGGGCTGATGCTGACAGTCTAGTTTGCATTTGATGATGTAGATACGACGTGCTTCTTCGGCCTCTTTGCAACCGCGAATTATGGAGACCTCTTTAAAGGTTTTCATCTCAAGAAAGTAACGAACGCTGGTTAGTTCATCGTGAGTTAGAGCGAGGTTGCCAAATATGTACTCTGCCTGCTCGACGTATCCACATTGACTGGTATTTGGTGTAGAAAGGATATCGATTGGAATCTGTATTTCTTTGTCGCTCCAACATTCCAGAGCCAGATGGTTCACTTTCGGTCGAAAGGCAATGGCCTGGCTCACAACATCGCAAGGCAGCGGGGTAATTGGCAGAGAGATCGAAAGGATTTCAAATAGTGAACCTTGGTTGGTGACGATGTCTACTCGGTTATGGCTCGCTTGAGATGACTCTTGGAAGTTCTGCACGCCTTGGCTGTTCCAAAGATTAATTCCCGGCTTTAGGCGCGAGTGGAGCTTTTTGTACAGCTCGTCACCCCAATAAGCTAGGTGCCAAGAGTAGTTGGTTGAAACAGTTTTAACTTGTTGACGTTGAATATCGACGCGAGAGAAAGATACCGTTTGCTCAACTCCCATGTATTCAACATAGCGTTTGAATACATGACAGATTGCCTCCATATCGGTATTGCGCACATCCATGGCTTATTATCGTTAATATTAGTGATGGTGTGCGCATTGTATCTTATGTGCTTAGTTTCATCATTAAAAATAATAATATATGGAATCAAAAAAAGCGCACCCAATATGACTGGAAGGTGCGCTTTAAGACTCAATCTAAGTTTTACTGGGTCTGACAGTTTAAACAGAACGCATACTGGCCTTTAGGATCATTGTAGCTCTGTAACAAGTTGGCATCTTGGATAACTTGCGCTGCGACTGGCTGTAACGCTTGTGGCAGTAGCGCAGTTGCATCAATGCCCAAAGAAACTCTGACTTGATTCATGAAGTCCTGAACAAATTGCTGAGCGGGTGAAAGTGGTTCTTCGACCCAGTACAAGTTGTAGTTTTCAACCTCAGCGAGTTTGGCGGCTAGAGCTACTGCATCATCGAAGTCACCAATTTTATCAATTAGGCCATGTTGAAGTGCGTCTTGTCCTGTCCAAACTCGGCCTTGTGCTATGTCATCGACCTTATCTAACGGAATCTCACGTGACTGGCTCACTAAGCCTACAAAGCGATTGTAACCATGTTCAATCCCCATCTGGAACGCCTGTGAAGCGCCTTTTGAAAGCCCCGTTGTCACCCCGACATCGGAGAAAGGTGAAGTACCAACGCCATCGGTATAAACACCGAGTTTGTTCAACCCTTTTTCGAAAGTAGTGACGACACTAAAGATGCCGATAGATCCCGTGAGTGTGGTTGGCTGTGCAACAATGCTGTCAGCACTCATAGAGATCCAGTACCCGCCTGATGCGGCTAAGCTCGACATTGATACCACAACAGGTTTGCCAGCTTCTTTCAGTGCATCAACTTCGTTACGAATCACCTCAGAGGCAAACGCACTGCCCCCAGGACTGTCGACACGAAGCACCACCGCTTTTACCTTGTCATCATTGCGTGCCTGGCGTAGCAGAGCTGCTACGGTGTCACCACCCACGGTTCCACGTGGTTGCGAACCATCCATGATAGCGCCGCTTGCCACAACAACAGCAATGTCGTCTGATGCTAAATCGAAGCTTGGCGCTATTGATGATTGATATTCATAGTAGTCAACGTAGTTGTAGCTGTCTTCGCCATTACTACCAAATACATCAATCAATTGTTTGCGGACTTGCTGACGCGTCGCTAGTTCATCAACTAGACCGATATTTAAAGAAAGAGCCGCTAAATCACCGTTGTTCTGTTTAAGTAAGGCTAAGAACTCATCCATATTAGGCGTAAGTGCATCAGAAGAAAGCTGACGGTTAGTCGCAACGTCATCCACATAGGCTCCCCAAAGTTGACCAAGCCAACGCGAGGCTGATTCTTTTGCCTCATCAGACATATCATCGCGCACAAATGGCTCGATGGCTGACTTGTAAGTACCCACACGGAATACGTGAGTGTTGACGTCCAGTTTTTCAAGCAAAGTTTTGTAGTACAAGGTGTAAGTGCTGTAGCCCTTAAGCATCACAGCACCATCCGGTGCGAGATAGATTTTGTCTGCGTAGCTTGCGAGGTAGTACTGGCTTTGGTTGTACATATCGCCAACAGCGTAAACAGGTTTGCCTGATGTTTTGAACTCGTTCAGAGCTTTGGCTATATAACGTAACTTAGTCAGGTTCGTTTCTGGCATATCTCGTAGCGCTAAGACTATCCCACTGACTTGTTCGTCATCTTTGGCATGACGAATGGTCTCAACAATATCGAATAGCACGTTTTCTTTCGGTAAGCTCTGACCAAAGAAGGAACCAGTCAAGGAATCCATAGGATTAACATAAGTTGGTTGTTCAACAATTGGGCCTGAAATATTAACAATCAGAGCAGACTCTTTTGGTACTGAAGGGGTAGGTGTATCAGCACTGGTATAGATGAAATAGATGACACCGATACTCGCCAAAAAAATCAAGTTAACCAGGGCAAGTCGAATGAAAGTGATGAGCTTCCATATCCCTTTAAAAAACAGGCCAACGAATTTAAATACTTTTTTCATTTTCTCTCCGCTACGGAAACCGTAGATGTAAGGCTTATCTGCTCTATGAGCATTTAAGTTCAGATTAGCTCCATCCTACTTAAACTAGTATACCCAAACAACCAGAAGATTGATCGGTGTTACAAAAATGTAAACGGGTGTTTGATTTTTGTTTAAGCTCTTCATATTGTGGTCAGACCACAACAATAAAAGAGTAAAGTGATGTCTACCATGTACCCGAACTTACTTCAGCCATTGGATCTAGGATTTACCCAGTTACGTAACCGAGTGTTAATGGGGTCTATGCACACAGGATTAGAAGAGCACAAAGAAGGGCTTGGTAAGCTCGCTGCTTTTTATGAAGAACGAGCAAAAGGTGGTGTAGGACTCATTGTAACGGGTGGTTTTTCACCCAACTTGCGCGGTAGACTGCATCCGTTTAGCGCTGAGTTTAGTAAAGTGAAACACGCTAAAGCACACAAAGTTGTCACGCAAGCGGTACACAAACATGGCGGAAAGATTGCGTTGCAATTGCTTCATGCTGGCCGATATGCGATGCATCCTTTTGCGCAGAGTGCTTCTGCTATAAAGGCGCCAATTGCCCGTTTTGCACCTAGTGAGATGAGTTCGCGCCAAATAAACAAAACCATCGCTGCATTTGCTAATAGTGCTGCTCTCGCTCAACAGGCTGGCTACGATGGTGTTGAAGTTATGGGCTCTGAAGGGTACTTACTAAACCAATTTATTTGTAAACGAACCAACACACGTTACGACGAGTGGGGTGGCAGTTACGATAACCGCATTCGTTTCCCACTTGAAGTGGTTAAAGCGATTCGAGAGGCGGCTGGAAAAGAGTTCATCATTATTTTCCGCCTTTCAATGCTCGACTTGGTCGAAGAAGGAAGCACTTTTGACGAAGTGGTCATGCTAGCAAAAGAGCTAGAAAAAGCAGGCGTGACCATTATTAATTCGGGTATTGGCTGGCACGAAGCTCGAATTCCTACCATTGCTACTCAGGTTCCACGTGGTGCCTTTACTTGGGTGACTGAGAAAGTTCGCCCACATGTCAGTGTACCTATTGTCACTTGCAACCGTATTAATACCCCGGAAGAGGCGGAAAACATCCTCGCTAGCGGCCATGCTGATATGGTTTCTATGGCGCGTCCGTTTTTAGCTGACCCGCACTTTGTGATTAAAGCCGAGCAAAACCGCTCACAAATGATCAACACCTGTATTGGCTGTAACCAAGCTTGTCTTGATAACGTATTTAAAGGTAAACGTGCAGGGTGTTTAGTGAATCCATTAGCGTGTCGAGAAACCGAGTTCACTGTGACACCAACAGTAGTGAAAAAGAATATTGCGGTCGTCGGTGCTGGGCCAGCAGGCTTAGCGTGTGCAACAACTTTGGCAGAAAGAGGCCACAATGTTGATCTGTTTGAGCGCAATGACCGCATTGGTGGTCAGTTCCGTTTGGCAATGCAAATTCCGGGTAAAGAGGAGTTTAGGGAAACGATTCGTTATTTTGCTAACCGCATTGATGAGACTGGTGTGAAGTTACATTTGGAAACAGATGCAAACTATGACTTACTCGCCGAGTACGATGAAGTTGTTATGGCGTCAGGAGTTGAACCGCGTAAAGTCAATATCGATGGTATAGAGACGCCGGAAAAAGTCGTAGATTATCAAACTCTGATCAAAGATAAGACTTATGTGGGCAACAAAGTCGCTATTGTTGGTGCTGGTGGTATCGGCGTTGATGTGGCAACCATGTTGACTGAGCCTGCTGGCCACAACCTAGATGATTGGTTACATGAATGGGGCATCGATAAAGAGATCTCACACCCTGGCGGACTTTTCCCATACCCTGACTCAATGAGCGATAAAACCGTCTGGGTACTCCAGCGCCGCAAAGGTCGTGTTGGTAAAGGGCCGGGTAAGACCACAGGTTGGATTCATAAGCGTACTCTAGAAAAACGCGGCGTGAATTTACTTGGTGGGGTGAGCTACGACAAAATTGACCAACAAGGCTTACATATTAGCATTGATGACAAGCCGCAATTGCTCGAAGCCGACACCGTTATTATTTGTGCAGGGCAAGAATCGGTACGACCGTTTGAAAATCAATGGCATCTACTCGGTGATAAACTCCACGTTATAGGTGGCGCCGATTATGCGGGTGAACTAGACGCAGTGCGCGCCATTAAGCAAGGCGTAGAGCTTGCTATCAAGTTGTAATCACTCTGCAGTTTAGATAGCAAAAGGTCTCTTTTTAGAGACCTTTTGTGTGTTTATTGTGCGTTCTCATCTAGAGGATAACGGTTTTGTTACCGTAAACAAATACGTGATCGTTGAGCACTTTGTTAAGTGCCTTACTTAATACGTTCTTCTCTACATCTCGACCAGCCTGTGCCATATCTTGTGCGCTAAAGTTATGGTCAACTGGGATAACATCTTGTTTGATGATCGGCCCTTCATCCAGATCGTTTGTTACGAAGTGAGCGGTTGCACCAATGATTTTTACACCACGTTCATATGCTTGCTGGTAAGGTTTAGCACCAATAAATGCAGGCAAGAAGCTGTGATGGATATTGATGATCTTATGGTGGTATTTCTCAACAAATGAAGGGGTAAGTACGCGCATGTACTTAGCGAGTACTAAGTAATCGGCTTGGTATTGATCAATCACTTCGAGCATTTTCCTTTCGTGCTCTTCGCGATTTAGCCCTTCATGAGATACATGATGATACGGGATGTCGAATCTCTCAGTCAGACTTTGTAACGTGTCATAATTGCCGACAACTGCTGCGATATCGACATCTAGACTGCCGTCGTAGTTCTTCATAAGAATATCACCCAAACAGTGTGCTTCTTTTGTTACGAGGATGACAACGCGCTTGCGGTTTGAGCCGATCAATTTACGCTTTGCCCCTTCAGGCAATGCTTGGTCGAGATCGGCTAAAAAGGTCTGGTCATTAAAGTAGCCTTCTAGCTCGGTACGCATAAAGAAATGGCCGCTCGTGTTGTCTACGAACTCGTTGTTGTGAATGATATTGAGCTGGTGCTTGTAACAAATATTCGTGATCTTTGAAATAAGACCAGGTGCGTCAGTGCAATGTGTCAGTAGTGTTTTCTTTTCCATTTGGTTAAAACTTCCGTGAATTATTTTTTTTGTATTGTGAATTTTTTACGGGCGTCCGAACGGTGAGATCGCGCGCAGTATTGAAGCTACAATTAAACTAATATCGAGCTGGTTTCAACAAATAATCTGAGTTAACCGATTGGCTAAGGTTATTTGCGGAGTATTTCTACTCTTAGAGTATCTTTTAGGTGGTATTTATGGATAAAGAGCTATTAGCCCGTAAGTTGTATTCTGAACGAGTAAGCGCCTTAACTGGCGGAAAAGAACTAGACGACGAAATCTTAGAGCAAATGTGGGAAAACCGTGCCTCCCCAAGTGAAGCGGCGCGCGCTATGATGGACGACCAAGAAGATGGTTTCTCTGGACCTGCTTGGTTAAATCGTTATCTCAATAAACGCTAACTCTCCAAGTCTGCTAGGGCGCGAAAATCTCATTCGCGCCTTGGTGTAAAAGCTGCCATAATCTCTTCCTCTTTAATAACTCTCTTCTGTGCATGATTTCAAAGACCTTTTCATCTGAGGGCGCGCTGGGTAAAGCCATTCCGGGTTTCCAACCGCGCCAAGCGCAGCTCGATATGGCGGAAGCGGTAGCAAGCGCAATAAAATCGCAAAGTCAGGTGGTGGTTGAAGCAGGTACGGGAACAGGTAAGACCTTCGCCTATCTTGTACCGTCTCTGTTAAGTGGTAAGAAAACCATTATTAGCACCGGCTCGAAAAACCTGCAGGAACAGCTCTTTCATCGAGATCTGCCTTTAATGGTCAATGCCTTAGGCTACTATGGTCAAGTTGCACTACTCAAGGGGCGTGCGAACTATCTGTGCCTAGATCGCTTGAGTCGCCAGATGGTAGAGAGCCACAATCAAACCGCAGATCCAACATTACTGAGCCAGTTAGTTAAAGTACGTAGTTGGTCATCGGAAACCAAAACGGGTGATCTTGGTGACTGTGATGCGATTGCTGAAGACAGTCCCGTGATTCCGACCATTACCTCGACCAATGATAACTGCCTTGGAAAAGAATGCCCAAGTTATCAAGAGTGCTTCGTACTTAAGGCAAGAAAGAAAGCAATGGACGCCGACATTGTTGTCGTCAATCACCATCTGTTTTTAGCTGATCTCGCAATCAAAGAGACTGGGTTTGGTGAGCTGATCCCTGAAGCAGAAGTGTTTGTCTTTGACGAGGCGCATCAATTGCCGGACATTGCCAGCCAATACTTTGGTCAGTCGCTGTCGAGTCGTCAAATCCAAGAGCTTAGTAAAGATATTGAGATAGCCTATCGCACCGAAGCAAAAGATATGCGTCAATTGCAAAAGGCAGGGGAGAAGCTGTATCAAACCGCGATGGATTTAAGGATCGTGTTGGGTGACCCCGGTTTTCGTGGCAACTGGCGTGAGGCAGTCACGTCGCCATCCATAGGGCGAGAGCTTAGACGCTTAGAAGACTCGCTCGATTTCGTTATTGAAGTGCTTAAGCTGGCACTAGGCCGCAGCCAATTATTAGATAGCGCGTTTGAAAGGGCTAATACCATCAAGGTGAGACTGGATAGAGTGTGTGATGTATCCATTACTGGTTACTCTTATTGGTATGAAACTACGCCGCGCCACTTTAGTCTGCACATTACCCCTCTTAGCGTAGCTGACAAGTTCCATGAGCAGATAGAGCTAAAGCAAGGGGCATGGGTATTTACCTCGGCGACTCTGGCTGTCAACGACGATTTTGGTCACTTTACTTCACGGTTAGGTTTGAAACCTCAGGCGCAAATGTCGCTGCCAAGTCCGTTTGATTATCAAATACAAGCACGCTTATGTGTTCCTCGATATCTTCCCGAACCAAACAGCTCGGGGTTGGCGGATAAATTGGTCAATATGCTGACGCCAGTTATAGAGCAAAACCAAGGACGCTGTTTCTTTCTTTGTACCTCTCATAGCATGATGAAAGAGTTGGGAGAAAGGTTTAGAGAGAGGTTAAGTGTCCCGGTACTGATGCAGGGTGAAACCAGTAAACAGAAAACCCTTGCCGAATTTATGGAGCTGGGTAATGCACTGTTGGTCGCGACAGGAGCGTTTTGGGAAGGGATTGATGTTAGAGGTGATACGCTGAGCTGTGTTATCATCGACAAATTGCCATTCACTGCCCCTGACGACCCGCTGTTAAAAGCACGAATTGAAGATTGTCAGCTCAAAGGAGGTGACCCATTTTCTCAGGTGCAAATACCGGATGCGGTCATTACTCTGAAACAGGGAGTAGGGCGACTGATTCGAGATAAGACAGACAAAGGGGCGCTGATTATTTGCGATAACCGACTGGTCACCCGCGATTATGGCGGTGTGTTTCTAGCGAGTTTGCCCCCAATACCGCGCACCCGAGATTTAGCTTTGGTGCAGGATTTTCTCGAACATAACTAAGCGTGCCATGCAGTAAACTGCCATACGATGTGGCATACGCATAGCAAGAAGAACCAGAATATTTAATACAGACCAATAACCAGAGATATCAATGAGTGTAAAGATCCTTGCTCTAGATACAGCGACTGAGAACTGCTCGGTTGCTCTTTTAGTTGATAATAAAGTTTATGTGCGCAGTGAAGTCGCACCTCGTGACCACACCAAGAAAGTACTGCCTATGGTTGACGAAGTGCTGAAGGAAGCAGGTGTATGCCTAACTGAACTCGATGCGCTCGCATTTGGACGCGGCCCTGGTAGCTTTACTGGGGTGCGAATTGGCATTGGTATTGCACAAGGTTTAGCGTTCGGCGCAGATTTACCTATGATTGGTGTGTCGACATTAGAAGCTATGGCACAAGGGGTTTACCGTAAACACGGTGCGAAGCACGTTGCGACTGCCATTGACGCGCGTATGAGTGAGGTCTACTGGGGGCGATTTGTTCGTCAAGAAGATGGCACTTGGAAAACGGTGGATGCCGAATGTGTGGCGCCGCCGCAGCAGGTTTCTGACCACAGCATTGCTGATGAGCAGCAGTGGTTGACTGCCGGAACAGGTTGGGATGCCTACCCAGAACAGCTTGCAGGTGTGAAATTTAACATGGCTAAGAGCGACGTACTGTTCCCAGATGCAGAAGACATTGTTCAACTGGCTAAGTTTGAGTTGGCTGAGGGCAATACCGTGGAAGCAGAAGAGGCTAGCCCAGTTTACCTTCGTGACACTGTTGCTTGGAAAAAGCTGCCTGGCAGAGAGTAGTTTAGCTAGAACCAGTAAGGCATAGACGGATAGTATGGTATCAATTAACGGATTACCTCCTTCGCTTCCCGGCCCAAACAAGGCTAATAAAGCTAACAAGCAGAACGAGGTTAAAAAATCTGGTGATAAAACGCCGGTTAGCCAGCCAACTAAGGTGGCTAACGCCGTGGCGCATTCCATCCGCCATGTTAATGAGTCTGAAATCCATAAAGCGCAAGTTCAATATGACCTTCCTGAGGGCAAGAGTCGTAAAGCGATGGAGGAGTATATGGATGTGATGCACCAAGCAAAGCGTGATGAACTTTCGCAGATGCTCGGTGTCGATATCTATATCTAATTTATGACTTTTGAAGCGCTTATGACTCAGCGACCTTTTCGATTATTATGTGTTCTTGCCAGTGCAGTTTTGCTATCGGCCTGTAGTTCGTTGCCCGACAATCTGAAGTCAGAGAACCCAGATATAATTACCGACTATCAAGTATGGCAATCTGTGGGTGACAAAAGCACAGAGGTGAGATTGGGTGGTTTAATTGCCGATGTAAAAAATCTAGCAGACCAAACTCGCATTGAAGTGGTCAATCTGCCGATTGGTTCTTCGGGTAAGCCAGATATCAATCAAGAGCCGGAAGGACGCTTTGTGGCTTATGTTGATGGTTTTGTCGATCCAGTGGCTCTATCTACCGGCAGATTGATTTCCTTACTTGGCCAAAGTCAAGGTCGAGAGCAAGGTAAAGTTGGTGAATACGCTTACGATTTCCCAGTGATGAAGGCAAATGGTTTCCATTTGTGGCGCATTGAAGAGCGTATCATCGTTCATGATTTCGATAGTTATCTCTATCCTTGTCGAGGCCTATACTGTAGCGATGTACGTTATGGCACGAGACAGGGTAAAGTGATTCAAGAAGTGAAGTAATGCGTTACGAACAAAAGCGTGCTGTCCGAGATGGGCATATTGCGACAATTGAGTATGGACACAGTGAAACGGCCGAAGTATCGGTCGTTTTTTTACATGGATGGTTAGACAACGCAGCGAGCTTTGAATCAGTCATGGCTTCTCTCCATGCTCTTAGCCCGGATTGGCATTTATGCGCAATCGATTTACCTGGACACGGCCTATCTAGCCACAAAAAAGATAGTAATTTCTACCCATTTCACGACTATATAGACGACGTTTATCAGTTATTGGCTAACTTATCACCAAACAGACTGGTATTGGTGGGGCATTCTCTTGGTGCTTTGATTGCAAGTTGTTATAGTGCTGCTTTTCCTGAACAAGTCAGTGGCTTAGTTCAGATAGAAGGATTCGGCCCTTTGGCGGAAAAAACGCAAGGAACAGTTTCTCGTTTAAGAGAGGGAGTACTCAGTCGCCAAAGAATCCGGAGAAAACCGACTCGCGTTATGCTATCAGAGCAAGAAGCGATAGAGCGGCGCGCAAAGGTCAATCAGATTGACGCTGAACTCATTGCGCCTATAGTGCTCCGCGGGCTTGATTCTTATCAGTCAGGCTGGGTATGGCGACATGATGTAAAGCTACAAAGTCAGTCTCTCTACCGTATGTCTTTTGAACACGCCGAGGTGTTTCGTCAACAAGTGCCTTGCCTACAGCAAGTGATTTTTGGCGAAGATGGTTTTTCTTATTTGCAGTCTTTTCAGCATGATGCTTCAGATTCCACTCATTTTGAAATGATCGAAGGCGGTCATCACTGTCATCTGCAAGCCCCTTCTAGAGTATCTAACCTAATTTTTGGTTTAGTTAACAAAATTTAAACAAGTGTTTGAGACTTTCGTGCTCAAGGGCTTCGCCTGTGCTGTAATAGACAACGTTGAAAATAGAGCTTTTCACATGGATAACAGCCAGTTAATTTCGAGGAGTTTTACCGTGGATAAACCTTGGTTATCACGCTATCCAGAAGATGTGCCTGAGCATATCGACCCAGATCAGTACCCATCATTGGTGGAAATGTTTGAACAGTCGGTTCAAAAGTACGCTGACCAACCTGCATTTATGAATATGGGTTCGGTGATGACTTTCCGCAAACTGGAAGAGCGTAGCCGAGCATTTGCGGCGTACTTACAAAATGAACTGAAGTTACAAAAAGGCGATCGTGTTGCTCTCATGATGCCTAATCTTTTGCAATACCCAGTAGCCCTATTTGGTGTTCTGCGCGCGGGGTTAATTGCCGTCAACGTTAACCCGCTTTACACACCTCGCGAACTTGAACATCAGTTGAATGACTCTGGTGCAAAAGCGATTGTTATTGTGTCGAACTTTGCTAATACCCTAGAACAAATTGTCGATAAAACGCCAGTCAAACACGTTGTACTGACGAGTCTTGGTCAAATGTTGCCACGTGCTAAGGGCACCTTGGTTGACTTCGTGGTTAAGTATGTCAAAGGTATGGTGCCTAAGTACGATTTGCCAGGAGCGATTTCGATGCGTAAAGCGCTACATAATGGGCGTCGCTTACAGTACGTAAAACCTTTTATGTCTGGAGACGATATCGCCTTCTTACAGTACACAGGCGGTACGACAGGTGTAGCAAAAGGAGCCATCCTAACTCATCGCAACATGATTGCTAATGTTCTTCAAGCAAAAGGTGCATACGGACCAGTCTTGTCTGAAGGGCGAGAGCTGGTTGTCACGGCTTTGCCGCTTTATCACGTGTTTGCACTGACAGTAAACTGTTTACTGTTCATTGAAATGGGTGGCCAAAATTTATTAATTACCAATCCTCGTGATATTCCGGGCTTTATCAAAGAACTGCAGAAGTATCCATTTACTGCTATCACTGGCGTCAACACCTTATTCAATGCATTGGTGAACAACGAAGACTTTCAGGAGCTTGACTTTAGCAAGCTGAAACTTTCTGTTGGTGGCGGTATGGCTGTTCAACGTGCTGTGGCAGAGCAATGGAAGAAGACGACAGGTATACATCTACTTGAAGGTTATGGTTTAACTGAGTGTTCACCTTTGGTGACGGGCAACCCTTATGACCTTACTGATTATACAGGAGCCATTGGTTTGCCTGTACCGTCAACGGAAGTTCGTATTGTTGATGACGAAGGTAACCCTGTTGCGAATACCGAAGTGGGTGAGCTTCAGGTACGTGGCCCTCAGGTGATGCAAGGCTACTGGCAGCGACCAGAAGCGACCAAAGAGGTTATCAATGCTGACGGTTGGTTATCTACTGGTGATATCGTTAAGTTCGACGATGAAGGCCTAATTCATATTGTTGACCGCAAGAAAGATATGATTCTGGTCTCTGGCTTTAACGTTTATCCAAATGAGATTGAAGACGTAGTCGCACTGCACGGTAAGGTACTTGAAGTGGCCGCAATTGGTCAGCCACACGAAGTGTCCGGCGAGCTGGTCAAGATCTATGTAGTTAAACGCGATCCAAGTTTAACTAAAGAAGAAATTATTGCTCATTGTCGTGAGCACCTAACAGGGTATAAGGTACCAAAACTCGTCGAGTTCAAAGAAGATTTGCCGAAAACCAATGTTGGTAAGATCTTGCGCCGCGTGTTGCGTGAAGAAAATGATGCAAACCTTGCCAAGTCAAAGTAACGCGATGAGAATTAAGCACTGATCAGTGTTTGATGATAGAATGCCGACTATATCCAGTCGGCATTTTTTATTGTCGCAAGAAACCGCTCATAGTGAGAAGTTAGTGAATTATCAGATTATTACCCAATCGGCGCAGCTCGATAGCGTTTGCCAGAGCGCACGAAACGTTGATGTCGTTATGTTGGATACGGAATTTGTCCGTACACGTACATACTACCCGCAACTAGGCTTAATTCAGCTTTTTGATGGACAGAATCTTTCTCTTATAGATCCAACGGTTATTGACGATATGACGCCGTTTGTGGAGCTACTGAAAGATACCTCTGTACTCAAAGTACTGCATGCGTGTGGTGAAGATTTAGAAGTGTTTCACAACAGCTTTGAGTGCTTACCATATCCCATGGTAGATACCCAGATAATGGCCGCTTTCCTTGGCCACGGCTTATCGACAGGCTTTGCCGCTTTAGTTGAAAGTTACCTAAACGTAGAGTTAGATAAAAGTGAGTCTCGTACAGATTGGCTTGCAAGACCGCTAACTGGCAAGCAGCTCGAATACGCTGCGGCCGATGTATATTACTTACAACCACTTTATGAGCAGCTATTTGAGAAGATCACCCAAGCGGGCTGGTGGGGGGCTGCACAACAAGAGAGTGACTTAATTGCCTCTAAGCGGATAAAAACACTTAACCTAGACACGGCTTACCTCGATGTCAAAGGTGCGTGGCAGCTAAAGCCGAGTGAGCTGGCCGTTCTTAAACCGCTCGCCACATGGCGTCTAAAAGAAGCGTTACGTCGCGACTTGGCGCTCAATTTTATATTTAAAGAGAACGATTTACTGACAGTTGCACGATTGGGAATTCAAAATCGTAATCAGATGGAACAAGAAGGGATGGATTACCGCTCAGTCCAAAGGCACAGTACTCGTATTATCTCAATTGTGAAAGCTGCCAAGAAAACACCGGTCGATGAATATCCAGAAAAGCTTGAACGTCTTATGGATATGCCTGGCTACAAGCAGAAATTTAAAGTGCTTAAAGATGAGGTAAAACGTGCCTCCCAAACAAGTGGCTTAGCGACGGAATTTTTGGCTTCTAAGAAGCAACTCAATCAGTTAATTTCCTGGGTATGGAAAAAAGATAGAGATCCAGCCCAGCTTCCAGACGTGATGCAGAGTTGGCGTTTGGAGCTGTTTGGTGAGAAATTAAATAAGCTTCTATAAAAAGTACAAAACAAATAAAACGGGCTTCCAATTGGAAGCCCGTTTCGTATTTAGTTTGATTAACCTGCTAACACGTCAGTAGCAACCTTGTAGCTAGGGTCCTCTTTGACGTTGATCTCAACTAAGCTGCCCGCTTTATCTAGCAGCTTACGACAGTCAGGGCTAAGGTGACGTAGATGAAGCGTTTTACCTTGTGCTGAGTAGCGCTCAGCTAAGGTTTCAATCGCTTCTATTGCTGAGTGATCGGTGACACGTGAATCGGCGAAATCAACAATCACGTCATTTGGATCTTTATACGCATCAAAGATCTCAAGGAAATTTGCGACAGAGCCGAAGAATACTGGACCATGAATCTTGTACTCCTTTGAGCCTTCTGCGTTGATATTGGTATCAGCGTAGATGTGCTTAGCGTGTTGCCATGCAAACATAAGTGCTGAAGCAATAACCCCCACGAATACTGCAATTGCAAGGTCGGTAAGCACAGTTACTACCGTGACGAGCACGATAACAAAGAAGTCTTGTTTTGGCACGCGGCGAGCCAGTTTGAATGTTGCCCACTCAAAAGTACCAATAACGACCATGAACATAACGCCCACCAGTGCCGCGAGAGGAATCATCTCAATGAGAGAGGAAGCAAACAGGATAAACATCAGTAGAGCGACGGCTGCGACGATACCTGATAGACGACCACGACCGCCAGAGTTTACGTTGATCATAGACTGTCCAATCATTGCACAACCACCCATAGCACCAAACACTGAACAGGTCATGTTCGCCATGCCTTGACCGATACATTCGCGGTTAGACTGACCGCGTGAGTTTGTCATCTCGTCTAGTACAGTCAGTGTTAGTAGAGACTCAATCAGACCGATAGCAGCAAGAATGATTGCGTACGGCAGGATAATTTGGAATGTCTCTAGGGTTAATGGAACCGCAGGGATAGAGAAAGTTGGTAACGATCCTGCCAATGTTGCTGCTTCATCACCTGACATAGTGCGCAGGAAGTCAACGACAGTGCGGGTTTCTAGATCTAAACCAACCACTAAAGCAGTTACAGTGACGATAGCCACAAGTGAGGAAGGTACTGCTGTAGTGAACTTAGGCAAGAAATGAATGATTGCCATAGTTAGCGCAACAAGGCCAAGCATGAGCATCATTTGATCCGTTGGCAGCCAGGTTAACGCTCCGGTTAAATCTGGTGCTTTAAACTGACCTAACTGAGCAAGGAAGATTACAATCGCTAAGCCGTTTACGAAGCCAATCATCACCGGATGTGGCACGATACGGATAAACTTACCCAACTTGAATAGGCCCGCTGCAATCTGAAGAATACCTGCAAGCATGATTGCGGCAAATAGATATTGCACGCCATGAGTGGCTACAAGCGAAACCATTACAACAGCCATTGCACCTGTCGCGCCTGAAATCATACCAGGACGGCCACCGAAAATAGAAGTTATAAGACCTACTATAAAGGCAGCGTATAGGCCTACCATAGGGTCAACGCCTGCAACAAAAGCGAAGGCAACGGCTTCAGGAACTAGCGCGAGTGCAACGGTTAAACCTGATAACACATCGTTTTTTACAGAGTGTTTAGAAAATTGGGGAAATTCAAACATATTTGCTCAGTTTGGCTAAGTGTTTAAAAGTATTCCGAATTGTTTCTAGTCGCCGCCGGGCAAAAATGCAATGTAAAAGAGCAGAGGGACCAGATTTCACAATTCAGATCGAGTCGGCGCATGCTACCGAAAAGTGTGATTAAGTTCAAGATTGATACAGATATTGGCTAATATTTGTGACAAATAAATGCTACTGACAGTATAGGCAGTACTTAACGATTATTCTGCGCAATCAGTATTCTAGCACATAAAAAAACAGCCTCTATCTATAGAGGCTGTTTAGTCATGGTATTGCTATTGGCTAGTATTGAGGTTTAGTCATTACTGCGCCCGATTGGTTGCGAGCGACTTGGCTGCCTGCACCGCGAGACTCGTAGCGCTCTGCCTTTAACGGAGCCGCGTTCACAGTGATTTCTTTCATCTCTGTGCTGCCTGGTGCTTTCGCCATTGCCGCTGATGCGTGACCTTTAAAGCTTGGTGCTACAACAATATCTGAAGATTTTGCTTTCACTTCTTCTACAGTAGGCTGTTGAACTTCAGTCGTTACAACTACTGTTTCTGCTTGAACAGGTTGTTCGGCCGCTTCAGACACAGTATTCACAGACTCAGCAATCACCACTTTTTGTGCCGCTTCTACTGCTTCAACTGGCTCTGGCTGAACTGCATCAACGGTAGTTTGTACAGGTTCTGCAGTAACTGGTTGTTCACGACGAACAATCACTTTACCCATCGCCATTTCTGGACACGCAAAGCCACCTAGTGAAGCTGCTGATGTTTCTACAACAGGCGCTTCTACGTTATCAGCTTTAGATTTCTGCTTTGGCGTAGGCTTAGTAATACCATAACTAGGCATCACTTTACCCATTGCCATTTCAGGGGATGCAACACCACCGCTGCGCAGGCGGAATGGGTTAGGACGACGATCACGACCGCGACGACGGCGTTGACCACTTGCACGAAGGTGACGTGGAGAACGACGATTACGGCGCTGTTTTGGCGGCTCGTCAGCGTTGTCTTCAGTCTCAAGTGCTTTCTCTTCAACTGCTTCAGCTTTCGCTTCGATTGAAACCTGCTTTGCTTCTTCCCCGGCTTTCGCTTTTGCAGCCTGATCTTTAACGCGCACCTGTTTTGAAAGTTTGCGACGCTGACGACGCTCTTTCACTTTTACAGCTTTCTCTTCCGTACGCTCTTTACGAGCTTCAGGCTTGTCGCTTTGTTGAGCGTCTGCTGCTAGTTTAAGGCCTTCTTCCGCAACCTTGCTTGATTTCGCTTCATCACGCTTGTTGCGGCGATCTTGCTTAGGCTTGCGATTTTGCTGTTTACGCTCATTAGGTTTAGCTTCAGTTGTTGCATCGTCACGTGTGTTCTTACGCTTGTTGTCGCGCTTGTCTTCACGATTATCGCTGCGGTTGTCGCGATTACCACGACGACGGTTGTCGTTGCGGTTGCGACGATTACGATTGTTGCGGTTACCTTCTTTGCGCTCTTTAGGTTTTTGCTCTTCTTGCTTTTCTTCTTCTTTGGCTGAGCCAAATAGGAAGCTGCCTAGAGCTTTAAAGAAGCGACTTACAATACCCTCTTGAGCCTGCTGTGAATCCACTTTCTTCTCTGGAGCTTTTGGCGCTGGTTTACTTGGAGCTGGCGCTGAATTGCTTGGAGAAGCAAAGCCTTTTAGGGCTGGTTCTTCAATCTTCTTAGGTTTGGCTTCAACTTCTACGGTAGGCTCTTTACCTTCTGCTTCCTTCATCGCTTCTAGCTTGGTAGGAAGTAGGTAAGAAAGAAGATCGAACTCTTCGCCTTCGCGGACACGGATTACATCGAAATGCGGTGTTTCCATGTCTGAGTTTGGTACTACTGTAATCTTAACTTCTTGGATGCGCTCAATATGGTTGACTGAACGACGCTTTTCGTTAAGTAGGTAAGAAGCAATTGGTACAGGAACAACAGCAAGTACTTGGGCTGTGTTGTCTTTTAGCGCTTCTTCTTCAATCAAACGAAGGACTGATAGTGCAAGAGATTCGTTATCACGAACCACACCCGTACCGCTACAACGTGGACAGATATGGTGACTCGCTTCAGCAAGCGATGGGCTTAGGCGCTGACGAGACATCTCTAATAGGCCGAAACGAGAAATTCGACCAATTTGTACTCGAGCGCGATCCATGCGAACGGAATCGCGAAGACGGTTTTCAACTTCACGTTGGTGACGAACTGGCGTCATATCAATGAAGTCGATAACCACTAGGCCACCTAAGTCGCGCAGGCGAAGTTGACGCGCAATTTCTTCTGCTGCTTCTAGGTTGGTGTTTAACGCTGTTTCTTCGATATCGCCACCCTTAGTTGCACGGGCTGAGTTGATATCGATAGAAGTCAAAGCTTCTGTGGGGTCGATAACGATAGAGCCACCAGAAGGCAGGCGAACTTCGCGTTGGAATGCTGATTCAATCTGGCTTTCAATTTGGTAGTGGCTAAATAGTGGTACTTCACCATCGTATTTCTTCACACGGTTTACGAAATCAGGGCGGACTAGCTGGATATGATCAAGTGCGCGTTCGTAAATCGTGTTGCTGTCGATTAGTATTTCGCCAATATCGCGACGTAGATAGTCACGAATTGCACGAACAATCACATTACTTTCCTGGTGAATTAGGAAAGGTGCAGCGTTTGAGTCAGAAGCTTGCTTGATTGCACCCCAGTGATTAAGAAGTACGTTTAGATCCCACTCTAGTTCTTCTGCGCTCTTGCCCACACCAGCAGTACGCACGATTAGACCCATACCTTGAGGTAGTTCCAATGTACTTAGTGCTGCCTTGAGTTGAGTGCGCTCGTCGCCTTCGATACGACGGGAGATACCGCCAGCACGAGGGTTGTTAGGCATAAGAACCAAGTAGCTACCCGCTAAAGAGATAAACGTAGTAAGAGCTGCGCCCTTGCTGCCACGTTCTTCTTTCTCTACTTGTACGATCACTTCTTGACCTTCGGTTAGCACTTCTTTAATGCTTGGACGGCCTTGGTAGGTGTAACCTTCAGGGAAGTATTCGCGGGCAATTTCTTTAAGGGGGAGGAAACCGTGTCTTTCTGCACCGTAGTCAACAAAAGCCGCTTCTAGGCTTGGTTCGATGCGTGTGATACGTCCTTTGTAGATATTTGCTTTTTTAGATTCATGTCCAGGGCTTTCGATATCTAAATCGTATAAGCGCTGACCATCAACCAAAGCAACACGCAACTCTTCTTTTTGAGTTGCGTTAATTAACATTCTTTTCATTGATAAATCTCGTTGTCATTTTTTGTTGTTCTTGTCACTGCTATCGCTTTCATGGTGCCTGATCCCATGGCTTATTCGTTGCAGCCTCCCGGCTGGAGGGATGCTCTGGGGCACTTCAGTCTCACAAGCCTTTCTCGTTCAGCTTGTAAGCCGCATAGTCGGCGGAAAATACTCAACATGATGTGCGACGAGTAGGGTGACAAGATTGCTAATTCCAATAATGTCTTACGCCGTATGCAGCATTTTGGTAAATTAGCGGGCTACTCAATCTATTGCTCAAAATATGGATTGATTTGTATAAAATGCATCCAAACCATATATTGCAGGTGTGAACTATAGCAGTACCCATTAAACTCAGCAATCTGCTTTATTATAAAACGCTAAAAAAGCTGATTTTATTTTCGGTAAGTGACTGTTTTATTGGTTTTATTAGGGGTGTTTTTGAAAATTGTAATAAAGTTGATGGATTTTTATTCGTAGCGGATTTTGAGTCTACTCTTATCGAGCAAATTTCCACAATGTTGCGAAGAAAATGTGAATCTGCGCAACTTAGAGTGTTAGAATAAGTTCATGAATGAAATTAGAACAAAAGTCCAATTCGTTGACATTGACGACGATATGGCGGGGCAGCGTATTGATAACTTCTTACGCAACCAATTGAAAAGTATCCCCAAAAGTGTGATTTATCGTATTCTGCGTAAAGGCGAAGTACGGGTAAATAAAAAGCGTGTAAAAGCTGAATATAAGCTTCAGGCAGGTGATCTTGTCCGTATTCCTCCAGTAACTATTGAAGAAAAACCGGAAGAGGTCGCGCCTAGCACAAAGTTAAACAGGGTTGCCGAGCTAGAGGACATGATCATCTATGAAGATGATCATATGCTGATTCTTAACAAACCTTCAGGCACGGCTGTTCATGGTGGCAGTGGTTTAAAGTTTGGTGCGATAGAAGCGCTTCGCGCTCTACGACCGCAAGCAAGGTTCCTAGAGCTTGTACATCGTATAGACCGTGATACGTCTGGAATATTACTTGTTGCTAAGAAGCGCTCAGCCTTGCGTCACCTTCAAGCTCAGTTCCGCGAAAAAACAGTGCAAAAATACTATTTCGCTTTAGTGATGGGTGAGTGGAAGGCCAGCTGTAAGAAGGTCAATGCGCCGCTACTTAAAAATGAAGTGAACAGCATTGTCCGGGTTAATCCAAATGGTAAACCTTCAGAAACGAGATTTAAAATCCTTGAGAAGTTTGCCAATGCAACACTGATCCAGGCGAGCCCAATTACTGGTCGTACTCACCAAATTCGCGTTCATACTCAATACACGGGTCATCCAATCGCATGGGATGATCGCTATGGTGACCGACGCTTTGATGCATACACTGGTAAGGTTGGCTTAGACCGTTTGTTCCTTCATGCTGCGAACATTAAGTTCCAACATCCATCAAATGATGAGTGGATGGAAATTAACGCGCCGATGGAGCCAAAGTTGGAAAAAGCATTGGCGGGGCTGCGTAAGCTTTAGAAAAAGGAACGGACTTCGTCCTATGGATAACGGGAACGTGCTGCGCCCTGTGGAACGCTGCGTTTCGAGAATAGAGTTCGGACTGCGCCGCCTTTCTAGACAAGAACGATGCTATATGCCGTCATTCCCTAGACTGACGAAGGAAGGAGTAGGGAATCTCCATAAGCTCGCGACTCGCGTTAAGAGATCCCCAACTCGGTCGTACCTCCCCCTCGGGGATGACTGTTTAATCCATTGAAATGAAAAGGGTTGACGCTATGTGCCAACCCTTCAAACTTGTCTCGCATCTCGCATCTCGCATCTCGCATCTCGCATCTCGCATCTCGCATCTCGCATCTCGCATCTCGCATCTCGCATCTCGCATCTCGCATCTCGCTAAAGCACCTCAACCCCTTGCGCTGCGAGCATATCAATCAAGTCAATCAGTGGCAGTCCGACTAACGTGTTTGGGTCTTTACCTTCTAATCGTTCAAATAGAGCAATACCCAAGCCTTCGCTTTTAAAGCTGCCAGCGCAGTAAAAAGGCTGTTCTTTATCAACGTAGCTCTCGATTTGCTTCTTGCTTAAGGATCGAAAGTGGACGGTAAATGCATCGACTTTTATATCCGTACAGCCAGTTAGAGTGTTATGTAGGGCTAAGCCAGTAAAGAACTGAATAGATTGGCCACTTTGTTGGGTCAACTGTTCGATGGCTTTTTCCCTTGTATGCGGTTTGCCGATGATTTTGCCGTTGATGACACAAACCTGATCGCTACCGATAACTAAGCTTGGTTGATTCACTGCGCATGATTCGGCTTTACCTTGTGCGAGTCTTTGAACGAGTGCCAAAGGTGATTCATTTTCGAATGGGGTCTCATCGAACTCAGGGGACGCAGTGTCAAATGCAATTGCTAGTTTATTGAGCAGTTGCTTACGATATGGCGATGTTGAGGCTAAAACTAGTTGGTAATTCGGCATTTTTCTTTACAATCGAAACAGAGTTGGTGTGAGCTTAATTCATATTATGTCTTTTATACTAGCTCTCTCGCTGATAAGGAAAAAAAGTACAAAATTTTGCCCTTTTTCTTTGACTATAAACGATTTGGAAGATAGAATTCGCGCCCTATGCAAAAGGTAAAAATACCGCGTACGATTGATCCGTCACGCGCTGCTCAGAAGCGACTAAATGTTGAAGGTATTATTCAAGTTAGTCTCTTTAAGCGCTTAGATGAATCAGTTGAAGGCGTTAAACGCGACGCCCAAGTGTCACTGTCATTTGACTTAGATGAACAGCGACTCGTTGTTATCTCTGGTAAAGCTAACATCGTAGTCGACTTAGAGTGTCAGCGCTGTAATGAGGTTTTCGCACATGAGTGCGATGTCCAATTCACTTATACACCCTACAAAGGTGAAAAGACTGAAGAGGAAGCACCGGAAGAGTACGATTTGGTAGATCTGAACGAGTACGGTGAGTTAGACCTAATACAGTTAGTTGAAGACGAGTTCATTCTAAACTTGCCTCAAATAGCAATGCATGATGAAGCGGATTGTAGCGTTGATTCAGATAATATGGTGTTTGGTGAGCTTCCAGAAGAAATTGTGGAAGAAGATAAGAAACCGAATCCATTTGACGTTTTAAAAAGCTTAAAGAAGTAATTCTTTAAGAACTTACATAGGAGTAGGGTCAATGGCCGTACAAAAGAGCAAGAAATCACGTTCAATGCGTGGTATGCGTCGTTCACACGATGCCCTAACTACAGCTGCACTTTCTGTAGACGCAACTTCAGGTGAAACTCACCTACGCCACAACGTAACTGCTGAAGGTTACTACCGTGGCAAAAAGGTTATCAACAAGTAAGGTTGACCTTTGCAAAATATAACCGTTGCACTTGATGCAATGGGCGGGGATTTCGGTCCTCGCGTCACAGTGCCTGCCGCCGTGCAGGCATTGTCGCATTTCCCAGAGCTAAAAGTGACCCTAGTTGGTGATCAGCACGCGATCACATCTCAATTATCATCTCTTGGTCATCAGCCGAATGCTCGCTTGAGCATTGAGCACACTGACCGAGTTATCTCAAACACCGAAAAACCTTCCCTCGCATTACGGAATCATCAAGGTAGCTCAATGGGCACTACGATTGATCTTGTCGCCGATAATCAAGCTGATGCTTGCGTAAGTTGCGGAAATACTGGCGCATTGATGGCCTTGTCACGTTTCAAGCTAAAATTGCTGCCAGGTATCGAAAGGCCTGCATTGATCTCTGCTTTGCCGACTTCATCAGGTGGTAGAACATGGATGTTGGATCTCGGAGCGAATGTATCGAGCGATGCAGACTCATTGTTTCAATTTGCAGTGATGGGAAGCGCTTTAGTTGAGCAGTACTTGCAGCGTCCACCTCGGGTAGCAATTTTGAATATCGGCGCTGAAGAAATAAAAGGTAATGACCTAGTCAAGCGCTGTGCAGAAATGCTTTATCAGACACAATCTGTTAATTTTGTCGGCTATATTGAAGGTAATCAGTTGCTGCACGATGCCGCAGATGTTGTGGTTTGTGATGGATTTGTCGGTAACGTTTGCCTGAAAGCGTGTGAAGGAACGGCGCAACTTTTTATCGATAAGTTGAAATCGAGCATGATGACCCAATCTCTAAAGGGTTGGATTGCAAGAATATTATTTTCTGGGCTTTTTAACGAGCTAAAAACCTTGAACCCCGACCAGTATAACGGCGCAAGTTTGCTAGGATTGCGCGGAATTGTCATAAAAAGCCACGGAAGTGCTGATGTAGATGCGGTAATCAATGCGATTGGTGAAGCTCTACATGAGGTCCAACGACAAGTACCAAGCCGTATTAGCGATCGTTTGGAAGCGGTTTTACTCGAGAGGCATTATTAGTCTTCATGTATAGCAAAATTTTAGGTACTGGCAGCTACCTGCCATCTCAGGTGCGTTCAAACGCAGACTTAGAGAAAATGGTAGATACAAGTGATGAGTGGATTGTTACTCGCACGGGTATTAAAGAGCGTCGAATTGCAGCAGAGAACGAAACTGTTGCTGACATGGGTTACCATGCGGCGAAGAATGCTATCGAGATGGCAGGTATCGACAAAAACGATATCGATATGATTCTGGTAGCAACCACTAGTGGCTCTCATGCTTTCCCGTCTGCGGCATGTCAGGTACAAGCACTTCTTGGTATTAAGCATTGCCCTGCCTTTGATATGGCAGCAGCGTGTTCAGGCTTTGTATATGCCTTGTCTGTTGCCGATCAGTACATCAAAACAGGCCATTGTAAAAATATTCTAGTGATCGGCGCGGACGCTTTGTCTAAAACGTGTGATCCCAATGACCGTTCAACGATTATCCTTTTCGGTGATGCTGCGGGTGCTGTTGTCGTTGGAGCAAGTGAAGAGCCTGGCATCTTATCGACAACCATTAACTCTGATGGTCGTTTTGGCGAGCTACTGAGCCTTAAGTTCCCAGACCGCCACGAGAAAGTACCAAGTGAGTCGGAGCACAGCGAAGATATCAATAGTTGGCTGCATATGGCAGGTAACGAAGTATTCAAAGTAGCCGTGACTCAGCTTTCGCGTCTTGTGAAAGAGACGCTAAAAGAGAATGGTATGGATAAATCTGATCTAGACTGGTTAGTTCCTCACCAAGCAAACTTACGAATTATCTCTGCGACAGCGAAAAAGCTCGCTATGTCGTTGGACCAGGTGGTTATTACTTTAGATCGTCACGGCAACACCTCAGCTGCAACAGTACCAACTGCGCTTGATGAAGCGGTACGTGACGGTCGAATCAAGCGTGGTCAAACGCTGCTGCTTGAAGCATTTGGTGGTGGCTTTACTTGGGGCTCAGCTCTGGTTAAGTTCTAATCAACAGAATTCAAATTAAAGATGCTAAAAGGGCATCTTTTCTTTCTTCTCTTTGTATAAAGAAATAGGTTTAAGGAAAAGAAAATGAGCAAGTTTGCTATCGTATTTCCAGGTCAAGGCTCACAAACTGTGGGTATGCTTGCTGAACTTGGCGAACAGTTTGAAGTCGTTAAACAAACTTTTGCAGAAGCATCGGAAGCACTAGGCTACGATCTTTGGGCGCTAGTCCAAAATGGTCCTGCAGAAGATCTCAACCAAACACACCGTACACAGCCTGCGCTTCTAGCATCATCAGTTGCTATCTGGCGCGTTTGGCAACAGCAAGGCCTAGAGCAGCCAACTAACCTAGCAGGTCACAGCTTAGGCGAATACTCTGCACTAGTATGTGCTGGTGTTATTGATTTTAAACAAGCCATCAAACTTGTTGAACTGCGCGGTCAGCTAATGCAAGAAGCGGTACCAGCAGGTACAGGTGCAATGTACGCAATTATCGGCCTAGATGATGATGCGATTGCTAAAGCGTGTGAAGAAGCGGCACAGGGCGAAGTGGTATCACCAGTTAACTTTAACTCTCCAGGTCAGGTAGTGATCGCTGGTAGTAAAGATGCGGTTGAGCGCGCTGGTGCACTGTGTAAAGAAGCTGGCGCTAAGCGTGCTCTTCCACTACCAGTATCAGTACCATCTCACTGCGCGCTAATGAAACCAGCAGCAGATAAGTTAGCAGTAGCACTTGAAGAGATCGAATTTAACGCACCTCAATTGCCAGTGATCAATAACGTTGATGTTATTGCTGAAACTGAACCTGCAAAAATCAAAGCTGCATTAGTTCGTCAGCTATACAGCCCAGTACGTTGGACTGAGAGCGTGCAACTAATGAATGAACAAGGTGTAGAGAAACTGCTAGAGCTTGGCCCTGGCAAAGTGTTAACTGGCTTAACAAAACGAATTGTTAAAACACTAAGCGGCGCAGCAGTAAACGATACTGCCTCTCTTGAAGCTGCTAAGTAATTTTAAGGACATAGGAATAACGAACATGATGAACCTAGAAGGTAAGATTGCTCTAGTTACGGGTGCAAGCCGTGGTATTGGTCGCGCGATTGCTGAACTACTGGTTGAGCGCGGAGCGATAGTCATTGGTACTGCGACTTCTGAAGGTGGTGCTGCTGCAATCAGCGAATATCTTGGTGAAAATGGTAAAGGTCTAGCACTTAATGTGACTAACGTTGAGTCTATTGAAGCAACACTTAAGACTATTAACGATGAGTTTGGTGCGATTGACATCCTGGTTAATAACGCAGGTATCACACGTGACAACCTACTGATGCGAATGAAAGATTCAGAGTGGGATGACATCATCGATACCAACCTAACGCCTATTTTCCGTATGTCTAAAGCAGTACTTCGCGGTATGATGAAAAAGCGCGCTGGTCGCATCATCAACGTAGGTTCTGTTGTTGGTACTATGGGTAATGCAGGTCAGGCAAACTATGCTGCGGCTAAAGCTGGTGTGATTGGCTTCACTAAGTCTATGGCACGTGAAGTGGCTTCACGTGGCGTTACTGTCAACACAGTAGCACCTGGCTTTATCGAAACAGACATGACTAAAGCTCTGAACGATGAGCAACGTGCCTCGACGTTGTCAGCGGTTCCTGCGGGTAGATTGGGTGACCCACGTGAAATTGCATCAGCGGTTGTGTTCCTAGCTTCTCCAGAGGCGGCATATATTACTGGTGAAACTTTGCATGTAAATGGCGGCATGTACATGGTGTAAATCGCTTACCTTGCAGTATTAGTGAACTTTTTCATTAAATTTCATTCAAAATTCTGCGGGTGAAGTAAATTTGCACTTAATGTCGTTAACTTGGCTATTTATTCTCGTAAAAATAGCCTATAGTTTGTGACTGTTGACATGAACATGCGCAAGTTTTGTGCATGATTTAAGTCAAAAATGTATTGAATTTCGGTTAAAATCGCTAAAATTGTGGTTTGACCAGCAAGGTCCCTCTTGCAACTTTCAGTAGTTCGAATAAACTACTGAATCATCGCATTAGGCGAAATCTGTAAAGGAAAAGAAAAAATGAGCAACATCGAAGAACGCGTAAAGAAAATCATTGTTGAACAGCTAGGTGTAGACGAAGCTGAAGTTAAGAACGAAGCTTCATTCGTTGATGATCTAGGTGCTGATTCTCTAGACACTGTTGAACTAGTAATGGCTCTAGAAGAAGAATTTGACACTGAGATTCCAGACGAAGAAGCTGAGAAAATCACTACTGTTCAAGCTGCAATCGACTACGTAAACAGCGCTCAGTAATCTATCTCTCCCAGGCGGCCTTCTGGCCGCCTGTGTTCTTTTTAACCCTTCTATCCTTCCATAGAATCATTTCAATCCCGGAGAATAATATCGTGTCCAAGCGTCGTGTTGTTGTCACTGGCATGGGTATGTTGTCACCGGTAGGCAACACCGTAGAATCATCTTGGAAAGCCCTGCTAGCAGGTCAAAGCGGTATCGAGAATATCGAGCACTTTGATGCTGAAAACTTTTCTACTCGCTTTGCGGGTTTAGTAAAAGGTTTTGACTGTACTGAATACATGTCTAAAAAAGATGCACGTAAAATGGATCTCTTCATTCAATACGGCATCGCAGCAGGTATCCAAGCTCTAGATGACTCTGGTTTACAAATCAACGAAGAAAATGCTGCTCGCGTTGGCGTTGCTATCGGTTCAGGCATTGGCGGTCTCGATCTCATCGAAACCGGGCATACTGCCCTTGTTGAGAAAGGTCCACGTAAAGTGAGCCCGTTCTTCGTACCATCAACCATTGTAAACATGGTTGCAGGTAACTTATCTATTATGCGTGGTCTTCGCGGCCCTAACATCGCGATTTCGACGGCGTGTACTACAGGTCTACACAATATCGGCCATGCGGCCCGTATGATTGCATACGGCGACGCAGAAGCTATGGTTGCGGGTGGTGCTGAAAAAGCATCTACTCCACTGGGTATGGCAGGCTTTGGTGCTGCGAAAGCACTTTCTACTCGCAATGATGAACCTCAAAAAGCATCGCGTCCTTGGGACAAAGACCGTGACGGTTTTGTTCTTGGTGATGGCGCAGGCATGATGGTTCTAGAAGAGTACGAACATGCGAAAGCTCGCGGGGCTAAAATCTATGCGGAGATTGTTGGTTTTGGCATGTCTGGCGATGCTTACCACATGACTTCTCCAAGTGAAGATGGTTCAGGTGGCGCTCTAGCGATGGAAGCAGCAATGCGAGATGCGGGTATCACAGGTACTCAAGTTGGTTATGTGAATGCTCACGGCACCTCTACACCAGCCGGTGACGTTGCTGAGATTAAAGGCGTCAAGCGCGCACTAGGTGAAGAAGGCTCTAAGCAAGTGAAAGTTTCTTCAACTAAGTCTATGACCGGCCACTTGCTTGGTGCTGCGGGTTCTGTTGAAGCGATCGTTACGGTGATGTCGCTCGTAGATCAAATGGTTCCACCAACGATCAACCTAGACAATCCAGAAGAAGGCTTAGATATTGACCTAGTTCCACATACTGCTAAAGAGGTTTCGATGGATTACGCTATCTGTAATTCGTTCGGCTTCGGTGGTACGAATGGCTCTCTAGTGTTTAAAAAAATCTAAATACCTTCTGAGTTAGATTAAATAGACGGCTTAGTGCTTTGGCATTAAGCCGTTTTGTTATTTAATGGGTTATAAATTCGCAATCAGTGATAAAAGGATATGACATGTTCATGGTGAATGGAGTCTATGCAGATTCAATTTCATTGACTGATCGCTCGTTCCAATACGGTGATGGCTGTTTCACGACTATGCTAACGCGTGAAGGCGAGATATGTCGGTGGCCACTGCATGTTGCTCGTATGAATGCTTGTTTGGATACGCTGCGTATTCCACGCCCAGATTGGAACGAGGTTGAAGGTTGGCTCAAACAAGTGGCCCGTAGTGATAATAAAGCCGGACTGAAACTGCATATCAGCCGCGGCGAAGGAGGCAGGGGATATAGCCCTACTCAAGTAACCTCACCAAATGTTACTATTAGCGACTTTATTTATCCGGCACATTATGAACAATGGCAGCAGCAAGGTTTAGTTCTCGGGGTGTGTGACTTACGACTTGGCCATAATCCGTTGCTTGCGGGGCATAAGCACAACAACCGACTAGAGCAAATTCTGTTAAAAGCTGAGCTTGAACAGCGCTCCTTTGCTGATGGAATTGCACTAGACATCGAAGGGAATGTAATTGAGACCACAATGGCAAATTTGTTCTGGTTTAAAGATTCAACCCTGTTTACGCCAGTTTTGGACAAAGCAGGGGTAAGTGGTGTGATACGCCGAGATGTTCTAGAGTGGGCAGCTATTCAAGGGATAAGTACTCAAATTGGAGAGTTTAAACTGGCTGAAGTGATGGAGGCTGATGAGGTCTTTGTGACTAACTCAATTTTGGGCGTTGCACCGATTCGAGCGATTAGTTCGCACCAGTTTGATATTGGAAATACAACCAAACGAATTCAGGAGATGATCGAGTCGTGATTAAAAAAATCACTCTATTTTTACTGCTTGTTGCAGCAATCGCTGCAGGCGGCTACGTCTATATTGTCAAACAAGTTGAGCAGTATCTCAATCAACCACTTCAAATCGAAGAGTCGCAGATTTTTACTATTGCGTCTGGGACCAGTTTTAATCGCGTACTCGAACAACTTACAGAGTCAAAAATGATTGACACGAGCGACGTGGTGAAGCTTGTGCGTCGTTTCCATCCTGAGCTAGCTCAACTGCGTGCTGGCACTTACTTATTGGTGTCAGATTCAACGCTGAAGAGCGCTTTGAAACAGTTTAAACAGGGCAAAGAGCACCAATTCTCGATTACTTTTGTTGAGGGTTCAAACTTTAAAGAGTGGCAAGAAACTATTCAAAACGCTCCTTATCTTAAGCATGAATTAGATGGCTTAAGTGAGGCCGAGATCGCCGAAAAACTGGGCGTTCAGCATCAAAAGCTTGAAGGTCTACTGCTTGCGGAAACCTATCACTATACGTTTGGTGCCTCGGACTTAGATATTCTTAAGCGTGCCGCCGATAAATTACAGATGGTACTTGATGAGCACTGGGCGACTCGCCAAGATAAGTTGCCACTCAAGACTTCTTATGACGCACTTATTCTCGCCTCGATTATCGAAAAAGAAACTGCAGTGGAATCTGAGCGAGAGCGCGTTGCGGCAGTATTCGTTAACCGGTTAAACAAACGTATGCGCTTGCAAACCGATCCAACCGTTATCTACGGAATGGGTGATAAGTACGATGGTAATATCCGCAAGAAAGACCTGCGTACACCGACACCTTACAATACCTATACTATCTTCGGTCTACCACCTACGCCGATCGCTATGCCCGGAGAAGCTTCTATTCAAGCGGCTCTAAATCCAGAAGATAGTAATTATCTTTACTTTGTTGCGAGTGGTAATGGTGGACATGTATTCTCAAAAACATTGGCCGAACATAACCGAGCTGTTCGAGCTTATTTAAAACAATTAAGAAGTAATAAATGAATAACGCGAAATTTATTGTCATTGAAGGTCTAGAGGGTGCAGGTAAAAGTACGGCTATAAAAGCAGTATTAGAAGCACTGAGAAATACTGGTGTCGAACACATAAAAAATACGCGTGAACCAGGCGGTACGGCATTGGCTGAGCAGCTACGCACATTAGTTAAGCAAGAGCATGAAGGCGAAGAGCTGCAAGATATGACGGAGCTGCTGCTGATGTACGCCGCGCGTGTTCAGCTTGTCGAGAATGTAATCAAACCTGCATTGGCTTCTGGCAGTTGGGTTGTTGGTGATCGCCATGATATGTCTTCTCAAGCTTATCAAGGGGGGGGGCGTCAGATACCGCGTGAAACCATGACGGCACTTAAACGCACCACCTTAGGTGACTTTAAACCTGATCTGACTATCTATCTCGATATCGATCCGAGAGTAGGCCTTGAACGTGCTCGTGGCCGCGGGGAGCTTGATCGAATTGAAAAAATGGATATGAGCTTTTTCGACCGTACGCGTGAGCGTTACCTTGAACTTGCAGAGAGTGATGACACCGTCGTTGTGGTCAACGCAGAGCAAAGTATTGACCAGGTCGCTGCAGACATCTCGGCTGTAGTGACCAATTGGGTGAGCGCATAGCATGAATGAGCTATACCCGTGGCTCTCTCCATTATGGACAGAGTGGCAATTAAACCTTCAAGCGGATCGGTTTTCAAATGCCGCTTTATTGATTTCTGATGAAGGGATGGGTTCTGAGCGCTTAGTAGAGCATTTTAGCCGAGCGGTGATGTGTCAGAACTATCCCGCTGAAGCGTGTGGCTTTTGCCACGGTTGCCAACTGATGGAGTCTGAAAGTCACCCTGATTATCATGTTGTTAAACCAGAGAAGCAGGGTAAGGCTATTACAGTCGAACAGATCCGTCAGTGTAATCGAATCGCTCAGGAGTCTTCACAGCTTTCCGGGTTAAGGCTATTTGTCATTGAACCAGCGGAAGCCATGAACGAATCGGCTGCGAACGCCTTGCTGAAAACGCTTGAGGAGCCTTCGGCAACTTGTATGTTCTTACTGGTGACCCACCGTGCTAACTCACTGCTACCGACTATAACTAGTCGATGCCAGCAATGGCACCTTACCGTACCTGAGTCCTCTGTGGTGACGAATTGGCTTAGCGAACAAGCAGAAAAGCCAGTTCCTACTTATGCCGCGCATATAAATGGTAATGCACCATTAGCAACGCTTGAGTTTATCAATCAAGATAAAATGAGTCAGTATGTATCGATTGAATCAGAATTCATCGCACATTGCCACAATCAAGCAGATGTGACTAAGCTTGCTAAAGAGCTAGCTTCAGAGCATGCCGAATATCTGAACTGGTTGTGGTACTTGTTAACCGATACGCAAAAAGTGCACTACGGGTTGGCAATGCCGTTCTTTACTCCGGGTGCTGAAAAGTTGGCTCAGATCGTCGAATATCAACGCCTGTACATCCAGACGCAGGAACTTGTGAAGCTCACGCAACAGTTAAGAACACATACGGGGCTTAACGCAGAGCTGCTTATATTAGATTGGCTTTTCAAATTCAACGGGGAAATATGTTTGTAGATTCTCACTGCCATTTAGACAAACTGGACTACCAAGAACTCCACCAAGGAATAGAAGACGTTGTCGCTAAAGCAAAGGCGGCAAACGTAAATGAGCTTCTATCTGTCGGTGTCACACTCGACTCTTTTCCCAACATGTTGGAAATGATAGAGCCATTTGACAATATCTATGCTTCCTGTGGGGTTCACCCACTGGATGTGGAAAGTGATTTTGCTCTCGATCGTTTGCACGAATATGCCTCACATCCAAGAGTTGTGGCTGTTGGGGAAACAGGACTCGATTACCACTATCAACCTGAAACCGCAGAGCTGCAAAAACTTCGATTCGAGCAACAGGTCGATCTTGCCGTTAAGCTAAATAAGCCTTTAATCATACATACGCGCAATGCACGGAAAGATACGTTAGCTATTTTGAAAAATGGCAATGCAGATTACTGTGGTGGTGTGATTCATTGCTTTACAGAGGATCTCGAGTTCGCGCAAGCGGCGATGGATCTCGGCTTTTACATTTCAGTTTCTGGCATTGTAACCTTCAGACAAGCAACAGAACTCAAAGAGGTGGTCAAAGCGCTGCCGCTAGAAAAGTTACTTATTGAAACGGATTCTCCCTATTTAGCACCTGTCCCTCATCGCGGTAAACAGAACCAACCTGCATATGTTGTAGAAGTCGCCTCTTATATCGCGCAACTGAAGGGGTGCTCATTGGGGGAGGTTGGAGAAAAGACCAGCGAAAACTTCAGGAATCTTTTTTTGAGATAGAAAAAGAGTTTTGGGTAAAAAAGGAGCTTTGGCTCCTTTTTTTTGTAATCAGCATCACAGGTAAACGCTTTTTTGGTGTTGTTTACTAAATTTGTTGAACTTGAGAGTTAAAAAAGTGCCTAGTGTAATTTTGTTACATGAAATAACAAATGACTCTATTTTATTTACCCATCAAAATTAATCGATATTTTTAATAACAAACCTAATATCAATGGTTTATCTCTTTGAAATGCATTTCAAAAGTGTTCTCTGATTGTGATCTAGCTATTAGTTTGAAACTAAATTTCGTAACTCGCTAGAAAGATTGATGAGCAACACTATATATTTAGAGGCAGAAAATATAGTGACATAAGTGGTTACATTTTTTCAGGGTGCTAACATTTAAGGCTACGGGGGTGTGCCGTTAGAGCCCAATAATTCTTATAACTTTTCAGGAGCATAAACATGTTTAATAACCTTTTTGCCAACCTGCAAAAAGTTGGTAAAGCTCTGATGCTACCAGTATCGGTCTTACCAGTTGCAGGTATTTTACTAGGTGTCGGTGCTGCCGACCTAGGCTTCATTCCAGAAATCGTTTCTAACCTAATGGAACAAGCTGGTGGCTCAGTATTCGGTCAAATGGCGCTGCTATTTGCTGTGGGTGTTGCACTTGGCTTTACAAACAACGACGGTGTAGCAGGTCTTGCTGCTATCGTTGGTTACGGCATCATGACTGCAACACTAGGCGTTATGGCTGGTGTTATGGGCGTTGAAAAAATCGACACTGGTGTACTAGGTGGTATCCTTGTCGGTGGTGTTGCTGCTTGGGCATTCAACCGTTTCTTCAAGATTCAACTTCCAGAATACCTTGGTTTCTTCGCTGGTAAGCGTGCTGTGCCAATCATTACTGGTTTCGCGGCTATTGGTCTTGGTATCCTTCTTTCTGTCGTATGGCCACCAATTGGCGGCGCGATTGCATCTTTCTCTGATTGGGCTGCTCACCAGAACCCACAAGTTGCATTCGGTATCTACGGTATCGTTGAGCGTTCTCTAATCCCATTCGGTCTGCACCACGTGTGGAACGTACCATTCTTCTTTGAAGCAGGTACTTGTGTTAACGCTGCTGGCGAAACTCAAAACGGCGTACTTACTTGTTACCTAGTTGCTGATGAAGCATCTCGTGCTGCTGGTAATGGCTTCGGTCAACTAGCGGGTGGCTACATGTTCAAGATGTTCGGTCTACCGGCTGCTGCTATCGCTATCGCTCACTCTGCTAAGCCAGAAAACCGTGCGAAAGTAATGGGTATCATGGCATCTGCTGCACTGACTTCATTCCTAACAGGTATCACTGAGCCAATCGAATTCTCATTCCTATTCGTTGCTCCGCTGCTATACGGTATCCACGCTCTACTTGCTGGTTCTGCATACATTGTTGCAAACACTCTAGGTTTTGTACACGGCACTTCATTCTCACACGGTCTAATCGACTTCCTAGTTCTGTCTGGTAACGCACAGAAGATGGGTCTAATGATTGCTGTTGGTCTAGTTTACGCTGCAATCTACTACGTGGTATTCCGCGCAGTTATTAAGGCAATGGACCTTAAGACTCCTGGTCGTGAAGATGAATCTGAAGAAGCAGTTGCTACTTCTGGTTCAGACATGGCAGGTGAGCTTGTTGCAGCATTCGGCGGCAAAGCTAACATCACTGGTCTAGACGCATGTATCACCCGTCTACGTGTTGCAGTTGCTGATACAGAAGCTGTAAATCAAGACAAACTAAAACAGCTAGGCGCAGCAGGCGTAGTGGTTGTTGCAGGTGGTGTTCAGGCTATCTTCGGTACTAAGTCTGACAACCTGAAAACTGAAATGGATGAGTGGATCCGTAACCACGGTTAATTCCCACTGACTCATCAAGTTTAACAAAGGAGGCTTCGGCCTCCTTTTTGTTTTTGAAGCAGGGACGGGCTGCGCTTCGCTTCGAGAATCGAGATCGGACTTCTTCCTCCGAGAGGTGATTATTGGTGTCTTATCTCAAGTTGTTGACACTCGCTGTTCCTGGAAGGCAAAATCATCTCTCATCTCTCATCTCTCATCTCTCATCTCTCATCTCTCATCTCTCATCTCTCATCTCTCATCTCTCATCTCTCATCTCGCATCCCACCTTCTGTCTTTATCCTCACCTTTCTCTGACATCTTTGCCCCACAAACTCGGACAATCGCACACTGTTTTATTTTGTACTAGATGGCATGGATATGAAAAAATATGGAATCTCCACTGTGGTTGGCGTATTGGCAATGGCGGGCAGTGTTTCAGTGGTCGCCGAAGAACCTAAATCGACAGATCTATCTGTTGGAATGGCATTAGATCAAGGGCTGAGTGTGGTGGTCGAGCTTGATAATCAGTACCGCTTTATTGTTGGCAATGATGGCGGCGCTTTTGATTACATTCTAAAACGTGGCTCATTTGAAGCGAATACCCCAGTGACTTGGTACGTCGGTGCTGGTGCATGGAGTGAGTGGGAAGGTAAAGAGTTTGGTGCCCGCCTCCCTTTAGGGCTTAATTGGAATTTGAGCAAAAGCTGGAATATGTATGGTCAAATACACCCAGAGCTTAACCTATACGGTGGCCCCGAGCTGCAAATTGGTGGTGCAATCGGCGTTAAGTACTCTTTCTAGTTGCCATCATTTTCCTCAGAAAGCTCTTGCGTTAGATGAGATTAGTTAAAATGGATAGTCAATCCTAAGTTGGCCGAAAACTGATTCATCCAATCAGTTTTAAACTTGATGATGCAAGAGTTGTCACCTGTCGTCGGCAAGTTACACACACCGCTTGTGTCGTTGTCGACGACCGTTCCCAACCAGCGGAGCTGAGTATTGATTGCAACAGTATCGGAAAAGTTGTACTCAAAGCCACCAAAAATACTAGCCGAGAACCCTAGTTCTTTGTTGACCCAGTCTGCATCTACGTAAGAGCCGCCAAGCCCTATGCCTAAGTAAGAAGAGATCTTATCTTCAATTGGATAGTAAACGCTGCTTTGAAAGTGTAGGTAGTGAATAGTGGTACTTACGTTGACTGTTTCGACATCTGTGTTTTGAGTGGCATAGAACAGACCTAATCGCCCGGTGTCGAAATCTGTTTCAATAGAGAGCGCGAAACCTTCCGAACCCTTTAAATCAAGCTCTTGTTGATTTTGATCCTCAACGCTTCCCCCCACGGTGTAACCAACCCAAGGGGAGATATACATCTCTGCATTCGCGACTAAACTCATCGTAGATAAAACTAACGTTAACGGTATCAGTGCTGGAGCGTTCATTCTTTATCCTTAATTCGATAACCATATGCTACTAATTGTGATGCTAACGCCATAATTCCGCACGAAAATTAGGTAATAATTGAAGATACCTCACAAGGATGTTATTACTTTGTTACACAATAAGGAGGTGTCTATGGAACACAATCTAAAATACGCCCTAGTGATTACGGCTGTTGTCTTCGCTGTTTTACTAGGTTTTGGTATTACCGCGATTACTACTGCGTAGCCTATCAATGAAGAATTGCGGTGTTATTACCAACGCTGCTGTACAACTTGATGCTCAACGATTGAAAAAGTACACCGGCGGTAAAAATGCATTGGTTGCTCAAGGGGGTGGCCAAAGAGGGATTTTTACTTCTGGTGTTATTGATGCTTTCCTCCTGTCTAATTTTGACCCATTCCACGCTTTCTATGGCACGTCAGCAGGTGCCCTCAATTTATGCGCATTTCTGTGTCGGCAAAGAGGAATAGGGCAATCGTTTATTCTCGATCTTACGACTGACCCTGAGTTCTTCCATCTTTTCCGTTATATTCGACACAATAAATACATGGGTCTAGATTGGGCGCTAGACAAAATATGTGATTACCCTTACCGCCTAGATATAGATATGGGTCGTAAAGTACTGGGCAAGCGCCAGGCGTTTGCGGCCGTAACCGATACCAGCAGGCTGTTCGATCACTACCTTCCGATGCTACAAGACGACTGGAGGAAAGTGCTGATTGCCACCTGCGCGATCCCTCGTTTGTATAATCAACCTGTTCAGTTTTCACATGGAGAATATGTCGATGGCGGTGTCTCTGCCTCTATTCCTGTTCAGGAAGCGTGGCGCAAGGAAGCTCGCTGTATCGTTGTCATCCGCACTGAAGGAGAAGATCTGACAACAGATACCGAAGAAGTCGATCAAGAGCCCCCCGTCGAATGGCTACGAGATTCATTCAACGTGATCCAAGACCACTGGCAAGAAAAGTTAACTCGATGGAAGCAAGACTGGAGTGTGTTTTTTAATGAACAAGTGCAGAAATCTCGGCAAGAGAAAACGGATAAAATGCATCTAGAAGTCCTCAATGGTGGGCGTTGGTTGTTTGGTGCCGATGATATTTATCGCTTAAGCCATTTGTTAGGGGATAAATTTGATTCGGGTTTAGCCGACATGCTGATGGTGCACTACCAGACGTATTCTTTGACTCAAGACTTTTTACATTCTCCTCCTGATGATTGTTTTATTTTACAGATTAAGCCAGACCAACCGCTGCGTTCGAATTCTTTGATGAGTGAAAGACAAGATCTGCTTCATGACTATCAAGTTGGGCTTGATGCGGGTTTCCAGTTTGTTGAGACGTTCTCTAAGTGTATTGATAAACCTACTTTTGCCCTAAAATGCTGAAAGGAGCACAAGGCTCCCTTCAGTGAAATGCCAATCGACGACTATGCGGCGAGTATTCGCATGCAGTTGGTTGAACCGACCACATCCATAACGTCACCTTGGGTAATGATAACCAAGTCACCATCGTCGAGAAGGCCTCTTTGTTTTAATGTTGCTACGGCCGCTTCAGCGGTTTCTAAGCCAATATCCGACTTATCATCAAAGAAGACAGGGAAAACCCCTCTGTAAAGCGCTGAGAGGTTCAGAGTGCTTTCATTACGTGATAAAGCAAAGATAGGTAAGCCTGAACTCAAACGAGACATCATCAACGCGGTACGGCCTGATTCGGTTAAAGTCACAATCCCTTTAACTCCGCGCATATGGTTGGCAGCAAACATTGTCGACATCGCGATGGTTTCTTCTCCGGTTTCAAATACTGAGTCCATTCGGTATCCAGAGCGGTTAACCGCAGACATCTTTTCCGCCCCTAAACAGACTTCAGCCATTGAGCGAACCGTTTCTAATGGATACTTACCTGCGGCTGTTTCACCGGACAGCATTACTGCGTCTGTACCGTCTAATACTGCATTCGCCACATCCATGACTTCCGCACGGGTTGGCATTGGATTCTCCATCATCGATTCCATCATTTGCGTTGCGGTAATGACGGTTCGATTAAGGGCTCGCGCACGACGAATCAGTTGTTTTTGCACCCCGATTAATTCAGGGTCTCCAATCTCTACCCCTAAGTCGCCACGTGCTACCATTACCGCATCAGAGGCGAGAATAATGTCATCGATGTTTTCTTCACTCTCTACGGTTTCAGCGCGCTCGACTTTTGCCACTAAGCGTGTTTGCAGACCAGCATCTGTTGCAAGCCTGCGCGCGTATTTCATGTCTTCGCCGTTACGGGGGAAAGAGACTGCAAGATAGTCAACCTTGATTTCAGCGGCTAGTTTAATGTCATTTTTGTCTTTGTCGGTGAGTGCTTCTGCCGATAACCCGCCGCCTTTCTTGTTGATGCCCTTATTGTTCGATAGAGGGCCACCGATAGTGACTTTTGTCCGAACCTGAGACTCAGTAACTGCAACTACTTGTAGCTGAACTCGGCCATCATCAAGCAATAAGATATCGCCTGTCGAAACGTCATTGGGCAACTCTTTGTAGTCAAGCCCGACAGCGTCTTTGTTTCCTTGCCCAGCTTCCAATTTGTTATCTAGGGTGAATATGTCGCCTATATTGAGCTGGACTTTGCCGTCTTTGAAGGTTGAGACACGAATTTTTGGGCCCTGCAAATCACCGAGTATGGCTATGTGGGTGCCTAGCTTAGCAGCTATGTTGCGCACTCTGGTCGCCCGTTCTCTGTGATCATCCGCGCTACCATGTGAGAAATTCATTCTTACTACATTGACGCCCGCTTCGAGAATTGCTTCGAGCACGCCGGGTATATCGGTAGAAGGTCCAAGAGTAGAGACAATTTTTGTTCTTCTTTGGATTGAGGTCATTCGGAGCTCCTTGATTGATGTTGCCACCGTCAAATTTAGGCGGCACCTATGCTTTGTTTCCATTCTTAAGTGCACTAGGCTCGATATAAGTATATACAGGCATGGCATCTGTGCTGTTATTTAAGATGACATTCTTATGTACGGCTGTGAAAAGGTGATGGAAGACATATTTATTTATGCAAAAAAATACGATTAGTTTTGTGATAATTTGTTCGCTATATGATTAGGTACACAAACAAACATGTTTATACGTGACCCTTGTCACGGCAATCCATCAAAGCTCTTCACAATTACTTCGCAAAGTAAAAAAATTACCAGGTTGTTGATATTTGGAGTACTCCATGTACATGGCTCAACCTGGCCATATTGATCATATCAAGCAGGTCAATGCTGGCCGTGTATATAAACTCATTGATCAAAAAGGCCCAATTTCTCGTATCGATCTCTCGAAACAGAGTGAACTTGCCCCTGCAAGTATTACCAAAATTACTCGAGAGTTGATTGAAGCACACCTCATTCATGAAACCACTGTTCAGGAAGCAACCAGTCGTGGCCGCCCTGCAGTTGGGCTGCAAGTGAACAATGAAGGGTGGCAGTTTCTATCTATGCGTCTTGGACGCGGATATCTAACGATTGCACTGCACGAACTTGGTGGTGACGTACTGATTGATACCAAAATTGATATCCATGAAGTCGACCAAGATGATGTGCTCGCGCGCCTTTTGCACGAAATAGATGAGTTTTTTCAGACCTATTCTGAGCAACTTGACCGTGTTACCAGTATTGCCATCACTTTACCCGGTCTAGTGAATTCTGAGAATGGTGTGGTACTACAAATGCCTCACTACAATGTTGAGAACCTACCACTAGGGCCTGAAATCTATAAAGCGACTGGCCTTCCAGTTTTTATTGCCAACGATACACGGGCATGGGCACTAGCTGAGCGTCTGTTTGGTCATTCGCAAGAAAACGAAAACTCAGTACTTATCTCTATTCACCACGGCTTAGGTGCAGGGATTATCCTTGATGGACGTGTACTTCAAGGTCGTCATGGTAACATCGGTGAACTGGGTCATATCCAAATAGATCCCAACGGTAAGCGCTGTCATTGTGGTAATCTAGGCTGCCTTGAAACCGTAGCTAGCTCACAAGCAATTCGTAATGAGGTGTCTGAGCGAATCGCTAAAGGTGAGAAATCCTCTCTTGCTGATATTGAAGAGATTTCAGTGGAAGATATCTGTGAGGCCGCGGCTAACAGCGATCCTTTAGCTGTCGATGTTATCGAAAAATTAGGACGCTACTTAGGCTCTGCTATCGCGATTGTGATCAATTTATTTAATCCTGAGAAGGTTTTAATTGGTGGGGTAATCAATCAAGCAAAAGATGTGCTTTATCCAGCGATTCAAACCTGTATCGAAGAGCAATGTCTACCTGTTTATCATCGTGACTTAGAGCTGGTTGAGTCGCGCTTCTATAAACAAGCTACCATGCCTGGTGCTGCATTAATCAAGCAAGCTTTGTACGATGGTCTTCTGCTGATGAAAGTTATTGAAGGATGATGTTTTCTGAGCAGTTGCTCTCCTTTATCTTTTAAATAAACCCATATAATCTTTGAATGATATGTGGGTTTATTTTTGTCTTAGTCTTGCTATAGACTACTTTTGTTATATATACATTTGTTGGGAAGCAGTATGTCTGGAGTATTAAATACCGTCGATCAGCGAACTAACCTTGTTGGTGAAAACCGCTTGGAGCTGTTGTTGTTTAGTTTGAATAGCCGACAGATCTTCGCCATCAATGTATTTAAAGTACGTGAAGTGATTAAAGTGCCACCACTGACTAAAATGCCAGGATCGCATCACCATATTACAGGGGTCGCATCGTTACGCGGGGTTTCTGTTCCTGTGATTGACCTGCGGGCGGCTATTGGTTTCCCTCCGTCTCGCCTTGAAGATCAAGAAGAGAATCTAATCATTACCGAGTACAACCGCACCATTCAAGGTTTTTTGGTTGGCCAAGTGCGCAACATTGTGAATACTGCTTGGACGGAGATTCAGCCTCCACCTAAAACGGCTGGGCGTGCAAATTACTTAACAGCGATTACTCATGTAAAGGATGGTAAAGAGACTGCGATCGTTGAGATTATTGATGTTGAAAAGGTGTTGGCGCAAATCATCGATTACGATATTTCGATTTCTGAAGGGGTGTTAGATCACGATTTAGTTAACGAAATGGTCGGGCGTAATGTCTTGATTGTAGATGACTCCTCGACGGCACGCACTCAGGTTAAAGGTACGCTTTCACAGCTCGGTCTCAATATTATAGAGTGTCGCGATGGGCTTGAAGCGTTGAATCTTCTAAAGTCATGGAGTGACGAAGGTAAGAATGTGGTTGAAGAACTGCTACTAATGATTACGGATGCAGAGATGCCTGAGATGGATGGTTATAAGCTAACCCATGAAGTTCGCTCTGACCCAAGAATGAAAGATTTATACATTACGCTTAATACTTCTCTCAGCGGTAGCTTTAATGAAGCTATGGTAGAAAAGGTCGGCTGTGATCGTTTTATTTCTAAATTCCAACCCGATTTGTTGGTTGAAGTCGCTCAAGATCGCTTAAGAGATATAGTATCTAAATAGCATTCAGCACGGACGGTGCTCTGTCAAAATGGATATAAAAGGGAGTCTTCACTCTCTTGTGGCTTTTATCGAGTTAGTGAAATTCGTGCGATTTACTTCTGAGCCCTTGTAGTTTATCTGTCATATCAATCAGTCTACCAGCTATCACATGATGGACATCACCTTCTTTTTCCAAGATGCCTTTTACCTGTAGAATCTTCGCTGTCAGGTAGGCTTGTTTCTGTGCCCGCGCAGTCGCTTTCCAAACCACGACATTAATATTTCCAGTATCGTCTTCTAGAGTGAAAAAGGTTACGCCAGCAGCGGTTCCCGGTGCTTGTTTTCCTGTCACAATACCAGTCACCGTTACCAGTGATTGATGTTCTTTTTCGGCTAAGTCTCTCATTCGGGTAAATCGCCCTAGCTCACCTGCGTTATCAAGTAAGGTTATTGGATGTTTAGCGAGCGACAATCCGGTGGCAGCGTAATCTTCAACTAGGGTTTGGCTCTCTGAGGGCGTAGCAATCACTTGGCTTTCTGGTTCTTCAATATTTTGAAACAAAGGCAAATCAGAGAGTGAGTCCATCATTGCCCAGCGAGTTTGATAGCGGTTGTGGCTTAGGGTATACATCGCATTGGCAGAAGCGAGAAGCTCAATATCTCGCTTGGATAAGCCGATATGTTTGATTTGCCCTGAATGAGTAAATTGCCCTTTGTCTCTGGCATTTAGGATCTGCTCGGCGCTTTGTTGGCTGAGTCCTTTCACTTGCCTTAAACCCAATCGGATAGCTAGTTTGCCTTGGTGGTGGGTGACTTGGTGGTCATACATGGAAGCATTAACGCAAACAGGCAACACGATGACCTTGTGTCGCCGCGCATCCTGTACAAGCTGTGAAGCGCTATAAAAGCCCATCGGCAGGCTATTGAGCAGTGAAGTGTAAAAAGCTTCAGGGTAATAGTGTTTCAACCAGGCAGAGCAATAAGCGAGCACGGCAAAGGAAGCTGAGTGACTTTCTGGAAAGCCATATTCACCAAAGCCTAAGATTTGGTCAAAGATACGCTCGGCAAACTCCAATTGATAGCCACGGCTGAGCATACCTTCTACCAGCTTGGTTTTGAATTTGACTAGGTCGCCACTCTTTTTCCAAGCCGCCATTGCTCGGCGCAGCTGATCTGCCTCACCGCCACTAAAACCGGCAGCAACCATGGCAATCTTGATCACTTGTTCTTGGAAAATAGGTACGCCAAGGGTGCGCTCTAGTACGGCACGAACCTCTTCGGAAGGGTAATCGACGGCTTCTTCTCCATTTCTCCGTTTCAGAAATGGGTGCACCATATCCCCTTGAATGGGGCCGGGACGAACAATGGCGATTTGAATCACTAAGTCATAGTAAGTGGCGGGTTTTAAGCGTGGCAACATGCTCATCTGTGCCCGAGACTCAATTTGAAACACTCCCACGGTATCCGCCCGCTGGATCATCTTATACACCTGCTCATCATCTTGGCGGCGAGTAATTTCGGCAATGGTCAAAGTTTGCTTATGCAGGCGTTCGACCAAATCAAAGCACTTACGAATGGCCGTAAGCATACCTAAAGCCAGCACATCCACTTTGAGTAGTTTGAGGGATTCAAGGTCGTCTTTATCCCACTGAATAACAGTGCGATCTGGCATAGAGGCATTCTCGACCGGCACTAGTTCATACAGAGGACCAGCGGCAATAATAAAGCCACCGACATGCTGTGATAGGTGACGTGGAAAGCCGAGAATCTCGTTGACCAAATTGATGAACTGCTCCCCTTTGAGAGAGTCAGGTTGTAGCCCGAGTTCGACGATTTGAGCTTGCCAGCCGAGTGCACGGTCACGGCGATTAACATTTTTAATAAAGTAATCGAGCTGGCTTTCTTCAATGCCTAGCGCTTTACCCACATCTCGCACTGCACTTTTAAAGCGATAAGAAATCACGGTCGCGGCTAAAGCAGCACGCTCTCGGCCATATTTCTGATAGATGTACTGGATAACTTCTTCGCGTCGTTCATGTTCGAAATCAACATCAATATCGGGTGGCTCATCGCGTTCGGCGCTGATAAATCGCTCGAATAGCACCGAAATTTGTCTAGGGTCTACAGAGGTGATTTCAAGGCAATAACACACCACGGAGTTGGCCGCAGAACCGCGCCCTTGGTAGAGGATTCGGCGACGTTTAGCGAACATCACGATGTCGTGGATGGTGAGAAAATAAAACGGATAATTAAGCTCATCAATCAGTTTAAGCTCTTTGTCTATTGTTGCTTGAATATCGCTTGGAACGCCTTTAGGAAAGCGCAGCTTTTTCCCATACTCAACCAAGTCGATGAGATAACCCATTGGTGTGTAGCCATCGGGAACCAACTCACTAGGGTATTCGTATTGTAGATCGCCTAAGCTAAATTCGCAGCGCTCGGCGATTTTTACGCTCTCTTGCAGCCATTCAGGTTTAAATAACTTGGCGAGTTTTTCCTGACTACGCAGGCTTCTTTCCGTATTGGTTAGTCGCTGTTCGCCTAATTCATTGACACTGCACCCAGACTGAATAGCACTCAGCGTGTGTTGTAGAGGCAAACGGGTCGCAGTATGCATGAGTACACCGCCACAGGCGCTAATCGGTAGCTGTATCTCTTGGGCAAGTTGCTCGCAGTGCTCAAGGTATTGCTTATCGTCAGATTTTAAGTGGCGCTGAATACCTAGCCAAAGTCGATGTTTATGATGCTGAGCAAGCCAGTTTCCCCATTTATGGTCACTGGATTTATGACTGGGTAACCAGAGAATGAGGCAGCGCTTGGCGGACATTAAGTCCCATTCGGAAAGTTGGTAACTGCCTTTTTCGGAACGCCTTCTCGCATTGGTGATAATACGGCAGAGCTCAGCGTAAGCCTCTCGGTTTGGGCACAACAACACGATCTGACACTCTTGGCTAAGCCAGAACATACTGCCAACAATAAGCTCAATATTAAGCTCATGCTTCTTACTTGCCGTGTAGGCACGTACCACGCCTGCAACCGAGCATTCATCAGTGATCGCTAAGGAGTGATAACGCAGAAAATCTGCTTGCAAGATCAGCTCTTCAGCGTGTGAGGCGCCAGTGAGAAAAGAGAAGTTACTTTGACAAAAAAGTTCAGCGTAAGACATCACATGCGCTCCGGACTAACAAAACAATCCATGGACGAACCAGTGCTTGTCTTGATTACGAAATACCCATAACCAACGCCCTTGGTCACTACGAGCGACAAAGTAATCGCGAGTCATATCATCACCGTCCCACCAGCCTGTCACGAAGCGTTCAGGGCCTTGAATAATAGAGACTTTCTCCTGTAAAGGTTCTGGCGCGGGCAAAAGGATATTAGGTCGTAATCTTTGACTTTCCACCTTGGTCGGAATGGGAAGGGTAGGGTCACAGAGAAAGGTGGCTTTTTCTGGGCGAGGATCGTGGCAGTGAGCCACCTTACGTACCTTGTCTTTACCTAGTTTTGCTTGCAATAGGCCAATCAGTTCTAACTCAGTCTGTTCACCTTGGAAGCCTTTAAAAAGGTCGGCGCTGGTGGATTCAAGCTCGCCGCTGCGAATTAAGCGCAGTGTCAGCCCTTGGACGGGGGCATCGAGCTTTAAAGATTCCATCGTTAGCTGGCACAATATCATCCAACGCGCAGCGAGGTAATCACCACTGGCTGAGTAAAAGCGTACGGAAGCATCGTCTTTGTCTCTTTGATGTAAGACCAGCTCCAACTCATAGCCGACTTGGTTACGTAGAGTCAGAAAATACTCAAGCTTGTTGAGCAGCTTAGTGAGAGGTTTCTCTAACCACTGAATATTCTCAATATCGAACAACAATTCTTGATAGTTTTCGAAATGCTCTGGTGGGTGATAGAAATCGATAGGATGCTTAAACTGTCCCATCAATTTGCCCACATAGTTGACCAAATCAATATCAAAGCGGCGAGCGAGCTCTTTGATTGGGATATCGAGCAAATCGGTGAGTGTCGTGATGCCAACCCGTTGGAGCTTTTCCACCGTCTTGTGATCAAGCTCGGTTGCAGTAAGAGGAAAAGGCTTGATGACCTTGATGAGTTGTTCTTTCTCTAGAGTCAGTAGGGCAGTACTGGCTTTTCCTAAGGCGATAGCCGAGAAAGGAGAAAAGCCGCTCGAATAAGAGTAGCTGAGTTGTAGTTGCGTTAAGTGCTGTGAAACGCGCTGCCAATAGGGTTCTAGCCCACCATAGAGTGACAACATATTGGTGGCTTTGAGTAACACGCCTTGCGGTGGCAACAGACAAATATCTGAGGTGACCATATATAGCCACTGGGCAATATCAAGCAGAGTTTGCTGCTCAACCTTTTGATCATAAGGGTGAACTTGAAGCTGGTGACACATCGCACTTGCACTACCTAAACCCATGCCAGTTTGTACTCCTTGCTGACGGGCAATCTCATTACACTGAACGATCTTAAAGCGCTTAGACTCAACAATCGCCAGTGGCAAGGATGCCTGTTCTGAGAAAAGTGCATCAAGTTGTAGAGTTGGAAAGTGTAGGTAGATCCAGCTTTGCATAACTACCCTTGCTGACGAATTGGGAAAGGAATAACCACTGGCGGTTTAGGCTGCAAAGTTAGGTTTGGCCAGGCTGCACTCATATCAATCACAAAGCTGCCTTGAGGCCAACCACCTTTACGCTTGGTGATTGTCACCTCTACGCCTAAAGCGTGCGGAAGGAGTGTCATACTTAAACTGACAGGCAGTGAAAACAGACTTTTTTTGGCGGTTTTAAAGATAAAATGCAAACAGTTTCCATGTTCACTAGCAACCTGTAGTCGTCTTGCTTGATGGACTTCTAATTCGGGGTGCCAGAGTAATACATTGCTGCATGCGCCGCTGCGTAAACATTGTTCGGCAGCCCAAAGAGCCTCTTTATCATTTTGTGGGTAGATAAGTAGGATTTTATTGTTATCTAAACCTTCATTATTAAGCTGCTCAGCACACAGGTAACCAGGAGGTTGAATGAAGACAGATAACCTCTCTTGGCTAGTGTTTTTAAGGTGTGGCAAAAGTAGGCGTAATTCACCAATACTAGATGCACCTTGTAGCTCGACAACTCCATGTTTAGGAAAGCCGCCTTCAAGCTTTTGATCCAACAGTTCATGCCCAGTCGGGTAGTAGTCTCTGTTGTCAGGTGTTTGAGAACCTGACCAAAGCCATTGTTTTTGCTTAAGATGTTCGATTAATTCATACATAACAAAATACCTGTATATACATACAGTATAAATTATTATGAATTATCGGCAAGGGGATGAAAGATCGAATGGATAAAAAAACGCCTTGTGTTTACACATAAAAACACAAGGCGTTGAATTTTATTGGGGTTTGTAAGATCTATTTTTTCGGCTGAGCATCGATACATTCGCCATTAACGGCTTTACCTTCTGGTGCCATCAGGTAGAGATACAGTGGCATAATATCCTGTGGTGTTTTGAGCAAGTCTGCATCTTCAGCAGGGTAAGCTTTAGCACGCATGCCTGTACGAGTCGCACCAGGGTTAATCGCATTCACGCGGATCGTGGTATCGCTAAGCTCATCAGCAAGGATCTGCATCATACCTTCAGTGGCAAATTTCGACATAGCATAAGTGCCCCAGAAGGCACGACCACTGTGACCAACCGTTGATGAAGTAAAGACAATACGCGCGTCTTCTGATTTATGCAGTAGAGGCAGTAATGCTTGAGTCATCAAGAACTGAGCCTTGACGTTGACCTGCATAATATCGTCGTAAGTGTCTTCACCGATTTGGTCGAATGGGCTAATCACACCAAGTAGGCTTGCGTTGTGTAAAACGCCATCTAAGCGACCACATTGACCTTCAATGGTATCAACCATATCAAGGTAGTTTTGCTTAGTCGCGCCTTTCATATCAAGTGGGATGATTGCTGGCTGAGGGTATCCCGCCGCTTCAATTTCGTCGTAAGTCTGTTCCAGTTTTTTCACTGTACGACCAAGTAAAATCACTGTTGCACCGTGCTCAGCATAAGAGAGAGCAGCTTGCTTACCAATGCCAGCACCTGCGCCAGTCACCAGTATGACTTTACCTTTCAAGGCATCTGAAGAAACAGCATATTCCACGATGTGTATCCTTTTGTAATGATTTTCTTTATGATTCCGTAAGATGGTGGTTACAATACACTAATTCGCACAATAGAGGATGCTCACATTGGAATTTTTGTTGGACTATGGGCTTTTTTTGGCCAAGATTGTGACTGTAGTAGTCGCGATTGTAGCGATTTTAGTGATTGCCAAAGCCGTTGGTGGCAAAAGCGGTGGCTCGAAAGGGGAGTTGGAAATTACTAACTTAACGGATCAGCACAAAAATACCGTTGAGCAGCTAGAGCACCACCTGCATGACGAAGCGTTCATTAAAGCGCGCGACAAAGCAGAGAAGAAACAAGAGAAAGAGAAACACAAATCTCGCGAGAAAGAGATCAAGAAAGCCTCAAAAGAGGGCGATCTTGATAGTAAACGTGAACCTCACCTGTTTGTTCTCGACTTTAAAGGCAGTATTGATGCTAAAGAGGTCGCTTCATTACGTGAAGAGGTGACGGCAATCTTAGCCGTTGCCCGTGAAGGTGATGAAGTGCTACTGCGCTTAGAGTCTGGTGGTGGCATGGTGCATGGTTATGGCCTGGCTTCATCACAGTTAGATCGCATTAAAGCAGCCAATCTGCCCTTGACCATTGCGGTAGATAAAGTCGCGGCAAGTGGTGGCTATATGATGGCATGTATTGCGGACAAGATTGTGTCAGCACCCTTTGCCATCGTTGGCTCTATCGGTGTGATTGCCCAGCTACCCAACTTCAATAAAGTGCTGAAAAAGTATGATATTGAGTATGAGCAGCTTACAGCGGGTGAATACAAGCGTACTTTAACTATGTTTGGTGAGAACACGGACAAAGCGCGTGAGAAGTTTAAACAAGAGCTAGAAGAAACACATGGCCTGTTTAAAGACTTTATTCGTGAGCGCCGCCCTGACCTTGAACTGGATAAAGTGGCAACAGGTGAACACTGGTTTGGTACGCAAGCTCACGACCTAGGTTTGGTTGATGAGATCAAAACTTCAGACGATCTTGTAGTTGAAGCATGTAAAGATAAAACCGTACTTGCGATTCACTATGTAGAGAAAAAGAAACTGACCTCAAAGCTTGCTGGATTAGCAGGTGAAGCGGCAGATAATGTATTAATGAAGCTGATTGATCGCGGCCAACGCCCTATCGTCTAATTCGCTGCATATCTAATACTAGAGCGCCCACCTATTTTGGTGGGCGCTTTTGTATCTGCTTAAGATAACTCTTACTTAATATATGAGTCGAGAACCTTGAGCACGATTTCCATATCTGTTTCGCGTTGATCTTTCTCTTCTTCGAGCACGACATGCTCAATTAAATGCCCTTTAATCACTTCCCGCATTAAACCATTTACGGCACCACGAATAGCTGCGATCTGCTGCAAAACATCCTGACATTCATGCTCTTCATCTAGCATCTTTTTTAGACCATTGACTTGACCTTGGATCTTACTCACTCGGGCTTTAAGCTTTTTCTGATCTTTTACTGTGTGTGACATGGCATATCTTCTTTACGTGTTAGGCGGAAAGATTCTAACCGATAATGTAGCATCTAAATTATACTGGGGGGTAGTATTATGTACTGGGGGGGAGTATGATTTCAGCCAGATCGAAACAACAATAGAGAACAGCAATGGATTTTGTAGCACTTTTACAACAAGGTAACGGCTGGTTTTTTATCCCAAGTGCAATCTTACTTGGTGCTTTACATGGCTTAGAGCCCGGGCATTCGAAAACCATGATGGCAGCGTTTATCGTTGCGGTGAAAGGGACGGTCAAACAGGCAGTGATGCTTGGGCTAGCAGCAACACTTTCTCATACCGCTGTAGTCTGGCTAATCGCTGTTGGTGGTATGTACATCAGCCAGAAGTTTACCGCTGAAGCTGCTGAGCCTTGGATGCAGCTCATATCAGGTGTCATCATCGTTGCAACCGGGTTATGGATGTTCTGGAGAACATGGAGTGGAGAGCGCGCATGGCATAGTGCTCACCATCACTCACAGGATTGGAAAACTCAGGTGGTTGATACTGGACATGGTCATGTGGCGCTATCGATTGTCGAAGAAGGGATTGACCAGAGATTTCAGTTGAAAACGCTAAGCAGTAAGCCGTTGAAGGCTGAAAGCGTAAAATTGGTGCCATCTGGTGTGGAGCAGCAAGCTATTGATGCCTATGAATTTGTAGAGCGTGATGGCTACCTAGAATCGACCTCATCTCTGACACAACGGGATGATGTGAAGGTCAAGCTAATGATTGGACATCACGATCACACCCATGACTTTGATGTGCACTTTCACTCTAACTCGGATTTGAACAATGGAGAGAAAGAGTATCAAGATACCCATGAACGCGCTCATGCAATGGATATTCAAAAACGTTTTGCAGACAGAGAGGTGACTAACGGACAAATACTTCTGTTTGGTCTAACTGGTGGATTAATTCCATGCCCTGCAGCGGTCACCGTTCTCTTGATCTGTTTGCAACTAAAGGCCATGACATTAGGCGCGACCTTAGTGGTGTCATTCAGCATTGGCCTAGCGCTGACTCTAGTTGCAGTCGGTGTGGTTGCGGCTATCGGCGTACACAAGGCGACATCTAAATGGAGTGGTTTGAATGATATTGCTCGTCGAGCTCCTTATCTATCAGGCGTTTTAATTAGTGCGGTGGGGTTGTATATGGGTATGCATGGCTACACCTCGCTCATGAACTAAGTGCAGAGATTTTTTGCATGAAATGTGTGCTTTACCTAAATGAAAGCTGGCTGTGAGTACTTAGTCACATGAGGCCCCACAGACAATGTGGGGCAAATGATCGGTCTTATTGGTTTACTAGTTCAACTGCTTCACGTGTGAGCTTGGCAAGCTCATCCCATCGACCTTCAGCGATAAGCTTTTTATCAACCATCCAAGTCCCACCACATGCTAAGACGCGAGGAACAGCGAGATAATCTTTGATGTTGGAAGGGTTGATGCCACCTGTCGGCATAATATGAACGTCCCCGTAAGGAGCAAGCAGTGCTTTAACCATATTGATACCACCTGATGCTTCAGCAGGGAAAAACTTTAATGTAGTTAAGCCCATTTCGAGAGCGGTTTCAATAGTACTTGGATTGTTGACGCCAGGTACGATATCAATACCGATCTCTTGGCATGCGCGAACGGTATTTGGGTTAAAGCCCGGCGAGACAATAAAGGTAGCGCCGGCTTGTTGTGCTACCAGTGCTTGCTCTTTATTTAACACTGTGCCTGCGCCAATTAACATCTCAGGTTGCGCTTCTCTTAGTAATCGAATTGCGTCAACCGCTGCATCGGAACGAAAGGTAATTTCAGCTGCTGGTAAGCCGTTTTCAACTAACACCTTACCTAAAGGCAAAATATCCTCCGCGTTATCGACAGCGATGACTGGAATGACTTTGAGTGCTTTTAGCTGCTCGTTTAAGTTAGACATTGTTTTTTCCTATCTAAAGTTTTGCTTTGCGGTATTCGTATGTGATTTAGAAATGATAGCGCCTTTATGCTGAATCACTTCTCCGGCAAGTTGATTGCCATTCGTGAGTTGGTAATATGGCTAAGCGAACGAACATTCTAGTTAAAGCGAAAGATAAGACGAAGACACCACATACACCAATAACCAACTCTAGCTGTATTTGGTTGCTATATCTAGAGCCGATGAAAGTGACGTGGGAGTTATGAAGAACCAGTTCTATATAACAAGCCCCACATTGAGTGGGGCTGGCATATATGTCGCTACTGAGCTTTTGACTGTGAGCCGCTAGGCTTACGATTTGCAGATTTACGGCGTTGTTGGTTGTTGCCACCTGCATTACCAGCTTTGGGTTTTCCACCCGAAGGTTTACGTTTAGCCTGACCACCATTACCTTTATCATCACCATTTGGTTTACTATGACCAAAGTGACGTTTGTTCTTACTTGCTGGCTTATTGCCACGCGAATTATCGCCAGAACGTTGGCCATCGACGTGGTCGACTTTTGGTTTTTTCGGCTTCTTAGGTTTCTTTGGCTTAATAGGGCGCGTATCAAGCTTAGATTCAGGTAGTTCATTAACTGGCTTGTAACCTTCGAGTTCTATACGAGGAAGCACTTGCTGGATTAGGCGCTCAATACCAAATAGGTCAAAGGCTTCATCTGCTTCAACCAGAGAGATGGCCTTACCCACTTCACCAGCGCGGCCAGTACGGCCAATACGGTGCACATAGTCTTCAGAGACATTAGGCAGTTCGTAGTTTACCACTTGCGGAAGCTGAGGAATATCAATACCGCGCGCGGCAATATCGGTGGCAACTAACACACGAACATCACCTGATTTAAAATCGGCCAATGCACGAGTACGTGCACCTTGGCTTTTGTTACCATGAATAGGCGCGGCAGTAATGCCTTCTTTGTTAAGGAAGAAAGCTAAGCGGTTTGCACCATGCTTTGTTCGACAGAAAACCAGCGTTTGTTGCCAGTTACCATCTTTGATGAGTTTGGCTAGCATTGGTGCTTTCTTACGCTTGTCAGCAGGGTAGATGCTTTGCTCGATCGTAACTGCGGTTGAGTTTTCAGGGCTCACAGACACTTCGACCGGGTCATTGACTAACCCTTTCGCTAGTTGGCGAATTTCTGCTGAAAAGGTTGCCGAGAACAACAAGTTTTGACGCTTAGCCGGCAGTAAATCAAGAATCTTACGGATGTCGCGGATAAAGCCCATATCTAGCATGCGGTCGGCTTCATCTAGTACGAGTACTTCTAACTGGTCAAACTTAACCGCATTTTGTTGGTATAGATCAAGCAAGCGTCCAGGCGTCGCGACCAACACATCACAACCTTTACGCAGCTTCATCATTTGTGGGTTCACTTTAACCCCACCAAAGACGACCTGAGAGGTAAGGCGTTGGTGGCGACTGTATTTAAATACGTTCTCCTGAACCTGAGCGGCAAGCTCACGTGTTGGTGTTAATACCAAAGCGCGAATATGATTGCCTTTTACGCGTTGACCATTGTCTAGGCGCTCAAGAATTGGCAGAGTGAAGCCTGCGGTTTTACCTGTACCCGTCTGCGCTGCTGCCATGACATCTTTACCTGCTAATACTGCAGGAATTGCTTGCTCCTGAATTGGAGACGGTGTGTCATAGCCTTGTTCTTCAATAGCTTTGAGGATTGGGGCAGAAAGGCCTAAAGAGGTAAAACCCATATACTGTTCTCTGTGTAAAGTGGCTCTCGGCAAATTAATTCGACGAGAAAAAGGGCGCCATTCTGCGCCCTTTAGCTTGTAACATCAACTTAATTATTTATTTGTTAGCCACTGACGGCGAGTGAAAAAATATAAGGCGGCAAAGATAAAACCAGAAAGCATACCAAATAGATGTGATTCTACTGCAACACGGGCGTTGATTAATTCGCTAGTGGAGCTTGAAGCGCCCATGGTCAATTCCCAGATGACTTTAGCCATCACGCCAACCACCAACAGCCAACTACTCTTTCTGCCATTCAAGGTTTCTTGTAGGGCAAAGTAAGCAAATAAACCGTGTAAGACACCTGAAAGACCGACATAGCCTTTCATACTACTGAGAAAATTAAGAACCCCAACGGCAAGGCCAATGAAAACTTGACACACAAGAAGTAACCTGGGAGTTGGCTTAAATATGTAGCTTATCACCCACAGTCCTGCTAGGTTCATTCCTAAGTGGGCGAAGTTGGTATGAGTGAAATTTCCTGTTAGGATTCGCCACCACTGACCTTCAAGAATAAAGTTGCGGTGCCAATTGACTTGCGATGCTAAAGGTTCGAATTGAAGGCCTAGACAAACTAAGCTGATAGCGATTAACAGAAATAATAAGCGCACACTATGTCCCGATACTGTTCTCAATGTGGAAAATCACTCAAAGCTTGTATTTGTGAGTGGATACAAAGCCTAACATCGAATGTTGAGTTGGTCATCCTACAACATCACAGTGAAAGCAATAGGCCGATGGGCACAGCGAGAATATTAAAGTTGTCATTGGCAAACAGCCATTGTTTTGCAGGAGAAGATTTTTCTACTCATGATGAGTTGAACAGGTTGCTCAGTGACAGCAGTTACCACCACTTTGTGCTTTATCCAGGTGAAGGTTCTCTCAGCCATAGCGAAGTCGCCGTAAAGTTATCGGCTCAGCAAAAGGTGCGCGTGATCCTATTAGATGGAACTTGGAAGAAAGCTTATAAAATGTGGCAATTATCAACCAACTTGCACCGTTTGCCGCTTATACACTTACCTGATGACTTACAAGGCAACTACCGCATTCGTAAAGCGCCGAGCGATAACAGCCTCTCGACGGTTGAGGCCGGCTACCATATTTTAACTCTACTCGAACCTCACCGAGATTTCTCAGCGTTGATTGATACGTTTAATCAAATGGTTGAGTTCCAAATTAAACAAATGCCACCGGGTGTATTTGAAAAGAACTACCGCCCGTAACGCAAAGGTACACGAGGAATATGCGGCAAAGTCAAATTTAGCAACTAAACTTGATCCAAGTGCGATGTTGTTAATCAGTGCTTTAGAATCAAAACCATTAATTTGACGTACAGATAATCAATGGGATTGGTACAACCAAGTACAATGCCGCGCAATCGTTTAGCTTTTGGTTAGGCGATGCTTCGTATAATCCCGCAGATAGGGTGCGGGAGTCTCTACCTGAAACCGAAAATTTCAGATTACGAAGAGTTAAGTGCACGGCGCTTTTCTCTTTGTATGCCTTCTATTTCTCTAGAGAAAAGCGCTTGTTAGAACTCAATCCATACGAATGGAGAGACAAGCATGAACCAACCCCTTTTTATTCAGCAATTACCTAAAGTTGAACTGCATTTGCATATTGAAGGCTCACTTGAGCCGGAGATGATGTTTAAACTCGCTCAGCGCAATCAAATCTCTTTGCCTTTTACTACGCCAGAAGAAGTAACAGCCGCATACCAATTTACCAATCTACAATCTTTCCTTGATATCTATTATCAGGGTGCGAATGTTCTTATCCACGAGCAGGATTTCTACGATCTGACTTGGGCCTATTTGTTACGTTGTCAGAAAGACAATGTCATTCACAGCGAAATCTTCTTTGACCCGCAAACCCATACTGATAGAGGGATTGCTTTTGATACAGTGATTAACGGTATTCACCGTGCACTAGAAGATGGCCGCGAACAACTAGGTATTACCAGTCAGATTATCATGTGTTTCCTGCGTCACTTAGACGAAGAGAGTGCTTTTGATACCCTGTTTCAGGCTCTGGAATATAAAGACAAGATTGTTGCGGTCGGATTGGATTCGTCAGAATTAGGTCATCCGCCAGAGAAGTTTGCTCGCGTATTTGCCAAGGCATTAGAAGAAGGGTTCTTAACCGTGGCTCATGCAGGGGAAGAGGGGCCGGTCAGTAATATCTATGACAGCCTAGAGCTATTGAAGGTGAGCCGTATTGATCACGGAGTAAGATGTTCAGACGATGAAAACTTGCTGTACGCTTTAGCTCAAAGTCAGATGCCATTAACGGTATGCCCATTATCCAATACTAAGCTCAAAGTATTTGAGGATATGCACCAACATAACATTGTTGAATTACTAAGACGAGGCATTTGCGTCACCATCAACTCTGATGACCCTGCGTACTTTGGCGGCTATATGACGGATAATTTTCTAGCGGTAGCCGAGGCTCATTCACTCACCAATGAAGAGCTGGCTAAATTTACTCGCAATGCTATTTCAGCCAGCTTTATTAGTGATGAAAATAAGCAGAAACTTAGAGAAAGGCTGGGAGATTTTATAAGTTCTGTTTGTTAATGGGTCAAGCAATCAGGCGCTTATCTGAGCGCCTGATTAATATTTAATTGGAAGAGAATAGCTGCTGGTGGAGCCTTTGAGCATGCCCATCGGTCATTGAAGATATGTAGTCAGCAATGACTCGGAATCCTCCGCTTCTGGTCTCTTTTTCCAACCATTCCTGACGCACATTAATTGGTAGTAAGCGCTCGGGATCGGCACTGAGTGCTTCGAAAATATCCATAATGATCTGCTGACCTTTGTATTCTACCACTTGAACGTGGGGCACTTGAATCACATAGTCGCTGACGAACTTTTTCAACACATCGAGCGCTTTAGCCATAGTAGGTTCAAGTACCGCATTAAAGGCTAGTATTTCGCTCTGGAAAGGGGCATCAATCGGTTTAATCGAAATACTGGTCAGTAGTGCGTTAACCATGCCGCCGATCGCATCCTTACGTTGATAATGAGTGCCTGAAAAGAGCATCTCGGTGATCGAGGCAATATGCTTTTCAAACCAAGCATCGCCACACTCAGATAAATGGCTAGAAGCACCTTCAATCCACTGCTGGCGATTAACCATACCCAGGACAATGGCATCTTCAAGATCGTGTACCCCATAAGCGATATCGTCCGCCAGTTCCATAATCGAACAATCAATCGACTTATAGCGCGTTTTGCTATGTTGCCTGTCGCTGATACTTTCAGCCCGCATCTGACTGAACAGTAATCTATCTTGCTCACACAATGGTTCTACCACCCAGTCAAACAGCGTTTTATCACAGTCATAAAGCCCCTTAGCGGGTGACCAGTCTTTTGCTCTCAGTCTGCGCTGGTGAGAAACACTTTCTGGTACATGAGCAGCGCGTGTTTGGCTAATCATGGCTGGGTACTTGATGAGTCCGAGTAAAGTGCGACGTGTGAGGTTCATTCCGAACTGTTCGGTATACGGCTCTAGCTTGGTGACTATGCGAAATGTTTGGGCATTGCCTTCGAAACCACCGTGTTCACGCATCATATAATTGAGAGCGACTTCACCGCCGTGACCATAGGGCGGATGACCAATGTCGTGGGCAAGACATAAAGAGTCAATTAGGCTATCACTGGGTAGTAAGTCCCTGAACTCAGGTTGTTTCTTTTTCAACTGAGCAACAATTCCCGTACCTAATTGTGCGGCTTCAAGTGAGTGAGTCAGGCGGGTACGATGGAAGTCGTCAAAGCTATTGCCATGCACTTGAGTTTTAGCCTGCAAACGACGAAACGCTGCAGAGTGAAGGATGCGCGCGCGATCTCTTTGATATGGGCTGCGATGGTCATCGCGACGAATCTTATGTTCATCATCGTGGCGTTCATGCCATAAATCACTGATTTTAAACGTCATAGGCTGCATCCCCTGTTTTTTCTTACCGTACACGTATACGCTAGTGACTGCAAGGCTAGTCACGCATAGTAAGAATCAGTATCGCAGCGACAGCAAGAAAGCTGGTCATCATCAAGAACACATCATTGTAGGCCATAATCGCTGCGTCTCTTTGCATTGTAGCAACCAAACTGGCTTGAGCTTGCTGCATTGCTGTTGCGGCATCACTGCCCGCCTGGATAAAGAAGCTTTGCTTTTGATGAAGGGTTTCCCAACCTAATTGACTAACAGTGGGTAGAGACTCCTTAATATGAGCGAGATGCTCGCGCGTTTTGTTATCAAGTAGGGTAGCGATAACAGCGATGCTGAAAGCTCCTCCTAGGTTGCGCATAACGTTAGTTAAGGTAGAGGCGTCGGGTGTATCATGCTTGGCGATGTTTTTCATTGCCACTAAAGACAGCGGCACCATAATAAATGGGCTGCCAATGGCGCGTAGTACCATAGATAAAATCAACTGCTGACCACCAAAATCAACCGTCATATGAGTGTTGACGTAACAACTTAAGCCAAACATGGCAAAGCCGAACGTGACCAAGTACTTGGGCTTAATAATTTGGGTTAACTTAGGTACGAGTGGAAAAATTAACAGCTGTGGAAAGCCCATCCACATCAAGACTTCTCCAATCTCCATCGCGTTATATTGTTGAATCTGAGTCAGATACATCGGCAATACATAGATGGAGCCAAGAAGTGCCATCCCTAGGATCAGATAAGCGAGACAAGACATGGCAAACTGCCCATCGCGGAGTAATCGCAAGTTGACCAATGGTTTTTTGTGCTGCAGTTCGTTAATCACAAAGTAGACCAAGCTCACAGCGGAGATGATGCTCAAGGTAATAATAAAGCGAGAGCTGAACCACTCTTCACGATTGCCTTCTTCCAGTACCACTTCTAAGCAGCCCAAGCCAAGCGCCATGGTGGCAATACCGAACCAATCGGCCTTTTTCAGTGTGGCTAATTGTAGCGGCTCGTCATCCAAACCATAGCGAATCATAGCAATCACTAAGAAAGCTGGTGGGATATTGATATAGAAGATGTAGTGCCAAGATAGGTTTTCCGTCAACCAGCCACCAAAAGTAGGGCCAATAGACGGGGCAAAAGTAGCAGTAATACCAAATAAAGCCATGCCTACTGCACGTTTATTAAGTGGCAAAAGCTGTATGACCAATGAAAAGGCTAGGGGGATCAAAGCGCCACCACTAAAGCCTTGCATTGCGCGGAATACGATCATCGAGGTCATGTTCCACGAGAAGGAACACAACAGCGAAGAGAGCGTAAACATCGCGGTTGTCCAAGTCAGATAACGGCGCTTCCCCAACGCTTTGGATAGCCAGCCACTGAGTGGAATCGCGATCATTTCAGCCACAAGATAAGACGTCGAGATCCAAGAACTTTCGTCTAAAGTCGCAGAGAGCGCTCCTTGAATATCTTTCAGTGAAGAGTTGGTGATCTGGATGTCCAGGATTGCCATAAACGCACCGATAAGACCACCAAACAGAGCTATCCAGTGACGGGTTGGGACTTGTTGCTCTTCAATCGTTGGGCTAACAGCAGTATTTGCCATGGTTAGCCTCGGGTATCAATAGTAGCGACAACAGATAAACCAGGGAGTAAACGCCCTTTAAGCTCTTTAGCATCAGGAATGATAATTTTTACGGGTACACGTTGAACGATTTTAGTGAAGTTGCCCGTTGCATTCTCTGGTGGTAGAAGAGCAAACTTGGCTCCGGTGGCAGGAGAAAAACTCTCAACTACCCCCTCAAGTGGTTCTCCAGGGAAAGCATCAAGTTCCACTGCGACTTTCTGCCCTTTGTGAATACCACTGAGCTGAGTTTCTTTGAAGTTCGCTTCTATCCATACTGAGTTATTAGGTACTAAACTCATCAATGGTGCGCCAGACTGAACTAACAAACCTTCACGAACACTGCGTTTACCTATAATGCCGTCAGTTGGGGCATAAACTTTGGTGTAATCTAAATTTAATTGGGCTTGTTTTAGCCCGGCTTGCGCTTCTGTGACCGAAGCTCTTGCTTGCTCTATTTCGCTGGCGATAACATTGAGTTGATCGTTTGCTGCCACCAAGCTTGCTTTTGCTTCTTCGAGTGCTGCCATCGTGACTTTTTGTTGAGCGAGCATACTGTCGACTTCATCTTGAGAAGCATAGTCGCGTTTTAATAGGCTGCGTGAGCGTGCCACTTGTTGAATGGCACGGTCATATTCGGCTTGTGCAGAATCAACACGGCTTTCAGCTTGATGAATTTGGCTGCGTTGTAACTTTTGCTGAGCAACGAGGTTGCCTTCACTCGCTTCGGCAACGACTAGATGAGCTTTGGCTTGCTCTAATGCCGCTTGAAAATCGCGGTCGTCAATCCGCACCAAAAGGTCTCCCTGTTTGACGGCTTGGTTATCCGTGATGTAAGACTGGGCAATATAGCCAGAAACTTTTGGGCTGATACTAGTGATGTCGCCTTGTAGGTAAGCATTATCAGTAGACTCAAAATATTGACCGTAAGTGAGCCAGTAACCACCGCCTAGCAAGCCAAGCGACAGCATGAACACTGTTGCAATTAAAGGGGTTTTGTTACGTTTGCGCGGCTTGGCTTGGGCGTTGTGGTTTTTGGTCATAGTAATTCTCGTTGGGGAAATAAGGGTGTAACAAATTGTAAAGGAAATGGATTGGTTGATAAGATAGAAAAAAATGAAAACACTGTTGCACAGATTGATCTAATGCCTGGAGGGAATAATCGATGGACTTAAACGCGATAAACGTGTTTGTACAAGTGGTTGAGTGCGGAAGTTTTACCCAAGCTGCAGAGTCGTTGAGTATGACTAAGTCTACGGTCAGTCGAAAGTTAGCCGAGTTAGAGCGGCATTTAGGTGTGAGGTTGATCACTCGTTCAACCCGTAGTTTAGTGATCACCCCTGAGGGAGAGCGCTTTTATCAATCTAGCCAGCAAATGCTTGAGCTTCTTAACCAAGCTGAGCTTGAAGTGAGTGCCAACCAAGATTTGATCAGAGGCCCACTGAATGTCGTTTTTCCTGTCGAACTAGGCCAGCAAGTATTAAGTAAGCACATTCATCAATTTTTAGCAGCTCATCCCCATGTCACTTTAAACTTAGAGTTAACCAATCGTGAAGTGGATATCATCGCAGAGGGTATTGATCTGTATGCGCAAATTGGTGAGTTGGCAGATTCAAGCTTGGTATCAAGGTATCTTGCTTCTTCAACACGTATTTTGGTTGCTAGCCCTGAGTACATTGAAAAGTTCGGCCAGATTGATACCCATCATGATCTGAAACCGCCACATCAGCTTGTTGAAGTCTCTAACAAAGGTGCTCGTTTTCCTAAATGGCACCTTGGCTTAGAAGACGTATCCTATCAAATTGACTTACCGTATCAGCTTAGGGTTAATACCATCACGTCGTGCTTGAACGCATGTATTGATGGATTAGGGATATCTGTGTTGCCAGAATTTATTTGCTTAGAGCACCTCAATAGTGGCCGATTAGTGCGACTTTTACCTGATTACATTATGCCGGAAGTGAGTGTTAGTCTGGTGTATGCCGATAGGCGATTAATGCCAAAGCGTAAAAAAGTGTTCATTGATTACCTGCTTGATGCTTTTCATAAAGAGCATCCACGTACTAACTAATCTCATCTAACGAAAGCTCAAAACTTGGCGCAAAGGTGGTGAGGAAATACGCCATCTCTGGCGTTTGACGCTCTTTTAAAGTGACATCTAGGCGCTTTTTAGCTAATGCATATTCGTGGTTTCCCGCACTTAGCTCTTCAAGACATTTCAAATAAGCACAGATGGTATCTGCTTGTTTTACGATTGCTGCATCTTCTGTGTGAGCACACTGAGAGACTAGATACGGTGCAAAATCGTCTCGAAACTCTTCGGGCAGCATCGAAAGCAACTTTTGCTCCGCTGCTGCTTCAATCTTTTTATACTCTTTAGCTATCTCTGGGTTGTAGTATTTGACTGGAGTCGGTAAGTCCCCGTTAGTTCGCATTTAAGAAACCCCCATTAGTTGCTAACCGAATAAAAGGTAAATATAACAATTGTTTGCCAAAAAAATCTGATGACAGCTGTACGTTCGTTTACATCTGCGTTATTGACTTAAAGTTGTACAACATACTACGCCTTAGAGGAGTAAATGAGCTCTACCTCTAGGTTATCAAGTTGTATGTGGAAAGCCTTCTTTAATTGAATAACTTAAGTGATTTTATAAAGCTAGTGCTTTAGTGCTCAAGGTCTCTTCATTATACTAACGATGTAATATGCAACTGTGATAAATTATTGATAGATATTTTAAAAGCTACACAATGATTATGACTGGAAACATAGAACTTACAACACTCACAGATTCAAATGCAGACTCTTTCCTACTAAAACTGTTTGGAACGTCAGGACATAAACATATTTTAATCGATGGTGGCTTCAAAGGGGATGGCAGGAAAGCACTAAAGCAAATAGAGGGGATACTTGAAGAAGGTGGCAAAATTGACGTAGTCATCTTAACGCACGTCGATAAAGATCATGTTAATGGTCTCTTAGCGCTTTTTGAAAGTGATAGCGTTAACCGTGAGAGTATTGGCAAAGTAGTCTTTAATGTGCCTCACAGTGAAGCAGAAATAAAGGTAATCAAAGAAAAGAGTACTCAGTGCGGCTATCAAGAAGGCAACACTCTGCTTGGATTGATCATAAGCAAAGATATAGATCTTGTTCAAGCACATCAAGGCTGCTCGATTGAGATCGATGAGAACATTATTATTGATATTCTGTCTCCAACCAAAGAGGCATTGGAAGCTAATCATGATAATTGGCGAGATACTAACATTGGCCATGATGAAGACGAAGAGTACGACAAAAACGTGCTACTTACTAAGAAGTACAAGGAAGACGATAAGCCACAAAATCTATCAAGTATTGTCTGTTTGATAACTTGTGATGAACAGAAAATGTTGTTTTGTGGGGACAGCGTTCCTAGCCAAATACTAAGTGCTGACATCGAATGTACACCTGTAACCTTGTTCAAGGTTCCGCACCATGGAAGCAAGTACAATATTTCGAAAGAACTGTTGGAAAAATTTCCCGCGGTTAAGTATCTAATACCTGGAAATAGAAGTTCATATCCAAATTATTATACCATTGCTCTAATAGAGGAAAATTCAAAGCATTCGGAAGTTTTCGTACCGAAAGGTTCATGGGTTCATAGTAAACGTCGAAATAACGAGATCGAATTGAATTTTTCGGAATATGAGTTTGGCACAAAGGTTAAACTATAATGGTTGATATTGGTTGTTTTCACTCTGCGTTAGTTAAGGTGAAATCTAAGTTAACTGGAAGCGGTGTGTGGATTAGCTTAGGATTTGCCGAGCATTCCTATGTACTTACGGCAGAGCATAATATTGATAGCCATGATTTTGAAGTTTTCGATAATACAGGTAGAAAGCTTGACTCCAGCTACGTTTGTAAACTGGACGGATTGGATATATCGATTCTTAAAATTAATGAAAGGTGCACAAATAAAATTGAGCTGTGCCTAGAAGATTCCACCAGAATAGATAAAGACTCTAGCTGCTGGATATTGGGATATCCTAAATCTTTGGTTAAAACCTCTGACTTTAAAGCGATTGAACATGAAGGAACAATCCTGTTCGATAATGAGAATGTTTTCTTTAGGATTGATGAAAACCTTCCTAGCTATGCCGATAGGGATAATGTTGAAGGCTTTTCTGGTGGGCCTATATTTCAGGTTACAAAGAACGTAATATATTTGAAAGCTATTATTACTGATAGCTTTGACGATAACTTTTCATATAAAAGAATATACGGTGTGCGGTCGAGGGATATATATACAAAACTTCCTAAAGAAATAGTTAGTGAGTTATATAGTCAGGAGTGCATAGAAGAAATAGTTGATAAGTCATGTAAACTTCTAGATGAGAAAATAATTGAATACATTATTAATGGTAATTTTTTAGATAAATTAAATTGTATAGATTTAAATGGACTGGAAGCTTGTGATTACTTTTACCTTCCTGACGATAAAGATAAAATCACACAACATGTATCATTGTTAAGAAATGAAGAATCTCTTAAGTCATATATACATTCAAGAATTATCTCCATGGTTATGGATGAAACATTATCGAATGTCAGCTTGAATCCGACAAAATTTGAAAGCAATAAATTGTTCACTATACATGTAACGGATTTTACTGAAACACACCAACTGATAGCTAAGTTAATAAAGCAAGAGAATAGTCTCGACTATTCAAATGCAATAATAATGATAATCTACTCTACAGATGACAATGACCTAAGTTATGTAAAGAAAAAAAGAATATCTAAAGTTATTTCTAACTTTGCAGATGGGAGAGAGCCTGAACTATATCATGATTCTATTCCAATTAATGAAAAAGCAAAGTTAAGAAGTTTCCTTGAAACTAGAAAGAGTGCGGATATGAAGTTTTCAATTATAAATATTAAATTCCTAGTGAAAATGGTTGTAGAGCAGATAAGGAACGAGCTATATGATGAGTGTTATAATCAGCAAGATCTTCAAAGAGAAGTTATGGAGGTAGTCAAATATTATGAATAGTATCAATTGTAAAGATTTGCTGTTTGATGATATGCCTTCCGCTGAAAAATTCATTTTGGAAAACGAGATTGAAATATTCTCAGATGAAGGTGATTTGATTCTTTGTTATATGAACTCGCCTGAAGGTATCAAGAAGAATTGGAATGACATAACAACTAGAACTGCGCTTGACTTTCAATCAAATCTTATAGACCAAGTAATATCTAGAAATCTACTATTGGTATTTTGTTCTACTGAAGAAATTGATATTGATACTAAAAAAGAAATACAGTCAGACACATACTGTTGTAGAAAGATAGCTAGAAGTAAAGTCGAGGATTTAGAAAGTAGTATAAAAGACCTGATCTTTTATGGAACAGAAAAAAAAGAAGAAGTAAAAAAAAGTTCCCTAAAAGAAATAATAGAAAAAGAACACAATGAAGTATTTCAATTGATGGCTATATAATGATGAATAAAAACAAAATCAAGAAAATAACACTGGATAGTTTCAGAGCTTTTTCTGATGAGAAAGAGCTAGATTTTGAGATTGATAATAAGGTAGCCGATATAGTTGTTGTATATGCACCTAATGGTACTGGAAAAACTAGCACTATTGAAGGTATAGAATGGGCAGCAACAGGTAAAGTATCTAGGTTAGATACAATTATTTCTAATAATAACGCAAAGAATAGGAACCCCAAAGAGGGGAACATACTCAAAAACAGATACAGTGGCAAAAAGATAGGTTCTGTTAAGTTAGAACTCGAAAGTGGAAAGTTAATACATAGAGAAACAAAACCAAAAAGTAGAAGAAATCATGATTACTGTCCAGGAATTTCGAAAAGCTCTATAAAGGATGTAGAAAACTTCAATAATAACATTCTTAGTCAAGGAACAATTAGCAAATTTTCATATGAAGCTAGTAGTGGTAGCTTATTTCAGTCACTAATTGGTAATAAAGGTAACTCAGAAGATATTGAGGTATATGATAAGATCAACTCTATTAAAAGTAGCATAGATAAGTCCAATTCAGAGAGAAGAACTGAAATATCATATATCAAGTCCTTGATATCAAATGAAAGTAAGGATGTTTCATTACTTGAGGGTAGTATTACTGAGGGGGCTGAGTTTTATTCTTCTGAAGATTATACCTTATTTAAGAAAAACTTTATGTTTTTCCAAGATATTTCTGAAAAGAGTATAAGTGATTCAATTAGCTATCTGACTGAAATTAAAACGTCGTTTGAAAACTTAAAGTCAAAGCTAATAGGTTTTGATTTGGATGAGTACAAAGAACGCTCTAGAGATAACTTAAATGCTTCCAAAGTAATGAAATTAGAAAGTGAGCTTATAGAGAAGAATGCAGATTTTGAACGTATTGAAAAAAAATCTATTAGTATAGAATCAAAAAAAGATGAGTTAAATACACTACTTTCACCTAGAAACATTGAAAATATAAATAATAAAATAGGAGAATTCGATGAGGTTAGTTTTAGTATTGAGAACTGTAAAGATTACATTGAAAGAGTTTCAACTGTAAATGGATTAGTTCAGAAAAAAATAAAAAGTATTAATTTATTAGACTTAATAGACCAAGATAAAAAACTATCAACTTCTGAAGGGTTGATTAATGCATTGTTTGGAAAGGTTGATAATGAAGAAATTACTCTCTTAAGTGAAAAGCTATTTATAAGTAAAATAAATCAGAAAATTTCGTCTAAGTCTAATTTACTTGGCTCTATTACAAAAAAGTCATTTATTGATGCAAACCATGAACTAAAATATGTGTTGGAGTTGAATAAAAAAACGCATGACCTAGAGCAGCTAAATATAAAGATAAAAGATCTGAATAGTGAGAAAGAAAAAGTAATTTCATTTGAAGAGAAGCTTGGTATTATTAAATCTTATGTTATTGAAGTCATAAATGAAAGAACTTTGAGTAGTTGTCCAGCCTGCGGAACAGTCTATGATGATACAAATAAACTAATAGATTCAGTAAACAGTTTAAAAACTGACTCAAGGCAACTTATTGATGGAGCTATAGAAACTCTTAACAAGCAAAAGCTTGAATTAGTCGGTGAAATTAAAAATTTAAATGATACCATCGATAATCTAGTTTCTGAGTTAAAGCAAGGAATTAATAAAGAAATAGATCAGCTTAGGGAACGTAAACAACAAGCATCGAGCTTATACACTTGTTTGTCTGATCTAAATATTAATTATACGCAAATTAATATAATTGGTTTGTTAGAAAAAATTTCATTTATCAAAAAAAATGTTGAAAGTCGATTATCTTTACTTTCTAGAAAAAAAGATAAGTATGAGAATTGGTCGGGGCGGATTACTTTTATCTTATCTGAAAAATCAAAAGAGCAATTGACTTATGAAGCCGAACTTAAACGTTTGAAAGATACAATCAAAGTACAATTTGATTTGAGTATCAATGAACTAATTTTAAAGTCAAAATCATATCATATTTGTTTGTTTGAACGTAACAATCTGATTCTTATGGATAAGAAATCAAAAAGTGATCTTCAAATTTTTGAAAAACAATTAGCAGAGCTAAAAGAAAAAATATCCAATCTAAAAGTCTATGCTGGTTTTTCGAAAGATATGATTATGAGGGATGTTATTGAAATATCTCAGAAAAATAAAAGGGTTATTCGAGCTGATTATAACTATATAAAAAGTCAAATTACATCATATAGAACTAGTAACAATTTCTTTTTCGTCGACCTTATAACCCGAATTGAACAAAAGTGTTCTGCCTTCTTAGCTAATCTATTAACTTCACAAAAAATAGCGAGTAAGAAAGAAAATATTATTGAAAATAGAAAACTATTAGAAATTAAGAATCGGGAATTGAGGGAAGGTAACTCTAATTTGGAAAAGGTTAACCTTGCACTAGATGAGGCAATGTCTTACTTCTCCGAGTTGGCAAGTGATAGCATCAATAGTGAAGTTCTCAACGATATGTTTATGTATGTTGAACCACATTTAAAATATGACGAGATATCATTTCGTGTTGATCTTAATGGTAATAATAAAGGGATTTATATCCAAGCAAGATCTAACTCAATGGATGATGATAATACACCTATCTATTACCTAAGTGAAGCGCAGATCAATATATTGTCGATTTGTATTTTCCTCGCTGACCATGCAAGGTCGGATGAATCAGCTATCAATGCAATTGTAATCGACGACCCCGTACAGAGTATGGATGATTTAAATAGCTATGCTTTGATAGATTTATGTAAGATATTTTCTAGACGATTTAAGAAACAGATAATAATAACTACTCATAATAGAAGTTTTTTCAATTTGTTTAGAAGTAAACTGCCTGAGGAACGTTACTCTACGAAGTTTATTAGCTTGTAGTTTTAAAGAGCCAACTATTGGCTCTTTTTCTTATTTGATGGTTCATTAGGTTACCATTATTCTGGGAGGATTTATGGGGCGTGTTGGTAAAAAGATAAAAATGAAGAAGCTAAAATTAAATGTTCTTAATTTTCAATTCACACATTTAAAAGATATTTTAAATGTTGAGAGTGAAATTAACCTGTATCCGAACATTGCAATGACTTCAATTCTTCATGTTCTTATCGTACCCGATAATGATGATGTACATAGCTATTCACCATTTCAAGGGTACAATCTAAATCTATTTGACTCCAAGTATATAGCTCTTTTACATTTAATGAGTATTATGCCTTCAACCGCCAATGAAGTTTATATGAGCCAAGATGAATTAATAGACTTTAGAAATGGTTACAGTGTAGGTACATACTTATTACTCGATAAGTCAAGTTTCGCAAAGAGGATAGGTGCTTTCGAGGGGCTTCCTTTCATATATTGCTACTGTATAGATGAAGATGCTGTACAGCACGTTAATGACGTTTGTAAGAACTTTAAATACCCTCCAATAACCGTTGGATGGGAAGAAACTTGCGATGTAGTTATTAACAAAGAGTTCAGAACTTTTTCTTTAGATGAATCGATATGTGATAGATTAAAACTTGTGCAAGGTGAAGGGGGGTTGCCAGAAAAAGCTGATTTATTCTTTGATGATTCCTGTAGGAGAGAGGCGGTTTTTAATGATATCAAGTTACCATCATATAATCATGCTGTAACTAATCCCAATGAAGCAGTCTTATATAGTTTAGGTTTTCAATTACCTAATCAAGAGAAACTAAAAAGCGGTACTGACAGAGGTGCATATATTGAAGCGATGGTTAACAGTTCAAATGCTGTTAAAGAGCTTACGAGTACCTGCGTCCAATCATCTAGCAAGTCAGACTTGATTCTATATTGTCCGAGCATTTATACCTATTTGTATGATTTCAATAGTCAATTCTGGAATAACATAAAGATGAAGGAAAAGAGCAAGGTTGTTAGAGATTTTATCATGAATGGATTATTTAAAAATCCAAATTATTCAGGGTTTGATTTCTCGGTAAAGAATGACCAACAATCTAAAGAGTTGCAAAAAAGTGATCTTGTCAGACAAATAGCTGAGATTCGAAAGTTTGAACTGGCATTTTCTTCTGGAGCTATTAACTTTCTGAGCGTATCTAATAATGCACCTGCACTTAGGTTGCCAAATAAGCTGAATTTTTATCATAGTAGTCTAAGAGACATAGAAAGTTTGTCGAAGTCAGACAAACAAAAATCTGAAACAAAGCTTAAGCGAAAATTCGACCAATTTACTTCTGGTATGAAGGACGAAATCGGAGAGGTTCTATCCGACTATATAGTAACAAAGTCTTCCTCTCTAACTATTTGTACGGACTCTATACTAGAGTGGGTCTGCCTTGACCGAATTCCTCTCATGTTCACACATGAAATATCAAAAATTTCGACTACCCCAGGCAACAAGTTCCTTCAAGAAGCAACTAACTTTTCGAGTTTTTCCCTATCTAGAAAGCAATTAAACTCTATCACAGTCATACGCTCATTTAAGGATAATGACCCCATAAAGCATGTCTTGGAAGAAGCTATAAACAGCTATATAGACGATGAGAGCGTTCTTAACATAGAGTTTAAAGATGTATCCAATATGGAGGAATTTGTTGAAGCAGTTAATAGTTGTGATGATAATATTCTAATACTTGATTGTCACGGTAACCATGGTGGAGAGGATTCTCATGGATGGTTACAGATAGGTTTAGATCGAGTAGATACCTGGACTTTGCCAGTTGTCTATCCGCCTATTGTTATATTAAGTGCTTGTCTAACGGCAGCAATTGGAGGCTCACATGCTTCTGTAGCTAATGGATTTTTATCCAAAGGTAGCTTATCTGTTCTAGGCACTCTATTGCCTGTGGATGCAGTTAAGTCTGCGAATTTCATTGGTTCGTTACTAAGGCGTACAAGTGTTTATTTGGATGCTCTGGTAGATCTAAATGCTCCGATGATTACGTGGAGGCGATTTTTATCTTGTTTTTTAAGGATATCTTATTGTTCTGATTTTCTATCAGCATTACGAGACGAACGCCAAATCATTACTTTCGAACAATGCGATGAAATTTATGGATATTGTCAAACGATAATCAATTCTCAACAATCAGATTGGTACGATGGAGTTTTGATGACTATGCAAGAGGTATGTGGAATTGAAGCTAGTATTTTGGACTCTGAAATCCAAAAGTTAGGATTGACCGAAACGATGTACTATTCGCAACTCGGAAGGCCAGAAAATATAATCATTGATTTAACCATATGATGCTAGTGATTTATAACCATATGTAATTAATAAACCGTGATAGTGATTGGGCTTCACGGTTTTACTTATGTCCTGAATTCTTCATTAAGCACATCTATAAAGTAGTTCGCGACTTCATCACGAAACGTCCTTCCACCACCAGTTGCGTTTATCCAATAGCTATTTGTTGAATCCATTTTAAACGCTTTACAATTTTTCCAGTGTTGGGCGTTTTTCTCGTAGTCTAATTCCGCTAGTTTATTACCAGCCAGATAGTAGTCATTTAATGTGATGTTTTTTTTGTTTTTTAAGTGAAAAATAACAAGGCCAAGCGCTTGCCAAATTTGCATCGAACGATGGAAGCCATTTTGATTCTGTTTGATAGTTTTTTCTAATCCATTTAGCCAGCCCTTCATAAACTGTGTTATTTCAGGAATTACACTATTAACAAGATTGGCATTTATAGAGCTCTTGTCTGTTAGATGGGTTGGAAGACGCTTTTCAATTCTTAAGTTTCGTCCTCCTAGGCTTCCTAAGATTATGTATATAAGAGAACTCTGTGTTGTGATATATGTTTCAGATTTTGTTATCTTGTTTATGCGTGAAACGCCACCAAATTTCTCTAGGTTTAAATTGATTTCGAGTTGATGACAACCGTCCACCAAAGGAGATTTTTGTTCCTTGTTTACAAGCAGGTTTTGTGAGTAAACCCTAGTGTCGTTTGTATTTATATCAGTGAATAACTTATAAATATCAGAATCACTAACTTTATCAGAAATGGAATACATGATGTTTAATTGGATATCCATTCCGCAAAGAAAATTATTATGTAAAGCAGTGAGCTTTCTTTGATTTGTGGTTCTCTTTTTAGTAAACGGATTATCTATACCTTTAAGCTGTGCTATCGCACTTATCAGATTAAATCCATCTAAAATCAGGGTCTTATCTTTTTCAAAAGTGATCTTTCTAAAAAAATCGCCCAGATCTTTCTCTTTAACTTTTCCATTTAGAAAAAAAGTAACCCTTAATACATCTGTAGGGCTATTTTGCTCGATTGATTGCTCAAGGTATTGAGTTAGTTGAGACACTCGCTCTTTGTTGGTTGGGCGCTCAAAACTAGAAGAAATAATATCAAAAAAAACGTGATGCTCTGGTAGCAATTCAAATAGCTCTGATACTTTTATCACAGACTGAAATTTACATATGCCACCTGTTGTATTGATGGAGTACAGGCCGTTAAAGCTAATCTCATTTGAACTATTCATAAACCCATTAACGCATTGTTTTTTATGGATTGTACAAAAAAGGTCGATAAATCTCTTGAATGGGGCGTCGCCCCGATCAAGAATGCAGGCCAAATTTGTTACTTTTTGGAGGCGATAGTGATAGAGCAAGAGAGAGAAAAAGTGCGTTTTGGTATGACTACCAAACAGATTTTTGGAAACGTGACGCATACCAGTTTTAATGGTGTTTACACTATGTCAACGGTTATGCCTATAGGTGATCTATTGAGAACTTGTTCACTAGACTTTTTACCAAGTCACTTGAAGAGCATGTACTCGGAAATTCAAAGGGTAGCTAGTCCGCAAAGAAGGAATGGCTTTGAAGATTACTGTTTTAAACATCTAACTCACTCTATTGATGTCGGAGGAGTGATTCCCCCTGTACTCATTGGGTGTATGTCAGAGGTGCAATGCGAATTATCGCATGAGCCTCGTAACAATGATGTACTTACAGTCCAGCCTGAACGAAATTTCATAGTTGATGGTTTAAACAGACTTTCAACAGCCGCAATGGTGTTAGGCGATTGCGATAACAGTTTAATAAAGAAGGGCACAGATTCAGACGCTAGACGTCAACGAAGGGTAAAGCTTTCTGTGCTGCTTGAAAAGCTGAGTGTTCAAGTTGTATTTATCTTCAGAAAAGACAGAGCTCTAGAGGCCAACGATTTTTCACAGATATTCGCTGATGTTAATGGTCAACAACAACCAATGAGCACTAACAAGTTGATGAAACTTACTAGAGCCGATGAAGTTGTTGTATTTGCGAGAGAACTTGGATCTTTGCCTATTGTTGAGTCGCATGGTGGTATGAGTATTGACTCCAGTAGAGTGTCTGAGAAAAGCGAATTTATTATAACTTTAAATACATTGACTCGATTTGTTTTAGGAGCGCTTGGCGGGTACAAGCTACAAAGCAAGGTTAGGGGAGTTCGAGAAATGGCGGATGGGGCAATACTTACAAATAAGCACATAAACCAAATAAAAAATGATCTGTCGCTTTTTTTGGAAACCTGGATTGAAATTCAAGGAGACAGATACTCGGATGATAGGAATGGGTTTCAGGTTGTGACAACGCTAGTACAAGCTCTTGGGTTAGTCTTTCATCAATTATGGCAAACCTGTGCAGATCTTCTTCCCGCAGAGCGAACCAATATTATATATCAGTCGGCTAAGGCCTTAGGAAAACTCGATTACTCGCGTAGAGCTGAACATTGGCACAACTGCGACTGTGTCGCACTTGCAGAAGATGGGTCTTATAAAGTTGTAACGGGAGGTGCTTCGTCGCGTGTTCATTTTGCTAAGCATTTATCAAGCAAGGTGGGTGTCAGTTACACATTAGATTCAGGACGGTGATCCCCTTATGAGGTCGTAAACTAGGTTGAACGACCTCAAATTAGTTTGGTGATAATAATATAACTTATTGAAATTATTTGAGCACAATTGCCACCATCTGTGTTTAATGGCATATTGTCAGGATGGTAGACCTAGCTCTATCTAAACCTAGTACATTGAGTTTATGTGCCTCGCCAATTTAGCCTATGGCTGTTACTTATGGCTCCAAACATCAAAACAGACCAAAGCAAAGATATGATTCCCATCCCTTGCAACTATACAGATTTTGATCCTGATTTTACCTTTACATGTCGTAACATGGAATGCAGGGAACGTTTGCTTCCCAAACAGTATTTGGATTTTGCACTTGACGACTTGGAAAGTGGTCGTTGTGAGAAAGCTAGGATTAATTCATTTTCAAATGCTAAACGAGCGCTACATTTGCAGGTTGAAACACTCGCAAGCTTGTTTGGTTTCGATTTACTTAAAAAGGCGAGTCAACGCTTTACTACCTTTCCTCAGTACATCAAGTATCTAGAAAGATGTGGAGTCGTTACTCCTAGAATTTTAATGAAGCTGAATAGAGTCAGAAACGCTGTAGAACACCACTATTACGTACCTACTTTCGATGAAACAGAAAACTTTATTGACGTAGTAGAGTTGTTCATAGCGGCAACGGAGCGTTCAATTTATCAGTTTCCTGTCGATATCGAGTTTCTGCCAGCGACAATATTATCTAATAAAGTTCCTAATATAAGTCTGATTTGTCTAGAGCCTTATAGTGGAGAAATTTGCTTAAACGCGAATGACTTGGATGATTCACAGTACAGAATCAAGTTGACCCCAGACCAAGACGAATACTTCCAATGGCTTAAAGTTATATTGTCTGGAGCTCATCTAAACGATTATAAGATTTCCCACGAACCTTTGATTCATGAAGACACGTAGTCCGTAACTGAAGCGAAAGTGTGCGTTGCTTTGATTAAGGTGCACTTGGATATAAACCAAAAGGATTTGTAATGACCCCAACTAGTTTTATATGTGAGCGATCGTCAGAATATAACTTGCTTCCAGAGTTGATTAGAATCTTAAGGAGTCGTTTTGAAATTGTTGTTCCTGTATACCCATGGATATCTAGGGAAGGCTCAAAATTATCAATGCGAGTTAACAAGGACTTTAAATTTAGAGTGTTAGGTATGTACGCTAGACGTCCGAAAGTACATTCTTCAATAGATTCAATTATCAATGTCAAATTCAGTGGACAGATAGTATATGGTTCTCTTGAAGCCAATAGACATGGAATATCAATGATTGCGGGTTGTCCACTCGTTAGAGACTTTCAAGAGATGTCTTCATGCGAGAAGTACTTGTGGGCTGATATGTCTAGGTTTACAGATGAGCAGGTGGATATGGTCACTGAAGTCTCGATTGATGGAACTTTGTTAAACTCTGAACCAACGTTATTTTTACATGATGAGCAAGAAATACTTACCCTGGCTCAAAAAAGTACGAGAGAGTTCACTTTGCCAGAGTTTATTGAAGTTATTAAGGCTGTGAAAATGGCTAGCATAGGTGGCTGTGAATACTCATCGATGTCGTTTATGGGGGGATATAAACCTGTATATTTGCTGTTTTCGAATCCAGCCTAATTTGTACCTGACAATGATAGATTTCATTAAGACCAATCTTGACTAAGGAATGTAAAGTATGCCAATAGCTTGTGAGTATCCAATCCCTAAAAACTGGCAAGATTTCGAGAGAATGCTTCAAGATTTGCATCCTGAATTGACCTTATATGGTCGTCATGGGCAAGATCAAGATGGCATCGATTTGGTTTCACATGATGGCTCACATGCACTACAAGCAAAAAAACGTGGACTTGAAGTTCAACATATTACAATACAACATTTATCTTCATGGGTAGAGCGAGCCAAAGCATTTTATGAAGAAGTTTCATTTGAGCGCTTAATACTAGCGACAACCCAAAAAAGGGATAAGAATCTTCAGGCTGCATTGCTAAAACACATCAAAAGCAATGATGACATACCGTTTCAGGTAGAAATATTATTTTGGGATAGTATAGAGGAGCTTTTGATTCAGCGACCTGAATTAGTTCGGAAATATTATGCTACGGTACTATATGATCCTATTGTTATTAGGCAGTTTCAATTGGGTTCTCTAGACACTTATATTGAAACAACCCTATTAAGTTCCTTAGTTAGTAAACACTACCCTCAAGGATGGCCGAGCATTGATCTACTAGTGCAAGATTTGCCGACTCGCTTAAGTAGTGGTTTTGGCCATGAAATGAGGCTCACAACTCTGAAAGAGGATCTACAACCTCTTTATGAATGGTGTTACCGCATCTTAGTAGAGGCTCGAGCTAATGAAAAGTTCATTAATAACATATTTAGCCAGCCCCAAATTCTCCCATTGGAATGGGCTTCTTCTTATGTAAGTCAGCTCAGGGAGACAGATATTGTTGCTGTATTCGAAACAGAAATGGCGCTGCTTCACTGGGCTAGAAAGATGATCTCCTTAATTATAAAAGTGCAAAACGTGAATGATGCAGTTCTTCTCAGGGGTGATATTGACTTTGCTGACAAATGTGAAGATGCAATCCAATCACTGAATGCATTAACATCTTGTATAAAATTGAATGCAGAGGCGCTATCTGCTTATAAATCGTTGAAGAGTAATTTGCGTAATCGAGGTATTACAGAGTACCTAGATACAAATCATGACTCAAATTATCACCTTTTGGGGTTCTATGGATATAAGCCTGTGGCTGAAACTTTTGGCTCGGCAGGGCCTGGAATTAAACTGTTCTTTGAACCTTTAGAGCAGATCGGAGTTCGAGCATGGGTGATTCTGGAAGGTACAGAGTTTGAAAACGCACTCCAGATGGGAAAACGATACTTAAAGCCATTACCTGACTGCTCTCATATACGCATTTTGGTACTAGGCAGTAATTAGGTGCTAGTTAATGTATCACCGTATTGTTAGGTAGTGTGCTTCAAAGAATTTTATGCATACAGTCTAAATTCTAAAAGTTTAGTAGTGTCATAAGTTCTTTATACTATTCCAAAAATTTTCATCTTTACCTAATGAAAAGTCTAGTTTCCCGCTTTGAGTTGCTAGGAGTAACGAGGCAACTCGAACATAGTGCATATAAGTAGTTCTAATGTCCTCGTGGCCTAGTTGTCGTCTTAGAGCATCTTCAATTGCTGCATCATAGTGAGAAGCGTTTATCTGATCTGTGGTCAAGTGCTTTATTATAAATGAGGTTGCGTACCAGTCTCTTGTGTTGTGAAATGACCAACGGAAATTTCTGTCATTCAACTTTTTCTTCGCTGAGTAAGTTCTATCTGCTATCATTTTTGGGGTCACAGGGACTCCAGCCTTGTTTAGAAAAAAGGTGTTGTCAGGTTTAATTCCCGAGTGTTTACTTTGAAATAGTTTTCTTCTGTCGTAATAGAACGGTAAATATGAGGCGCAGATTACCTTCCAGGCTGACATGTTCACTTCTAGTGTTCTAATTTTGCTCCCTTTTTCCATGACAGTGAAAGGAAATGTATTTGGTTCTCCGCGACTTTTTCTGCCTTGGGTTAGATTACTAAGGATTTCTGGGTAGCTACGAATGTGGTCGTTGATACCGATACCTATATATGGGAACGAGCACACTCCTTGTTCTCGCATTCCAGTCGCTAAGGCTAGCATTAGCATTGCAGGGTAAACTGGGTCGTTATATGCCTTCATTAAGCTTTGGATATCCTCAGTGCTCATGATCGTAACCTGTTTATGCTTTCTAGAGCACCGAGACATATGTCCCCGTTTTATACCAATGTCTATATTAGAATAATCAGGGCATTCGCCAGAGAATACACTAATATTACTGAGAAGCTTACTTTCGTCTCGATAGTTATATTTCCAACTTGATGATGTGATACTGGTAAGTGTAGGGAAGTTCTTTTTTTGTGCCCAAGAGTAAAAATCAAATACTATAGATGCATCTTGGAAGATTGTTTCATCATTTGGCCTTTGCTTCATTTCTGAATCTCGTGTATTTACTATTGAACCTTGCCATTCTCTGATATCACTGTTTCGCACATTCCTCCAAAATGTGGAATCAATGCAATTCCCCTTTGAAATTATAAACTCTAAGAATCGTTTTATTGCAGACGAATAACGCTCGCTGGTCTTGATGCTTTTGAACGCTCTATCTTTTAGGTACAAATTTACGGCACTTAAAAGTACTTCAGTTCCATTGCGATTTTTTAGTATCAGTACGTGATGTTTGAGGTCTCTTTCTTCAAAACTATAACTAACTAAGGATCGTTCAATTCTCATTTTACTTTGCCATTGCTAAGAAGGGGGGAGGTGTCACAGTAGTTACTGACCAGAAGCCATCGGCAAGTTCAGGATAAGAGAGTAGCTTATATAGCTTATCTATGAACGTATTTTTAAATTTACTAGGGAACCTCTTCCTACAGTAATACTGAGCTAATTGAGGTGTTTGCCCCTTGGCTGAAATAGCGAAAATCGGTGTGTCGGAAACTTTTTCTAATAAAAGTTGAAAATGTTTCGCTTGAGGGTGATTACTTTCAACTACTAGTATCTTCCCTTGCGGTAGCATCACTTTTAGTGATTCTAATTCGCAACTTAAGAATGGTTGAAAGAAAACTATGGCGTCTGGCTTAGATGAGTAGCATATATCAATAGCCTTTTTCAGAGCTAAGTCTTCTGCTTTTAAAAAGAGCCTCATCATAGTTGACTCATCCATATTGCTAGATAGAGCACTATAGTCAGGGGAAACATTACATAAGAGTTGTGAATTAGTAGATGAGGTTATGGGAGCGTTTTTCTCTTGCTCAGATAGTAATGAACGCATTTCGGCTAGTTCACCAATTAATTCTAAATTGGCTTTTGCCATCTCATCTATTTGATTTTGTAATCTAGTTAGAGCAACCCTGTCCTCATTCGCTTCAAACGCATGCGCGTCCATCTTCATCAAATCTGAGTAAACAATCTGTCTAAATCGTTTTTGTTCATCATCCTTTTCTTTTGCAAGTCGCGCTATTTCATCGTTAAGTAACTTGATCTTATGCTCTAGTCGAATTGTATCATTAGCTTCGATTTCCAATGAGGCTTCACCGCGAATAAATGGAAGCATGCATTTGTAGTCTCTTGATATGCATTGCCTTGTTATTCCCACAGTTCTAGCCACCTCAGAAATCGTGAACGATTTTCTTCCAGTTTGAGCTTGTAAACTAAGTATTGCTCGCTTTATCTTCTCTTCTGTGTCAGTTGAACGCTTTGGCAGCAGATGGTGAAATTTATCGTAGAGAAAGGTTCGGGAAACACCAAGCTCTTTTGCTAGTTTTGACACAGAAAAAGAGTTGGACTTTTTAAGCACCTCTATAGCTCTGGATATATCTTTTTCGCTTAGTTTCATTTTTTAGTGCCCCAAGCATTTGGTGTCGACGCTTTGTGAGATAGTTTTTCTAATAACTGCTTGTGAGATATGACCTGATTTTCATAGTATTCAGCAACACTTGGGTTGATACACCCGTCGATATACTTTAGTTTTTGCTTGTAGTAATTGAGTTGAGCTTCTATGTTGTTGATCGCATCTTCTGTGAGGAGGATATGGGGGCATTTTTTGTAGTCACAGAACTCGATATCAGGAGAACTTGAACCAGTTACCTCCATGCAAGGTGGAACTGATTTATCATCTCCTGTCTTCAAGCAAAAGCCACCTATTGGCACCTTAGAAACGAAGAGCGGAACCCCTGCCTCTAATGATGTTCGGACATAATCTTCTATATCCGTTGTCAGTATTTGCCCTTTAAAGTGGCGACTAAAAAACCTTTTTTTCATTTTCACTGACAGACGCCCATAGGTGTTGTTGTTCGCTATCTCCTCGAAAATATCAACGAGGTCTTCAGTGTAGTTATGCTCGATTAACTCCACGACACTTTGAACCATTAGCTCGTTTCTAAGAATGTATCGCATTGTCATTCCATAGCTTTTGTGTCCAAATAGTTGGCGTATCAGTTCAATATTAGATTCACTCTTAGAGATAAGTAGCCAAGCAATTGTTTTTCTCAATTGGTGAGTATGGGCATCATCTATGCCAGTGATCTCAGCAATAAGTGCTTTAATGTCTTTTCCTATAGTGTCCAACTTAATCTTCTTATATTTCTTATGGTTGATGATGTCAGAAACTAATAGGTAGTCACTATTCAATTTAGTACGATTATCTTCAAAGAGCTTCAGTAGGACGTCAATTGCATCTCTAACAATAACTGGTACAGGTATTGAGTCACTTTCACCTTCGTCATCTTTTGCCGTTTTATATCTAATTATATCAAGATAGAGATCACCATTTTTTTTATATGCTCGCTTTGCCTTTAATTCAGCAATCTCTTCTCTTCTTAATCCAGTAAACAGAGCTATGATAAAAATGCAACATCGTTTTAGCTTAATCACGGAGGGGCGTATTTCAGTAATATTGATAGTGGTTCGATATTGCCAGCCACAAGAATAACCGAGACTACTTACTATCTTTGTAATTGGTTTGAAATCATAGAGCATTACCCCATTTGAGATTTCAGGGATTTGAATATGTTGTAAGGTTTTGAAAAGTTTCTTTGTTTTGCCGTCTTGTCTAACTGCCCCATAAGATTGTCCTTGACCTAATCGTCCTCTGTTTCTTATAAGGTTTGAGCACTCAATAATAGTTGGTGAAAGTTCTTGTATGTATTTTACCGACTCATCAAAAACAGATTTGATTACGTCAGCAGAGAGGGGGCTCCATGGAGAGGTACTCGCCTCTTTAAGTTGATGAATCTCAGAACGTAGTTTTTTGTTAATTATTGAGTGTTTACTGTACGGGATTGTTAATTGAGAGGGTAATAAGCCTTTTTCTGTTAAATCACACCATGTATCAAAAAAAAGTATTGCACTAGAGAGTTTTAGTGAAGAGCCGACAACGTTATTTCTATATTGCTCTACGCATTGGTCTATGTATTGCCTACATTGCTTTTGAGTGATGTTCGATAGCAGTCTACTGGTTGTAAGTCCTTTATTGAGAAGGAAGTACTTAGCCGTAGTCACGAACATACTGAACCTACTACTCGCAGTCTTCCAACTAGTGATATTCAAGTTGATTTTCTTTGGAAAATGGTAATACGAGAAGATTTTAACGATTGTGACAATATCTCTAATATTCGACAAATCTCTTTGACTGGTGATTCTATCGAAGTTCATTGTTAGATGCTCTGATTGTGCATGTTGTATGCGCCAGCTATCTTCGCTGAATTTTATACCTTCTAAAATCTCAAAGTCTTCACTTAGGTCAGCTTTACTAAAGTCTATAAGCTTCATGTGTAATTCTCCGAGATAATTGGTGGGAGAAGGTATCCTTCTGATGCACTTCTAAGTTCTGCTTCTTCAATTTCTTCTTTATAAGGCCAGCAATCAATAACTTCTTTTGCTGCTTTGAATTCATCGCCATGGATGGATTCAAAGTGACTATCGCGTGAGGTTCGGCGTATTTGATCTAAATATAAGTATCTATCAACAATGAATGGGATGTTGTTACTAGTAACTGATGATTGAGAGCAAAGGAGGCATTTGTTGAATTGTCTACAAGGTGTTTTAATTTTTCCGTGAGTTACTTTCCAGTCTGGCCTCGTAGGGTCATTACATATTGCAAGTGGAGACTCCCCGCATTGATTAGAGTAAATAGTGAGTATTTTCTTTTGAATAGAGCGATGTGTTCGTAGGGGTATCAAGGTGCCTTTGAACGAACCATCACTAATACTTTCTGCTATGCTGTCGAGTTCACAAGATAGTTTGTCTTTTCGGATTTGGTTGAAATGAGCGTTATCTTTATAGATTCCATCGGTAATCGCCGAAGTTGAATGCCCAAATAAGATTACCTGGAGCAATAGTGGTAGGTTGTTTTCGGTCTCATTGAGGTATAGCCTAGTTGGCCTAAGTTGACGAAGATCTAAGTTAAATCCAAGTTCATTAGCTAGATATTTCTGTGCAGCTTGGCGATTTACTTCGCCTCTTGCTGGATGAGAGGCAACAATTTGAACTTTCGTATTAGTTGTAAAACTGACAAACGCAGGGGGTGCATTAATGTCTGAAATAGCTTTTGAGTACAAATGACCCTGTCTAAGTCTAGATGTCCTTTTAACAAGCAACTTAATTAAATTGTAGGCGCTGTATCGATTTTTTTTTGAGCTCGGATGAATCATTTCTCGTTGCTCTCGTATGCGGGAATTTTTATTTAATGCTGCACCTTTAGCCTTTGTTGACTTAATGAAGACCCAATCACTCTCTATTGGGATAGGGTCAAATGTAAAATCGTATGGATTAATTTTATCTGTGATATCAGGCGACCACCCTGTTTCGAGGCAAATAGCAGTCTTTATGGCTATCATCTCTCTAAAGTCAGGGTAAAGATATGAGAGAATTTCCTTGTTGTTTAAACTTGGCTCATTGGGTATGAAGGGAGTGTAAGATTTTACGTTTTGCATTACGATACGCTTCATTATCGTAACAATAGGGTTATTAAGATTGGTATAGGTAAGGTCTCTAGGTACGTAGTACTTGCCACCTGTTTTCTGCATTTCCCGAGTAACATTATTAGGGTATTCAGGGTGAGCAGAGTAGAAAGTTGCCAACGTGTCAACTAGGTTACTAGTCCAGTTTTTGAAGCGAGGTAAGTTGTTATCTTGGTTGTCTTTTCTCCAAAATTCCAGACCAGTTCTAGTACTTGGGACTCCTGTCTTAATCGCGACTGACGCTATAGATTCCTTTTGATAGGCCAAGTCTATTTGTTTCTTTAGAAAGGATCTGAGTGTATCTAGTTGTTCGGTCGATAGAGGCTCAAAGTGTGATGGTTTGGGTTTTGGTGGGGTTGGCCATGAGCTTGGGCATCTTGTAAAACAATTAAGTATAGAGTTCGCCTTTTCGAATAGTCTTCTTACAGTTGTCGATATAACATAGCGACGTTTTGAGGGCTTAGACAATGATAAGTAATGATTAAATTCAAGGAAATTGAACTCGCCGAACTTTGATAACAAAATATCTTGCGTCCTACTAGCTATCAAGAACTCTCGAAAAACTATCAATGACGACTTTTCGTCGGACGTTAACTCTACTTTGCTACTATCAAGTACCGCTTCGGTTAGTTGATTAATAGTAAAGTATTCTTGTGTCATTGAGGTGTCTACCCAGAAATTTTATCAAAAGTTGTTGTGCAACTTTCGCAAAACACATCCATAAAATCTTGTACTTCAGGCATATCTGTTTTGAGCTGTTCTATACGTAATGCTAACCCTTCTTCTACGTGTAGAAACTCATTGTTGTGAAATCTTAACTCATTAATTGTTTTTATATATGCAGCTAGGATATCTGCCGCTTTTACTATTGATTTGTATTGGGGGTCAACATGCCTTTGAACGATTAGTCCCTCAAATTCCTCGCGTAAGTCTTCAGGTAGTGTATCTAAGCATTCTAGTTCCGCTATATCTTCAAGTTTTTTAAAAGCTGCTGTGAATTCGGGGCTGTGATACTTGGTTTTTGAGTTGATGTCTTGCAATTTAGTCTCTGAGATCTCGTGATATATAGCTATCACAGCCGCTCTATCAGGGCTGAGTGTACCTCCATATCTTTTGTTCTTAATGACGGTAAGTAAGTGCGCGATGACAGATACCTGATGACAGTGCTCTGAAACGTTTTCTTCTTGAAAGCAATGCATTAAGGCCCAACGTTTGATCAGTGGTAATCGAGTTATCCAAGCCATAAATGTGCTGTTTTTCTCTTTCACGCTACGCTCCTTAATCTGCTACTACATGTAAACATAGTACAAAATACGAACTAAGAAAGTGTTTTACGCAAAAAAAGGAAAACGAACTAATCACCTGTTAAAACTTCACTGGTGTCGTGGTACATACCGAGAATCGCTATTCTTTCAGGGTTTAAGTTTCCGTCAAATTTTTTGTTTTTGATAACGGCTAAAGCGTGAGCTACAAATGCGACTTGTAAGCTATGTTCCGAGATGTTCTCGGTCGATATCGATCGCATCAACGGCCAGCGCTGAATCAGTTTCATGCGAGCCAAGTGAGCAAAAAAGTGACTTTCCTTTGGATTGGTGTTTGGCATTTGTACCCCCTAAACAAAAAGGACACTCGGTGAGTGTCCTTTAAGCATATGAAAGTTCAGCGCTAATTACTACTGACTATAGGTTGATAAGAAGCGTTCAAAGCGGCCAATTGCCATTTCTAAATCCTCAACATGTGGCAAAGTCACAATGCGGAAGTGATCGGGTTTTGGCCAGTTGAAGCCTGTACCTTGAACAAGCAGCACTTTTTCTTGAATTAAGAAATCGAGCACCATTTTCTGATCGTCCTTGATGTTGTACATCTTAGTGTCGATTTTCGGGAACAGATACATTGCACCTTTTGGTTTGACACAAGAGACACCAGGGATCTGGTTAATCAGCTCAAAGGCTTTATCACGCTGTTCCAACAAACGGCCACCTGGCAAGATCAGTTCATTGATACTTTGATAGCCACCCAGTGCAGTTTGAATTGCATGTTGCATTGGAACGTTGGCACATAAGCGCATTGAAGAGAGCATGTCAAGGCCGTTGATGTACCCTTGAGCTTGATGCTTAGGCCCGGTAAGAAACATCCAACCACCGCGGAAACCACAAACACGGTAAGCTTTTGACAGGCCGTTAAAAGTGACTACCAGCACATCTTCAGTTAAGGTTGCCACTGAGGTGTGCGTGGCACCATCGTAAAGTACCTTATCGTAAATTTCGTCAGCGAATATAATCAGCTTGTGCTGGCGAGCAATTTCGATCACCTCAAGCAAGAAGTCGCGGCTATAGACCGCTCCTGTTGGGTTGTTCGGGTTGATCAGCACAATACCGCGGGTCTTTGGCGTGATCTTCTTTCTTATGTCATCTAGGTCTGGGTACCAGTCGGATTCTTCGTCACACATGTAGTGAACGGCTTTACCACCAGACAAGGCAACCGACGCGGTCCAGAGTGGGTAGTCAGGTGCTGGGACAAGCATCTCGTCGCCGTTATTTAGCAAGGCTTGCATGGCCATGACAATTAACTCTGACGCACCGTTACCCACGTACACATCCTCTACATCAAGAGAGCGAATACCTTTACGTTGATAGTGTTGAACTACCGCTTTACGAGCTGAGTAAATGCCTTTTGAATCGCAGTAACCTTGAGATGTTGGTAGGTTACGGATTACATCAACCAGAATTTCGTCAGGGGCGTCGAAGCCAAATGGGGCGGGGTTACCAATGTTCAGCTTCAGTATTTTATGCCCCTCTTCCTCCATGCGCTTAGCATGTTTGAGTACAGGACCCCTAATGTCATAGCAGACATTGTCGAGTTTTGACGACATCCCGATATTTTGCATTGGTTAAAACCTAAATATTATTTAATTTCTTTATTAAAGTACCTTAAAAAGAGGTTCTTTAGAATAAAAATCTGATTAGATAACAACATTTAAAGGCCTGTAGCACGCCCGTTATCACAGGATTTTGCAAAACATTGGTTTCAACCTTGATTTGAGTAAGGTCTATAAATAGAGTAGCGACATATAATGAAATAATAGTCCCCATGCATACGAGGCTGATTTGTCATACTTTCATCAAGCCGTAACTGAACTTATCGAACGCGTAAAGGAAGCAGAAGATGGTGTAAACCGTCTGGTTCAAGTTCTTGAGGAAAAACCTGACTTTGCATTTATCGACTGGTTGGAAGCGCAGCCACTATTCCCCAAGTTTTATTGGCAATCGCGCGATACCCGAGAAGAGGTTGTGGCACTTGGCCAACTGCATACTTTTGTTGAGCCAGAACCGGCTTATACGATTTTGGCCGAAGACCAGCGTATTTGGGGAGGGCGATCCTTTGACGGTCATACGGGCAAGAACCGCCGTTGCATGTCCTCATTTTTCTTCCTACCGCAAATTGAGCTAATTCGTTTTGATGAGCGGTGGTCACTGGCGGTGAATTTCAATGCCGAAAAGCATCGCACTTTGGCAAGCTTGTATAAACTGCAGCTAGAAGTCTCGCCGATACTACCAGTCTCTTCGCATATAGAAACGATTCAACATACTCCAGAAAAAGGGCAATGGTCACAGTTGGTTGACAAAGTGCTAACTGGTATTAAAAACGATGAATTTAAGAAAGTGGTGCTAGCGCGTAAAACCGAGGTGAACCTAGATAGGCCTCTTTGTGCATCTCAGTTATTGAAAGCGAGTTATCTGCAAAATCATCACAGTTTTCACTTCTTGCTCTCGTTAGATAAGAAACACAGCTTTTTGGGCTCTACGCCAGAGCGTCTGTATGCTCGCCAAGGGCAAGAACTTTATACCGAAGCTCTTGCAGGTACGATAGGGCGAGGTATTAATGCAAGCCAAGATATGGAGTTGGCCAACTGGCTTTCTAATGACGTTAAGAATCTCAATGAAAACCAATATGTTGTCGACGATATTATTGATCGCCTAACTCCGCATTCGGAACATGTTGAAGTCGAGCAAGAGGCGAGGTTAGTCCGCTTACGCAAAGTACAGCATTTAAAGCGCAGCATTCATGCTCACCTTCGTAAAGGAGTCAATGGGGTCCAGTTACTTAGCGCTTTACAACCCACAGCCGCCGTGGCGGGTTTACCTCGTGAAGAGTCGATGGCATTTATCCAGAAAAATGAACCGTTTGCTCGCGGCTGGTATGCTGGTTCTATGGGTTTCATCAGCCAGCAACGCGCCGAGTTTTGCGTTGCTATCCGTAGCGCTTTGGTACTCAACGATCAAGTGCAGCTCTTTGCTGGGGCAGGAATTGTTCCTGGTTCAGTGGCAGAGTATGAATGGCAAGAGCTAGACAAAAAGATGTCAACGTTACTGTCTTTGATTTCAGATAACCCTCCATTGGGAGTAGCTTCGTAGATGAGTGGCGGTTCATACTCAATTGAGCAAGCAGTTGTAAATCGCATCTGGTGCCAAACCCTTTTTGAAGAGCTCTCGCGCTTTGGTGTGACTGACGTATGTATTGCACCTGGTTCCCGCTCAACACCACTGACCTTAGAAGCAGCTGAAAACCCACATTTGAATCTGCATACCCATTTTGATGAACGTGGTTTAGGCTTTCTTGCGCTTGGGTTGGCGAAAGCCAGTTGTAAACCTGTGGCCGTGGTGGTGACTTCTGGCACGGCAGTAGCAAACTTATTGCCCGCGATTGCAGAAGCTAAGCTAACAGGTGAAAAACTGGTGGTATTAGCTGCAGACAGACCAGTGGAATTGATTGACTGCGGTGCCAATCAAGCTATCAACCAATCAGGGATCTTTTCTTCTCATATCAGCGAAGTGCTCGAACTTCCAAGCCCTGCTTTGAGTACGCCTTTGAAGTGGCTGCTCACATCGGTAGATAAAGTGATGCACAGCCAGTCAAGATTGGGGGGAGCGATACATATCAATTGTCCATTCCCAGAGCCTTTGTATAGCACTCAAGCTAAGTCTATCTATCAAGGCTACCTTGATTCTGTTTCTCGCTGGTGGAACGGCAATACAACCTATACACGACAGTTTTCTAATTTGGGTAAACCACAGGCACATTTTAGCGACTTTGCTGATAAGAAAGGGGCGATTGTACTAGGCAGTGTCACGCTAATTGAAGCGCGACTGGCCAAGCAGTTAGCCGAAAAATTGGGCTGGCCTCTCTTGTGCGATCCTCAGTCTGGAGTCAACTCTGCTTGGGCTCACTATGATTTATGGCTGCAAAACCCTCTGCGCTCAGGGCGATTCAATCAGTGCGAGTTGATCCTGCAAATCGGCTCAAGGATTGTTTCAAAGCGTTTGAATCAGTGGCTTATTCAACAGGTCGAACAGTTTGGTGCTGAGTATCATTATCTTTCTCCAAGCGTAGATAGAAACAACCAAGCGCACTTAATACAAACTCACCATATTACTGAAATTGAGTCTTGGTTGCATACCTGTATCGAGTCTTTTCCGCCGTTAATGAACAGTGAATCGGGCTGGGCTAATGAGCTTACTGAGTTATCTCAACAGGTAGCCGATTTAGCCGCACTTCATCTCAATACCGATTCGCAATTAGATGAGATTGCGCTGGCGCTAAGCGTGAATCAACTGCCGAACCAAGCGCAGGTTTTTTTAGGCAATAGCCTATTTGTGCGCTTGGTGGATATGTTTAGCAACCATGACGGCTATGCTGTATACAGCAATCGCGGGGCATCGGGGATTGATGGATTAATTGCGACCGCTTCTGGGGTTGTACGTGCCAAGAAAGTGCCGACTGTGATTTATATCGGTGATACTTCTTTGCTTTATGATGTTAACTCGCTCGCGCTACTCACCCATGAAAAAACACCCGTGGTGGTTGTGGTGACCAATAACGATGGTGGTGCAATTTTTGATTTGTTACCTGTACCAGCGCAGCAAAAACAATCACTCTATCAAATGCCGCACGGCTATGATTTTGAGTTTGCAGCAAAACAGTTCAAGCTAGGCTACAACAAGCCTGAAACTTTGGCTCATTTTCACCAGCTAGTGAATGACCATTTAGTCGACGGCCAAGGGGCGCTGCTTGTTGAAGTGCAAACACCTCCTGATCAGGCATCATCTCAGTTAAAAGAATTTATCCAACAAGTTCATGCTTTATAGTCGTTCAAGTTTAAACCTAAACCATGCGAGCCCGGTAATTGTATTTTTACACGGTTTGCTCGGCTCTGGTTCGGATTGGCAAGCTACTCAAGTCTATTTATCCAATTTTCCTACTATTTCATTAGATTTACCAGGACATGGACTCAGTGCATTAGAATCTTGTTGCAACTTTAGACACTGCTGCGATCAAATATCTGACACTCTTCTTACTTATGTGACGCCACATAAGCCTATAGTATTGGTTGGCTACTCGATGGGGGGGCGTATTGTAATGACTGGAGTTGCTAATGGTTACTTTTCTTCTCTCAATATTCAGTCAATTATTGTCGAAGGCGGCAATTTCGGATTAAAGAGCGAAGCAGAGAAGCAGCAAAGATGGCAGAGTGATAACCAGTGGGCGAATCGCTTTCGCAACGAGCCTATTGAACAGGTATTAAGCGACTGGTATCAGCAGCCCGTGTTTAGTTCGCTAAATCATGAGCAAAGACAAAAACTGATTGATAAACGGAGTGCTAATCTAGGCTCATCGGTAGCAAACATGCTAGAAGCGACATCGCTCGCCAAACAAGATTATCTACTCGATGCTTTGAAACAGTCGGGTGTCGAGACTCATTATATATGTGGCGATAGAGACAATAAGTTTAGTCAGTTGGCCAAACAAAGCGGTTTGTCTTTTAGCCAGGTTGCGGGGGCAGGGCACAATGTCCATGTTGAACAGCCACAAGCTTTCGCAACGATTGTAAAAACTCAGCTAAATACCTTTCGCTAGGTAGTCAGTTGAGCCAATAAGTAAATAAACTAGGAATCACCATGGCAAAAACAGTCGGTATCTCAGAAGAAGAACTATACGCTCCAGTTAACTGGAATGACTGCACAGGTGAATATGAAGATATTCAGTACCACAAATCAGAAGATGGAATCGCTAAGATTACTATCGCTCGCCCTCAAGTTCGTAACGCATTCCGCCCACAAACCGTCAAAGAAATGATCAATGCGCTGACAGACGCGCGTTATGATGAAGGGGTTGGCGTCATAATCCTTACTGGTTTAGGTGAGAAAGCATTCTGTTCTGGCGGTGATCAGAAGATTCGTGGTGACTACGGAGGCTACCAAGATGATTCGGGTACCCACCACTTAAATGTTCTTGATTTCCAGCGTCAAATTCGTACATGTCCAAAGCCAGTGATTGCTTCGGTTGCAGGTTGGGCTGTAGGTGGTGGTCACGTTCTACATATGATGTGTGACTTAACCATCGCGGCTGAAAACGCACAATTTGGTCAAACAGGACCTAAAGTAGGCTCATTTGATGGTGGCTGGGGTGCTTCTTACATGGCTCGTATTGTTGGTCAGAAGAAGGCACGTGAAATCTGGTTCTTATGCCGATTCTATGATGCGCAAGAGGCGCTCGATATGGGGTTAGTTAACACGGTTGTTCCCGTTGAAGAACTAGAGAAAGAAACGGTTCGCTGGTGCCGTGAAACTCTCCAGCACAGCCCAATGGCACTACGCTGTCTGAAAGCGGCGCTGAATGCCGACTGTGACGGCCAAGCTGGTCTTCAGGAGCTTGCAGGTAACGCAACCATGATGTTCTACATGACGGAAGAAGGTCAAGAAGGCCGTAATGCGTTTAATGAGAAGCGTCGTCCTGACTTTAATAAGTTCCCACGTAACCCTTAATTTGTTGTTTATATTGTCGCGTTGGCATCAATGACTGTTTCGAGGGTGCTCATATAGGTTTCTATATTCTGCGTCCTCTCTTTATTCTTGAGGCTACAGCTTAGATATCAACGTACAAATGGGTGAAATATCCAACGCAAGCTACATTTATATCAATAAAGAAAGGGATATTGCTATGAGATCAGCCAAACTGTATCGCTATGAATTGCCGATGGACAGTGGCGTGATACTGCGTGAACAAAAGCTCAAGCAGAGAGAGGGATTTATCGTTGAGCTGGTTCTTGATGGTGAAATTGGTCGAGGTGAAATTGCGCCCCTACCTGGTTTTAGTATTGAGACAATGGAAGATGTTTACTCGCAATTGATCGAGCAACTGGCGTTGTGGCAACAAGGCCAAGCACTCAATTTTGATGAGCTGTACCCATCTGTCGCATTCGGCTTGTCAATGGCTAGCTTAGAGCTGAATAAGCAACTTCCACAACAAGGCTGTTTTCAAGCTGCGCCATTGTGTTCGGGGGATCCAGATGAGTTGTTACCTAAGCTAAACGCGATGACAGGCAATAAGGTTGCGAAAATAAAAGTTGGCCTATATGAGCCCATTCGTGATGGGATGCTGGTCAGCCTGTTCTTAGAGTCGATTCCTGACTTGACCTTGCGTTTGGATGCAAACCGAGCGTGGACAGCAGAGAAAGCGCAGCAATTCGCGAAGAAGATTGCCCCATCGCTACGTGGTCGGATTGCTTTTATCGAAGAGCCTTGTCAATCTCCGGGAGACAGCTTCTCTTTCGCCATCAATACGGGCATTGCCATAGCTTGGGATGAAACACTGCAACATGCTATCCGCGAAGAGGAGTTTAAGCTAGAAGACCTCAACGGTGCTAAAGCGATCGTGGTCAAACCCACTTTGATTGGATCAGTGGAGCGCAGTATCGAGTTGATAGACAAAGCGAAATCACTTGGGATAAAGGCGGTAATTAGTTCGAGTATTGAGTCGAGCCTAGGCTTAACTCAGCTAGCAAGACTGGCTCATTGGCAGTTACCTGACGAAGTGCCGGGCCTTGATACGGTCGGCCTCTTTGCTCAGCAACTAGAAGTCGCGTGGCCTGGCTGTGACCTTCCAATAGCTCGTTTGTCTGATCAGGCTTTAATCTGGCAGGCGTAATGGGTCACTTATCACCGCTACGTCAATGGGCTCAATCGAGCCCATCTTTATTTGCTCTGTCTACACCTTCAAAAAGTTACACATGGGCTGAGCTAACAACTGTGGTCGAGCAGGTGGCTAACTCATTGGCAAGCCAAGGTATTGGAACGGACAGTGTATTGACTTGTGTTGGCAAGAATAGCCCTGAACTCATCTTGGTTTATTTGGCCTGTCTCGAGCTAGAGGCGATTTGCGCCATCACCATGCCGCAAACAGAGACAGAATTTCAACAAAAACTCAGCACTTTATATTCGAAGCCGAGTGAGGCTAAAGTGTGGCTCTCTAGTGATATTCCGCACCTTTACAACTACCAAAACATTGAGCTGAAGTTATCAAACAATCAAACTGGTTATGCCTCCTTTAATAACGACTCGCTGGCTTCTATCATATTTACGTCTGGTTCTACGGGCTTGCCTAAAGCGGTAGCTCATACCTCTAAGCAGCATTTGGCTTCCGCTCAAGGTTTGTTGCAGCGCTTTAAGTTTAAACGAGGAGATACCTGGTTACTGAGCCTACCTATGTACCATGTCTCTGGATTGGCGATTATCTATCGCTGGCTGTTCAGTGGTGCAAGCTTGAAAATGGGCAAAGGGGAATTGGCTGAAGATATTCAGGGAGTCACCCACGCCTCTTTAGTCTCTACCCAACTTAAGAGGCTTGTCGATAATGAAGTGAAGTTGTCGCTTAGTCATGTATTGCTAGGTGGCAGTCATGTACCGGTGGAGCTTAGTAAGCAAGCTGAAAAACTTGGCATCGAAACATGGCTTGGTTACGGAATGACAGAAGCTGCATCAACAGTGACAGCAAAACGCATTGATGCTCAATCCAGTGCTGGAGAGTTGCTTCCCAAACGTAAATTACGCTTGAAAGGGCAAAGGATTTTTATTGGAGGTAAAACTTTAGCTGCTGGCTATTATGTTCAAGGAAAACTCACTCCAATAACTGAAGACGGTTGGTTTGACAGTAAAGATCTCGGCGAGATGCTTGATCAGGAACTGAAGATTATTGGCCGCGCAGACAATTTGTTTATCTCTGGTGGTGAAAACATCCATTGTGAAGAGATCGAAGAGGCCCTGAACAAACTTCCATTCATAAATCAATCTGTGATTGTACCTATAGAAGACAGCGAGTTTGGCCATAGACCAATCGCCGTTATTGCCACAACTGATACGATTGATAAGCAGAAAATCGCAGAGTATCTTAAAGGCTCGCTAACAAAACTGAAGTGGCCAATTGCTTACTACAAAATGCCGGAAGAACTGTTGCAAAGTGGGATAAAAGTGTCGAGGCACAAAGTCAAGCAGTGGCTAGAGGGCCAACTTAGTTAATTTGGCAATTTCATAGTCCAAATATGAATTTAGTATTCTTATAACCCTAACTCATAATGTTTCTAGATATTTAAGGGTTAGGGCATAAGGATGATTAAGGCAGTACTTGTGATAGGCGTGATATTACAGATTGTTGTTGCTATCCAAAGTGAAGGTCTCGCGAGATCATTAGCTGAGCTCTCTGCGTTTTTGTTGGTTTTGGCCATTGTCTTTAACTTAAAGACGAGCAAGCGCAAAAAGCAGCAGTGTAAAACTGAAGATGCTTAAGCGAGGGTTATCCAAGCTAAAGATGTCGTAGAGATTAGAATCCACAGAGTGACACCAAAAATCAGGGGCTTAGGTCCGGAAGACTTAAGCTTTTCCACTGAAATTCCGCACCCAATCAAGAACAAGCATACCACTAGTGCTCGTTTCGCTATATCAAAAACCCCCTGATAAATGGCTTCAAATTGGGGCATCAAATCACTGACGGCAATGGCCACGCAGTAAAATAAAATAAAGTAAGGGACGGTGACTTTTTTCGACTCACTGCGAAATAGGAATGCACTGACAAAAGCGACAGGAATGATCCATAGTGCACGCGCTAATTTAAGCGTCGTTGCCGTGGTTAATGCTTCTTCACCGTAGGCTGAAGCTGCTCCCACCACAGAAGATGTGTCGTGAATAGCAATCGCGGCCCATGTGCCAAAAGTGTGTTGATCGAGGTTGAGTGCATGTCCAATGACTGGGAAAACAAATAACGCGATAGAGTTAAGCACAAAAACCGTTGCGAGAGATAAGCCAATTTGTTCGTCGTTGGCTTTGATTGCCGGAGAGACTGCCGCAATAGCACTACCGCCGCAGATCGCGGTACCCGATGAAATCAGATATCCCGTCTCTCTATTTAACCCTAGTGCTTTCGCTAACCACCAGCCAATTACCAGTGTACCAACAATTGTTGCGATAATGATGCCAATCCCATCAGAGGTGACGGCTAACGCCTGCTCAAATTGAATACCAAAACCTAAGCCCACGATCGAGTAGGCCAATAGTTTCTTGGTTACTTTGGCAAGATTATATTGAGTCGGAACTAAGCCTAGTGACGCTAACAGGAACCCAATAACCAACGCAGTAGGGGATGCCACAAATGGTGTGAAGCAAATAGTCAGTGCAATCCAAAATGGTAATTGAGTTTTGATATTGTTCATTTTCTGGGAGGACAGCAAAGTTAGAAAGACAGGAGCCAGTATTCTAGCTGACTCACAGCGACAAAGAGAGCCGATTGATTTGAACAAGCGTTAAGAAAAACTTAACGTTTGTATGGCTCTTGCGTGCTAGGGCTAACGCCAATCACCTCTTAGTGCTGCGACTTTGCTGTGCATCGCTTCTGTAGACGCGCTTTCTGGCGCGACAGGCTCGCCCACTTCAATTTCGAGCCTAGACCTGAAACGAGTCGGTAGCCCTTTACATGCTGCACCTTTATAGCGGCTAAAGTAACTGCCCCATAGCCCTTTTAATGCGATAGGAATGACAGGGACAGGACTCCGCTTGAGGATAATATCCATACCACGCATAAATTGATTCATTTCCCCATCTGACGTTAGGTGACCTTCAGGGAAGATACAGACAATGTGTCCTTCCGATAGTGCCTTCTCTACCTCATTAAAAGCGCTAATGATCGAGCGTCGATTGTTTGCCGAGATCGGGATGACCCCAGCGCGTTGTAAGAATCGTTTGAGTGGTGGCAAGTTGGCGTATTTTTCTTCCATTACAAAGCGAATCAATCTAGGGCACACCGCACTTAACAGTAACGCATCCATATAGCTGACGTGATTGCAGACTAACAGTGCGCCGTTTTTTTCAGGTAAGTTTTGCGTATTTTTATGACTGACGCGGTACATGGTATGGGTGATGACCCAAGTCAAAAAGCGCACCACAAAAATAGGGACTTGCATAAACAAGTAGCCAGCGACCAAGAGGTTTAACACCGCCAATAACAAGAAAAGTTGAGGAATAGAGAGTTCAATGATGGTTAAACACACAATGCCTAAGACGGCACTACCAACCATAAACAGTGAGTTGTAAATATTAAGTGCAGCAATGACTTGTGCTCGTTCGGCCACTTTCGCTCTCTGCTGCATTAAAGCGTATAAAGGGACAATAAAGATCCCCCCAGAAGCACCAAGCAGAAGCAGGTAAGCAAACAACGACCACAATGGTTTGTGCATCACAAATTCGCTAAAGCTTGCAAACTCAGGCAGTTGCTGAGGGACTGAGATAGCCATCAAAGCACCAAAAATAGTAATGCCTAAACTACCTAAAGGCACAATGCCCACTTCGATACGGTGGTTGGAAAGCTTGTCGCAAGCTAACGAGCCTACTGCAATTCCGACAGAAAACAGTGCCAATAAGAAAGAGACCGCGCTTTCGCTACCATTGAGGTGCAGTTTAGTGAAATTTGGGAATTGAGTGAGGTATGCAGCGCCTAAAAACCAAAACCAGCTAATAGCCATTAGTGAGCGGAAGATGGTTTTGTCCGCTTTAGCAATAGCGATGGTTTTCTTCGTCTGTTTAACAGGTTGCCATTTAAATTCTAGCTCAGGTGCGCTCGCGGGGGCTTCAGGAATTGAACGGCTAGATAGATAACCAAATATAGCGAATAGAACAACGCAGGCCGCAGCAACATATTTAGCGCTCTCTGCTGAAGCGATGACACCCGCTCCAAGTGTTCCCAATAATATTGCGAGAAATGTGCCCGTTTCGACCAAGGCGTTGCCCGGAACAAGTTCATTCGCTTTTAACTGTTGTGGTAACAAAGCATATTTGACTGGTCCAAAAAACGCAGATTGGGTGCCCATCAAAAACAGTAAGATAAGCAAAATGATATAGCTTTCAGTGATAAAACCAATGGCACCAAGGCACATGATACCGATCTCGGCGAGCTTTACTTTACGAATGAACCAAGATTTTTCGTACTTATCAGCAAGAACACCAGCAGAGGCAGAGAAAAGGAAAAAGGGAAGAATGAATAAGCCTGCCGCTAAGTTGATGAACAAATTACTAGAGATCGGTAATACGCCAGCACCAGCGAAAGCAACAAATAACAATAAAACATTTTTAAAAATGTTGTCGTTAAATGCACCGAAAAACTGGGTAATGAAATAGGGTAGAAATCGCTTTTGCCCTAGTAGAGAAGTTTGGCTATTCGACATTAAGGGATTACCAATTATTTAAGTAATTAGAGAGCAAGTTTTCTATCAGCACCTTTCCATCAATTGGCTCTGCTGCGAAAAATTTATCGTCGACACTTAACAGCGTGATCCCATGTACTCCAGACCAAAGCACGCGGCTTGCTTGCAGCACTTCTTTTGGGCTTCGTTCAGGAGCTAAAACCTGGAGAAGTTGCTCCAGCATTCCGGTCATCGAATCAATGCGTTCCGCTTGCCACTCGGGGAGCGTCTCACCATTCATATTATGTTCGAAGATTAGTTGCCAACGATGTGGGTGGCGCTGAGCAAAATCATGGTAGCAGTAGGCGAGTTCATACAAAGCTGATTTAGGGTCTTGGCAATGGGAAACCACAGCTTTAGCTTCTTCTGAAAGTTCGTCGAGAGTTTGGGCAACTGCGTGGAGAAGTAACAGGTTGTAGCTGCCAAAGACATTGACCAGAGTACTTGGTACATAGCCGATCATTGTCGCAATCTTCCGCAAGCTTAACTCGTGATAGGTATTACTTACTAAAAATTCTTTGACGGTGTTAAGCGTGAGCGCGATAAGCTCTTCACGCGTATGATCGTTTCTTCGGGCCATGATAAGTATTCTAAAATGAACAATGTTCAATATTCTAATGAGCCAGTACCTATATCGTCAACCGCAGTAAGGGTAAATTGCAATATTCTGATACATGTGTCGGAGACGTTTTGGTTTGATTATAAGACTAGTAGGGTTAATATAGATTAATAAGAATAAATTGATAACCTTAATAGGATCCTCAAAGGAAGAATATGAAACGACTCTTTTCCCTTGTTGCTTTACTTATGGTTTCTGTGGCGATCACGCCAATTGCAGAAGCGAAGAAGTTTGGTGGCGGTAAATCATTTGGCAAAAGTTTTAAAACAGCGCCTGCGCCAAAACAGCAACAAAAGAACACCAACACTATTGGTAAAGAACAAACCAGTAAAACTCAAAGCTCAAGTAAGAAAGGCTTGATGGGCGGTCTACTAGGTGGATTGCTTGCGGGTGGTTTGCTCGCTGCTTTCTTCGGTGGCGCATTTGAAGGTATCCAGTTTATGGATATCCTGATTATGGGTCTAATTGCCTTTGTTATCTTTAAACTGATGCGAGGTATGCTTGGTGCTAAGCAAGGCAGTATGAATCAGAATCGCCAGCAGCCTGCTTTTGGCGGTTCTTCAACGCCTAAGTTTGAACAGCCAAATGTTCACAACTTTGAGCAACCACAAAATAGCGGAGCGCAAGCTGGTGGCTTTGGTTTCGGTGCGCAAACAGACGTCCCTCACAACTACCCACCGGGCTTCGACCAAGCTGCATTCGTTAATGGTTCTCGCGAGCACTACCGAATTTTGCAAGGTGCATGGAACCACAACCAGCTTGAAACAATCGAAGAATACGTGTCGCCAAGTTTGTATCAAGACCTGATATCGGAGCGTGCGAAGCTAGATGGTGAACAGCATACGGATGTTATGTATGTTGATGCAGAAATTGTTCGCGCAGATTTCGACGCAAGTAAAGCTCAGCTAAGCCTACAGTTTAGTGGTCGTTACCGCGATGCCGAAGAAGGGGTCGAAGAAGATATTACCGACGTGTGGCACTTAGAACGTGACCTAACAACACCAAATGCGCCATGGTTGATTGTTGGTATCCAAGCTTAAACAGTCATGTCGTGTAATAAACGCCTGAGCGATTTGCTCGGGCGTTTTTGTATGTGCTTTACAGCGCGAGACTGATACAATTTTAAGACAAAAACAATGACGAGAAGGTAAGTAAAGTGGCTGAATTTAAATACAAAAATCTAACCCAAGAAGAGCAAGACAAGCTTGATGCAGCGGTATTTCGTCGGTTCTTAACCCATCTTGATGACAATAAAGACGTGCAAAATATAGACTTGATGATTTTGGCCGGATTTTGCCGAAACTGTTTTAGCAAGTGGTATAAAGCTGAAGCTGAGACACAAGGTTTAGAGCTGGATATTGATGACGCACGTGAACGTGTTTACGGCATGACTTACGATGAGTGGAAACAAAACCACCAACCGAAAGCGACACCAGAGCAACTGGCGGCGTTTGAAGCGCGCCAAAACAAAAATTAAATACTGTTATCTGCGAAACCGCCACTCCTAGAGTGGCGGTTGTTTTTTTAGCCGAGTTGACTGTTGTTGCTAGATGTGATGGTTAGCTAATTTGGCCTGTTGCCTCGAATTCTTCGAGTTTAATTGTATAGGGCTGTGTATCGCCAATATTCTCTTTTACCCACTCATCGTTGTAGTAAGTATCTAAGTAACGTTCGCCACTATCACATAACAAGGTAACAATGGAGCCCTTTTCACCGCGCATTTTCATTTCACTTGCCAACTGAAGAACACCATAGAGGTTTGTTCCAGTAGAAGCGCCAACTTTACGGCCTAGAATTTTCTCAAGCCAGTGTGCGGTTGCTACAGAAGCGGCATCTGCAATTGTGCGCATCTCATCAACGACACCTGGAATAAAGCTTGGCTCAACGCGGGGGCGGCCGATACCCTCAATTTTACTGCCACAATTTCCAGTTAGGTTCTTATTGCCTGTTTTGTAGTAGTCGTGAAACACAGAATTTTCTGGGTCTACAACACATAGCTTAGTGTCGTGTTTCTGGTAGCGAATAAAGCGGCCAATTGTTGCTGACGTACCACCTGTACCAGGGCTCATTACAACCCATGTCGGTACTGGATGATCTTCCATTTCCATTTGGCTGAAAATTGAGTTGGCAATGTTGTTGTTGCCGCGCCAATCTGTCGCACGTTCTGCGTAAGTAAACTGATCCATATAGTGACCGTTTAGCTCTTGAGCTAGGCGGTGAGATTCTGCATAGATCTGATCTGAGCGATCTACTAGGTGCGCTTGACCACCATAAAATTCAATTTGCTCAATTTTTTTACGTGCAGTGGATTTTGGCATAACGGCAATAAATGGTAAGCCTAGCAAGCGAGCAAAGTAAGCTTCTGATACCGCAGTACTGCCTGATGATGATTCGATGATCGTCGTTTCAGGGCCGACCCATCCATTACAAATCGCATAAAGGAAAAGTGAACGCGCTAGGCGATGCTTTAGAGAACCTGTTGGGTGTGTACTTTCATCTTTTAGATAGATATCAATACCGTCAATGCTAGGTAGGTCAAGCTTAATTAAGTGAGTATCGGCACTACGCTGATAATCGGCTTCAATTTTACGAACAGCGTTGTTAATCCAGTTATGGTCTGTACACATCGGGTTTCTCCTTAGAATCGTTATGAGGTTAATTTACCTATTTGAATGGAGAAAAGCTTTGCTATTTTTGTTGTAATTTGCTTTATTTGGAGAAAATATTTCTCTTTTGTGGTGTGTTTCGATATGGAAATAGATAAGACTGACCGAAAAATCCTCGATCTATTGCAGAACGATGCGACTTTGTCACTGAACGATTTGGCTGAAGCCGTTAACTTAACCACGACACCTTGCTGGAAACGACTGAAAAAGCTCGAAGAGGCAGGGGTGATTCAAAAACGCGTTGCATTATTGAATCCGGAAAAGCTTGATCTTTCCTTCACCGCTTTTGTTTTAGTCAAAACGAGCGACCATTCACATGAGTGGTATAGCCAATTTGTCTTGACCGCTTCGCAGTTTCCAGAGGTGATGGAATTTTATCGGATGGCTGGAGAGTACGATTATATGATGAAAGTATTGGTTAAAGACATGCAATGCTTTGATCACTTTTACAAAAAATTGGTTAATTCGGTAGAAGGAATCTCTAACGTGACTTCAACTTTTGCGATGGAACCATTGAAATATACGACAGCATTACCAATATGCCATACGTAAAGAAATGTATGGCAGAGTAAAGACGGGTAAAGCTCATTTTAATCGTGCTAGTTGTGGCTAATCTTTGGGAAAGAATACATAACAAGGATGAATAAAATGTCAGCATTACCGTCAACTAACCCCCTAGCTTTTGCCGTTGCAGCGCTATTGCTCAGTGGCTGTAACGGAGGAGACGAATCGGGAGAGTCATCTTCGACGCCTTCTGTGTCAGGCAACAACATCACCAATCTCTTTTTTGCTAACCTTTCTGGTGATTGTCAGCAATACCTTGGAACCTTCTTCTCCACAGTCAATGATCTTCAACGTTCGCTAATTTACACTGGCCAAACACAGATCACTTCCAGTGGTAGTCATTGCATTATTCAATCTAACGCGATTCCCAACCATGATTTTAATGATGCCTCTGCCTCTTTCGCGACCAATGTTTCAGAGCAGTCAACCTATTATGAATTTACCGCTTCACCGAGCTTTTCGGGGTCGACTACCGCGTTGAGTTTAGGGACTTCTGAAGCCATTTTACTTAATGGTGTGAAGGTCGATTTACTTGCCGCTGCTTGTTATGGCGTTGGTAATGAACGCACAGGTTGCGGTCAAAGTGAGATAAGTAACCCGTGGCGGTATGACCCAATGTCATCACTCAATGGCTTTGGTACCGATATTCACAATGCCCATGTACAGCCGACAGGGGAGTATCATTACCATGGCAACCCAGTGGCCATGTTTGTTCAAGATTGCGCGGGGGGAGAGGCGTCTCCGGTGATTGGATTCGCCGCCGATGGTTTCCCAATCTATGGCAGTTGTTTCTTAGATACTTCGACCAGTCAGGTAAGAAAGGCAGCATCAAGTTATCGCCTAAAAACAGGCGCGCGTGTCGATGTAGGAAGTTATACCGCACCTGTGGTTGGCGGCAATGTTGTAAGCAGTAATTATGATGGTCAGTTTCGTGGCGATTGGGAATACTCTGCGGGTTTAGGCGATCTAGATGAATGCAATGGGATGACAGTCAATGGTCAGTATGGTTACTACGTAACAGATACTTTTCCTTGGGTGATTAACTGTTTCAAGGGCAGTGTTAATTCAAGTTTTAGTGGTTTTAGTGCTGAACGCTCTCATGGACATTCGCATTAACGAAGCCCCCGAATGGAGGCTCCATAGTTGACGGTTGGTGTGTTACCCGATGAATCGCATCACACCTTCTTGGACTGCTGATGCGACTAAATCACCATTGCGGTTATAGATTTCACCGCGCACCAAGCCTCGGGTATTGCTTGCTGTTGGACTCTCAATAACATAAAGCAGCCATTCGTCCATCTTAAATGGGCGATGAAACCAGATTGAATGATCAATAGTCGCAACTTGGAATTTCGGTGTCATTAAAGAAACGCCGTGAGGATGCAGCGCGGTCACTAAGAACCCCCAGTCGGAGGCATAGCCTAGCAAATACTGATGAATCAGCTGATTGTCTGGTACTTCGCCATTGGCGCGGATCCATAGATATTGCTTAGGATCTACTTTCTCTGGCTTAAGAGGGTTCACGACCGTCACAGGACGCATTTCGATCGGTTTTTCGCCGCAGAACGTCTTCTTGAGTTTTTCCGGTAAAAAGTCAGCAATGCGCTCCGCAAGCTCAGATTCTGAAGAAAAATTTTCTGGCCCCGGAATTTCTGGCATGGTGTTTTGATGTTCAAATCCAGGTGCTTCGCCATGATAAGAAGCGGTAAGGTAAAAAATGGGACGGCCATTTTGAATGGCTTTCACACGGCGAGTGCTAAAACTACGACCATCGCGCAGATTTTCAACATCATAGACAATCGGTTTTTCTGGATCGCCAGGGTAGAGGAAATAGCTGTGAAATGAGTGGACCGTACGATCCTTATCCACTGTGTAACGTGCTGCAGACAGAGCTTGACCAATTACCTGACCGCCGTAGACTTGCGGAAGCCCTAGGTTTTCACTTTGGCCTCGGAATAGGCCTTCTTCTAGCTTTTCCAATTGGAGCAAGTCTAGCAATTCACTTAGAGGTTTACTCATTTTCTCTACCTTAAAGATTCTTATCTACTTGGCATTTTACTCAGTTTAGTGACAAATAAAACAGTTGTTTGATTTGAGGTGCAGTTTGCTTTTCAAGGGTCAACAAGTGCCAATGTCATCTGAAACTCAACATAGTTAAAGTCTTGTCAATAATCATCAAATTGCAATGACAAGCGTATAGAGGCTACTTATACTTCTTGAAAATCTAATAGTTAAGAGAGTCTTTATGAAAAAGGTACTTGTATTATTTGCATCTTTGGTTGTGGGGTCGGTACTAGTAGGGTGTCAGTCTTCGCCATCAACTCTGACTGAAAACAAAGTCGACACTGTGACGGGGACCGTTGCCTACAGAGAGCGAATTGCATTGCCAAAAGGTGCGTTGATTACAGTGACTTTGCAAGATGTTTCTTTAGCCGATGCACCTGCAAAGATCATCGCTAAACATAGATTTGAAACCAATGGTGCGCAATCTCCATTTAAATTTGATCTTGCATACCATACGTCAAAAATCGATCCTCGCCACCGCTATAGCGTGAGCGCTCGTATTGAGGTCAATGGAAAACTGCGCTTTATCACAGATACTATGTACCCAGTTATCACAGACTCTGAGTATACGAATAATGTTGATTTACGCCTTGTAGGGGTGCGTCATTAGCCCTTCACCTTAGGTGGCAGCGTTATCATGGCTGCCATCGATATCTGCCTAGTTTTACTTTTCCATCAATACTCACTTCTATCCCTTCCGCAATCAGAGCCTCACGTTGCCTGACTAAATCTTCTCCTTTGAGCGAGATACGACCTTGGCTATTTATAACGCGAAACCAAGGCAGTTTACTGTCTGGCGGAAGGTTGCCTAGCGCTTTACCTACGTGACGTGCGTAGCCTGGGTAACCAGATAATTTTGCGATCTCGCCATAAGTACTGACTTTTCCAAAAGGAATTTGGTGAATTACTGCAAAGATTTGCATTAAAAACTGGTCCATAATGACAGTGTCCTAGTACAGATTTCCAAGGAATGGATAGGGAGAGGGCATGGTATTTTCAACATTTCAATTCTTAGTAACAACTTTGTTAGCGGTTGTGTGTGCGCGAGCTATTAGCCTGAGCGAAGGTGATATTCCGGTATTAGCACTGGTCATTCCTGCGCTTTGGATTTTCCCTCAGGGTGGCGTTATTGGCCTAGTATTAATGGCAGCAATGACGAGCTATGGGCTCACTCTTCCTCATCAGCCTATCACACTTTCTGTTGGTTTATGGGTCTTGTTCCCGTTACTTATGGTGGCTTTTTCGCGACGAAGTAGTCTAAGTGTGATTCTAACTAGCTTTTTGATTGTTGCTACTTTGCTTATTGGCATTATGGTCACTCAAGCGGGCGGTAAGCTCGCCGGAGAACCCATCGTGACCTTAATTCAAACTTGCGCTGTCGCGGTGATATGGTGGGCGGCATCACACTGGAAACCATCTAACACTCATAGTTGGTGGGCGCTTGGATTAATTCTGCCGCTATGGTTAGCCGATCTCTCTTATGCGGCTTTGATTGCCCTTTGTATCACCGGAATCATGGCCTCTATGGAAAGCTTGTCTAAATTGCAAACTTTTCGTTGGAGCAAGTTACTTTGTTGGACTTTACCCACGGTTGGGTTCGCAGCGCTGGTGGTCTCGCCAAGTATTGAAGTCCCCAATCCGGTGTTTGTGGTGTGGATCTGTTTATTGGGTACGGCTTGGATGACAGACTACATTCTGCGCAGCGTAGAAGAGAATCAAGATATATAAATAGCTTTTAGTATTGACTAAACACACACTTGGCATAGGCAACTTGTTGTGTCAGAATTGTTTGAAATTCGCCCAGGTCGGGTTGGGCAGGGCTTTAATCTCAAGAGCAAGTTATCGAATATATATAGTTATTCAAAAGGGACTTATGGGCAAGTTGGGCCTAATCTGGCAAACGAATCTGCTTATTTTCTGCGTACTGTTTACACCAGTTGCACTGAGTGGTGCTGCCTATAAAGTGGGAATTGAAGCCGATGATTTTGTTACACGGACCCTATTTGACGCGGTTTCTGAACGTTTCGGTTTTCAAGTTGAATATGTTTACTATCCAAGCTTTAGTGACATTCTTTTTGCAGTAAAGCACGGGCAAGCCGACTTTGCTGCCAATGTCACCTTTACTCCAGAACGCGCGGAGTATTTTGACTTTTCTAGCCCGACTAATATTGAGTTTACCTATCTATACAGTTCTCACAACGCCACTTTAGAATCGGCGAATGTCATAGGTATTCCTGAAGGAACAATATACGGCGAGCTGATTGCGGTTAATTACCCGCATATTACTCAGATTGAATACACTGGGCACGAACAGGCTAAAGCGTTACTCGAAGCAACAACAGTCGACGGTATTGTTGATGCGATTAACCAACTGAAACCGATGTTGCTAGCAGGCTATGATGCTCAGTTGTTAAACAACCAACTGTCTATAAAGCCTGTCTCTATTATTGCGCCGAAGCACGTTCACCGAGATTTGCTGACATCCATCGAAGCTTATATACACAGCGCGGAAATACAAAAACGCCTGAGACAATCAGTAAAGCAATATCAGTTCGAGCTTCGTCAGCAAGCATTGCGCCAGTCGGTCATCGATAGCAATTTAAACCTCAATCGCACCTATAAAGTGAAGCTTGAACATGTTGGACAGTACGCGATGTACCATAACAATGGTCAAGTGACAGGCATTAGTGCGGATGTCGTTAAACAGGCGTGTGAAATTTTGCTACTTAAATGTCAAGTTGTCAGCGCAGCTGATGAAACATGGGAAAGCATGTACCAAGACTTTGTCGCTAAGCGGATCGATATCATTGCCCCTTTAATCGTGTCTGAACCTAGAAAGCAAATCGCGGAATTTAGTGATCCTTATTACTTTCCAGAAGTCGTTATGATCAAGCGTGAAGGGTACAAAGATGCAGTTTATAGCAATGTGTCAGAACTGATCGTTGAAGATATAGGCGTCTTAAAAGATGATTTTTATGCTGATCTGCTCGCGCAACTATTACCCAATAAAGAGCTAAAGTCTTTTGCTACTTCGCAGCAAATGTATACCGCCTTGCTGGGGGGAGAGATAGATTACATGGCGACAAGTCAGGCAAGCTTCAACAAAAAGTTGCGTGAATCTAGTGATTTATTACCGTTAGAAGAAGACCAAATGATTGGCAGTTTCTATCGTTCTGATGTCGCGATTGGTTTTGCTAAAAATGAGGTTGGCGCAAGTTTAGCCCCACTGTTTACTCGTGCGATTAAAATGCTTGATACTGCATCTATTATAGAGCGCTACGATTATCAACCGAACTGGCGTGCCACGCTTCAAGCAGAGCAGGCTTTTTCTCGAAAAAGCAATATCCTTTTTGTTATGGTCATTGGATTTATGCTTATTGTCTCATTGTACTTGCACAGCCAATCAAATACCGACCCTCTGACTCGCCTAAAGAATCGTCGCTCTATGCATCAAAGGTTTATCAGTGGTGTAAATGCTGATCTCACGGTCATCTATCTCGATGTAAATAGGTTCAAGCAAATTAATGATACATATGGGCACGAGGTGGGCGACCAAGTGTTAAAAAGTGTCGCTACGCACATTGAAAAAGTATGGAAAGGACGTTGCTATCGAATCGGTGGTGATGAGTTTATTTTGGTTGGAAAGGCCAAGAAACAAAGCGTATGTAATGTACTCGACAAACTTCAAGTAGTTCCATTTGTTTCTCAAGAACAGCAATTATCATTCGATGTATCGATTGCAATTGGCCTCTCTTTGCCAAGGCGCACATTTATGAGCTTACAAGAAGTTCTAAATGAAGCCGATGAGGCTATGTATCAACATAAACAGCAGTCGAAACAGTCTGCCAATGAAGATTTGAATGACGATAAAAACGTCCTTTACTTCAATTAATGGTCACTCACTAAGCAGTTGAAGCGAAATAGGGCGATTTCTGCTGTAATAGACTTGAAATACCCCTGCGGATGTTTGATAATCCTCCCACTCCTTAGCGACGCTAAGGAAACAGAATCTATGGAGGCCCTGGTCCTCCCGCAACAATAGCTCGTGAACTCGGTCAGGTCCGGAAGGAAGCAGCCGCAGCGAGTGACTTGTGTGCCGGGATGTGGCTGGGGCTTCCACCCATTTGAAGCCTGCAATATATGTTCGCATAAATTGCAGGCTTTCTTCATATTCAGGTCATCTGAATTATGGAACTAGCTTCCACGCCATTTCCCAATACAATCCGACGCCCGGTTCATACTGATTGGCAGATTCTGACCACTGCTGACAATAGCCGCTGGCTTGACTATCCAGACATTGGTAAATGTTGCCATCCTTTTCCTGAAGAACCTGAGTGCCGGCTTGATAACTCACTAAGCTTTCAGGGAAGACGTAATCGTAGCGAGGTAAAGGGTTAGTATTCGTTATCGACAGTAACCAGTGTTTATAGCTTTCAATGGCTTCTTCTTTCATGAAAATCAAGTGATCCCCGTCGAGTTGTAGTGCTCCATCTCCAGAGCGATAGTCAGGCGCGGTCTCAATATGCTCGCGCGTTTCAAGAACAGGTTCAATCAATGGAAGATTACCCAATTCCACCAGCGCTTCACCTGTGTATGGTGGTACAAAGCTGTCTTTTAGGCCATATACCATGCCAATTGGAGTGACCTTATCCTCCAAGTAACTAACGCCTTCGCCGATTTCAAATTCCGTCTGCATCATAGACCAAAAAAGTGAGGCTTCTGATCCCGTAGCGGATTCCGGTACGACTCCCTGCCAAGATACTGAGTTAGAAGTGTAAGTAACTGAGTTGGTAAGGATACGGCTAAAGTTTGTACCAGGTACTTGTAGGAAGCCGCCATTCAAGCCTTGACCGGAGGTAGTTGAGAGGAATCCGTGCCCTAGAATCGTGCCCAGAGATGTTCCAAGGAAAGTTATCTTGGTTTTGTCTAAGTCAGGCACACCATCAGGAGAAGGTAAGAAGTCCAGCTCTTGTAAAGATGTGTTGATTGCATTGAGGAGAGTGTGCATATCAAGGTTACTTTGCACAGCACCGCCGGGCAGGCTGGCTGCATTTTCCGGGGTCATGATTGAGCCAACGTGCCCAGAGTCATCTTCCGCTCTCGAGCCATGCCACACCCAGTCAATGGCGATCACAGCATGACCATCTTCAAGCGCCGGCGCGGCAACGGAACTGGCATCTGACTGGTCGCCATTAAGCCCGTGGGCATAAATAACAATAGGGGTTGAGTGTGATAGCGCGTCTTTGGGGAACAGGATAGTAAAATCTAGCCACACATCACGCGACTTATCGCTAATTCTGCCGGTATGTTTGTCTCGAAAGTCTTGAGACTGCAAGCGCCCCTTGAGCGAATAAACCACTTCATTGCTGTCATGCACATAGCCAGAGTTATCCCAGTCAAATTCAACCTTTGGTGCTGTCTGAAGCACTTGCTCCTTCAATGGTGCGAACTGTTTTGTTGCGTCATCCTTGGTGACAGTCGTGAAAACGGTCAGAGAAAGGATCTCCTCTCTTTCGATGCCCTTAGCTTCAAGATACTCAATGTAAGGCTCGTAGAAATTGGATAGCTCTGATCCATCTTGGCTCAATGCTTGTTTCACTCCTTTGGAAGGGTGAAAGTGCTCACCGCTTTCACTTTTCAGCTTGTTAGTGACCACCGCAATGTGAGTATTGCCATAGTTAAATCTTGCTCTTGGGTAGATTGAAAGTACGTGGCTATCGTCGGCTTTAACGTCCGCTGGCTTGCTCGACAAAGGAGCAATAGGCACGTTTTGGTCGATGCTGTAATCGAAAACCTGAATGGTGTTACCACCATCTTCAGGTAGGCTTGCTACATCAAATGGTTGGTGAAATTCAAATAGTACGGGAGCGGCAACTGAGAATCCGGTTTTACCATTGACAATATCTTTAGGGGTAAAGTTCTTAGGGAGTTCTTGAACAAAGCTGTCGGAAAACACCGCATTCTTTATGTTAATACGAACCCCAGTCTCTGACTGGCTATCCTCTTTTGTAAACGCCTGATTGCTTGGCCATGGTAAACCGCATGAATCGCTTGCTAATGGATTACAGTGATTGGTATCCGCTGCACCCCATGCACTGCCCGTCAAAAATGTCATACCCAATACAAACTTGTTTAATTTCATAGTTTTTCTTCTCGCCTAGTTGTTGTGAACTCTTCTTGTCAGCACTCCTTGCGCTATAGATAAAATTGCCTATATGCGCCTAGTTGCTTTCTAGAACTCTATGGCGAGAGGAAAATGAATGCTTGCTAATGATCATTAATAGTTATTAATTTTTATTTATTCATTCTCTGCAATGATCATTAATGTTCATATTAGATGTGAGGGTGATTAACTAAGGTTTTGATATAAAGAGATAAATTGATTTTTATAAACACTGAAATATAGCACTGGTTTTTTAGTTAGCCATAAGATGACAAGTTCGCCTTTAGAAATAAGGCTTGCGCTCATGAGGTGTTTTTATTGGCTAACTTATGGATTTCGCTCGGATCTGGTACAGAAACCTGGTCGATGTATGACTTAAATGATGTGTATCTATAGAGTTAAATCCCACACCTGTGAGATTCAAGCTTGTCAGTAATCGCTCACTTTCAACATAATAACCGTTCATACCATTTGAACCTTGAATGTATGTTTGATAGCGTAACTGTTTGTTAAATATAAGATATTGGTGAATTACTGCTGAGTTTTATAACAGTAGTGCTTCACTATTTAGGCTGTTTTACATATGCGTTCACTGAGTGGGATAAGTCAGCTTAATGAACGCTTTTAAGGATCGATAGATGCGTTTTCACTTAACTACATTAGCTGTATCTGTGGCGCTTATTGCCGGGTGCAGTTATCAAGGAGTTCAGACTGTGGCTCAACCTTCTCAATTAGAACTCGCGGTTCAGCAAGTTCCGGCTCCTGTGGCCAAGAAAGAACCCTATGCGCTTAACAATCACGGTGAGCGCCGTATAGATAACTACTACTGGATGCGCGACGATGAGCGAAAAGATCCTGAGATCTTGGCGCATCTCGAAAAAGAAAATCAATACACGGATTCGGTGTTAAAGCACACTGAACAGCTACAGGAAAAATTATTCCAAGAGATCAAAGGGCGTATTGCAAAAGATGACAGTTCAGTTCCTGTAAGAGAAGGGAGCTATTTCTATTCGAACGAAGTCTCTGGCGACAATGAGTACCCTATCTACCAGCGCGCCAAAGATTTCTCAGGGACAGATAAGACCGTGATCTTAGACGTCAATGAGCTGGCGAAAGAGCATGAATTTTTCAGTACGGGTGGCTTGTACGTTAGCCCAAATGAGAATTTGCTGGCGTACGGTGAAGATACCCTAAGCCGCCGAATCTACACCATTAGAGTCAAAGATATTACCACAGGCGAATATCTCAAAGATGAAGTCGAGGGGGCGTCGAGCGGTGTGGCTTGGCAAAATGACAATCAAGCTTTCTACTACATCAAGAAAGATCCTCAAACCTTACTGGGCTACCAAGTCTATCGTCATGTGCTAGGAACGCCACAAAGCAGTGATGAGCTGATTTACCAAGAAGATGACAGCGCGTACTACATGTCTTTAGGCAAGAGCAAAGACGGCGAACAAGTTTACATCTTCCACTCAAGTACTGAGACTAGTGGGGTTTCTGTCATTGACGCCAATGATCCTAAAGCCAAGGCTGAACCTTTCTACCCGAGAGAGGAAGGCATTGAGTACAGCATCGCTAAGCTTAACGATTGGTATTTTATCTACACCAATTATCAGGCTGTGAACTTTCGTTTAATGAAAGTGCATAAGGATCAGATGCATGACCGCTCGAAATGGCAGGATGTTATTGCCGCGGATGATAAAACCCAACTGGTCGATTTTACGCTGTTTGAAGACCACTTAGTTTATGAGCAGCGTAAAGACGGTTTAACCACGGTTAAGGTGCGTCAGCTTTCGGCGGGGAAAGAATTTCCATTAGCCTTTAACGACACGGCATTTGCGGCTTACATGACTGGCAACCGAGAGCTCGACAACTCAAAGGTTCGTATTTACTACAGTAGCCTGACTACGCCGGGGACGTATTATGATTTCGACCTAGAATCAGGTGAATCCGAAATCATGAAGCAAACGCCAGTGCTTGGTGATTTTGATGCTGATAACTACCAATCTGAACGTATCATGATCACCGCTCGAGATGGGCAGAAAGTGCCGGTTTCGCTGGTTTATCGCAAGGATAAGTTCAAAAAAGACGGCACGAATCCTATCTATCAATACGGTTATGGCTCATACGGTCACACGATCGATCCTACTTTTGGTTCAGCGCGTTTGAGCCTGTTGGATCGCGGATTCGTCTATGCGATAGCGCATATCCGTGGCTCTGAAATGCTGGGAAAACCTTGGTATGAAGACGGTAAAAAACTGACCAAACAAAATACATTCAATGACTTCATCGATGTTACTAAAGGCTTAACGGAAGCCGGTTATGGTGCCAAAGACAAAGTGTTTGCCGTCGGTGGATCTGCGGGTGGTTTATTAATGGGGGTTGTTATAAATCAAGCACCTGATCTGTATCGCGGTATTGGTGCCCATGTCCCGTTTGTGGACGTGGTTACAACCATGCTGGATGAGTCTATTCCCCTGACAACCAATGAATACGATGAATGGGGTAACCCGAATGACAAGCCATACTACGATTACATGCTGAGCTACTCACCGTACGACAACGTCAAAACGCAGAGTTATCCGAATATGTTAGTGACAACGGGCTTGCACGATTCTCAAGTTCAGTATTTTGAGCCTATGAAATGGGTCGCGAAATTGCGAGAACTGAAAACGGATGATAATGTGCTGCTGTTTAAAACAGATATGGAGGCGGGTCATGGTGGTGCATCTGGTCGCTTCAAGCGTCTGCGAGAAGACGCGCTTGAATACGCCTTTTTCTTAGATCTGCTTAACGAAGAGTAAAATGTAACCAAGTTATCGATATGCCCGCCTTGTGCGGGCATTTTTATGGAAACTCTGGTCTAATTTGCTTTTCAACATCAATAATTTTCTGATACTCCCCCGACTTTATGAGTTGCTCAATACCCAAACGTAGCGCTTCTTTGAGTTCTTGGCTGCGGCTGAGGTTTTGTTTCGAAAACATCACAAACATGTCATTTTCAATTATAGGCTTTGGGTGAACCTTAAGCTGGTTTATTTGTATCGCAGGAAGGATATTACCCATCATATAGTATCCACGTTCAAGCCCTGCGGGGTAGGCGTCGATTCTATATTTACCAAGCTTAATAAAATTCACATCATCAGAGTTAGAAACTTCAAGCTCTATCCCGTTTGACTGCATTAAACGCGTGACTTCGTATTCTTGGGTTGCGCCTATCCTAAAACTGTTGAGGTCAGCGATGTCTTGCCAGGCAAAGCGGCTATCCATGTGATAGAAAAACACAACTTTTTGTACGAACAGAGGGCTTGAAAACAAGAACAGTTCTTCGCGCTCACTGTTTTTAAACCAAGGAAATGTACCATCGTATCTATCTGTTTGAGCATAACGATAAGCACGAGCCCAAGGGTGGTAATCTATTTGCACTTCATAGCCCTGTGTCGCGTATGCAGCCTTTACTAGTGTTTCAGAAATTTTGTAGTTTGGGTTGTTTTGGCTACTTGTATATGGTTCCCAGTCTCCGACGACAAGCCTGACCACCCTTTCATTAGCATGAGCTGAACACAATATTGAGAAAGAGAACAGTAGGATTGATAGTGTGAGTTTACTCATTGTTTATACCTTGACGAACCTTACCTAAAAATTTAGATGACAATACACTCAATATATAGGTTATGGGTGTGGTGGTGTATTTTTTTGAACAGGTATCTACTATAAATTTGTGCAGAAAGTAGAAACAGAGACTGGGTCACAGGCGGTTTTTATGCCCGCTTTAATGGTGGGTTAACTACACTTCAAACATATCCCTATGATTGTGGTGTTATTGAGCATGCTCAACAAGCAATAACACCGCTGATAGCTAGATTCAGCCTTAGGATGTACGTTATGTCAGCTAACTTATCCCATACTTTAAAGCTAGACTCAGAACAAACCGCGCAGAGTGTTTTGGCGCTGATTACTGAGTTGGTTCGCGAGCTTCACCATGACCCGTCTTCCGTATCTTCCGTCGAACTAGATAGTGATTTTGACCATAATCTTGGCTTTGATAGTCTGGCGCGTGCCGAGCTTATTCAGCGGAGTGAAAAGCGGTTTGATATTGTGCTGCCGGACTCTACTTTAGCCACAATTGAAACGCCACGTGACTTAGTGCGAGAGGTGCTGCAGGCATTGAACCAAGAGGGTACTAAGGTTTCTCATCAGCTTGCAAAGCAGATTAAACTTGAACGAGTTGCTTTAGTACCAGAACACGCGCAAACCTTGCAACAGATGTTAGACTGGCAAGTAGAAGCGCATCCTGAGCGTCCCTGTTTATACATTTATCAAGGGGACAATCAGATAAGCGAAATCAGTTATCTCACCTTGCGTAATAAAGCTTTGCAAGTGGCCGCCGGACTGGTTGCACAAGACATAGCGCCAGGGGAGTGCGTGGCGATTATGCTACCAACGAGTGAAGAGTACTTCTTTAGTTTTTTTGGTATCTTATACGCCCGCGCGATTCCAGTTCCTATCTATCCGCCCACTCGTGCATCGCAAATCGAAGATCATTTAAAGCGTCATGCGAATATTTTGCACAACGCTCAAGCAAGGTTGTTGATCACCGTACCAGAAGCGAAATCATTGTCGCAGTTGTTGCGATTGCAAGTACCTGAAATAGAATCAGTTGTGACTTATTCAGAACTGGACCAGCACGCCAGCGAGTTGTGTGTTGGTGAAGCTAAAGGCTCGGATATTGCATTTTTGCAGTATACCTCGGGCAGCACAGGGTTACCTAAAGGTGTAGCGCTGACCCACTCCAATTTATTGAGCAACGTACGAGCAATGGGGCAGGTCGTTAAAGCTGATTCAAGTGACGTATTTGTAAGCTGGTTACCTGTGTACCATGATATGGGCCTTATTGGCGCTTGGTTTGGTAGCCTTTACCATGCAAGCCCCTTAGTCATCATGTCACCTTTGATGTTTCTTTCTAAGCCACAGCGATGGCTGTGGGCGATACACCATCATCATGGAACCTTGTCTCCTGCTCCTAATTTCGCTTACGAACTTTGCATCAATAAAATCGATGATAGTGAATTAGAAGGGCTAGATCTGAGTCATTGGCGCCTTGCATGGAATGGCGCAGAGCCAGTTAGCCCTAGCACCATTGAACGTTTTACCCAAAGGTTTGCCAAGTATGGATTTCGACCAGAAACCATGTCACCAGTGTTTGGTTTAGCTGAATCTTCAGTGGGATTGACTTTCCCAACGGCGCAGAGGTTGCCACAAGTCGAACGAATTCAAAGAAAGGCATTGACCTGCTTTGGTAAAGCCATTGCCGCGGAGGGAGAGGATAACGATGTGATTCAAATTGTTGGTCTGGGGCTGCCTCTTCCAGGTCATCAAATTCGGATAGTCGATGAGTTAGGGCGAGAGCTGCCTGAAAGGGAAGAGGGCGAATTGGAGTTTAAAGGGCCTTCTGCTACCCAGGGGTATTATCGTGAACCAGACAAAACTAAACTGCTTTATCATGGCGAATGGCTTAAAACGGGTGATCGAGCTTTCACCATTGATGGTGAGCTATTTATTACTGGTCGCAACAAAGACATCATTATTCGCGCTGGTCGCAATATATACCCAAATGAGCTAGAAGAGGCTGTGGGCACTATCGTCGGGGTTCGAAAAGGGTGTGTTGCGGTATTTGCTGGTCATGATAAGGAGTCGGGTACAGAGCGCCTAATCGTACTTGCCGAGTCACGAATTTGCGACGTTTCAAAGCAGAAAAAAATCACGGAGCAGATCAATCATCTCGCGGTAGACCTTCTTGGTCATCCAACGGATGATGTGTTGATCACTCCTCCACATACCATTCCGAAAACATCAAGTGGCAAAATTCGTCGGTCGGCATGTAAGGAAATGTATGAACAAGATAAATTGAGTATTCGTCATCGAGCGGTTTGGTGGCAAACACTGAGATTAATGGCAGCGGGCATTAAACCTCAGTTTAGACGTCATTGGCGCACCATTTCAGATCTCGGCTACGCTGGCTATATGTGGTTGATAATGCTGATCCTAACGCCTTTAATTTGGTGTTCAGTCGTACTCGCACCAAGGCAACAATGGTGCTGGTCTGTGACTCAGTTCGGTGCGCGTGCCCTGATATGGTTGACGAGAACCAAGTTGACTGTCACAGGGCAAGAGAACTTGCCAAGCAAAGACTCTCACTGCGTGTTAGTGGGTAATCACGCCAGTTATCTTGATGGTGTTGCTCTTATGGCATCTATGCCGATTCATTGCCACTTTGTTGCGAAAGCTGAATTGCTAAACAATCCATTTGCACGTCTTTTCCTGAGTCGATTAGATACTGAATTTGTAGAACGTTTCGATGTACAACAAGGGTTAGCTGATGCCGAAAAACTTGCGGGGGTAGCGAAAAGTAGTCAACCACTATTTCTATTTCCTGAGGGTACTTTCTATCGGATGGCGGGCTTACATGAGTTCCATATGGGGGCGTTTACCGCAGCCGCTCAAGCAAAACTACCCGTGATTCCAGTGACACTACGTGGTACTCGTTCAAAGCTCAGAGGCGACTCTCTGTTTCCACGCCGTGGGAACATCAGTGTGACCTTTAGTCCTCCTTTATTCGCCCAAGGTCGTGATTGGAATGCAGCGGTAGCGCTAAGGGATCAGGCAAGAGCAGAAATCCTTCGCCTTAGCGGAGAACCCGATTTGTCTTAAGACAAATATGTTTGATGGCTTGACCTTATCCCTAGGGTAAGGTTTAGCATAAATGGGATTGTTCATTATTAGGTGCGTTATGACGTTCAGAGTCAGCCAAAAAATTTGGATTGTTGCGATCAGCATGTTTTCGATGCTGTTCTCGACGCTATCTAGCAGCGCGCCTTTAATGAGCTTTGAAATGATGGACGCAAGCTCAATGCATCACTCTCAAAGCGCATGCAATATGCCGATGAAATCCAATCTAGAAGAACATTCCCCGATGATGACGGAGGAGTGTGAGTCCGAACCCAGTCAGCACATGTGCTGCGATGTGATGTGTATGACAGTCTTTGCCCTGCTTAATCACTATCAGCCAGTCCACTCGACTTCTAGTCATCTTGCTCTTATTGTCCGTGACGATAGAAGCGTGCCGATCAACCAAACGTCCTCCTTGTATCGCCCCCCAATAGCGTAACTCGTTTTCTATTACTTCATCTCTTTGCGATTTGTTCGTGAAGAGGCGCCTTTATGCCTTTTTAGGCACATAGAAACGGATTACTACGTGAAGACTAAACCAACTTGTCTGGCACTTACGCTAAGTGCGGCTTTGTGGTTTGCACCAACTGCTGCATTGGCTGAAGCCGATATAGCAACGCAGCCACCTCGCGATTTACTGGCGCAGATGATTGATACTGCGCTAAATAATGATACCAATCGCAAGCAGCTCTATGCCCAATCACTCGCAATGAGGGAAACGGGTATCGCTAACTCAACCTTAATGGACCCGAAACTGAAAGTGGGGTTTGGCGGCCTGCCTACCGAAAGCTTTGAGTTTGATGAAGACCCAATGACCAACATCTCGGTCGGTTTGATGCAGCAGTTCGAACGGGGGTCGACACTCGAACTGCAACGTAAGAAAGCCAGCCAACAAGCGGATGGCGTGACACTGCAATTGCAATCGCGTGAGCTTGAGGTCGCTAATGCGATGACTCAGCTGTGGTTAGAGCTAGGTTATTTGCAACAAGCTGAGCAGATTCTGAAAGAAAACAAACAGTTACTCATCGAACTACAGGGCTTTATTCAAACCAACTATTCCATTGGTAAGAGTGAATCTCAAGACTTACTCAATGCCCAGCTTCAAGTCAGCAAGCTTGATGAGCAACTGCAAGCCAACAGCCAAATGCAAACTCGATTGATCTCACAGTTTTCTGAGTGGCTAGGCATTGGCTGGCTCAATCAACACAGTGATTTGCGAGCGAGCAATCAATTAGATTGGCGTAGACTGGCTAATAAGCTAGAGCGCAGCGCAAATCAAACCGACCATTTCGAGTTACTTAAACGACACCCAATGGTGCAGATAATCGATGCTTCGATTGCTGTAAATGAAACTCTGGTCAATATCACCGAGCAAGCCTACACACCTCAAGTTGGTGTTGAAGTGATGTATGCCTATCGACAGGCAAACAACATGATGGGTGAACCGGCCTCTGATCTTGTCAGCGCCTATCTGACTGTCGATGTTCCGCTGTTTACGGGCAATCGACAAGATAGAAACCTAGCCGCTGCTCAGTATCAAGTTGGGGCGACTAAGTCTCAGAAAGATACCTTACTGGCGCAGATGAATGCCAAAGCGAACGCGTTACTTGTTGATGAACGTAACCTAAATCAACGACTTGAACGTTACCAAACCACCTTACTACCACAAGCGCGAGCAAGAATTCTCGCCGTCGAACGTGGCTATCAAAACAACACAGCGCAGTTTAGCGACGTGATAGCCGCCACGAGAGATGACCTTGCCTTGCAATTAGAACAGCAACGTTTAATGACCGATCTAAACATCGTCAAGAGTAACTTAGCGACGCTATTTAGCGCTTTCGAGTTTCAGGTCTCGCTACCTGAAATTACTCAGTAGAACAATAAGGAAGAATGATGAAAACATTTAAGGTAGCGACGATCGCACTATTGATTGGTAGTGGCATTGGCTTCGGTGTAAGTCAGTTTTTACTTAGTCACTCGCTGATGACAATAGCGGATGCTGCGGCTCCAAGTAAAGACTCAAACGAGCCCTTGTATTGGGTGGCACCGATGGATCCAAATTACCAACGCGATAAACCGGGTAAATCGCCGATGGGCATGGACCTTATCCCTGTCTATGCCGAGGATTTAGCTTCAGACGCCAACAAACCGGGTACAGTGACGATAGATCCATCGGTTGAAAACAACCTCGGAGTGAAAACTGCGGTTGTTGAGAAGCAGCGTTTGTCACCAAGGATTGAAACCGTAGGCTATGTTGCATTTGATGAAAGTCGTTTATGGCAAACCAATGTGCGTGTTGCCGGCTGGGTTGAAAAGCTCAATATCAATGCGGTAGGAGAAAAAGTCGCTAAGGGTGAAGTGCTATTTACGCTCTACTCTCCAGAGCTAATTAAAGCGCAAGAAGAGTTACTCAACGCCTATCGAACAGGTCGAAGTGGACTCGTCAAAGGGGCGACTGAACGCTTAGTCACGCTAGGGGTCGACCGTGCGCAAATCAAAGCAATCAAGAAGCGCGGTAAAGCGTCTCAGTCTATCGAGATTAAAGCGCCAGCGGATGGTGTAATCGCTAGCTTGAACATTCGCGAAGGGGGGTACTTATCTCCAGCACAAGCCGTGATCAGCGCAGGCCCGCTGGAAGAAGTCTGGGTTGATGCGGAAGTCTTTGAGCGCCAAGCGCATTGGATGCAAGCAGGCAGTATCGCCACGATGACACTTGACGCGATCCCCGATGGTCAATGGCAAGGGGAAGTGGACTATGTCTATCCCATCCTTGACCCGAGCACGCGAACTTTGCGGGTACGGCTGAAATTCCCCAACCCTAATGGTGAACTCAAACCGAATATGTTTGCCAATATTGCTCTGCAGCCCGTTACTGAAGAGTCAGTATTAACCATCCCTAGATCTGCCGTGATTCGTTCAGGAGGCATGACGCGTGTAGTGCTTGCAGAAGGCGACGGAAAGTATCGTTCTGCGCGCATCAATGTTGGTCGAGAAGCAGGCGAGAGTGTCGAGGTACTTGAAGGACTCACCCTAGGCGAAAGTGTCGTGACGTCGGCGCACTTTATGTTGGATTCTGAATCGAGCCAATCTGCCGATCTATCTCGAATTAATGGCACTGAACCGCCTGTTGAGACCGTCTGGGCTCAAGGTGAAATTACTGATGTAATGGCAGGGCATCGAATGCTGACTATCAATCATCAGGCCGTTCCAGAGTGGCAGTGGCCGGGTATGGTGATGAACTTTACCGTGGCTGAGCAGCTGAACATGCAAGAGCTAAAATCAGGTCAAGCCATAGAGTTTGAGATGCAAAAGACGCCAGAAGGTCAGTATCAAATTGTTGATTACCGAGTCGGTGACAGTGTTGTCGCCAATGAGGTGTGGTTAAGCGGAGATATCACCATGTTGATGGTGGACTTCGGCATGATTACCTTACAACATCTACCGGTCGCGGAATGGAATTGGCAGGCCGGAGAGATGAACTTCTCGGTGGGTGATGATGTGGATTTATCCGGGTTTAAGGAAGGTCAGAAAGTTCGGTTTCTAGTTGAAAAGCAAGGGGCGGATTACCTACTTAAGCAAATCACAGTGAGTGAGGAGCCAGTATGATTAGTGCGATTATTCGATGGTCGATCAGTAATCGTTTCTTAGTACTGATTGCGACTTTAGCTTTAACCTTGGGCGGTCTTTATAGCCTGAAAAATACCCCGGTGGACGCTATCCCCGATCTTTCCGATGTTCAGGTGATCATCAAGACTAGCTACCCAGGTCAAGCGCCTCAAGTCGTTGAAGACCAAGTCACCTACCCGTTGACCACTGCTATGCTCGCGGTACCCGGTGCAGAAACGGTGCGGGGTTATTCATTCTTTGGCGACTCATACGTCTATATCATTTTTAACGATGATACGGATATGTATTGGGCGCGTTCACGCGTACTTGAGTATCTAAGTCAGGTGGCGCCCAACCTTCCTTCGGGGGCGAAACCCACGCTCGGGCCTGATGCCACAGGGGTCGGTTGGGTATACAGCTATGTGTTGCAAGACAAAACAGGTCAACACGATCTGGCTGAGTTACGTTCGCTGCAAGATTGGTTTTTGAAATATGAGTTACAAACCGTTGATGGTGTGTCTGAGGTAGCGACTGTTGGCGGTATGGTCAAACAGTATCAAGTACAAATTGATCCGGCCAAACTACGCGCTTACAACCTGACGTTACAACAAGTCAACAAGGCCATTCAGCAAGGTAACCAAGAAACGGGCGCGTCAGTCATCGAGGTGGCGGAAGCGGAACACATGGTACGTACCACAGGTTACCTATCGAGTGTTGAAGATATTCAATCCTTACCACTTAAAGTGACAGACAAAGGAACGCCTTTGTTACTCGGTGATATTGCAGATATTAATCTAGGCCCACAAATGCGCCGAGGTATCTCAGAGTTTAATGGTGAAGGTGAAGCGGTTGGTGGCGTGATCGTGATGCGATTTGGTGAAAACGCCAGTGAAGTGATCACTAACGTCAAAGCTAAACTAGCAGACCTGCAGAGAAGTCTCCCTTCTGGTGTTGAGATTAAAGCGACCTATGACCGCTCAACATTGATTGATTCAGCGGTAGAGAACTTATGGAAAAAACTGGCAGAAGAGTTCATCGTGGTGGCGATTGTTTGCGCCTTGTTCCTGTTCCATATCCGCTCTTCATTGGTGATTGCGCTGAGCTTGCCTGTGGGGATTTTGTCTGCCTTCATTGTTATGCATTGGCAGGGCATTAATGCCAACATCATGTCGTTGGGCGGCATTGCGATTGCGATCGGCGCAATGGTCGATGGGGCGATAGTGATGATCGAAAATGTTCATAAACACATCGAACGTACGCCTCTCAATGACAACAACCGATGGGAAGTGATAGGTAAGGCTGCGCAAGAGGTGGGGGCACCGCTGTTCTTCTCGCTGTTGATCATTACCTTGAGCTTTGTTCCCGTGTTTGCGCTAGAAGGCCAAGAAGGCAAGATGTTCTCACCACTTGCGTTCACCAAAACCTACGCGATGGCGGCTTCAGCAGGTTTAGCGATTACGCTCGTGCCTGTTCTGATGGGCTATTTCATTCGTGGCAAAGTGCTGCCAGAGAGCAAAAACCCAGTAAACAAGGCGCTCATTGCGCTTTATCGTCCGCTACTCAATTTAAGCTTAACTTATCCTAAAGCTATGATTGTATTGGCATTAGGTCTGCTTGCCTCTGCTTACTATCCAATGAGCAAACTCGGCAGTGAATTCATTCCGCCTCTAGATGAAGGTGACTTGATGTATATGCCGACCACCTATCCGGGGATCTCTATTGGTAAAGCGCGCGAGCTATTACAACAGACCAACAAGTTAATTAAGTCTGTACCTGAGGTTGAGACGGTATGGGGCAAGATTGGTCGGGCAGAAACTGCCACTGACCCGGCGCCGTTAACCATGATCGAGACTGTGATTCAACTTAAACCCAAAGCGCAATGGCGAGAAGGGGTAACAACGGAGTCATTACGTAAAGAGTTTGATCAACTGGTTCAATTTCCTGGTTTAACCAACGCATGGGTCATGCCGATTAAAACGCGTATCGACATGTTAGCGACGGGGATCAAGACACCAATAGGTATCAAGATCGCCGGGCCAGACCTTAAGGTGATTGAGCAAATTGGTGGTGAGCTTGAACCACTTCTAAATCAAGTCAATGGAACGGCGTCGGTCTACGCTGAGCGGGTAGCAGGCGGCCGTTACGTGACAATTGATATTAAGCGTCGTTCTGCCGCTCGTTATGGACTCAATATTCAGGATGTACAGCAAGTTATCTCGACGGCCATTGGCGGAATGAATGTCGGCGAGACAATTGAAGGGTTAGAGCGCTACCCAATCAATGTTCGTTACCCACAGGACTACCGTGATTCGGTGGTGAAACTGCAAAACCTCCCACTAGTGACACCTAATGGTGCGCGTATCGCGTTGGCGGATGTGGCTGACATTCGTTATGAAGATGGCCCTCCTATGATCAAAACCGAGAATGCCCGCCCAAACGGCTGGGTGTTTGTTGATATTGATGGTCGAGATTTAGGCTCTTACGTTAACGAAGCACAGGCCATCGTCAGTGAGCAACTCCAGCTACCTGCGGGTTACTCGCTCACTTGGTCTGGTCAGTATGAGTATATGGAACGTGCTAAGCAGCGCTTGAGCGTAGTGGTGCCAATCACCATTGCCATCATTATGTTGCTGCTCTACTTCAGCTTCCGCCGAGTAGGAGAAGTGTTGGTCATCATGTGTACTCTGCCACTGGCGATGGTGGGTGGACTCTGGCTAATGCACTACCTAGGTTTCAACTTTTCTATCGCGGTCGGTGTGGGCTTTATTGCTCTTGCTGGGGTTGCGGTAGAGATAGGCGTCATCATGCTGGTTTACCTCAATCAAGCTTGGCACCAACGTAAACTCGATGCCGCGCAAAACCAGCAGTTGTTACACAAAAGCGATTTGATGGACGCCATTCGTGAAGGCGCTGGACTTAGGGTTCGTCCGGTGATGATGACAGTACTGACAGTCATCATAGGTTTGGTGCCAATAATGTACGGCGACGGAACTGGCTCTGAAGTCATGCAGCGTATCGCAGCGCCAATGATTGGCGGCATGGCGTCAGCGCTACTGCTGACTCTGCTGGTGCTGCCCGCCATCTTTAAGCTCTGGAAGCAAAGAGAGCTTTCAAAGCCATCTTCTTCCAAACAACAACTTCCAAACCAATAACTTCAATCGTAGGTGGCAATGTCATTGTTGCTGCCTACAACCTAATCGTAAGGATATAAAAGATGAAAAAGACATTCGCATTGATCACAGCAACCTTGGCAAGTTCATACGCTTTCGCTCAGATGGACCATTCGATGATGAATCATGGAGATATGGATCATAGTCAGATGATGGCAATGGATCACTCCAACATGGATCATTCAAACATGATGAATATGGAAGGCATGTCAGACGTTGGTATGCCTGCGACAGGTGCTAAACCTGACAAGGTCGTCCACGTTGTTCTCAGCGATGATATGACCATTCGTTTTAAGAAAGAGGTCAAGATTGAGCCTAATGATGTGGTCCAGTTTGTGGTGATGAATACAGGCAAGATAGATCATGAGTTTTCAATTGGTTCAGCAAAAGAGCAGCTCAAACACCGTGAGATGATGAAAACGATGGCAGGTCATGCCCATGATTCTGGCAGCACGGTGACCGTAGAACCGGGAAAAGCCAAACAGTTACAGTGGCATTTCCATGGTGACAATAAGGTGGAATTTGCCTGCAACATTCCGGGCCACGCTGAAGCTGGCATGGTAAAAAGCGCCACCTTATAGACCCAATAGCTTCGTAAAAAACGGCCAATTCCAATTGGCCGTTTTTTATTGTCAACTTAGCACGACAAACTCATACAAACTTCATATGTATTATTTCATTTTGTATACGGTATTATCACCGGAACTTTATAATCTTGAGGTAGTCATATGGCTACGCATAACAATAATTGGAAGTAAAACATGGCTAAACGTTGGCTTATATCCACTGTGGGAATCGCACTACTAGGCAGTGGCGCGTACTTATATCTGCATTCGTCTGCTGAACCAGAGTCTTTTGCCACTATTGCAGTGGCAAAGGGCACCATCGAAAAACAGGCCGTGGCAGTGGGTAAAATTGTCCCTGCGCACTCGGTATCGATTAAGTCTCAAATCGATGGAATTGTTGGAGAAATATACGCACAGGTGGGTGAGAAAGTAAAACAGGGCCAGCCTTTAATCAAAGTACGCCCAAATCCAACGCCCAAAGCCCTAACAGATGCCTCAACTGAATTAATGCGTAGCGAAGCCGATCTTGAGTCGGCGAAGCAAAAACTCGCCAACTTAGAGAGCTTGGTTAAGCAAGAGATTATTCCAAGTAACTACGACGATTATGTTAGCGCACGATCTACGGTCAAATCTGCGCAAGCAAATGTGCTGCAAAAACGTCAGAACCTTGAACTGATCCGAAGTGGTGAAGCTTCTATTGGTGATGCACGCTTAACCTCGACAATTTATGCCCCAATCGACGGCACAGTCCTTAATCGAAAAGTTGAAGTCGGTGAGCCAATTATTTCAACTGAATCTAGCCAAGCTGCGACCGAGATGATGTCTTTAGCTGATATGAATAGTCTGATCTTTAAAGGCAGTGTCAGTGAGCATGATGCTGCTCAGTTATCGCCAGGGATGCCCGTACTTCTTACCGTTGCCCCATACCCTGAGGTTGAAATCGAAGGTGTATTGACTAAAGTCGCGATTCAGTCAGAAAACCTGAACTCTCCTGACGCGAACTCCACAGCAAAGAGTTTTGATAATGGCTTTGGGGTCGAAGTGGGTGGGCTGAAAATTCCTCAGGAAATTTTGCTGCGTTCTGGTTTCTCTTCTACGGCACAAATTACATTGAAGGCGTCGGAAAATGTGCTGACATTACCCGAGCGTGTGCTCCAGTTTGATGGTGATACTCCGAATGTGTTGCTTCCTGATGGGTCAGAGCAAGGGTTCCACAAACAACCAGTAAAACTTGGCTTATCAGACGGAATCAATGTCGAAGTGTTAGAAGGGGTCGAGCTTGATGAAGAGATTATTGATAACAGCATGATGATGGGAGCTGCCCATGGCTAAGTTGCACCTATCTAAAATTAGCGTTGTGTTACTGGCAACAATGCTCAGCTTGCCAAGCTATGCGGTATCTATCGAGCAGGCATGGCAACAAGCGAAACAGAGCGATCCTAATTATGCAAAAGCCAAGATAGGTGTTCAGCTAGGTGAAACCGGTATTTCTTCAAGCCGCAGTTCGCTACTGCCCTCATTAAGTGCTGATGCTTCTGCTAATTGGAACGAAACTACACACAATACCAACAGCTACAGCGCCAACCTTTCCCAAACGATTTGGGATAGCAGCTTGTGGTCAGATTTAGACCAAGCAGAAGCAAACCTACTAAAAGCCCAATTAGAGCTGTCTCAAACACACAATGAATTGGCGCAAAAGCTACTTTCTAGTTATCTCGATATGGCCAGTGCTCAAGGTGACCTTGTATTGGCGCAAAACAAGCTAGAAGAAGGTGCTAAGCTACTCAAGATCATTGAGACAAGATACAAAGCGGGCAAAGTGAAATCCATTGATGTGGAAGAAATTAGAGCGACCCAAGTCTCGGAAAAAGCCGCGATTCTCAAGGCTCAAGCTCAGCTGCAAAGCAAAAAAGCAGAGCTTGCCGCACTGATCAATCAGGTGCCTGAAGAGGTGGACCAAATCCGTACAGATTCGCTTGTTCAGCCTCCAATGCTAGTCGAATCTCAAGAACAGTGGCTCAAATTAGCCAAAGACAGCAGCCCTGAGCTGTTGGTTGCCATGCAAAACGTTAAAGCGACTGAGTTTGCCAAAGATTCTGCACAAGGTGGTTACTACCCTACAGTGAAAGGCAAGCTAGGTTACAGCGATGACGATAGGCGATCGAGCGGTGAATTTAACGCAGGTGTTACACTAAGTGTGCCCATTGATCTCAATGGTGCGACTCGCGCTAAGGTCGATGAAGCATCGCTTAATATCTTAAGTGCTAAACAAGATTTGCGCCGGGTAGAAATAGATATCCAGAAACGCATCATCCAACGCTTTACTCAGGTTGATATCAACTGGAGTCAGGTATTGATGGCGGATGAATTGGTTGAATCACGAGCTAAGGTACTGGGCAGTAAAGAGAAGCTCTACGACGCAGGCCTTCTGGAAGTTTCTGAAGTGATCAATGCTCATAACAGTTTATTCGAAGCCAAAAACAGTCTGCAAACCAACCTGTATAATTATTGGCGTCAAAGAATCGGACTACTACAAACCGCTGGCAAGTTAGATGACAGTATCATGACTTTGATTTCTCAGGCTTTTGATTCATGAGTAGTTTGTTACAGCAAACGTGGCAAACCTTGATGGCACATAGGCTAAAAAGCATTTTAGCGATCATTGCCATTGCATGGGGCGTTATTTCCGTGGTTGTGCTGATTGCGCTCGGTGAAGGCTTCTATCGCCATCAAGTTCAGTCGCTATCGTTTATGGTTAACAATGTGCAAATCGCTTTCCCTTCAAGTACCAGTAAAGCATGGCATGGTATGCCCCCAAGACGGAAAATCACTATTGAGCAAGACAAAGTCGATATGCTCAAACAGTCGGGTTTTGTCGCGCAAGCGTCGACGGTGTACGCGAAATGGGACGCCAGTGTGACCAACATAAAAGGACAAAAGTTGTCTGGCTTCGTTAGTGGGATAGATCCCTCTTACTTTTCCTTAATGCAACGCAAGCTTGAATCTGGCTCGCGAAACATTTCGCCGAGTGATGTCATCAATCATACTCGAGTTGCTGTTCTTGGCGATCAAATTGCCAAGATGGGTAGTATTAAGGTTGGTGAACAGGTCAAAGTCAACGGTATTCCTTTCTTGGTCATTGGCGTTATTAAGGACGAAGATTCGGGAATTTCATTTGGCGATAGCCGCAAAGTGTTTGTTCCGCAAACCACTTATCTCGATCTGTGGGACGCAAAACCTTGGATGTTATTACTGAAACCAGTTGATAAGATGGACAGCGCGTCATTCAGGCAGAGTCTGGTTACCTTCTTCGCCAAGCAACTGCATTTTGATCCGAGTGATAAAGAGGCGATTGACCTGCCCGACTTAAGTGAGGGTGGTGCGCTAATTACCGGGATATTCCGCGGTATTCAGATTTTTCTTGGTGCGAGTGGCGCAATGACGATGGCCGTTGGTGCATTAGGTGTGGCAAACATTATGTTCTTATCTGTGACAGAAAGAACGCGCGAGATAGGGGTTCGATTGGCGATTGGTGCAACCCAACAATCGATATTGGGCCAGTTCATTCTCGAAGGGTTAATCTTAGTTGCCGTTGGGACAGGGCTGGGGTTAACCATCTCTTACGCGCTTGTTTCTTTGCTAAGTACAGTGACTTTACCTGATTGGCTTGGCTCGCCTGTAATTACGCCAGATTCGATTGCTTGGTCGCTATTGGTGACGCTTGTTTTAGCCCTGCTCGCTTCTTACTTTCCGGCAAGACGTGCGTCGCGTTTGACTCCGGTTATAGCATTGAGTGCGAGGGCTTAAAGATGTTGTTACCAATGAGGCAAATCTTCCAAGAGATGGCCGCAGAAAAACTCAGGTTAGGTCTGACAATTTTGGCGGTCGCTTGGGCGACACTTTGTATTGCAGCGATGTTATCTGTCGGCGAAGGGATCCGTCAGGGTGTGTTGAGAACCGCGCAAAATGGCAACGGCAATCTCATCTATCTGACCGGTGGTATGGCGACTGTCGATTACGGCGCTTTTTATCAAGGTAAGTTCTTAACTCTTAAAGCGCAAGATGCGGACGTGGTTCGCGCGTTACCTGAGGTGAAGGGGGTAGTACCGACCGCAAGATGGAATGAGCGTATTAGTGCTGGTGATCGCGACTCATGGCAAGAGCCGTTAGCGGTGACCACGGAATTTGCTTCTATGACTAATTTGCAACTTCTAGCTGGTGGGCGCTGGCTCAACCCTCTCGATCAAAAAGAGATGCGTAAAGTTGTCGTTTTAGGCTATTCGTTAGCAGCCGACCTTTTCAACCCTGTCGAGGACTTTAGCTGGTTTTCAGCAGTCACACTGCAGGTTAATCCGGTTGGAGAGAAGGTCAAAATTGGCAGTGAAGAGTTTACGGTTGTCGGGGTACTGAAAAAGAACAGCGCTGAAATTGAGCAGGGTGACCAAATCAATTACTCAAGCTTTGTTCCACTAGCCACTTGGCAGCGTTTTCACGCCAATGGCGAAATTGCGGGTATCAATGTCGAGCCTAAAGCGAATGCAGACAGAAAGATATTGGCAAAGACGATTCGCCAAGTGATTGCACGCAAGCATGGCGCAAGTGTCAATGATGAGCAAGTTGTGCAAATCGAAGATATGTTCTTGCAACAGAAAAGCATGCAGAAATTCTTAATTGGTCTACAAAGTTTCCTTGGCATTATTGGCTTTGTCACACTCGCCGTCGCAGGGGTAGGCATTGCCAACGTGATGTACGCGACAGTGAAACGCTCGACCCGTGATATCGGTGTGAGAATGGCGGTTGGAGCAACCCCTACAGCGATCCGTTTGCACTATCTGGTTCAGTCACTAATGACCATGATGCTGGGTGGTGTGCTCGGTCTTGGCGTGACTTATGCGTTGGTATCCGCACTGGGTGCAATCAGTTTGGAAGGCAACGTGTTCTACGAGCAGTTAGGCAAACCTGTTCCTGAACTGTCTTGGGTTGTGGTGCTGGTAGTGATTACGACCCTAATCATTATTGGTGTTGCTTCTGCTTGGTTGCCAGCGAATCGCGCAGCGAAAGTCAGTCCGTTGGAGGCGCTACAAAGTGAGTAATAACAATTGTGGAGAGAAAATGTCACACCAAGTGCTCGTTGAGCTGAATAATATCTGCAAATACTATTCGAGCGGAGAAGCGGAGGTTCGCGCTCTCGATGGCGTAGAACTCACGATCAATCAAGGTGAGTTCCTGTCTATTTTGGGGCCGTCTGGATCGGGTAAATCGACGCTGATGAACATGCTCGGCTGTTTGGATAAGCCGACAGCAGGTGACTACCAATTAGCAGGTCAGAACGTGGCGAGCCTAAGTGCAAATCAGCTCGCAGGGATTCGCAATCAAAGAATAGGGTTTGTCTTTCAGAGCTTCAACTTGCTCGAATACGCGACAGCGCTCGACAATGTTGCTTTACCTCTGGTTTATTCAGGCGTGAAAGCTAAAGAACGCCGTCAGCGCGCAGCGAAGTTGCTTGAACAGGTTGGGCTTGGTGACCGCCTTGATCATAAACCGAATCAGCTTTCCGGTGGTCAAAAGCAACGAGTGGCAATCGCAAGGGCACTAGTCAATGATCCGCAAATTATTTTAGCTGATGAGCCAACTGGGGCACTTGACTCAAAATCTGGCGCAGAGATTGAAGCCCTATTTAATCAGCTTCATGCTGAGGGCCGAACACTGATCATCGTGACTCACGACAATGCGCTGGCAGAACGTACCAAACGCATTATCACGATAAAAGATGGCAAAGTGATTTCTGACCGAAAACCTATTGCACAAGTAGCATGAGAAAGCGAGCCATTTGGCTCGCTGTTTTAGTTCTCGTGAGGTGGCGACATAATGTGGTGATTGGCATGATCTTGAACAGCTTTATGCCACTGCTCCAGTCTTTTCCGTGTCTGCTGCGAAGAAGGTTGCTCTAGGCAATATTGGATCACGTACTGATATTGGCTGGCAAGTTTTTCGTTTGCCTCTGTTACTTGCTGTGAGACTGAGATTGTCTGTTTTAAGCGTTTCGCTATAGCTTTATCGAATACTGAGGTCATCACTTACTCCTTAGCTGATCTTATAAACGTTAACTCGGTTAAGAGCACAGTCGGGTAGGTAGAGGGTACGATTATGTGCGTGAAGCAGGTATGGCATCCATAGCTGACCTTTACTTGGATCGGCACCAAAGCCACTAAAACTGTCAATGAAATGCCCCTGTTGGTCAAAGACCTTGATTGCTCGATTAACCAAATCAGACACAAACAACTTGCCATGGTCTAAATCTATACTGGTTGGTAGCAGGAAGTTGTCATTATCCGTACCGTAACCCTGCTGGCCGAAACTGCCAACGTATTGATCGTGACGATTGTAAATCACCACGCGATTGTTGTTTTGATCGGTGATGTACTTTTGACCATCCGGTGTAATGGTGATGTCGGTTGGTGTGAAAAACTCATTATCACCATGACCTTTTTCACCAAAGGTAGTGACTAAGCCAGTGATTCCCTGTTGATTGAGCCGCCAGCGACTAATGCGATTATTGCCAGAATCAGCAATATAGACATCGCGGCTTATCGGATCTACGGCAACACCTTGAGGCTTGAATAGCTGCCACTCTTGGTGACCCAAACCTCCAAAATAGCTAAAGGGCACCAGCTCGCCAATTAACTCGTCATATTGATAAATCGTCACAATACCGCTTATGTAGTTGCTGACGACCAGTAAAGGTATATCTGGGTTGAGTTGGCCGAGTAATGGCGACGAAGGGGTTAAAGAGCAGATGCCAAGTGAGCCTGGTAAAAGAGGTAAGCTACCCGGCCTAGCGGCATCTGGTTGAGTGTTTTCTGTCGCTTGCAGTTGATAGTTGCCAGCGTCAACGAGCCAAAGCAGCTGGTTTGGGTCATCAAACTTATCACCTAGGAATATTCGAACCCAGGTTTGTTGCCATTTTTGCGTCCACTCCATCTGGGTACTTAAGGTCATTGAAAGCCAGGAAGGTGCATCGATTTGGTGAATCGAATTTAGCCATTTATCTTGCTGTTCAAAATGTTTTTCCCACCATTCGCTAATAATAGGATAACGACTTTCGGAGTTGTTTGTTGGAACGGGAGAGATATCGCCAGCCACCGAGGTGACAAAGTGCAGCTGTCCTTTTTTATCTCGCTCATCGCTTAATTGATCAATCAATAATGTAGATATAGGTAGCTGAGGTGATAATTCTGCCCAGTCGATCTGATGAATCTGTAAAGAAGCGAGAATGGGTTCGGTAATCAACAGGCGATTTTGGTCAAGTTTGGTGATTTGTATTGGTGAGAAGAAGCCGGTTATGTTACCTGAAAAATGGCCATCAATATCGTAAACAGAGACTGAATACTGTTTGGCTCCTGGGATAAGAATTCGGTTATCAATGATTGAGACATCGCGCGCGAGGTCGATACCATCTAGATAGGTTTTCCCGTTTGCGAATGGAACGGGCTTTCCCTCCCAATCACAGCGAACTACAGTAGCAAAGCCAGTATTAGCGATGTACAGATGACCGTCGAGATCGCAACTCAGTCCTTGAGGCCATAAAAAGTGAACAGGCTCTTTGGCTTGGATGGCTGTGATGTCTCTTAACCATTTACCTTCGTCATTGAAAATCACCAATCGACTTTCACCGTTTTCGCCTTCGTAAAACTCATCAGCCACACACAGCTTATCCTGATAGAAAGCCAATCCGTTTGGTCCTTGTAAGTTGATTGGATCCCCCTTGCCAAAATTGCTGATTGAGTGGATGCTGAGCGCTTGATTGTATTCAAGGATATGGATACGTTTGTTGGCAATGTCGCTGACGTAAATCCAAGGTTTATCAGGATGGGGTAACAGGCGAAAAGGCATATTGAACTGTTGGCTGCCATTGCCAACACTGCCAAAGCTAGCTAACAACTTGTCCATTTTTCGGTCGAAGACGAGTATACGATTGTGTGCGGTATCTGCTAACCAAATTCGACCAAACTTGTCGGTACAGTTGCCGACAGGAGTATTGAGTGAAACGTTTCCCGCCGTACGACAGGGGAGGTTAGGTAAATGTGTTATCTGCTTACCGATATAGGTGTGATAGGTGATTCCCATATTAAGCCCTTATGATGTTAATAGATATGTTATTAATTTCATAAATGTAGCAGGCCAAAATGACAGTTCCATCAAGTGTCGTTGTTACATTAAGATCTGTGCGCGGGATTGGTAACGGATTGAAAGTACACGGCCGTCTGGTTAAGAAGACCGTGAATATTGAACTAGATTTGATTAAAAAGAGTAGTTGAGCTGAAGACCTGCTAACCAGGCACTGGTATTGACTGTAGAGACGATATTGAAAGGTTCAGGATTAGCAAGAACTTGTGATTCATCGATCGTTGTTTGCTCACCTGTCAAGTAGCCTAAAGCTAGATCGACACTGAGGTTTTCTGTAGCTTTATAAGTACCACCAAAGGTAAACCAATGCCTGTCAGTATCAGGAATCGAAAGTGAGCTGATCTGATCAACGGGTGACAAGTCATACATATAGCCCGCTCTTAACTCGATTGAGCGGTTCAGATAGTGGGTAATGCCAATAGAAACGTGTCCAGCATCTTGCCATTGGTAGTCTTTAATTGATGTTGAGTAACTTTCTGATGCCAAGCTATCAAATTCAGACCAAGCGACGTATTGCATGCTGTAGTGAGCCGCCCATTTAGGGTTAAGTTTATGGTAGCCCGAGAACTCTATAATATCAGGCAATGGAATATCTAGATTGTCTGTTAGACCTTGACCTTCACCCGCTTGATAGACTTGGCCTTCGGCTCTTAATTCTGGGCTATAACGATAAGATAAGCCAAAGCGGTTGTTCTCATCTAACACATAGGCTAAGCCCAAGTTGAAACCTAAGCCATAACCATCCGCGTCGATTGAAAGTAGTGGCGCATTATTGTGCTTTCTCGCGATGTCTCCTTCACCATAGATGATGTCGATACCACCGCCCACCGACCACGAATCGTCGATTTGATAGCTTGCAGAGAATCCAGCATTGATGCTACTTAAGTAGGTTTTTCCGCCAAATATAGGGGCAGAAAAATCATCGTCGAATTCCACATCAGTGCCGTAGTTCGAGTGAACCGTTGCGCCTAGAGTCCAAGGCGTCCCCTCGATAGGAAACACCATATTAGCGTTCGGTACTAGGGTATTGTTGTCGAGGCTAGTGTCATCAAGCGATTGCGTTGTCGATGTTGGTGTGGTGTAACGCATATCACTGAACTCAACTTGGCTGGCAATATTGACTGCGCCCACTGATATCATCGGTTGGTCGATTAAACTCATCGCCGCCGCATTTTTTGCTACCACAGCGGCGTTGTCAGCAATAATCGCGTCTCCAGCGAATGCACGACCTAAACCCGTTGCCGACTGAGCATTAAGTTGAAAGCCTGCGGCGTGTGCCTGAATAGCTGTAGCAACGCTAAGACTAAGGATTGTCTTTTTCATTATTGTGCCTCGTCGGTTTCATCTTCAATGTTTATCAGGTCGTCAGAGTCAAGGTAAATTGCTCGTGCGTTGGTTGCGACCATATTACGAACCGCCTCTTGTTGCGTTATGCGTGAATTGTTTCCTGCTTCCATATGTTGTGGGTCTTGAGACGGCAATCCTGTTTCATCCATTGGTCCCTCGTAAGGGAAGAGAAATGTTCCATGACCACCAACAGTCGCTCTGATCACTCCTCTGATTGGTGCATCTGTTGTGGAACTAGTTATGTCATTTAGCTCTAGCGCATGGATTAAAGGGTCCGTCCCCGTCATGACATTATTTTCTGCATTATTTGGTACTACGGTGTCAGGCATATACTCTCCGATTTCACAGGTATCACCGCAGTCACCAACAGCTTCTATAAGAAGAGTTGGTTGCTGAGCTTGCACCTGTCTCGAAACCTTTCCTGCTGGGTCTGAACCATCAATAGTTTGTTGGACGCCTTGCTTTAAAATAGGGATGAGAGCTGAATAGATTTCGTTCTCCAACATCTCAATACTGCCTTCTAGTTCAGCACTATGAGTTTGAAGAGCGGTGATACAAGTTTCGTTACTTTCACTTTCGTGACATATGTTTGGCAATAGAGTTTCCGCAATCGCTCTTTGCACGTCAGCTGACTTTTTCACCGAGGTTTCCATTTCGGAACCTAGTGTGAGAGAAGAAAGTGTAAGATTTACTAATCCTTGACCTGGTACAACGTAGTTGGAAGTAGCTAAAGCCAAGCCCTCTATTGGTTGGGCAACTGGTGATTCAGGCTTATAAGTCGCCTCAGTGGTCATTACAGACATGATGCCTCCAAGAGAGACTCCAATTAAGTGGACCTCTCTGCCAGCCTTATCATTGCCGAAATTGAGCGCCCATCTTAAGCCAATAAAGTCACTAACAGATTGGTGAAGGTTAGACCGTAATGTTAGGGGGGAAGTGATATTGATAAAGTAAGACTTGTCAGCGCGAGCACTAATGGGCTTTCCGCTGTCGCAGTATTTTAATGTTGTTTCATCACTATATTTCGAACTATCACAGACGATTCTAGCACCATGATACGGCATATCTATTGCTGTAAATATGTATTCCTTTCCGTCTGTAACATATTCCTTAGCAACCAGTGAAGCGGACTCTTTGTCACCAGTAACGCCATGGATAAAGATAACCGATGGATTGGTGGAATCCTTAATGAACTGTCTGGCTCCGGCTTTTGAATCTGTAGCTCCGCCAATGTAAGGCAAGTAAAAATCGACAGGGATAGTGGTTGTAGAGTCATTATACTTGGCTACTTCCCCTTGATTGCCAAAGAAAGGTTGGGTTAGGTGCTCTCCATTCTCACCTTTTGTCCAATTGTACATTGACGGGCAATTGGCGATCGGGTCGTAACTGTCCAGCAAACATTTTTCTCTATCGGCGATGTTTTGTGTAAAAGGAAGGTAATTGTTTGTCTCTAGTGTTGCGCCAGAAACGATTATATAAGCTTTACTTGGACGAGCAGAGTTGACCTCAGTGACTTCAATATTCGTCAGGTCAAGTGTCGGTGGATTTGATGGATCAGATATTGTTTGTTGGACAATATTGTCGATGACGGAATAACTATTTTGAGTAGTAAATGTAGAGGCGTATACGACCTCGTTCGGCTTACCTAAGTCACTATACGCGGAAACGGCGTTTTTTGTCTTCTGTTGGAGATTGCGTTGTTGCTCATCCAACTCATTGGGGTCTGCACTTAAAAGTTGTCCAAAGGCTGGCGATGATTGTAGAGGAGCGCCTTCTGCCGTCATAACGCCGTTTGAGACGGCAATGAAATACTCTGTCCCTGGTTGAAGAGCGGCACCGCATTCGATGGTGAGTTTGCGACCATCACTAGATAGTTTGGTATTTGGAACCTCTTGCCTAGTTGTCCCGTCGATGAGCAGAACGTTTCCTTGCAGAGACGTTGGTTCTAGGGCAATAACCTGCCCAGAACCTACGCTGCTAAGCGGAATCTCAATTGGCTCAACACACAAGCCCCAACCATCGACGGCGGCGAAGCTAGTTTCAAAGCTTTGGTAGTAGGCGTCATATTCAGCGTTAGTAGAATAAGCATTGGGTGAAGAAGGTTCACCGGGCAAAGAAATTGTTCCGTCTGCATCATATCCATAGCCGTCATTAGGCATAGGAATGCTACTCAACGAAAAAGGTACTTCTACTGCGATGTTTTCAGAAGTGCTCTCTTCACTATTACACCCCCCGAGTAGTGAGATAGCGGAAACTGCGAAGGTTAGAGAATGGAATACTCTCATAGGAGATACCTGTGTAGTTGCTCAAATTGACCTGATATATCGAGCGAACAAGAGGTTATTTACAAATGTTTAACAATAAAAAAAGCTAAAGAAGGGCAGGGTTTGGTATTTAGATAGGAGAGCTGAATGAATTTCGCGGCTGAAATTTGTGCTTTAGATGCATTGTTTTGGGGAGCAGATCGCTATTTATGTGCATCTGAGTGATTAACTTCACAGAACGCTATTTTAAAGTAGGTAAATGTAGCTAACTGTTAGCTAGATTACATTACTTTTGTTAATTTTTCCGCATTATACCTAGCATAAGATGCTAAAAAAAGGCATCTTATCAGATAATTTGGCACTTCGGTCTGCTGGTTGTGGGAATCTTATGTTAATTAACTGACTATTTTCTCTTTACCAGTGTTTTTTACCAATTTCTTGACGTAATCGTGGAATTATACGATTTTTTGCTACATTTTTATGGCAAATTACTTCGATGATTGATACTGTGTGCCGCAATCTTTGTATGGATTTAGATTTTTATGCTTAAATTTTGAGCTAAACAGATCTAAATCACTGTCCGTTCTAGTGCCATACAAAGAAGTCATGGATGCAAATGAAAAACTTGGAGTTTTACGCATGTATAAGAACAAAATAACGCGCGCTCTTCTAGTTGGCGCGGGCCTTTCTTTAGCGCTAACTGGTTGTGGTGACAAACCAGAAGAAAAACAAGCTGCTCAGCCAGCACCTACCCCTGAAGCTAAATCAGACTCTCAGAATGTAGAACTCGCAGCGGTACAAGAATTAGTTCGTGGCAACGGTACAGAAGTTGCGACAATCGACCCGCACAAATCTCAAGGTGTTCCAGAATCTCACGTTATTCGTGATCTTCTTGAAGGCTTGGTGAACCAAGATGCTGATGGCAACACTATCCCAGGTGTCGCTGAATCTTGGGAAACAACAGACAACAAAACTTTCACTTTCCACCTACGTAAAGACGCGAAGTGGTCTAACGGCGACCCAGTAACTGCGGGCGATTTCGTGTACAGCTTCCAGCGCGCAGTTGATCCAAATACGGCTTCTCCATACGCTTGGTATATGGAATACACCAAGATGGTCAACGCAAAAGACATTGTCGCTGGTAAAAAAGACAAGAGCGAACTAGGTGTTAAAGCGGTAGATGATCACACGCTAGTTGTTACGCTTGATACTGCTGTACCTTACTTCGTAATGATGATGGGTCACACTACAGTGAAGCCTGTTCATAAAGCAACTGTTGAGAAGTACGGTGATCAGTGGACTAAACCAGAGCACTTTGTTGGTAATGGCGCTTTCGTAGTAGATAAGTGGGTTGTGAACGAGCGCCTGGTACTTAAACGAAATGAAAAGTACTGGGACAACACAAGCACTAAACTAAACAAAGTAACCTTCCTACCTATCGAAAACCAGGTAGCAGAAATGAACCGCTTCCTAGCGGGTGAGATTGATATTTCTCACGAATTACCTGTAGAGCACTTTAAACGTCTTAAGAAAGAGCACCCAGAAGAAGTATCAGTAACAGGCAACCTGTGTACTTATTACTACCTCTTCAATACCAAAAAAGCACCGTTTGATGATGTGCGTGTCCGTAAGGCTATCTCTTACGCGATTGATCGTAACATTGTTACTGACGCTATCTTAGCGCAAGGTCAAAAGCCGGCTTACTTCTTAACTCCAGAGATCACTGCAGGCTTCAACCCAGAAATGCCTGCATATGGTCAGATGACTCAAGCAGAGCGTGATGCAGAAGCTGCGCGTCTTCTAGAGGAAGCTGGCTTTGGTAAAGACAACCCACTTAAATTTAACCTTCTTTACAACACTTCTGAAAACCACAAGAAGATTGCTGTAGCACTAGGTTCTATGTGGAAGAAAACACTAGGTCTAGATGTAACTCTAGAAAACCAAGAGTGGAAAACTTACCTGTCTACGAAAGATTCTGGTGACTTTGAAGTAGCACGTGCTGGTTGGTGTGGTGACTACAACGAAGCCTCTTCATTCCTAACGTTAATGAAGAGTAACAACAACACTGGCGGTATTCACTACGACAGCAAAGCTTACGATGCAATTATCGATAAAGCACTGAAGTCTACTTCAGATGCAGAGCGTGAAGCACTTTACCTAGAAGCAGAGAAGCTACTAGCGAAAGATATGCCTATCGCACCTATCTACCAGTACGTGAAATCGCGTCTGCTTTCTCCTAAGGTTGGTGGCTTCCCTGCAAACAACCCAGAAGAGAAAATCTACTCTAAAGATCTATACATCCTCAAGTAAACCTTGAACTGATAGAACTATAAAAATATTGGCCTGCATGTGAGCAATTACATGCAGTGCCTCTACTCAATCTGAATTCGAAGAAATTCGATTGATTCCTTCTTTTTTTAACTGTCACAGACTGAAAGAGTGAGTTTATGTTTAAATTCATCGCGAAAAGGATATTTGAGGCGATCCCAACCATGTTGGTTTTGATCACTGTATCTTTCTTTCTTATGCGTTTCGCTCCGGGTAACCCATTCTCGAGTGAACGTCCATTACCGCCAGAAGTTATGGCGAATATTGAAGCTAAATACGGGTTAGATAAGCCAGTATTTGAGCAATACACTACATACTTAACCAACGTCGTCCAAGGTGATTTTGGTCCTTCATTCAAGTATCTTGATTACTCGGTAAATGAACTGATCTCCGTTGCGCTACCTGTATCGGCTAAAGTTGGTTTTATCGCCTTTATCTTTACTGTCATCATGGGGGTCACAGTTGGTACCATTGCCGCCTTGAAGCAAAATACCTGGGTCGACTACACCATAATGTCTACCGCCATGTTGGGTGTAGTAATGCCATCGTTTGTATTGGCACCCGCACTTATCTATCTGTTCTCGCTACATTGGAATATATTCCCTGCGGGTGGCTGGCAAGATGGCAGCTTGAAGTTTCTCGTACTGCCTGTCATAGGTATGTCTCTTTTGTACGTGGCAACTTTTGCGCGTATCACGCGTGGCTCAATGATCGAAACCTTAAACAGTAACTTTATCCGTACTGCTCGTGCGAAAGGTCTAAGTTACCGTTACATCATCATAAAGCATGCCTTAAAGCCTGCGCTTCTTCCTGTTGTTTCATACATGGGTCCGGCGTTTGTAGGTATCATCACAGGTTCAGTGGTTATCGAAACCATCTTTGGTCTACCGGGTATCGGTAAACTGTTCGTTAACGCTGCATTTAACCGTGACTATTCGCTTGTTATGGGGGTAACCATCTTGATTGGTTTCCTATTTATCCTATTCAACGCGATTGTAGATATCCTACTTGCAATGATTGACCCGAAAATTCGCTACTAACAGGGACGTTTGGTTATGTTAACGAAAAAAGAAAACCTAGAAGCGATTGAGAAGTTCTCTGAAAATCTAGAGATCGAAGGTCGCAGTCTATGGCAAGATGCTCGCATCCGCTTTATGCGTAATAAAGCGGCGATGGTGAGTTTATTTATCCTATTTTTAATGACCTTGGCGGTTGTTGTGTTGCCGACGATAGCGCCATTCACCTATGATGATACTGACTGGTACGCGATGCATGTCGCTCCAAGTGCTGAGCACTGGTTTGGTACCGATAGTTTAGGTCGTGACCTTTACGTTCGTACGCTTATCGGTGGCCGTATCTCTCTAATGGTAGGTGTCATGGGCGCATTTGTTGCGGTATTGATTGGTACGCTCTACGGTGCTGCTTCTGGCTTTATCGGTGGTAAAGTAGACCGCATCATGATGCGTATTCTAGAGATACTTTACGCAGTTCCTTTCATGTTCCTAGTTATCGTACTAGTGACCTTCTTCGGTCGTAACATCATTCTAATCTTCGTTGCTATCGGTGCCATTGCTTGGCTAGATATGGCGCGTATTGTGCGTGGTCAGACGCTTAGCTTACGCAGCAAAGAGTTTATCGAAGCGGCACATGTTTGTGGTGTGAGCAAGTGGAAAATCATCACTCGCCATATCGTACCAAATGTACTGGGCATTGTAGCGGTATACTCGACGCTGCTTATCCCTAGCATGATTTTGACTGAATCATTCCTTTCATTCCTTGGTCTTGGTGTTCAGGAACCAATGACGAGTTGGGGCGCACTTCTTCAAGAAGGTGCACAGACAATGGAAGTAGCAATCTGGCAGTTGGCATTCCCAGCAGCGTTCATGGTTGTGACTTTGTTCTGCTTCAACTACGTTGGTGATGGCCTGCGCGACGCGCTGGATCCAAAAGACAGATAATTAAAAAGATTAAGGAAGCAATGATGAGCTTATTAGATGTCAAAGATCTGCGTGTAGAATTTACCACTCAAGATGGTATCGTGACCGCAGTAAACGATTTAAATTTTTCTCTGAATCAGGGCGAGACTCTAGGTATCGTAGGAGAATCTGGTTCAGGTAAATCTCAGACTGTATTCGCTATTATGGGGTTGCTGGCAAAGAACGGTATTATCTCAGGTAGCGCAAAATTTGAAGGCAATGAAATTCTCAACCTTCCAGAAAAAGCGCTCAACAAAGTTCGTGCAGAACAGATTGCAATGATCTTCCAAGACCCAATGACATCGCTTAATCCTTACATGAAGGTAAGTGACCAGTTGATGGAAGTTCTCATGCTGCACAAAGGCATGGGTAAAGCGGAAGCGTTCGAAGAATCTGTACGCATGCTTGAAGCGGTGAAAATTCCAGAAGCGCGTAAGCGTATCACTATGTACCCGCACGAGTTTTCAGGCGGTATGCGTCAGCGTGTGATGATCGCTATGGCTCTGTTGTGTCGTCCAAAACTGTTGATTGCGGATGAGCCGACAACAGCTCTAGACGTAACGGTACAAGCTCAGATCATGGATCTACTTAACGAGCTGAAATCGGAATTTAACACTGCAATTATCATGATTACTCATGACCTTGGCGTGGTCGCAGGTTCATGTGACAAGGTACTGGTAATGTACGCTGGTCGTACCATGGAGTACGGTACAGTCGATGAAATTTTCTACAACCCAAGCCACCCATATGCAGAAGGTTTGCTCAAGGCGATTCCTCGTCTGGATACAGAAGGTGAAATTTTACCAACGATTCCAGGCAACCCGCCTAACTTGCTTCGTCTACCACAAGGCTGCCCTTACCAAGAGCGTTGCCACCGTGTTATGGATCGTTGTAAGCAAGAAGCGCCAATTTTGACGCCATTTGGTGATGGCCGTCAGCGCGCATGTTTTTCACAGTGGGAGGCTTGGAGCAAATGAGTGTAGATAAGAACTTAATCCTAGATGTTAAAGAGCTTAAAGTGCACTTCAGCATCGCATCGAAATCAGCTTGGCCTTGGTCAAAACCTGCAAATCTCAAAGCAGTTGATGGTGTAAACGTACGCTTATACGAAGGTGAAACCCTAGGCGTAGTGGGCGAGTCTGGCTGTGGTAAATCGACTTTCGCGCGTGCAATCATTGGGCTCGTCGAAGCGACTGACGGTGACGTGATGTGGCTTGGTCAAGACTTGACTAAGATGCAAGAAGTTCAACGCCGTGAAACGCGAAAAGAAATTCAAATGATATTCCAAGATCCGCTGGCTTCTCTTAACCCGCGAATGACAGTGGGAGACATCATCGCTGAGCCTTTAGAAACCTTCTATCCAGAGCTATCTAAAGATGAAGTAAAAGATCGCGTCAAAGAGATGATGGCTAAAGTTGGTCTACTACCAAACGTGATCAACCGTTATCCACACGAGTTCTCAGGCGGTCAGTGTCAGCGTATCGGTATTGCACGAGCACTGATTCTTAAGCCTAAAATGATCATCTGTGATGAGCCAGTATCAGCACTAGACGTGTCAATTCAAGCTCAGGTAGTCAACCTACTTAAAGAGCTACAAAAAGAACTTGGTTTGTCTCTTGTGTTTATCGCCCACGATCTTTCAGTAGTTAAGCACATCTCAGATCGCGTATTGGTGATGTACCTAGGTAATGCGGTTGAGCTTGGTGAGGCAGAAGCGCTGTTCGCCGATCCTAAGCATCCCTACACGCGCGCTTTGATGTCGGCAGTACCAATTCCGGATCCTAAGCTCGAGCGAAACAAGAAGATTGAGATGTTGGAAGGGGATTTGCCATCGCCAATTAATCCTCCATCAGGTTGCGTGTTCCGTACTCGTTGCCCTCAGGCGACAGAGGCTTGTGCGCAAACTAAGCCTTCAATTGAAGGTAGCGATGTTCATGCAGTGTCTTGTATACACGTGAGCGTATAGTTTCAGCCTGTGACGGGCTTAAGCGCGGCATCCTTATGGGGTCGCGCTTTTTTTGTATGCGCATTTCTCTACCATTCAAAATATTCGAACAACTAAGCCAATTGTCTCTAATTATCTACGTAAATGATTTACTTATACTTGTACCATCAACGAATCATCTGGTTAGGAGACAATAATGGGTAAGCTAGTAGAAGGTGTGTGGCACGACGTTTGGTATGACACTAAATCGAGTAATGGCAAATTTGTTCGCGAAGATTCCGGATTTAGAGATTGGATTGAAAACAAGCCCGATGCCAAATTTCAGCCTGAATCCGGGCGCTATCACCTATATGTCTCATTAGCCTGCCCGTGGGCTCATCGCACTCTGATCTTTAGAAAGCTAAAGGGGCTTGAAGAGCACATTGATGTTACTGTTGTCTGTCCAGACATGATGAGTGAAGGTTGGCAAATGGGGCTACCTGAGCCTCTGTTTGGTCATACACGCATGCACCAAATCTATACGCAAGCTAAACCAGACTACACAGGGCGCGTAACGGTGCCGGTACTTTGGGATAAGAAACACAATACGATCGTCAGTAATGAGTCTTCTGAAATCATTCGCATGTTTAACTCTGAGTTTAATGAGCTCACAGGTAATACAGCAGATTATTATCCGCAAGAGAAGCGAGAAATCATTGAAGAGTGGAACACTTATGTCTACCCACATGTTAACAATGGTGTGTATCGCTGTGGGTTTGCCACAACCCAAGATGCGTATGAAGAAGCCTACAACCATCTATTTGAGTCGCTAGATAGATTGGATGCCCATCTAGCGAAAAGCCGTTACCTTGCTGGTGACAGTATCACTGAAGCCGATTGGCGTTTATTCACCACGCTGATCCGTTTTGATGCCGTTTATGTTGGACATTTTAAATGTAATATGAAACGTATTGCAGATTACGCTGATCTCAACGGCTACATGAAAGAGTTGTATCAGGTGTCTGGTATCAAAGAGACGACGGACTTTTACCATATTAAGCGCCACTACTACTTTAGCCATACCGGAATCAATCCTACGCAAGTGGTGCCAGTAGGGCCAGATCTAGATTTGGATTCCCCTCATGGGCGAGACAGCCTTTAGTCTTTTTGAGCCTAATAAAAGAAAACCCTCGCTAAGGCGAGGGTTTGTCATTTCAGAAAAGGTTAAATTAGTTAACCACTTTCTCTTCTGCTTGAGCCGCTTGGTCTGCTTGGATTGCAGTTAGAGCTACTGTGTATACGATGTCGTCTACGAGCGCGCCGCGAGACAGGTCGTTTACAGGCTTACGCATGCCCTGAAGCATTGGACCGATAGATACTAGGTCTGCTGAACGTTGTACTGCTTTGTACGTCGTGTTACCTGTGTTTAGGTCTGGGAATACGAATACAGTCGCTTTACCTGCTACTGGAGAGTTTGGTGCTTTGGAAGCTGCAACGTTTTCCATGATAGCCGCGTCGTACTGCAGAGGGCCGTCGATAACAAGATCAGGACGTTTCTCTTGAGCAAGTTTCGTTGCTTCACGGACTTTATCTACGTCAGCACCCTTACCAGATTCACCAGTAGAGTAAGAGATCATTGCAACGCGTGGGTCGATACCGAATGCCGCAGCAGAATCTGCAGATTGGATTGCGATTTCAGCTAACTGTTCAGCAGTTGGATCTGGGTTGATCGCACAGTCACCGTAAACCAATACTTGGTCAGGCAGTAGCATGAAGAATACAGAAGATACGATAGACGCATCAGGTGCAGTCTTGATGATCTGGAACGGAGGAACGATAGTGTTCGCAGTTGTGTGAACAGCACCAGAAACTAGACCGTCAACTTCGTCATTCTCAAGCATCATTGTGCCTAGGAATACTGAATCTTGTAGCTTCTCACGCGCTACAACTTCAGTCATGCCTTTCGCACCACGTAGTTCAACTAGACGAGCAACGTAGTTTTCACGAACTTCATCAGAGTTGATGATCGTTACGCCAGCACCTAGCTCAACGCCTTGTTGCGCTGCAACACGTTTGATCTCTTCAGGGTTACCTAGAAGCACACATTCCGCGATGCCGCGTTCAGCACAGATAGCTGCCGCTTTAACCGTACGTGGCTCGTCACCTTCAGGAAGAACGATGCGCTTGCCAGCTTTACGAGCAAACTCAGTTAGCTGATAGCGGAATGCTGGTGGGCTTAGGCGACGAGACTTCTGAGTCCCTTCGGTCATAGACTCGATCCAGTTGCCGTCAATGTTGCCTGCTACGTGCTCGTTGATGAACTCGATACGCTCTTTGTCGTCCGCAGGAACTTCAATAGAGAAGCTCTGTAGGTTTAGAGACGTCTGCCAAGTGTTACCTTGTGCTTTGAAAATTGGTAGACCTGAGTCAAACGCAGGCTTACATAGACCAACGATCTCTTCTGGGATGTCGTAACCACCAGTCAGAAGAACTGCACCGATTTCAACACCGTTCATTGCTGCTAGCGCTGCTGCAACGATAACGTCTGGACGGTCGGCCGAGGTAACAAGAAGTGAGCCCGGTTTGAAGTGCTCAATCATGTTTGGCAGAGAACGTGCACAGAATGTGATGCTCTTAATACGACGGGAATTAACGTCACCTTCATTAATGATGTCTGCACTTAGGTGCTTCGCCATATCGATAGCACGAGTCGCGATTAGGTCGATGCTCCAAGGCACGCAACCAAGAACACGGATTGGAGAAGTGTTGAAGATCTCCATCACTTTCATTTCGTTTTGTTTCGCGCTATCAGCGTCATCAAAGATTTCTGATAGGTCAGGGCGAGTACGTCCTGCTTCATCAACTGGTGCGTTTAGTTTGTTGATGATAACGCCAGAGATGTTCTTGTTTTTAGTGCCACCGAAGTTAGAACAAGCTACTTCAATACGCTCTTTTAGCTGCGCAGGGTTATCTGTGCCAGGAGTTGCCACTAGAACGATCTCTGCGCCAAGTGTTGCTGCGATTTCTGCGTTCACTTGGTTAGCGAATGGGTGCTTACGCGTAGGAACAAGACCTTCGATTAGCGTAACGTCTGCATCTTTGTTGATTTGGTTGTAACGCTCAACTACTGTTTCTAGCAGCTCATCCATGTTGTCGTTACCGATTAGGCTTTCAGCAACAGACATCATCATAGGTTGGCCGATCTTCACGTCACTGTTTGCACCAACGATAGTTGATGTGAGATCCGGTTGATCGCCCCCAGAACGTGGCTGACAGATTGGCTTGTAGAAAGAAACTTTAACGCCTTTGCGCTCCATAGCGCGAAGAACACCCATGCTTACGCTAGTAAGACCAACACCAGCACTTGCAGGGATAAGCATAATAGTACGAGACATTCGTAGAGTACCTATAGCTATTGGGATAAAAGCTTAACTGCGTATTCCTTATCATCTGGAATAGAAGTTAAGCCCCTTGGTAAGAAAACCGGCTGACGTTGGTCAGCCGGTTAAGTCAATTAAAGACCTGCTAGACGAGCAGTGTCTTCAGCGATAACTAGCTCTTCGTTAGTAGAGATAACCATAGCTGGGATACGGCTGTTCGCAGTAGTGATAGTACCTTCGCCACCGAAACGAGCTTTAAGGTTAGCTTCACCGTCAACTTCGATACCGAAGATACCTAGGCGGTTTAGAACCATTTCACGGATAGGGCCAGAGTTTTCGCCGATACCACCAGTGAAAGTGATTGCGTCTAGACGACCTTCAAGAGTCGCAGTGTAGCCTGCTACGTATTTAGCTAGACGGTGACAGAACACGTCCATTGCACGAGTTGCTTCTTCTTTCTCACCGTAGTTGTCTTCAACGAAACGACAGTCAGAAGTCACTTCAGTTAGGCCAGCAAGACCAGACTCTTTAGTTAGCATGTTGTTGATTTCTTCAACAGAGTAACCTAGAGCGTCATGTAGGTGGAAGATGATTGCAGGATCTAGGTCACCACAACGAGTACCCATTACTAGACCTTCAAGAGGAGTAAGACCCATAGAAGTGTCTACAGATTGACCGTTCTTGATTGCACATACAGAAGCGCCGTTACCTAGGTGACAGTTGATGATGTTTACTTCTTCAACTGGCTTGTCTAGTAGGTTAGCAACTTCACGAGTGATGAATAGGTGTGAAGTACCGTGCATGCCGTAACGACGGATGCCGTGCTCTTTGTACAAGTTGTACGGTAGAGCGTATAGGTAAGACTCAGAAGGCATTGTTTGGTGGAACGCCGTGTCAAAAACAGCAACGTTTTGCAGACTAGGGAAGTTTACTTTAGCCGCTTCGATACCAATTAGGTGAGCTGGGTTGTGAAGAGGTGCGAAAGTCGCAGCGTCTTGAATACCCTTAAGTACTTCATCTGTGATTAGTGCAGATTGAGTGAACTGCTCGCCACCGTGAACGATACGGTGACCGATAGCGCCAAGGTTAGCTTTAAGCTCAGGCTTAGAAGCAAGAATAGTTTCTACCATGAAAGATAGTGCTTCTACGTGAGCAGCGCCCGCGCCTAGTTGTGCTTCGTGCTTGCCGTCAAGTTTCCACTTCATACGAGCTTCTGGAAGACCTAGACACTCAGCAAGACCAGTTAGGTGCTCTGCACCTGTTTCTGCATCAACTACAGCGAATTTAAGAGAAGAACTACCGCAGTTTAAAACTAAAACTAGCTTAGACATTAATGACTACCTGTTAATTTTTCTGATCGAAATCAGTAAGGGTGAAAATTAATCTCAAGAATAGACGAAGCAGGAACAGCTGCGTACTAATCTTGGTCAAAAAAACTTCGAATTCCGTATATAAAGACAGTGGCGATTCAAATCACCACCCTTGCATCCGCTGCAGATAGGTCTCAAGAGTTGCTTAAATTGTAAATAACGGCAACAATGAGATTGTGGGTCCGCAAAGGATAACGATAATAGGCAATGATAACAAAAAAATTTGAAAGAATATTAACTTTCATCAATTTTTTGTTAGTTTAGTTGAAGGTTTCAACTAAATTTTAGTTTAGGACCCTGTACTGGAGTGAGAGAGCCCTATGAGTAATAAAGCTGGTTTAGTTCATAGTTTACGAAATGGACAAAAGTACATGGATACTTGGCCAATGCGTAAAGAGCTTAATTTGTTGTTTCCAGAGCAGCGCATCATTAAAGCAACGCGTTTCGGCGTAAAAGTGATGCCAGCTATTGCAGCGATCAGTGTCTTAACGCAAATGGCATTCAATAATTACCAATCGATGCCTCAAGCCGTGATCATCGCTCTATTTGCTATTAGTATGCCAATTCAAGGTATGTGGTGGTTAGGTAACCGCGCTAATACGCAACTCCCACCGGCTCTTGCTGGTTGGTATCGCGAGATTTACCAAAAGATAGCCGAAAGTGGCTTTGCTTTAGAACCAATGAAATCGCGCCCTCGCTACAAAGAGCTTGCTCAAATTCTTAACCGTGCTTTCCGTCAGTTAGATAAAAACGCATTGGAACGTTGGTTTTAAGAGAGGGAACGGGCTGCACCTTAAAGAACGCTGTGCTTCGAGAATCGGGAACGGACTTCGTCCTGTGAGAGGTTAGGTGGTGATTTAATGAAAACTGTTGACAGAATTTGCCTCCTAGTAGACTAAAATAGTCTCGCATCTCGCATCTCGCATCTCGCATCTCGCATCTCGCATCTCGCATCTCGCATCTCGCATCTCGCATCTCGCATCTCGCATCTCGCATCTCGCATCTCGCATCTCGCATCTCGCATCTCGCATAAAAAAACGCCCACCGAAGTGAGCGTTTCCTCTTATTTAATACTATTCAGCATTAGTTGAACATCGCGATAGCGTCAGCTGGGTCTACGTATTCTAGCTCGAAGCTTTCTGCTACTTCTTTACACGTTACTTTTCCGTGGATTACGTTTAGACCTTCTAGGAAGCCATTGTCCTCTAGAAGTGCTTCACGGTAACCTTTGTTCGCTAGCTTAACGATGTAAGGCAGAGTTGCGTTGTTTAGTGCAAACGTAGATGTACGAGCAACAGCGCCAGGCATGTTAGCTACACAGTAGTGAACTACGTCATCAACGATGTATGTTGGATCAGCGTGTGTTGTCGCGTGTGAAGTCTCAAAACAACCGCCTTGGTCGATTGCAACGTCTACTACTGCCGCACCTGGCTTCATCTTAGCGATGTGCTCTTTGGTAACGAGTTTAGGTGCTGCTGCGCCTGGGATTAGAACTGCACCAATGACTAGGTCAGCTGCTAGAACATGCTTCTCAATTGCGTCTTCTGTAGAGTAAGCCACTTTTGCACGACCTTGGAATTCTTCATCAAGACGGCGAAGTGTATCAACATTGCGATCTAGGATGGTAACGTCTGCACGAAGGCCTACAGCCATACGAGCTGCGTTTGCGCCAACAACACCACCGCCAACAACGACAACTTTCGCTGGCTCAACACCTGGTACACCACCTAGTAGAAGACCACGGCCACCGTGAGATTTCTCTAAAGTTTGTGCACCCGCTTGAATAGACATGCGACCTGCTACCTCAGACATTGGAGCAAGTAGTGGCAAGCGACCCATATTATCTGTTACAGTCTCATATGCTATACAGACAGCTTTGCTCTTGATTAGCTCATCAGTTTGTGGAAAATCTGGTGCTAGGTGCAAATAAGTAAATAAAATTTGCCCTTCTCGAAGCATAGCTCTCTCGACAGCTTGAGGTTCTTTAACCTTTACAATCATTTCTGCTTGCGCGAAAACGTCAGCAGCGGTAGGAAGAATGGATGCGCCTACAGCGATGTAATCATCGTCTGAAAAACCGATGCCTGAACCGGCATTAGTTTCAACAAAAACTTGGTGACCTTGAGACACTAGTTCGCGAACGCTCGCTGGGATCATACCAACACGGTACTCGTGGTTTTTGATTTCTTTAGGTACGCCAATGATCATCCTGAATCCTCATTATATTTTGGTTGTGTAAACTATAGTAGTTGTATTAACTGTGTGTAGGGTAATTCTGTCGAATTAATATCTAGTATAGATATGATTGAATAAAATTTGATACTGAATATTAAAAAGTTGTAGTATATTTTTTTGCAAGGAAGTAATAAGGTGGAATAAAAAATGGCAGACAACAATAAAAAGCCGTCCAAGGATCTAGACCGTATCGATCGCAACATTCTAAATGAGTTGCAGAAAGATGGTCGTATTTCGAATGTAGAGCTTTCAAAGCGAGTGGGTCTTTCTCCGACTCCTTGTTTAGAGCGTGTACGTCGCTTAGAGCGTCAAGGTTACATTACGGGTTATACAGCACTGCTAAACCCGCAATACTTAGACGCATCGCTTTTGGTATTCGTAGAAATCACGCTAAATCGTGGTGCCCCTGACGTGTTTGAACAGTTCAACACGGCAGTGCAGAAACTTGATGATATTCAGGAGTGTCATTTAGTGTCTGGTGATTTTGACTACCTGCTTAAGACTCGTGTATCTGACATGAGTGCTTATCGTAAGTTGTTAGGGGATACGCTTCTGCGCTTACCTGGTGTTAATGACACACGCACTTACGTGGTGATGGAAGAAGTCAAACAAACGAACCAATTGGTTATCAAAACTCGCTAACTCTGTGAGAGTTTGGGCTTAATGTCTTAATAGCTTTCTATATTCTGACTTTAAGCAATTGGGTTTTTGCCATTGATATGGTTAAATCGATAGTCCGAGTAGCATAGCTGCTCGGACTATTTTTTTCTTACCAATCAGGGTAGCTTCTCAATCGATTGGTGTTATTCATAAAGATAAAGTTGGTTATGTTTAAAGAGACCAAAAACAAAGTAGAAACGATCATTAAGACGGGAGAAGATTCTCAGCCATCCCGGCTGAGTGGTCCTCAGCGCCTTCAAGAGTGCATTTTGATCGTCGTCGTCCTCGCTTCAATTTTACTGTCAGTCGCACTTTTTACATTCAATGCTGCTGACCCTTCTTGGTCTCAAACCGCTTGGGGCGGAGAGATTAACAACGCAGGTGGTCTAGTTGGCGCATGGTTGGCGGATACACTCTTCTTTACCTTTGGCTCCCTTGCTTACGTGATTCCGTTTGTATTAACAGGTGGTGCGTGGGCGGTGCTACGTAATCGCGATGAAAATGACCCGATCGATCTAATGTTGTGGGGGACGCGACTATTAGGTTTAACAATTCTAATATTAACCAGTTGCGGTTTGGCGGATATCAACTTTGACGATATTTGGTACTTTTCATCTGGTGGTGTGATTGGTGATGTCTTGACCAGTCTTGCTTTGCCAACTTTGAACATTCTTGGTTCGACTCTGGTCTTCCTATTTCTTTGGGGGGCGGGCTTTACATTGCTAAGCGGCATTTCTTGGCTGTCTATCGTGGATTGGTTAGGTGAGTGCACAATTCGTTTGTTGACTAGCACAGTTAACAAAATTCGTGGCCGCGAGGATGAAACGCTAGAAGCTGAGCTAAGCAGTCACCGATATGAAGCGGGAGCGGCTCAATCGTTTGAAGAACCAAAACTAGACAACAGCGAAAAAGTTGAGCAAATAGAAGAAACCGATCGAGAACAACGCCGATACAACATCCATGTCCCCGAAGCTGTTGCAACCACAACACGCCCGATGGAAGCCACAGCAGAGCCAATAGTAGAAGCGGTTGCTCAAGTTGTTAATCAACCCGTTTATGCAAACGCTGCGAGTGATCACTCAGTGGAAAGCGCTGTGGAGCCAGACTTTGAAAGAAGTAAGCATCTGGGTGCGACAATAGAAGATCTGGAACGCGCCGCAATCAATGGTGATGAACTGCCTCAAGTCGCCCTGCCTGAAGTTCAAGTGGAAACCAATACTCAAGATATGCCAACTCATCACTTGGAAACGACTTCACCAGTTGAATTGGGTCAGACTGACTACCCAGCGTCTTGTGAGGTAACACAAGCTAAAGAGGGTAATGACTTCCCATGGAACGAAGGGCTGGCCGAGACAGAGCTCGTTCAGCCAACGATCAATACCACTGAGCTGGAACAGATTTCCTCAAATATTGAACCTGAAGATGACTATCAAGAGCCTGTTATATCCTCTTTTGATGTAGCAGAGGAAGACATTGTTGATGAGGTGACTGAAGAATTGGTCCAGGATCAAGATGCGGCCGCGCTGAACAGTATGGTCGCAGAGGCTCAAGCTAAAGTCGCAGCGCAGCAAAATCCGTTCTTGGTACAGCAAGAGACGAACCTGCCTAAACCAGCGGAGCCAATGCCCACTCTTGAGTTGCTTTATCACCCGGAAAAGCGTGAAAACTTTATTGACCGAGAAGCGTTAGAGAATATTGCTCGCTTAGTTGAAGCGAAACTTGCCGACTATAAGATCACAGCAAGCGTAGTCGATATCTTCCCAGGACCTGTCATCACTCGTTTTGAATTGGATTTGGCTCCGGGTGTTAAAGTGAGCCGCATTTCTGGTTTATCGATGGATTTGGCTCGTTCGCTGTCAGCAATGGCGGTACGTGTGGTAGAAGTCATCCCAGGCAAACCCTATGTGGGACTTGAGCTACCAAACATGAGTCGACAGACGGTATTTTTCTCGGATGTGATTGGTAGCCAGCAGTTTATCGAAGCAAAATCACCAACAACGGTAGTGCTTGGTCAAGATATCGCAGGTGAAGCTGTGGTAGCTGATCTGTCTAAAATGCCGCACGTGTTAGTGGCGGGTACGACAGGGTCGGGTAAATCGGTCGGTGTTAACGTCATGATTCTAAGTATGCTCTACAAAGCGACCCCGGAAGAGGTTCGCTTTATCATGATCGACCCGAAAATGCTTGAACTGTCGGTTTACGAAGGCATCCCTCATCTTCTTTCCGAAGTCGTTACAGACATGAAAGACGCATCGAATGCTCTGCGTTGGTGCGTTGGGGAAATGGAGCGCCGTTATAAGCTAATGTCTGCTCTTGGTGTACGTAACATTAAAGGTTTTAACGACAAGCTTAAAATGGCAGCTGAGGCGGGACACCCTATCCATGATCCCCTATGGCAAGCCGGTGACAGTATGGATGAACATCCACCACTACTTGAGAAGTTGCCTTACATAGTTGTGATTGTCGACGAATTTGCCGATTTAATGATGGTTGTGGGTAAGAAGGTCGAAGAGTTGATCGCTCGTCTGGCTCAAAAGGCGCGTGCTGCAGGTATTCACCTTATCTTAGCCACGCAACGTCCATCAGTAGATGTAATCACAGGCCTGATTAAAGCCAATATTCCAACCCGAGTGGCCTTCACAGTATCAACCAAGACGGACTCTCGGACCATCCTTGATCAAGGTGGTGCGGAATCGCTGCTTGGTATGGGTGATATGCTGTATCTACCACCGGGGTCGAGCCACACAGTTCGAGTTCACGGTGCATTTGCATCGGACGATGATGTTCATGCAGTGGTGAATAACTGGAAGGCACGTGGTAAGCCAAACTATATCGACGAAATTACCAATGGAGATCAAGGCCCAGAAGCTCTTTTACCGGGTGAAAAACCTGAAGGTGAAGAAGAGATGGACCCATTGTTTGATCAGGTGGTTGAACATGTTGTGCAGTCTCGCCGTGGTTCAGTTTCTGGTGTTCAACGCCGTTTTAAGATTGGTTATAACCGAGCAGCGCGTATTGTTGAGCAACTTGAAGCTCAGGGTATTGTCAGCGCCCCTGGGCATAATGGTAACCGTGAAGTACTGGCTCCAGCACCTGGTCGTGAGATGAACTAAGTACTGTCCTTAGATGAATCAAAAAAGGGTTAGCGATTGCGCTAACCCTTTTTATTGCTTTGGATTTAGAGTTTTCGACTCGCTTAAGGAGATCCTCGATACATTTGTTCCTCATTGTGATGATGACCGAGCGTTTTAAAAAAAAGGGCTGATGTATTCACATCAACCCTTTGTTGTTCTCTTATCTTGTACTTATTTATTCTTAGCAAATTGCGCTATTACAATCACGCCAAGCGCAACCAGGTTACCCGCGAAAATAACCACAAGCCACTGAGGCATTGAAAGACCTAGGAATTGCCAAACCACTTTGCTGCAATCGCCGTACGCTTCAAACATCCACGGAACCCATTGGTTTAACGGTGCCCAATCAGGGAAGGTAACGAATAGGTCACAAGTCGCGAATGGGGATGGGTTGAACTGATAATCGACGTGCTGCATTGAAAGCGCTAGACCTTTGTACGCACTTGCACCCCAAGCAGCTAAACCTAACCAACGTATCAATGGGTTGTTCGGTGCGATTAAGCCAAGCAGTGCGGCACCACCGATGCCAAGCATCGCGACGCGTTCATAGATACACATCACACAAGGTGAAAGCATCATCACATGTTGGAAGAATAACGCGCATGCTTCAAACAAAATGATCGAAAGCAGCAGCAACAACCAAGATAGTCGCCTTTGAGAAAATGTTTTTAGAGTTGAAAGAATGTTCACACAGATATCCTGTATTAAAAAAGCTCTGAGTAATCAGAGCTTTTTATCGTGTAAAAGTTTCGCTAGCAACTAAAACTTTTGATTTTTATTAATTAATGCCCACTAGACATTGCTGGAGTCAGCTCACCAACGTGAGGGGAAATCCATCCTGCGTCATAAAACCATGCTGTCATAGGCTCAACAAAGAACACAATACCAGCGAGGCCAACTATGGCAAGTACGATAGTGTAGGGCAGTGCCATAACTACCATGCGACCGTATGACAGGCGAATCAAAGGTGCGAGCGCAGAGGTTAGCAGGAATAGAAAGGCAGCTTGGCCATTTGGTGTTGCTACTGACGGTAGGTTAGTACCTGTATTAATGGCGACAGCCAAAAGGTCGAACTGGTCGCGAGATATCACACCTTCGATCAGGGCGGTTTTCACTTCGTTAATATAAACTGTACCAACGAAAACGTTATCTGAAACCATAGACAGTAGGCCGTTAGCGACATAGAACAGAGCAAGCTGAGTTCCTTTGTCTTCAACATGCAGTACTGCGTCAATGACAGGCTTAAATAACTGTTGGTCGATGATGACAGCAACAATAGCGAAGAATACCGCGAGTAGAGCAGTAAATGGCAGCGCTTCTTCAAACGCTTTACCCATTGAGTGTTCTTCAATAACCCCGGTAAATGCAGTTGCAAGGATGATAACGGAAAGGCCAATTAGACCTACTGCGGCCAAGTGAAGTGCCAAACCTACAATTAACCAAACGGCAATAAAGCCCTGTACCCAAAGTTTCGCGACATCTTGATTAGTACGTGTTTTACGTTCTTCTTGGTCGAAATCGACTAAGATTTGGCGAACATTTTCTGGAAGGCGAGCGCCGTAGCCAAACACTTTAAGTTTCTCGACTAGTACACAAGTGATCAAACCGCAGACAAATACTGGTGCAGTCACTGGTAGCATGCGAATAATAAACTCGCCAAACAACCAACCTGCTTGATCGGCAATGATTAGGTTTTGTGGTTCACCTACCATTGTCATTACACCACCCAACGCTGTGCCTACACCGGCGTGCATAAGCAGTGAGCGAAGAAACGCGCGGTAGTTTTCTAGGTCGTCTCGAGTTAATTCGGACAGGTGATCATCTTGAGTGTGGTCATGTGAGGCGTGAGGGCCTTGGCCAGAAGCTACTTTGTGGTAAATCGCATAGAAGCCAACTGCGACGCTGATAACCACGGCTATGACGGTCAGCGCATCTAAGAATGCTGACAGGAAAGCTGCTGCGAAACAGAAAGCCAGCGAGAGCATACTCTTAGAACGAATACCCAATAGGATCTTGGTAAAGATAAATAGCAGCAAGTGCTTCATAAAGTAGATGCCAGCAACCATAAAGACAAGTAACAGCAGAACTTCGATATTGGCAACAAGTTCATGCTTAACTTGGGCAGGGCTTGTCATACCAATCGCAATCGCTTCGATTGCGAGTAAGCCACCTGGCTGTAGAGGGTAACATTTCAGTGCCATTGCGAGGGTGAAGATAAACTCTGCGACTAGCAGCCAACCTGCAACAAATGGATCGACAAGAAAGAAAACTATGGGGTTAATAATCAAAAATGAAATGATGGCAACTTTGTACCAGTCCGGAGCCTTACCAAGAAAATTCTTAATAAATGCATTTCCGAGTGACATCGGCATGATTTAGATACTCTTAATGTTGTTATGAATAGACACTGCGCGTGCTTGAATCCATTTAACCGGAAATTAGATATCTTCTGACCAATGGTATTTATCTACCGGTAGAAAATAACCGATTCAACAGTGACTTAGAAAAACAACATTCCGTTCACGATCATGTGGCCTTGCCAAGTCACTCCCTGAGAAAGACAAGCACTCCTTTACTTTGGTCGCCACTGTACTCTTCAGCACAATTTAGTCAACGAGAAAATTGGTCTGAGTATTTTATTAGCTAACTTTTGTTTAAAAACGCGATCAGAGTTGTGTAAATATGACGCGAGAGTTGTGAAAAACAATGGTTAATGCAAGCAAAATGGCGAAAGCATAGAATAAGAAAGAATATGTAATTATATTGAATGAAAATGATAGTTAAATTATGTAATTTTAAAAACTTATGTTTTGCGCCTGGAATACCAACTGGTGGGCGTTTTGGCTTGTTTTGGATTTGTTAAATATGCAAATAATCCTATTTCACATCTGAATATGAATCAACAAATTCTGAATCAGGTTAGAGTAATGGCTCTATTGTGGTTTTGCTCCACGTTTAGTGAGTGGTGGTTTCCGATATCGAAAAACTAGTGGTATGATGAGTTTCATTAGACCCATAAAAATACAAGTTTGGATAAGATATAAATGGTCATAAAGGCAAAGAGCCCAGCGGGATTCGCAGAGAAATACATTATTGAAAGTATTTGGAAAGGTCGATTCCCACCTGGTTCTATTTTACCAGCAGAACGTGAGCTCTCTGAACTAATTGGCGTAACACGTACAACTTTACGTGAGGTATTACAGCGTTTAGCCCGTGACGGTTGGTTAACGATTCAACATGGTAAACCGACGCGTGTAAACCAGTTTATGGAAACATCGGGACTCCATATTCTTGATACTTTGATGACGTTGGATGCCGATAACGCAACTTCTATTGTTGAAGACTTGCTTGCGGCACGTACAAACATCAGTCCGATCTTTATGCGCTATGCATTTAAAGCTAATAAAGAAAATGCAGAGAAAACCATTTCTAGTGTGATTAACTCTTGTGAGGCATTGATCAACGCAGAGTCTTGGGATGTGTTTATGGAGTCGTCACCCTACGCTGAAAAAATCCGCCAGCATATCAAAGACGACGGTGAAAAGGATGAAATAAAGCGTCAATCTGTACTTGTCGCGAAAACATTCAATTTCTACGACTACATGCTGTTCCAACGCCTTGCATTCCACTCAGGAAACCAAATTTATGGTTTGATCTTTAATGGCCTGAAGAAGCTCTATGATCGCGTAGGAAGCTACTACTTCTCTAACCCACAAGCTCGTGAGTTAGCGTTACAGTTCTACCGTGATTTGCTTGATGTTTGTGAGACAGGTAATCGTGAGCAAATCCTCGTTGTGGTTCGTAACTACGGTATGGAGAGTGCGCATATCTGGAATCAAATGAAAATGACTCTGCCAACCAACTTTACCGAAGACGACTGCTAAGGTCTGTTGTCTTTGTAGTAAAAAACCGCCAATTTGGCGGTTTTTTTATTTGCTAATGTGTGAGATCAGCAATCAGAGCAGGCTTCGTCTCGGCCACCAGCTTCTGTAAACCAATTAGCTAAGTGTGATTTGAGGTCTTTGAGCTCATCTGGGCCAATCAGTGCGAGGCCCAAATCTTCTGCGCGGGTGATGTCGTTGTGACGTAGAGGGCGGAAGCTAACGAGCATAGCGCGAGCTTGGAGACCTCCGAGTAAGTCTCGCAGGGATTCGAGCTTGTATAAGGTGTCGTCGCCATCATCGCGCATGCCCTTCGTCTTACATTCTATGATGTGTAGTTTATTGTTGACCACTGAAGCGACATCTAGCTCGTTGCGAACTTCTCGTTCACCTAATTGGCGATAAACCTGGACGTTCAATGAACGGTCTTGAATGGTTGGCATATCTCGTTGAATTTGGCGGACTGTGCTGTGAACCAATGTCTCAAGCCATTCACCATTCGAGAAGCGACGTGCATCTTCATTTGCGAAGGTCAAAACCCCGCCTTGATAAGTGGCAATTTCCGCTTCGACTAAGTCGTTAAGCAACATATTTAGCTCACGGTATCCTTGCTGCTTTTCTGACAGCCCAACATCTAGGCGCTGTTCTTTACGGCAGGTTGTCGCAAGGTAATTAAGTGTTGCAAGGCCAGGGCCAAGCTCAAGTGCGTTGCTTGCCCAACGCTCACCAAGCTCATACAGTTTTTGATCTAGCTGTGGTGGTAGTTCTTGGTCGCTAAACTCGCCGCGCGCACCAAATACGGTGAGATAGTCATCTATGGTAATTCTATCTTGAACTTGCGTATCGTCTTTACCGTCAGGGTAGAGCCAGCACAGGCGGTCACTGTTTGGCTCAACAACAAATATCGGCCAGTGATAAGTACGGAAAATCTCATACACGGACAACAGGCGATGACGTAATCCACAACTTGCATTGAGCTTAACTTCTTCACCTCTCGCTTTTAAATCTTCGGCTAGAATTGAAACGGCTTGTTTGATCTTTGATGGGTTCGCGACATTGGGAATTTCAAAAAACTCTGAAGTTATATCTCTTTTGCTCAACACGCTGTGAAGACGCAAATACATATCTTCCTGAGCAGGTACACCGATGAAGACGATATGATCGCTCACTGTACGGTTATCGAGAAGCGGGGTGACCAAGCGAATTGGGTCTTGGTCAATAATGCCAACATGAACAGCCATAGTTATTCCTCATGCTTGGCTTGCGAGAGAGTGAAAGAAAAGCGGGCAAGCCTATAGACCATATAATGACATGAGATTTAAAAAACAAGGGCGGCTATGAAAAATAGCCGCCCAATCTCAATAAATTACATTATTCTGACTTTTTAAAGCTTAAATCGGTGAACCAGTTCACCTTGCTGGTTTGCCAAAGAGGAGAGGTTGCCACTGGTTTGAGCGATTTGGGCCATGGCTTGATAGCTAGTGTCAGCAATTAAATTGATCTCTTCGATGTTACGAGCAATATCGCCAGTGGTTTCGCTCTGCTCGGCAGCTGCCTGTGAGATATGACCACTCATTTGGCTTATCTCCAGAATAAGTCCTTGGATCTCTTCCATTGCGCTGTTGGCGCTAGAAGCTTGCTCAACGGAAAGTTCCATATCATCCATGCAGCTTTGAATAACCTTATTAGCAGAAGATGAACTGCTCTGAAGGTTACTGATCATATTTTCAATCTCAGATGTGGATTCCGTGGTGCGCTGAGCCAACACACGAACCTCATCGGCAACAACAGCAAAACCTCGGCCTTGTTCACCTGCACGCGCCGCCTCAATGGCAGCGTTAAGTGCTAATAGGTTGGTTTGCTCAGCAATATTACGGATAACATCGAGAATACTGCCGATTTGGCTGCTCATCGCTTGGAGGTCTTTTACCGCATCAACAGATTGATTGAGGCGCGTTTCAAGCTGGTTAATAGTGGTAATATTGGTGCCCATAATCTGGCGACCAGACTCCGACGCTTTTTCGACCTGTTCAACCATCTGCTGCGAGCTTTGAGCACTTTGAGCGACTTCCTGAACAGAATGGGCCATCTCCGTCATTGCAGTTGCAACATTGGCTGTCTGCTCGCGTTGTTGGCTTAGCTGAGATTGCGCTTGTGATGAAGTTTGTTGGTTAGTTGTAGCCGTTTGAGTTAAGTCATCGGATGCATCATTGAGTTTGACCAGAATCCCATGTAGATTGTCTGCTAGAGAGTTGATGTGGTTACTTACGCGGCTAAATTCGTTGTTGTAACGAATCTCAATACGTTTGGTCATGTCGCCTTCAGTTAGTGACTCAAGTGTGCTTAAAATACGAGTAAGTGGTTCACGAACGCTCTGTGCAATATGGTATCCAATCGCAATAGCCATCAAGATAACCACAGCCCCAATTGCAACTGAACGAATAACACCTTGTTCATAGACATCACCAGCTTCTTTTAAAGAGGCATTTAAGCCCTGTTTGGCGACTTCACTAAATGAGTTGAGTACTACCATGGTTGCATCAACCTGCTGAGTAAGACTGGCGATATTTGCGTATAGTGCATCTTTTGCCAATAAGTAGGTGCTGTGTTGATCTAACACCCCGCCTTTCTTACCTACATCACGGGTGAACTGCTGTACTGATTCATCAAAAGCTTTTTTGAGTTCAGGCATTTGGGAGCTGAGTCCACGGTACGCGTAGTTTAGGTGAGTGACCGCTTTCTTGTTTCTTGCGACCGCTTGCGTGACAAGCTCGGTATCGCTGCTTGCTAATGCATCCGAGGTAGTGAGTTCGGCATCTTTTAGCTTAATAAAATAGCTTTTCGCCATGACTTTAACCGAGATACTGCTTTGGTCGTCGACATACTCTTTCATTCCCACGCTTAGCTCAGAATGTAAACGTTGGAAGCGGCGAGTTGATTTTTGGACTTTTTCTTGCGCTGCAAACATAGCGCGGTAGTTGCCCATCGCTTGCTCAGCTTCGCTGAAATAACTCTGCTCCATCTCTTTGAGCTGGATAATAGACTGTTCGAGTTCAGTTTGACCGATACTGACTTGCTCAAGTGTTGATAATTGTTGAGCGTAAGCCTCTTTCATTTGAACGAATTGCTCAGAAAGTTGATCCATGCGCTCAAAGCTTTGAGTTGTCAAAAAGTCTTTAAAAAGTTTGTCTGCAGACAATAAAGCAACGCTAGTTTGGTTTGATTGAGAAACTAATGGCAGCGAGGTATTGGATACACCTTCGAAGTTTTGGTGGATTTGTTGCATTCCTCGCATCATCAACAACGTGGTTACGATGAACATAATTATGATCAATGCAAAACCAGCATACATGCGCCGAATCACTGAGCCTTTCATAGCTCTCTCCCTGTAATTATAAATGTCTTAAAAAATTAACAAAAAGAAAGCTATTGTATTGATAGCGAGACACACATTTTTTGACGCACAATACACTTTTAGCTAGCGAGTATTAAAGGATTGTCTAATAAGTGAACTGAACAGCGTTTTTTATTGTGATCTTGCGAAGCTTGACGCATACTCGTTTCAATTTAATCAACAACACATATCTCAATGGAGTCCTTCATGGCCGAAGAAACCATTTTCAGCAAAATTATCCGCAAAGAAATTCCGGCAGATATTGTCTACCAAGATGATTTAGTGACTGCGTTTCGCGATATCAACCCACGTGCTCCAAGTCACATTTTGATCATCCCTAACCAATTAATCCCAACGGTAAACGACATAGAGAAAGAAGATGAAATCGTCATGGGGCGTATGTTTACTGTCGCGCGAAAACTGGCAAAAGAAGAGGGGATTGATGAGGATGGTTACCGCCTTATCATGAACTGCAATTCTCATGGTGGACAGGAGGTTTACCATATTCATATGCATTTACTAGGTGGCCGTCCGCTTGGACCTATGCTATTGAGCTAAAAACTTTGATTTGAATGGAACTCTTTATGGGGTTTGATGTCGTACGTTAAGTTTTTTAAAGTGTAGGGCATGCCGTCATGTCAACCAGTAACAACATCGGAGCACGAAGTGCATAAACACGTTCGACTCGTGCTTGCTTTAGCAAGTAGTTTGGTTCTTTCCGCTTGTGCAAATTTATCTGTAGGTAACCTTTTTAGTCATTACAGTGCACAAAATAATGAGCTGCATCAAACAATTAAAAACGGGCACTATTACGAAGCTGAAGAACTGCTACCAGAAGGAATCGCCGGTGACATTCTTGACAATATGGAGAAGGGTAGGGTTTATTTACTTAATCAGCAGTACCCTGAAAGTAAGAATGCCTTTGAGGTGAGCGATAACGCGGTGCGAGTGCAACAAGACCAAGCGACGATTTCGGTTTCTGAAACAGCGCAAAGCTTAAGTTCGTTAGCCGTCAATGATAATTTAAATGCCTATCAACCTGCTGACTATGAGTTAGGCTTTTTACATCTCTATTTGGGGCTTAACTACCTCAAAAAGAATGATCTAGAAGGTGCGATTATCGAAATGCGTCGTGCAAGTCAGATCCAAGAACAAGCCAGAAAAAACCGAGAGCGCGAGCTTGAATCCGCTCAGAGTCAAATGCAAGCTCAAGGAGTATCGCCAAACCTAGGTAGCATACTTGCAAACTATCCTGATGCGGGAAAAACACTGCAAGCGGTGCAAAGTGGCTATTTGTTCTATCTATCAGCCTTACTTTATGAGGCGGATAATGATCTAAACAGTGCGTATGTGGATTACCGCAGGGCCTTAGCTGTTATGCCTGAAAATCAGCAGGTGGTTGATGGCACTAAACGCGTTGCTAAACGATTAGGCATGCGTGAAGACTTAGCCAAGCTTGAAAAACGTTACGGCAAAGCAAGTTACCTAGCGGCGGACAAAGGCCGAGTGATCGTTATTGATGAACGTGGTGTGGTTGATGCGATGAACGGCTGGACTCAGACCGTACCGATTTCACGAGGCAGTAACTTCGGTTTGTATACGGTTTCACTGCCATACTATGAAAATATGCCTGCTGAAAAGTTTAGCCCTGTCGTTCTCAATGACAGCATTATTTCGGGAAGTCTGCTCACTGACGTTAATCTAATGGCAAAGCAGAATCTGACTGAGCGTATGCCTTCTATATTGATTCGCCAGGCACTAAGAGTGTGGGCAAAAGAAGAGCTGCGTCGACAAGCAACGAAAGACAACCCTGAAGATTTGGGTAACGCTTTGTTTAATGTATGGAATGTACTGACTGAACAACCAGATACCCGAAGCTGGATCACCTTGCCGGGAGAAATCTACAGTGCAAGTTCAATCGTTGAACCAGGGGAACAATCTTTACAGGTAGCAGGTCAGAGCCATACATTCAATATTGAATCAGGCCGTACAACCTTGGTGTGGCTTTCACGTCAAGGGAACAACGCAACTATCTGGCATAAACAACTAGGAAATATACGATGAAAAAATGGCTTATTTCAATCGCAGCGGCATTGACCTTGATGGGATGTGCGAGCAACAGCAATACTGCAGGGCTGCGTATCGATGGCGCCTCTCAAACGGTTCTTTTTGGTGACAATGTACTGGCGGGACGTGTGAGCATCGAAGATATTTCAACCATTGATGTTGATGGTCGTGCTCGAGGCATTGTGCGCTTAGCTAACCAAAGCAAAGGTGATCAACATATTCAATATCGATTTTATTGGTACGACGATCAGGGACTAGAAGTGAACAACAAGCTTAGCCCTTGGCGTCAAGCCATTCTTCGTGGTGCTGAAGAGGTTTCCATCTCTGAGATCTCTATTAATCCGAACGGACGCCAATTCCGTGTTCAAATTCGCGAACTAGACAACTAATTTTAAGAAGTAACTAAAGGATATCCTAAGGAACCGACAATGAAAAAAAGTGTAATTGCATTACTTGGTTTGGCTGTAGTGCTTGGTGGCTGTTCTAACCAAGTGAGCTATGGCGACGCTCAAGCTGTAGAAACAACAACGATTGATTTTGGTTCGACAGACTTGCAAAAAATTGCCGGTGAAATGGTCGATAGTATGATGATGTCGGGCTCTGTTGCCGCAATCACTCGTGATTCGCGTCCGATCGTGTTTGTTGAACGCATTAAAAACAAAACCAGCGAACATATCGATACCGAGTCAATTACGGATTCAATCAGTACTAAGATGCTGAATTCTGGTAAATTCCGTTTTGTCGATATGGATCGCGTAGAGTCAGTACGTGAACAGCTAAACTTCCAAAATGACGATGAGCTTGTGAATCAAAGTACAGCCATACAGTTTGGTAAAATGGTTGGTGCGCAATACATGCTTTACGGAAACCTATCAAGCATCAATAAGAACGCAGGTAGTGATAAAGACGTTTATTACAAGATGACAATGCGTTTGATGGATCTGGAAACGGGTCTTATTGAGTGGGCTGACGAGACAGAAATCCGCAAGCAAGAATCGAAAAGCTTCCTAGGTCTATAATCTGAGCTTTATGTAACAAGAGGAGTGAACTATGGCGCGAATGTCGTGGAGTGAAGCATGCCAACTCGATCGGTCATTATTGTCACTAGAACACTTCTTTTCTATTCCCCCTGATTATGCTCAAACGCTAACAGGGGGGTTGACTAACCGCTGCTGGAAAGTGGTTGCTTCAGACGGTCAAGCATTTGTTTGGCGGCCAAATACCAATATCACCAAAGCCTTCTCAATCTCTCGTTTTCAAGAATACCAAATACTAACCGCGATAGAGCCTTATGCATTTGCTCCTCAAGCCGTGCATATTAATGATCAAGGGTTATTAGTGACATGGATTGAGGGAGAGTCGTTAATCCACGGTCTGCCGTTCGATTCACTGCTTAAGACCATGATTGCTATTCATGACATTGACACTAAGCGTGTCCCCGTCGCTCCTTTCAATTATACAGCACGAGTGGATCACTATTGGATGCTTCTTGATGAGCAATACAAAGTAGAGCCTTATATTTCGATCTACAATAAGTGGCGCTGTGCTCCGAGCTTAGCGGATGTGGGTCATACGTTGTGCCATTTTGATCTAGCAGGATACAACATGGTGAAAACGGAGGTTGGCAACAAGGTCATTGATTGGGAGTATGCCGCTGTTGCGGACCCGCGTTTAGATCTTACCTTGTCGATTGGCGTGACAGAGGAGAAGCCTTTGGAGGCGGTGTATCGTTATTGCCAGCTTAGAGGCATAGAAGGTGTCGATGATTGGGTTGAAGGTGTCATGGCTTGGCAACCGAGAGCAATGATGATGGCGATGCTTTGGTATCTGTTAGCGCACCAGTTATGGGGTGATGAACAATATTTAGCCCAGGCGCATAAACTAAAAGAAATAATTTGCAGCTAAGATCACTGTTTGATAGTTCCGCAACCTTAAACTCATTGAGTGAGCTTTTAAACCTTATTTTTCATGGTAGATTTAAATCACGAGGATCGAGGGAATTACAATGATTATCTATTTACACGGTTTTGATTCGACCAGTCCGGGCAACCATGAAAAAGTGCTTCAACTTCAATTTATTGACGATGATGTACGTTTCATAAATTACAGTACTCTCCATCCAAAGCATGATATGCAGCATTTGTTGAAAGAAGTGCACAAAGTGATCGAGCAGTCGCCAGATAAAGACCCTATCATTTGTGGTGTTGGTCTTGGTGGTTATTGGTCAGAGCGAGTGGGCTTTTTGTGTGGGATTAAGCAGGTTATCTTTAACCCCAACTTGCATCCAGAACTCACCATGCAAGGGCGTATTGACCGACCAGAAGAGTACGAAGATATCGCGACTAAATGTGTGTCAGAGTTCAGAACCAAGAACAAAGATCGCTGCTTAGTGATTTTGTCTCAACAAGATGAAGTTCATGACAACAGCAAAACGGCAGCTGAACTAGAGAAGTACTACAGTATCATCTGGGATGAGGTGCAAACCCATAAGTTTAAAAAGATCTCTCAGCATCTACAGACGATGAAGACGTTTAAAGACGCAAGTTAGTCGACCATAGCACTAAATTTAGTTCCTAAAGCGGCAGAGTTAGCTCTGTCGCTTTTTTATTGTTCAATCGACTCTATTCCCTACAAATTTTGCTGAAATAACGGCAATCTTTAGTTGCACCAGATGGTTTGCCCTATATAATGAACTCACTACAAATTTTTTGATAAATATCAAAAAAAATTGAGAGCGAGTAAAAAACTTGCCCATTTATGAGCTACATCAAAATCGTAGCATTGAGTGATTAGGCTCATTTATCCAATAAGCGTGTCATATTATCTGACCCTCTAGGTCTGGTGTCAGCGAAGGAAAGTCGCCCTAGACCAAAAATACAGAATTTCATCGAGGCGAGTATCGACTCGATTCAGTTTTATTTATTTTTTGAGGAAGTAGCTGTGACACGAATTATCGTAGTAGGCGGCGGTGCAGGCGGTTTAGAGCTTGTAACCAAACTAGGTCGTACGCTCGGCCGTAAAGGGCGCGCTAAAGTCACTTTGGTTGATCGCAAAGCGAGCCACTTATGGAAGCCGCTGTTGCACGAGGTTGCGACAGGTTCTCTTGATGAGGGTGTCGATGCGTTGAGCTATCGTGCTCATGCGAAAAACCATCATTTTGATTTTCAAATGGGTAGCTTAGAAGACATCGATCGCGAGCGCAAAGTGATTAAGTTGCACGAGCTGAAAGATGACAGTGGCGAACTTTTAATGCCTAGCCGTGAGCTTGAATACGACATTCTCGTTATGGCAATTGGCTCGACGTCTAATGATTTCAATACTCCGGGTGTCCGCGAGCACTGTATTTTCCTCGATAGCCCAGAGCAAGCGCACCGTTTCCGTACCGAAATGAACAACGAATTTCTTAAATTACACGCGAAAAACGGTAATGGCACGGTAGATATCGCGATTGTTGGTGCAGGTGCTACCGGTGTAGAGCTTTCAGCCGAATTGCACAACGCGGTGAAAGAATTACGCACCTATGGCTTTGGCGACCTAGATTCCAGCAAACTGAATGTAAACCTTGTTGAAGCAGGTGAACGCATTCTTCCCGCTCTTCCACCGCGTATTTCAGCTGCAGCGCACCAAGAGCTTACTAAGTTGGGCGTTAATGTGCGTACTGCTACCATGGTGACTCAAGCAGATCAAGATGGCTTGGTTACCAAAGATGGTGACAAGATCTCAGCTCAGATCATGGTGTGGGCTGCGGGCATCAAAGCCCCAGACTTTATTAAAGATTTAGCTGGTCTAGAAACCAACCGCATCAACCAGTTAGTGGTAAAAGACACCCTACAAACAACCCGTGATGACGATATCTTCGTGATTGGAGATTTGGCACAGTGCACTCAAGCGGACGGTTCATTTGTTCCACCACGTGCCCAAGCTGCGCATCAGATGTCGAGTCGAGCTTTTGCCAATATTGTTGCTAAGCTAAATGGCCGCGAAATGAAGCCTTACGTCTACAAGGACAAAGGCTCCTTAGTGTCATTGAGTCGTTTCTCGACGGTAGGCAGCCTAATGGGTAACCTAACCAAAGGCTCAATGATGGTTGAAGGGCGCATTGCACGTGTTGTGTATATCTCCTTGTACCGCCTGCATCAAATGGCTCTGCACGGGGTGTTTAAGACAGGTTTGATTATCCTTATGGGTCGCATCAATCGAGTATTACGACCTAACCTTAAGCTTCACTAACAAGACAGCAAACTAAAAAAGAGCGCAGTGGCGCTCTTTTTTATATCATTGGAATTCATTGTGAATCGGGAGTAACTGAATAGACAAGGCCAGTCTTAGGCTTACCATTAAAGATAAAGCGATTCCTCGCCTTTGATTCAAAAACACCGCCGCAAGACTCAATCAGTTTTTGACTAGGCAAGTTGTCTGGGTCGCAGACTACCTCTAATCGTGTTAGCTTGAGTTGAGCAAAACAAAACTCAATCAAAGCATTGACAGCATTTACACCAATTCCTTTTCCTTGAGATTCATCTGTAATCCAATATCCGATACTTGCCATATTAAAGGTGTGGTAGAGTTCATTGATTGCGACCATGCCCAGTAGCTTATCACTCGAACGGCAGAACACACCAAAGCCATAAGCCTCAGACTTTACCCAATTTAAACGAGTTGCAAGAATAAAACGCTCGGCATCATCGAGAGAAAATTCACTATGGCACCAGTCAATCCATCGATGAAGGTTTGGAGAGTGAACGACACAGTCCTGCAAAGCGCTGCTTTCATCACTAGAAATTAAGCGCAGGATTAGGTGCGGGGTGACGATTTGGTAATCTGGACTCATAAGCAAAAGCCCTCGCTGGAGGGCTTACTTGACTATTGATTAACGCGACGTACTTGGATGATCACTCCCATTAACGGATGATCGAGGAAATGAGTTTCGGTACTGCGCATTCGACGTTTTTGGTCAAAGCGATAGCTTTTCAAGAATTCGACTTTATGGACCGTTGGCGTCACGTCTTCCATCAAGCCTACTTGGACAACCTGACTATCGCTGGAAGGTTCAGAGCTGAACACTTCAGGTTGATGTTGTTCCAAAGTGACATCTTTAACACTTGGTGTTTTCAGGTCAAGCTCAACATCGGCATATAAATAGTGCTCAACGTAGATTTGAAGCTTTCCGTCGAGTTGATACAGGGATTTAGGAATACTCTCTTCGGTAATCCCTTCTAAAACCTGGCTTTGATTCGCCTCAATCATAGAGCCGTCAGGGTTAAATTGGCCTGAGTAATCGCGGCCTGCTTGAACATGAAAGATTGGTGCACCGAAACGGCCTTGATCTCCTTGGCGCCAAGCTTTATGCATGAGCACCTTGAACCCTGCGTGCTGATTGAGCTTTTTGACCTCATCATTGAGTGCGTATTCGGAAGCGGGCAGCATTTTGACGCCCTTCTTATTACGGTAGCTTACATCACCGAAAGAGGCTGCTCTTTCAAGATCAATCTTGGTTACTTTTTCAGGCCATGACTCGGCAGTTTGCTCTGCGTCAACGGCTCGTTTAAAAATGATCACTTCGATATCGAATTGACGCTGCGCCATAGACGGCATCGCAACAAGCATGAGCAGCAGCGGGATCAGTTTATTCATTACAACTCCATAATGAGGTGCAAGGCACCCCAATCTAATTTTGGCTTTACGTTTTGGGCAATAAATTTTGCTGGAATTCACCCAGCATGTCACTAACAAACTGGATGCGTTTACGTCTATCTACTAATGGTATCGTAAACTTGAACTTTGTGGGTCCATCCATTGCGAATTTTTGTGGTTGAGATTGCAATAGTTTAACCAAATACATAGGGTTAATGTCAGCATCTGGATAGAATTCGATAAAGCCACCTTTGTCGTGGGCTTCAACTTTCTTCACTTTCAGTGCGGCTGCTTGCAGTTTTAGTTTAGCGACAGAGAGCAAATTTTTGGTCGCATCTGGCAATAAACCAAAGCGGTCAATCAACTCAATTTTCAACTCGCCCAACTCGTCTTCACTACTGACACTAGCAATCTGCTTATACATCGATAGTCGCGTATTAATATCTGGGATGTAGTCGTCAGGTAACAGGGCAGGCAGACGCATCTCGACTTCGGTTTGGTCGCGTAATAGCTCATCTAGAGATGGCTCTTTACCTTCTTTTAGTGCTTCTACAGCTTGCTCTAACATCTCCATATACAATGTAAAACCAACCGATTGTATTTGACCACTTTGCTCGTCACCGAGTAACTCACCAGCGCCACGAATCTCTAAGTCGTGGGTGGCTAGAGTAAAGCCTGCGCCTAAGTCTTCGAGTGATGCAATTGCGTCAAGACGTTTAATTGCATCTTTAGTCATCGCTTTCGGATGTGGAGTGAGTAAGTACGCATATGCTTGGTGATGGGAGCGACCCACTCGACCACGCAACTGGTGGAGCTGAGCCAAGCCTAGGTTGTCAGCTCTGTTCATGATGATGGTATTCGCTGTTGGTACATCGATACCGGTTTCGATAATGGTGGTACATACCAGAAGGTTGAAGCGCTGATGGTAGAAATCGTTCATGATTCGTTCGAGTTCTCTTTCGCGCATTTGACCGTGCGCGACAGTCACTCGAGCTTCTGGGATCAGCTTCTCTAGATCAGCAGCGACTTTTTCAATCGTATCTACTTGATTGTGCAGGAAGTAGACCTGACCACCACGCATGATCTCACGCAGTACTGCTTCACGCACTACGGCATCATCTTGTTGTCTGACAAAGGTTTTAATCGCGAGACGTCGGGCTGGTGGGGTGGCGATGATAGAAAGGTCACGCATGCCACTCATTGCCATATTCAAGGTGCGCGGAATTGGTGTCGCGGTAAGCGTTAAGATATCGACATCTGCACGCATCGCTTTCATCTTCTCTTTTTGGCGTACGCCAAATCGATGCTCCTCATCGACAATAAGCAGACCTAGATCTTTAAACTTGATGTCGTTTGAAAGTAGCTTATGAGTGCCGACGACCAGATCGACTTTGCCATCTTCAATATCTTGCAGGACTTGCTTTTGTTCTTTGGCGGTTTTGAATCGAGACAGTACTTCAACACGAATCGGTAGGTTAGCAAAACGATCGCGGAAGTTCTCAAAGTGTTGTTGAGCGAGTAACGTTGTCGGAACTAAGACTGCCACTTGCTTACTATTGTCGGTGGCAACAAACGCAGCGCGCATTGCTACCTCAGTTTTACCAAAGCCTACATCACCACAAACTAGTCGATCCATCGCCTTAGCTTGGCACATGTCAGACATTACGGCATTGATCGTCATTGACTGGTCATCGGTTTCTTCAAATGGGAAACCCGCTTTGAACGTGGCGTATTGTCCACGATCTAGCGCAAATTTGTAGCCGGGTTTTAGTTCGCGTTTAGCGTAGACATCAAGCAGTTCAGCCGCGACATCACGTACCTTCTCTGCCGCTTTTCTACGAGCTTTCACCCACGCTTCACCACCCAGTTTATGCAGTGGTGCGCCTTCCTCTGCGCCACCAGAGTAGCGACTGATCAAATTAAGTGAAGCAACAGGAACGTAGAGCTTAGCCTCATTTTGGTATTCGAGTGTGACGTACTCTGTTGTTAATCCTCCGGCCTCTAAGGTTTGCAAACCAATATAGCGGCCAATACCGTGGTCAATATGAACGACTGGCTGCCCAGGTTGAAGCTCGGCAAGGTTACGAATAATCGCATCGCTATTGGTTGTTTTTCGATCTTTTCGGCGGCGCTGAATGACGCGATCGCCTAGTAAATCACTTTCGCAGATAAGTGCGACTTGTTCGTCACCAAAGACAAAGCCATGCTCCGCAGCGCCCAGAACCAAACAGAACTTGTTACCACTGTTTAGCGCTTCTTGTAAGTTACCGCTCTCTTGAGGCTTTAACTTGATACGTTGCAACAGCTCTAAAAGTGCTTCACGGCGACCTTCTGATTCAACAGAAAAGACAATCTGACCTTGGAAAGTTTCACTGAAATGGCGCAGCGCAGCCATAGGCTCTTTGTTTTGGTGCTGCACTGCAAGTTCTGGCAAGGCAGAGAGGGCAGGGTTGCAGCGACCTTGTTTTTCACTGACTGGATCTACAAACAACTGTACTTGAGGCAACAGCTTAAATTGGCTGAACAGTTCATCTTTCCTTAGCCACAGCTCTTGTGGTGGAAGAAGTGGACGCAATGGGTCAACTTTACGTTGATCATAGCGATAATCGACATCGTCCAAGAAGGTATCAATGGCGGGTTCAATCTGGCCTACAGTGAGTAATAGCGTGGTATCTGGAATGTAATCGAACAACGTTTCTGTATGTTCAAAAAACAGCGGTTGCCAGTATTCAATACCTGCAGGCCATGTTCCTTTCGATACCTGCATGTAGACTGATTCAGGTTCACGGCGTGCTTCGAAGCGTTGACGCCAGCGAATCCGAAAATCTTCTATCGCACTCTCGGAGGTTGGAAATTCATGCGCCGGAAGTAAGCGTATTGCTTTGGTATCTTCAATCGAACGTTGATTCTCTGGGTCAAAGGTTCGAATCGTGTCGATTTCATCATCAAAGAAGTCAATGCGGAAAGGGTCGTTTGACCCCATAGGGAAGAGATCTAAAATCGATCCTCGGCTAGCGTATTCGCCAGGACCAAATACCTGATCGACATGGCGATACCCTGATTTTTCAAGTTGAATCCGTAGCTTTTCTAACGAGAAAAGATCGCCGACTTTTACCATCAGCGTATGCTGCATTAAAAAGTCGCGAGGTGATTGGCGTTGCAACAGTGTATTCACCGGAACGATGGTGATCCCACTAGATTGCGTTGGTAACTGATAGAGGCGTGAAATTCTATCCGAGATGATCTCTTGGTGCGGAGAAAAACTGTCGTAAGGCAATGTTTCCCAGTCAGGAAATAGAGAGATCTCTTGTTTGGTGAACTGCTCTAGCTCTTGTTGCAGCTTTAAAGCAGTTTGTGGATCGGGCACGGCCAGCAGAGTGTGTGAGCCGTGTTGTTCGGCGAGTTCTGCAATGGCTAGGGCTAAACTTGCCCCTTGAAGGTTACCAATTTGTTTTTTGTCTCCGGCGCGATCGGAGCACGCCAGATTAAGTAATGATGTGTTTGGCATAATTCTGTTTATTTGTCGCGATTAAGTGAGCGCTGACGAAGGAGTTTTTGTTGTTGAAATAGAGCTGCTTTGATAAGTAGATCTTCATCGAGATCACGCAGCAGATCGTATTTCACCGTCACTAGGTGTGTGTCTTCAGTGGCTTCTGCTTGAGATATGTGCCCATAGCAGTAGATCGCAGCAGCAGGGTGCTCCAAGAATAATTTAACTCGGACCTTAGCATCAACATTCACGGCTTGATCTGAAATATAGGTAAATTGACTTGCTCCAAACGAGTGAGTTGAATGGCGCATTGCCGGGTCATCTTGTTGTGACAGCATAAAAGTGAGCAGGAGATTGAGCTTAGAATTTTGTGTGTCTAATAATTGGATAACATGCTTAAAGTCACTGTTTTTCAACTCATTACGAGCACTATCGTTGAGTAAATCAAGATTGCTAAACTCGCTAGCAACAATGAATGGGGCTGGGATTTCTCCTTCAAACTTTTCAAAACTTGGGAACCCCACGCCCTCAGCCAAGGCTTCGACATTGACTGTCATTGTGTGGTTAACGGTAAAGAATTCTTGATCGGCCATGCTGGATTCCTTTTACTTGATAACTTTGATTATCGTTATAGCTGACAAGTAATCAAGCTATCCCTTTGTTTATTACATATTTTAACCACTAATTGGCAATTAAACACTACACGCCAAGGCATTTAATCGGTAGAGTAAGCACCATTATTTAGGTCATCAAACCCTAACATTGGTTTCTACTATGTTTCATCCAGTCTCAACCTTTATCGGCTTACGCTACTTGCGAGGGCGTTCCGGTGATAGGTTTAGTCGCTTCGTCTCTTATATGTCTACAGCCGGTATCACCATTGGTGTGATGTCGCTCGTCACCGTGCTGTCAGTAATGAATGGTTTTGAAGCTCAGCTTAAAGGTCGTATTCTCGGTGTTCTCCCTCAGGCTATTGTTTCACAGGCTGATGGTAAAACTGCGAGAACTGAACGCGCCCCAGAGTTTATTAGCCAGCTTTCAACGGCAGGCCACCCTGAACCAATTGTCCAGAGTGAAGCGGTTATTCAAAGCCCAAGTCAGTTAAATGCAGGCCTGCTGATAGGCATTAAACCTTCGGAGCACGATCCCATTGAGCGCCATTTGATTGCTGGCCGATTATCAGATCTGCAAGCGGGGAAGTATCAGTTATTTATTGGGCACACACTCGCACGTTCGATGGATGTTTCGGTGGGTGATAAAGTACGCTTGATGGTGACAAGTGCGAGTCAGTTTACGCCTCTCGGTCGAATTCCTAGCCAAAGGTTGTTTACAATTGCTGGAATCTACAACACTGGTTCAGACGTCGATGCACAGTTAATGATCACCCACCTTGCCGATGCGGGTAAGTTGATGCGTTTGAAAGCCGATACCATGACAGGGTGGCGCTTATTCTTTAACGACCCATTTGTTGTTGGTGAGCTAAGTGATAAACCATTACCTGAAGGTTGGCAGTGGCAAGACTGGCGTGACCAACGTGGTGAGCTGTTTCAAGCGGTAAGAATGGAAAAGAATATGATGGGCTTGATGCTTGGTCTTATCATTGGTATTGCCGCATTTAATATCATTTCAGCTCTGATTATGGTGGTAATGGAGAAGCAATCTGAAGTAGCGATATTGAAAACGCAAGGCATGACCGATAGGCAAATCCTAGCCATATTCATGGTTCAAGGTGCAAGTAGTGGTGTTATTGGTGCGCTCACTGGTGGTGGGTTAGGCATATTACTAGCGAGTAATCTCAATCAAATGTTGGAAAGCGCAGGTGTCGCACTGTTTTCAGTCGGCGGTGAGCTACCGATTTTAATCAATCCAATGCAAATTTTTGTTGTTGTGGTATTGGCCATTGCGCTGAGCCTTGCCGCGACGTTATTCCCTTCATACCGCGCATCTTCTGTGAAACCAGCTGAGGCTTTAAGATATGAGTAGTCTTCTTCAATGTCATAACGTTTGTAAAACCTATCATGAGGGTGCATTTGATACTCAAGTTCTTAAAGGTGTGAGCTTTGATCTCGACAAGGGAGAGCTTGCGTCGATTATCGGCACTTCAGGTTCAGGTAAAAGCACATTGTTACACATCCTGGGAGCGTTGGATGATGCAAGCGAAGGGCATGTTACGTTCTTAGATCAAGACCTATCAAAACTTAGCTCAAACCGTCAAGCGAAGCTGAGAAATCAACACCTTGGATTTGTGTATCAATTTCATCACCTATTGTCGGATTTCAGTGCGATTGAGAATGTTGCCATGCCACTGCTTATTGGTGGAGCCAAAGTTAGTCAGGCAAAATCGGCAGCAAAAGCACTGCTGGACAAAGTGGGGTTGAGCCATCGGATAGAACATCGGCCAGCAGAGTTATCGGGTGGTGAACGTCAACGTGTTGCGATTGCGAGAGCACTGGTGAACAACCCAGCTTTAGTACTTGCAGATGAGCCAACGGGAAATCTAGACCATAAGACAGCATTGGCGATTTATGACTTGATGCGTGAGCTGAACCGAGAGTCCGACACTGCCTTTTTGGTTGTTACCCACGATGGTGAGTTAGCGGCGAAAATGGATCGTCAACTTCACATGCAAGATGGCTTACTATTAAATATAGAGGGGGTGTAAGTGTTTTCATCCCTGTCTTTGTTTATTGGTGGGCGATTTAGCCGAGCTAAGCAACGAAACAAAATGGTCTCGTTTATCTCGATGTCGTCGACTATCGGTATTGCTGTTGGTGTTGCGGTGATCATTATTGGCTTGTCGGCAATGAATGGTTTTGAGCGCGAGCTCAAGAATCGAGTGCTGTCAGTTATTTCTCATGGTGAATTTGAAGGTGTGAGAGACCCACTGCTTGACTGGGAGCAGGTGGTTCTACAGGCTGAAAAACATCCTAAAATTGAAGCAGCTGCGCCATATGTGAAGTTTACAGCTCTGGCAGAAAAAGGCGCCCAACTCAAAGCCCTTGAAGTACGAGGTGTTGATCCTGCCCTAGAAAGTAAAGTCTCTAACTTAGGGGAGTTTATTGATCCTGCTGTTTGGAAAGCCTTCAATGCTGGGCAACAACAAGTGATTCTCGGTAAAGGGATTGCAGATTTACTTAAAGTAAATAAAGGTGATTTTTTAACCTTGATGATCCCAACGTCTGGCGCAACGACTAAAGTTCAGGCACCTAAACGAGTGCGCGTCAAAGTAGCTGGTTTACTGACCTTAAACGGGCAGATTGATCATAACCTAGCGCTTATTCCACTCCAAGATGCGCAAAGCTACGCAAAGATGGACGAAGGAGTGAGTGGTGTAGCGGTAAGAGTAACGGATGTGCTTAATGCCACGCAAATAATTCGCGAAGCGGGCAATACATTGGAAGTTTATGTCTACCTGCGTAGCTGGCAACAAAAGTATGGTTTTTTATACCGTGATATCCAGCTAGTTAGAACTATCATGTATTTAGTGATGGTTCTGGTCATAGGTGTAGCAAGCTTTAATATTGTCTCAACACTGATGATGGCGGTGAAAGATCGTGCTGCTGAGATAGCGATTTTACGTACGATGGGAGCGACAGACGGATTAGTGAAACGGATATTCGTTTGGCAAGGCGTCTTTTCAGGTGTATTTGGTAGCGTCGCAGGCAGTGTGTTTGGTGTTTTAGTAGCGCTCAACCTTACCCCTATGATTAAGGCACTCGAAAACTTTATTGGGCATAAATTCTTGTCAGGTGATATCTACTTTGTTGATTTCCTACCATCGCAAGTCAATCCTAATGATGTCATTCTTGTCTCCTTAACGGCAATTGTTCTGAGTCTGTTAGCAACATGGTATCCAGCCTCCAGAGCCAGTAAGTTGAACCCTGCAGCGGTTTTGAGTTCCAAATAGCCCCCCACATGCCAACTCAG